>JAYQSQ010000013.1:0-353419 GCA_038146985.1 Alphaproteobacteria bacterium
GCCGGACCATCCAGAAGGGTAGTAGTTGGGGGACACGAGCCTACTAGTACCTATAGGGCTGGTGTCCCCCTACTTATCCGCTGGACCATCTCCGACACCCTCCAGAAACCCCTAGGACGCTCACTGGTGAGTCCTACGGATAACCGAGGGATAGTCGCTGGATGATCAAAGGATGGTCTGGGGGAGTCTGAGGAGGTCTGATCTACTGGCCAGATTGGCCCCGTGTCACACTGGTGTCACAGTGGCTGTCACAATATGGGGCTTGTGTCACATGGGTTGAAAAGATACGATTCGTATAACAGCTTGATTCGGAAGAGGAATTAAGAATTCTCAGCGGTAGAGAGCAACCTTGCCAACGTTGAAGTCGTGAGTTCGAATCTCATCGCCCGCTCCAATTCTTTCTTCGCTTCCAACCTCATCGCCTGCTCGCTGATTCGCTCACCTTGGCCGTGCCGCGTTGCCAGCGCTGCGGCAATCGATCATTCTGTCAGTGAGCGTCGCGGCTGCCCGCGCGCCGGCTTGAGGGAGTTGGGATCATGAACGAGCTTTCGCCGTCGACCACGTCATCCGCCTCCGCCAACCCGCCGTTCACGGTTACGCGGATCGGCGACGTTGCGGGCGCGGAGATCCGGGGCATCGATCTTTCCCAGCCGATCAGCGGCGCCGTGCGCGACGCGATCTTAGACGCCTTTATCGAGCATCATGTGCTGGTGTTCCGGGACCAGGATCTCACCAAGGATCAGCAGCACGCCTTCACGGCGAATTTCGGCGAGCTTGAGCAGCATGTCGGACGCCTGCCGGACGGCAGCCGCTATCCGATCGTGCATACGGTGACCAATCTCGACCCGGTTTCCGGCAAGCCGACGCCGACGCCCAGCACCCACGGCAATTATTTCTGGCACACCGACAAGTCCTATCACGCGGTTCCCTCGCTCACGACGCTGCTGCACGCGGTCGAGGTGCCTCCCGAAGGCGGCGATACCTTGTTCGCCAACATGCATATGGCCTACGACGCCCTGCCGGAAGACGAAAAACGGGCGCTTGAGGGTCTCAAGGCAGTCCATAGCTGGGAGGCCAGCCGGCGCAATACCGGCAACAAGCCCGCCACCGAGGAGCAGAAGCGGGAGCGCCCGCCAGTGGTTCATCCCGTCGTGCGTACCCACCCGGTGACAGGGCGCAAGTCGCTCTATCTCGGCATGCATATAGGCCATATCGAAGGCATGCCCGAGGCCGAAGGCAAGGCGATGCTGGACGACCTGCTGGAGCGGGCGACGGTGCCGGCCCATGTCTATCGCCACCAGTGGAAGAAGGGCGATCTGGTCATGTGGGACAATCGCTGCCTGCTGCACCGGGCGGACCGGAACTACGACATGTCGGTCCATCCGAGAGTCCTGCACCGGACCGTGGTGATCGGCACGGTTCCGTACTGATCCGCCGGCGCGGGAGCCGCCGCGCCCGTTGGCCCGCCAATCGGTTTGTTTCCAGCACTAAAACAGTGTTGAACTCTTGTCGCGGAGGCTTCGCGTGGCCTGGCCTCTCCAATCATAAGCATTTGTGGTATCTTTTTTGCAAATTGGCTTGCAGGGGATGAGAATCTCCGGCTTGTGGGACACTAAAGACCCGGCGCGATCACCGTCGGCAGTATCGAAAGGAATGTGGTGAACGCCGATACGCCCTCCCCTCTTGAACCGGCACTCGCGTCGCAAGCCGCAGCCAATCAACGCACTATCGTCACTGAGGAGCCACCGGAGCGGATCGCGCTCAAGAAGATAAGCCAGCGTGAGTTGCTGGTGATCATTGAACAACATGGGATGTTCCAGACCGGACGCACCGGAGGTATGCGGGCCAACCTTGCCTCCTGTGATCTCAGCTTTCTCGATTTCAAGGGCATCACTCTGATCGGCGCGGATCTCAGCGGTGCGAAACTACAGAATGCCGATCTCAGGGGCGCCGACCTCTCACAATCGATCCTATTCGCCGCCGATCTCCGGCGCGCCGACCTGCGGGAGGCCAAGCTCGACCGTGTCGATCTCCGCGGTGCCTGTTTTCGCGCGGCAAATCTCACGGATGCGAGCCTTGTTGACGCCGACCTTCGCGACGGTGTTCTGCTCAAGCCGGACAAGGCGGGGAATCTGGTCTCCGCGCGGCCTGAGGGCGAGGCGATGGACATGGCGGCGGCAACCGCGCTCCGGGCCAACATGGCCCAGGCAAAGCTGTCGCATTCCTTCATCGTCCAGACGGACCTTACCGACGCGAACATGCGCAATTGCAAGTTCGTGCGCGCCAATCTCAGCCATTCCAACTTCACCGGTGCCAATCTGGAAGGAGCCGATCTCACCGAAGCCAATCTGACCGGCGCGATCCTGCACGGCACGATCCTCTACAACGTCACGCTCAGTGGGACGACCTTGGACGAGGCCGATCTTGCCGGGGCTGTGTTCAGCAATATCGACCGCGAGACGCTGGAGGGGATGGGCGCCGTCATGCCACGTCTGCTCAACGCGCTGGGCGACGAGATGCGGAAAATGCTGATCAGCCTCGCGACCTGGATCCGGACCGCCGGACGGGAGGGTGCGCGCGCGGAGCTTCAGCGGCGCGACATCAGCGGCCAGACCCTGGCATCTCTGAACCTGGCGGCTGCGGACCTTGCCTATGCGGTCATGAAGGACTGCGATCTGTCCGGAAGCGATCTGCTGATGGCCGATGCGACTTTCGCCGATCTGCGGCGCGCCAAAATGCGGAACACCGATCTGCGGGGCATCACCCTCAGACGCGCCAATCTCGCCGGCGCCGATCTCTCGGGCGCCAAGGCCGGCCCAATACAGATTGTTGGAGCGACCACGCAGTATTGGCCCTGCCATTTCGAGAGCGCCCATCTCCAGGAGACCAAGTTCACCGGCGCGGACCTGCACCGGGCCGTCATGACGGCTTGCGATTTCACCAACGCCGATCTGCGGGAGTGCAATCTCACCAACGCGGTGCTTCGGGACTCGCAATTCGCCGGGGCCGACCTACGCGGCGCCAAGCTCGACGGCGCGGACCTCCGGGGCGCGCTCAATCTCGTGAAATGACCGAGGGTGTCCGAGCCGCGCTCGATTCCGTGCCCGAGATCACAAGGGCTGTCACCCGGGGTGCGGCCCGACTTCTGAGCGATCTCGGCCAGGGCGTGCTGACGGAGTTCTCTTTGGCGACCGGCCGGCGGGTCGATGTGATCGGCATTGATAGGTCCGGCGCCGTAACGGTGATTGAGGTCAAAGCCTCCGTTGCCGATTTCAAGGGTGACCGCAAATGGCGGGACTATCTCGACTTCTGCGATCAGTTCTACTTCGCCGTCGCCGTCGATTTCCCGCGCGACCTGCTCCCCGAGGAGGGCAATTGCGGCATCATCATCGCTGACCGTTTCGGCGCCGAGATCCTGCGCGAGGCCAAGGTCGAGAAACTCTCCGCCGCCCGTCGCAAGGCCGTGACCCTGCGTTTCGCGAGAACCGCCTCGCAACGCCTGCAAACCATGCTGGATCCCAGTTTGTAATCGCAAGTTCGGCCGTCAGACCGCGAAACGCTCCACCGCGTCGGGGTCGAAGGTGAAGCCCAGGCCTGGGCGATCAGGGATCAGGATGTCGCCGTCGACCATTTCCATGCGTTCCTGGAAAAGCTCTGTGAACCAGGGCATGTGCTCTGAATAGTTGATATTGGGCGCCGCCGCGCAGAGCTGCAGCGAATGCTCGGTGAAGATATGCGGGCTGACGGGCACGTCGAGGGCGGCGGCCATATGGGCGACCTTCAGCCATTCCGAGACCCCGCCGACCCGCTCCAGATCCGGCATCAGGATATCCGCCGAGCCGCGCTCCAGCATGTCCTGGAAGCCGTAGCGGGCGTATTCCGTCTCGCCGCTGGCGATCGGCGTGTCCAGGGCTTCGGCGACCCGGGCCGAGCCGGCGAGATCGTAGGCCTGCACCGGTTCCTCAAACCAGACGAGATTGTACTTCTCCAGCCCGCGCCCGAGCCGGATCGCATGGCTGACGGTGAGGCCCTGGTTGGCGTCGGCCATCAGGTCGATCGATGGCCCAATCGCCTCGCGAACGGCGGCAATGCGTTCCAGGTCAACGGCGATATCCGGCAGGCCGATGCGCATCTTCACCGCCTTGAAGCCGTCGGCGAGGAATTGTTTCGCCTGGGCCTGAAGCTCGGCGATGCTCATGGTCGCCCAAAGACCGCCGCTGGCATAGGCTTTCACCCGGTCCCGCGCGCGGCCCAGCAGGCGGCCGACCGACAGGCCCGCCGCCTTGCCCTTGATGTCCCAGCAGGCGGTGTCGATGGCGGCGATTCCGAAGATCGTCACGCCCTTATGGCCGAGGAAATTGATCTCCCGCCACATATCCATGTAGAGCGCCTCGGTATCGCGCGGGTCCTTGCCGATAACAGTGCCGGTCAGCGCGTGCACCATGGCGTCCAGCACCGGCACCTTGTGACCGCCGATCGCCCAGAGATAGCTCTCCCCGGTGATCCCCTCGTCGGTGTCGAGCCAGACCAGCAGGCCGGAGACCCCGGTGATCCGGTGGATCGAGGTGCCGATCGGCGCCGGAAACGGGATCTCGATCGCCTTGGTGCGGATGGCGGTGATCTTCATGGTCTTGGTCCTCTTAAAGGGGGAGCCTATTCCGCCGCGGCGGAGGGGATGCGCGCCTCGGCCGGTGGCAGTGCTTTCAACGCCGGCATCACCTTGGCGGCGAAAAGTTCCATATTGGCTTTGGCGATGTCGTGCGGCATGCCGGCCATCGAGAAAATACCCGTGAAACGGTCGGAGCCGAGGCGGTCGCCGATCGCCGTGATCTTCTCGATGCATTGCGCGGGCGTGCCATAGACCTGAAGGTCCATGAAGAACTGGATCGCGCCGTCCTGGTCCTTCTGCAGGGTCTCGGCGAACTTGCCGTAATATTCGAAGCCCTTCTGACCTTTGAGATGGTCCTTGTGGAACTCGTAATGGTCGAGGACCGTCTGCCAGTAACCACCGATATACCGCCGCGCCAGCGCCTCGGCCCGTTTCTCGTCCTCGTCGACAATGGTCCAGGTGGCGAAGATCGGCTTCGGCGCCGGCGTTCCGTTGACCTGCTGGTACAGCGTCTTGTACTCCGCGAACTCCCGCTCCACATGCTCCCAGGGCTTTTGCGGGATCACCAGCAGGCCGATGCCGAGTTCCGTCATGATCCGGGCGGATTCGGGAGACACGGCGGCGGCGTAGGTGCGGCCCCGGAAGCTCTTGAAGGGTTCCGGACGGATATCGACGCGCGGTTGATTGTAGTACTCGCCGAAGAACTCGACGGAACCGCTTTCGAGCCCGTTCATGATCATCTGCGCCGCCTCGACGAAGCGTGGGCGGCTTTCCGCCATATCAAGGCGGAAGCCGTCGAACTCCACCCGCCCGGCACCACGGCCGATGCCCAGGACCAGCCGGCCGTTGGAGATTGTGTCCAGCATGCTGATCTGCTCGGCGGTGCGGATCGGGTCGCGCCAGGGCAGAACGACCACCATCGTGCCGAGCTCCGCCGTCTTGGTGCGCCCCGCCATGTAGGTCAGGAATTGGAGCGGGTCGGGACACATGGTGTAGTCGGTGAAGTGGTGCTCAACGCTCCACACCGACTCGAATCCCAGCGGCTCGGCCATCTCGGCAAGCGCCATCTCTTCCTGATAGATCTCAAAGTCCGGACGCTGGCGTCCCGGATTCTGGAAGATCACCGACATCCCGACATGCATGGCGCAGCCTCCTCGCCTGGGTGAGGGAAAGCGAGTGTATCACGAACGCCGCGCGGCGGAATTGGCGGGAACCGGCGGCCCAGCTATTCCGCCGCCTTGCCCCGGCTGCTGACATGGTCGGCGAGAATCTGGGCGACTTCGCCCGCGGTCTTGCCGAGCTTGCGGTCCTCGACGATCTCCGCGCCCAGCGGAGAGGCTTCGACCGCCGCGTAGATATTGGCCGCCCCGATGAACATTTCTCCCGGCAAACCGCCGTCCACATGGGTCTTCGAGATCTCCTCCATCTCACCGACCCAGCGATACGCCTTCGGGCACATGCCCGGCAGGCCGCTTTCCAGATGCTTCAGGAGGTCTTTCTGGCTGTGAGCCAGTTCGGCGAGGAACGCGTCCTCGACACCCTCGAGGCGGGCGGTGACCATGGAGTGGATGCCGATGGCGGTGAGGCCCTTCGTGAGTGCCGCGTAACACATCTTGATCGCCGAGGCGGCGCCGATCCGCTCTCCCAGAACCCGGAAATCGAGGCCGGTCCGGTTCAGCACTTCCAATTCCTTGGCTCTCGGGCCGGAGACGTAAAGCCGCGGGGTGTAGCTCGACCCGGGCCGTGGCGGCCCGCCGATGATGCCGCCATCGACGAAATCGAGCCTCGCGCCGGCGGCCGCCGTTGCGCCGGCGCGCCCGGTGGCCGGTGCCACCGCGTTGAGGTCGACGATCAAGGGCCGGGTTCCATGCTTCGGCGCGAGCGCCGCGAGATCCTCGACGAAGCCGAGCGCCCGGTCGGGACGCATGATCGACAGCACCACGTCGGCTTCTTTCAGCAGCGCCTCAAGGGGACCGACATCCTCGATCCCGGCCGCCTTGGCGAGACCACGCGTCCGCTCGGACCGGCCCTCGAGCGCCGAGACGACACGGTAGCCGCCTTCGGCGAGGACCCGGCCGATGCCGTGACCCATGTCTCCGGGGGATTGAATCGCAACGGTCTTGATCGTCATGGAACGCGCTCCGGCTCGGGGAAAGGACGGGTTCGGCCCATTGTTGCAAGAAGCTGGACCCATCGCTAGAGTGCCGTCCCGACCGAGCCGGGCCACCGTATCGAGGACATGGTTCCGAGGCCGGTTCAACCGGAAGGCCGGGTGATAAGGATCTGGGTCCGCGTCCCGACCGTACCCACGCAATCTGGAGAGGACCGTGCGCTATATCAGCACGCGCGGGGCGGCGCCCGAGCTTGACTTCGACGACGTCCTGTTGGCCGGGCTAGCCCGCGACGGCGGTCTCTATGTGCCCCATGACTGGCCGTTCTTCTCGGAAACCGAAATCCGCGAGATGCGGGGGCTTAGCTACGCCGATCTGGCGGCGCGCATCATGCGCCCCTTCATCGGCGGCGCCACCGACGATGCGGCGCTCTCGGCCTTGGTGCACGACGCCTATGGCGGCTTCGGCCACCCCGCCGTCGCCCCGCTGAAGCAGATGGACGGCAACCTCTGGATCATGGAACTGTTCCACGGCCCCACCCTGGCGTTCAAAGACTACGCCATGCAGGTCCTCGGGCGGATGTTCGACGCGGCGCTGACCCGCCGCCAGGAGCGGGTGACCATCGTCGGCGCGACCTCGGGCGATACCGGCTCGGCGGCGATCGAGGCCTGCCGGGGCCGCGACGCGGTGGACATCTTCATCCTGTTTCCGAAGGGCCGCGTCTCGCCGGTGCAACAGCGTCAGATGACCACCATCGATGCCGCCAACGTGCACGCGATCGCGCTGGAGGGCACGTTCGACGACTGTCAGGATATGGTGAAGGCGCTGTTCAACGATCTGGCCTTCCGCGACCGTTACCGGCTATCGGCGGTCAACTCGATCAACTGGGCGCGCCTGCTGCCGCAGATCGTCTATTATTTCTGGGCGGCGCTGGCGCTGGGCGCGCCGGACCGCAAGGTGGCCTTCTCGGTGCCGTCCGGCAATTTCGGCAACGTCTTCTCCGGCTATGCCGCCCGGGCTCTGGGTCTGCCGATCGAGAAGCTGGTGGTGGCGACCAACGCCAATGACATCCTCTCGCGCTTCTTCAATTCCGGCACCATGGAGATCCGGGGCGTCAAGCCGTCCCTCTCGCCCAGCATGGACATCCAGGTTTCCAGCAATTTCGAACGCCTGCTCTTCGATCTGCACGACCGCGACGGCAAGGTGACCGGGCAAGTGCTGGACGGGTTCAGAGAGAGCGGCAGCTTTTCGGTCTCGCAAGGCATGCTTGGCCGCGCGCATGAGCTATTCGCGGCGACCGGCGTCGACGATTCCGAGACCACGGCCCGGATCGCCAAGACCTTCGCCGCTACCGGCGAGGTGCTGGATCCGCACAGCGCCATCGGCATCGAAGCCGTGATCCGGATGCGTACGGCCAAATCACTATCCCCTGAGGTGCCGGTGATTTCGATCGCCACCGCGCATCCGGCGAAGTTTCCCGATGCCGTGGTGAGTGCCATCGGTTCACGCCCGACCTTGCCTCCCCGGCTGGCGGATCTCATGGAACGCGAGGAGCATTTCACGGTGCTGGCCAATGATTTCGCGGCGGTCTCGGGCTATATCGCCGGCCACGCCCGCGCCGGCGGAGTTGCCGCATGAGCGCCGCTGATCCGGTGGCCGGGACCGGCCTTCAATACACCCGGCTCGATAACGGCATCCAGGTCATCAGCGACCCGATGGCCACCGTCGAAAGCGTTTCGCTGGGCGCCTGGTTCGGTGTCGGGGCCCGCAACGAGGCCCAGGAGGTCAACGGCGTCGCGCATTTCCTCGAGCACATGGCCTTCAAGGGCACCGAGCGCCGGGGGCCCGCCGATATCGCCGAGGAGATCGAGGCGGTCGGCGGTCATCTGAATGCCTATACCAGCCGCGAGCAGACCGCCTATTACGCCAAGGTACTGAAACAGGATACCGGCCTCGCCGTCGATATTCTCGGCGACATCTTGAGGAATTCGACTTTCCTCGACGCCGAGATCAGCCGCGAGCGCACGGTGATCCTGCAGGAGATCGGCCAGGCCGCCGACACCCCCGACGATATCATTTTCGACCTGTTCCAGGAGACCGCCTATCCGGATCAGGCGCTGGGCCGCCCGGTCCTGGGGCGCGCCGATGTCGTCGGCCGGATGCCGCGCGATGCCATCGTCGGCTTCGTGGACACCAATTACGGCGGCGAGCAGATGATCTTCTCGGCCGCCGGAAACATCGAGCACGACGCGCTGGTCGCCGATGTCGCGGCAAGCTTCGGCACCTTGCCCCGGAGAAGTCCCGCCGCGGTTCAGCCGGCCCGCTATGCCGGGGGCGAATGGCGCGAGGAAAAGGATCTGGAACAGGTCCACCTGGTCCTCGGTTTCGAGGGTACGCCGTTCCACGATCCGGAGTTCCATGCCCAACAGGTGCTCTCGATGCTGCTGGGCGGCGGGATGTCCTCGCGGCTGTTCCAGGAGATCCGCGAGAAGCGGGGTCTGGTCTATTCGATCTACTCCTTCTCGTCGGCTTACCAGGATACCGGCCTGCTCGGGATCTACGCGGGTACCGGCGAGGAACAGCTCGCCGAACTGGTGCCGGTCGTCTGCGAGGAACTGGTCAAGCTGGCCGACGCGGACCTCGAAGCCGAAGTGGTCCGCTCGCGCGCGCAGCTTAAATCAGGCTTGCTAATGAGCCGCGAGACCACCTCCAACCGCTGCGAGCAGGTGGCCCAGCACATGCTGGTCTATGGCCGGGTGATGCCGGTTGACGAAATCGTCGCCAAGGTCGATGCCGTGGACGCCGATGCGGTTCGCCGCGTCGCGCGCCGCCTGCTGAAAAGCAAGCCGACCCTGGCCGCCCTCGGACCGCTCTCGCGTCTGGAACCCTATGACGCGATCTGTGGGCGTCTGGGTTGATGTTAAGCATCGCGCTTGCGTGACCGCGGCCACATTGTGCAAAATGTGGATAACTTTCCGTTGGGTGGATGACGCAGCGTGGTCCTGACCTTTTTTCCGCCGGCGCGGGCCGAGCCCAAGATCACCCTGCCAAGATTGTATCTTCGCCCGCCGCACCGGTCCGATTGGGCTTCCTGGGCGGAGTTGCGGGGCGAGAGCCGGGAATTCCTGACGCCTTGGGAGCCGACCTGGCCGGACGATGCGCTGACCAAGGCGGCGTTCCGGCGGCGGCTCGCCCGGTACGCCGAGGACTGGAACCGCGACCTCGGGTACTCGTTCTTCATCTTCAGGCGCGCCGATGACGCCATTGTCGGCGGCATCACCATCTCCAATGTCCGCCGAGGCGTCGCGCAGAGCTGTTCCTTCGGTTACTGGATGGGCAAGCGGCATGCTCGCAACGGCTATATGACCGAAGCGGTTCACGGCGCCTGTTCCTTCGCCTTCGATCAGTTGTCCCTGCACCGGGTGGAAGCGGCCTGTCTGCCGATCAACGAGCCGAGCAAGGGGGTGCTTCGCAAATCCGGCTTCCGGTACGAAGGACTCGCCAAGCGGTATCTGAAGATCAACGGCAAATGGCGCGACCATATGCAGTTCGCATTGCTGCGCGAGGAGTTCTATCCGAACCTCGCGGACTGATCCTCATCGCGCCAATTGATTCCCACCTCGAAAAAAATTTCCGCCGCCTTGACGAAAAACAGGCGTCGAAAATCGACTGCCGAAAGCCCCTGTTTTCACAGGGGCGACGGGATTTGGCATGGAGCAGAGGTAATTTTTCCGTCGCCCTGGCGAAAGGCAGGGCCCAGCTTCGATCGCTCCACCTGTCGGAATCGTGTTTCGTGTTTGGCTTACAACAGACATATCCGATGCAAGGCCCTGCCTAGCGCCAGGGCGACGGCAGATTGTGACGACGAAATCCAGCAGATCGGAGATTAGGCGAAGGCAAAATCCGGATAGCCCGCCGCCGCCTGTTTTTCGATCAGGCGCCGGTAGCGCACCGCGCCGCCGTTATAGCCGAGCACCCGGGGCTCTCCCCGTCCCTCCACATTGCGGTTAACGCCGGTCTGCCAGGACGGAACCTTCGAGGACAAGAGATTGGCCGAGGCCAGGTTGACCTTTTCGATCCAGGGATCGATCGCCTCGGACCTCGGCTCACAGCGCTTGAGGCCATTCTCGCGCATATGCCGGATCAGGCCGGTTTGCCAATCCACCACCTCTTCGATGTTGCGCGGGATGTTGCCGCGCGCGGTGTGCGGGCCGAGGATCGGGAACAGGTTCGGATAGCCCTCAACCTGCATGCCGTAGAGCGTGCGCGGCATCGATTTCCATTCCTCGACCAGCCGCCGTCCGCCGACGCCGCGGATGTCGATCCGGTCATAAGGGCCGGTAACACCATCAAACCCGGTGGCATAGATCAGCACATCGAATTCGTAGTCCCGGTCGCTGGTCCTGATGCCCGTGGGCGTGATCCGCTCGATCGGGGTCGCGTTGATATCGACCAGCAGCACGTTGTCCCGGTTATAGGCTTCGTAATAACCGCTGTCCAGCGGCAGCCGGCGGGTGCCGAAGCCATGGGTCTTCGGAGTCAGGAGATCGGCGACCTTGGGGTCCTTCACCCGCTCGCGGATCTTCCTGGTGGCGAATTCGGTCATCAGCGCATTGGCGCGCTCATCGGTCAGGACATCCTTGAAATTGCCGATCCAGATGCCGAAACCGGGCTCGGAATAGAGCTTCTCCCAAAACGCATCGCGCTCCTCCGGGGACACCTCAAGGGCGCTTCGCGGATCCGGCTCGTGGATGAAACAGGCGACCGTCTCGCGGCAACGCTCATAGATCGCGGGAAAGCTGGCTTTGATCTTCTTCTGCTCTTCTTCGGTGATCGGCGCGTTGTGCAGCGGGGCGGCCCAATTGGGGGTACGTTGAAACACCGTCAGATGTTCGACCTCCTTGGCGATGGTCTGAATGATCTGGATTGCGGTCGCGCCGGTCCCGATGATGCCGACGCGCTTGCCGGCCAAATCCGCGCCCTCCTTCGGCCAGCGCGCAGGGTGGTAGGCCGGTCCCTTGAAATCCTTCACGCCCGGAATATTGGGCATGGTGAAAGCGGAGAGCGGACCCATGGCGGTGATCAGCAGCGGCGCGGTGACCTGCTCGCCGCTTCCAAGGGTGATGGTCCAGGTGCTTTCCACATCGTTGAAATGCGCCGCGGTCATGCGGCTGTTGAACTGAATGTCGCGTCGGAAGTCGAACTTATCGGCGACAAAGTTGAGATAGCGCAGTGTGTCCGGCTGGGCCGAGAAATGCTCCGGCCAGCTCCACTCGCGCAGCACCTCCTCGGAGAAGGAATAGCCGTAGGACCAGCTTTCCGAATCAAAGCGCGCGCCGGGATACCGGCACCAGTACCAGGTGCCGCCGACATCGGTGCCCGCCTCGAAAACACGGACCCGCATGCCGAGCTCGCGCAGACGGTAAAGCTGATACATCCCCGCGACTCCGGCGCCGATGATGATGGCGTCGAGTCCGGCATTGGGGTTCTGGACGGCGGTGGCGGTGTCCATGGAAAGGTTTCCGGCGAATAAGACGATGGGACGGGCTGGCTCTGTCTCTACAAATCCAAGACCGGCCGCAGCAAGCCTTTCACGCCGTTCATCGGGCGCTTGCCGGCTCGAAATCGCCCTCGTGCTTGACAGTTCGGTATCGCTCTCCTAAGACCGGGCGACCCTCGCGAGGGATTCTATTCCACAGCAGATCGTTGGAGTCGCCATGAAGGTGCTCGTGCCCGTGAAACGGGTCATCGACTACAACGTCAAGGTCCGCGTCAAGGCCGACCAGACGGGTGTCGAACTGGCCAATGTCAAGATGTCCATGAACCCGTTCGACGAGATCTCCGTCGAGGAGGCGATCCGCCTCCGCGAGGCTGGCAAGGCCGAGGAGGTGATCGCGGTTTCGATCGGCGTCCAGCAGTGCCAGGAGACGATCCGCACCGCGCTGGCCATGGGCGCGGATCGCGGTATCCATATCCTGCATGACGGGGATGTCGAGCCGCTGGCCGTCGCCAAGATGCTGAAAGAGATCGCCGAGAAGGAAGGCCCGTCCGTCATCATCGTTGGCAAGCAGGCGATCGACGACGACTGCAACCAGACCGGCCAGATGCTGGCGGCGCTGCTCGGCTGGGGCCAAGCGACCTTCATCTCGAAGCTGGAGCTCGGCGACGGCGATCTGAAGGCGACCCGCGAGGTCGATGGCGGTCTTGAGACCATCACCCTGAAGCTGCCGGCGGTTCTGACCACCGACCTGCGGTTGAACGAACCGCGCTATGCCTCGCTGCCGAACATCATGAAGGCCAAGAAGAAGCCGATCGATCAGATGTCTCCGGCGGATCTCGGCGTTGATCCGAGCCCACGGCTTCAGACCCTCAAGGTCGTCGAGCCGCCGAAACGCGAAGCCGGCGTCAAGGTCGAGGATGTCGCCGATCTGGTGAACAAACTGCGCAACGTCGCGAAGGTGATCTAACGATGGCTACGCTGATCGTCGCCGAACACGATAATTCGGACCTGAAGCCCGCCACTTTGAACGCCGTCGCCGCCGCCCAGGCGATTGGTGGCGATATGACCATTCTCGTTGCCGGAAGCGGATGCGGCGGCGTCGCCGAGCAGGCGGCCAAGGTTGCCGGGGTATCAAGGTGCTGGTTGCCGATTCCGCCGAATACGCCAATGGCCTCGCCGAGAACGTCGCCAATCTAGTTGTGGCGCTCGCCGGTGATTACAGCCACGTCATGGCGCCGGCCACGACCGAGGGCAAGAACGTCATGCCCCGCGCCGCCGCGTTGCTCGATGTTCAGCAGATCTCCGAGATCTCCGAAGTCGTCGACGCCGACACTTTCGTGCGGCCGATCTACGCCGGTAACGCCATGGCGACGGTGAAGTCCTCGGACGCGGTCAAAGTCATCACCGTGCGCACGACGGCCTTCGAGGCGGTCGCCGCCGACGGCGGCTCGGCCAGCGTTGAGACTGTGGGCGGCAGGTGATTCCGGCCTTTCCAGCTACGTCGGCTCGGAACTCAGCGCTTCCGAGCGTCCGGAGCTGACCTCGGCCCGATCGTCATTTCCGGCGGCCGCGG
Source organism: Alphaproteobacteria bacterium (assembly GCA_038146985.1). Lineage (GTDB taxonomy): Bacteria > Pseudomonadota > Alphaproteobacteria > Thalassobaculales > Thalassobaculaceae > JADHLJ01. Next base: position 13,794 of record JAYQSQ010000013.1, read on the forward strand.
CATGCAGTCCGGCGAGAACTTCCCGATGATCGAGAAGGTTGCCGACCGGCTCGGGGCCGCGGTCGGTGCGTCCCGCGCGGCGGTCGATGCCGGCTATGTGCCGAACGACTACCAGGTCGGCCAGACCGGCAAGGTGGTTGCGCCGGATCTCTATATCGCCGTCGGTATCTCCGGTGCGATCCAGCATCTCGCCGGCATGAAGGACAGCAAGGTGATCGTCGCGATCAACAAGGACGAGGAAGCACCGATCTTCCAGGTCGCCGATTTCGGTCTTGTTGCCGACCTGTTCAAGGCGGTGCCGGAACTTGACGAGGAACTCGCCAAGCAGGGCTTCGGGTCCTGACCTTGAGGCTGGCGGCGGCCTGCGGGGACGCGCCGCCAACGGGAGCGTAAGACAATGATCCAGCGTGTCGGCATCATCGGTGCCGGACAGATGGGATCGGGCATCGCGCATGTCTGCGCGCTGGCCGGGCTCAATGTTCACCTGTGCGATATTGAGGATTCGGCACTCGCCGGCGCGCGCTACAATCGAACGCAACCTCGCGCGCCAGGCCAGCCGCGGCAAGATCGCCGACGGCGACGTCGCCGCCGCGATGGGCCGGATTTCCACCGGCAAGGATCTCGGTGCTTTCGGCGGGTCCGATCTCGTGATCGAGGCCGCGACCGAAAACGAAGAGGTGAAGCGCGCCATCCTGAAGGACCTGGTTCCGAATCTGTCCGCCACCGCGCTGATCGCCACCAATACGTCGTCGATATCCATCACCCGTTTGGCGGCCGTTACCGACCGTCCCGGGAAATTCATCGGCATGCATTTCATGAATCCGGTGCCGGTGATGCAGCTGGTGGAACTGATTCGCGGCATCGCGACCGAGCAGGAGACCTTTACCGCGGTCAAGACACTGGCCGAGAAGCTCGGCAAGACCGTCGCGGTCGCCGAGGATTTTCCGGCCTTCATCGTCAACCGCATTCTGTTGCCGATGATCAACGAGGCGGTCTACACCCTCTATGAAGGCGTCGGCGGCGTTAATCCATCGACACCGCCATGCGGCTCGGCGCCAATCACCCGATGGGCCCGCTGCAACTGGCCGACTTCATCGGCCTCGATACCTGCCTCGCGGTGATGCACGTGCTGTATGACGGCCTCGCGGATTCCAAGTACCGGCCGTGTCCCTGCTGGTCAAATATGTCGAAGCCGGCTGGCTCGGCCGCAAGACCGGACGAGGGTTCTACGACTATTCCGGGGACGAGCCGGTTCCGACCCGTTAAGTGTCGAGCCGTCTGTCGCCTGGCGCTCCTGGACCGCGCGTTCAATCTCGACCGAGTCGAACGCGGCGACTTTCCGCAGATCCTGCAGCCGATCGATCATCAGCTTCGACAGCGCGGTGCCGGCATTCGCCATCGTCGAGCCGTTCTTCATCCGCATGTCTCGCACCAATATGTCGTTCGGCTTCAGACCATCGAAGTCCACGGTTACGAACTCATGGCCCGGCCGAGGCTCGGTATTGGAGTCGGTGATCTGGTGAGGTACCCGGGACGCCGGAATCGTCGACCGGGATGATCGCCGGAACCTCTGTTCCCCAATAGTGCCCGGGTTCGCGTAGCGTCCATTCCCGCTCGAGTGCTCGGGCCAGTTTGGATATCAGGTCGGTCTTGCTGACGGGTTTCAGCAGGAAGCCCTGGCAGTCAAGTTCGCCACAACTTCGCACCACCGCCATATCGTTGAGGCTGGTCAGCATTACCACCGGAATCAAGGGGCGAACTCCGCCGGTGCTCGTCCTGATCGCTTTCAGGGCTTGCAGGCCGTTCAGGTCCGGCATGTTGATATCCATGACGACGATGTCGACATGATCGGCGGCCAGGATCTCGAGAGCCCGCTTCCTGCTCTCCGCTTCGAGGATGACAAGACCTTCGACGCTGGAGAGCATGCTTCTGACGATCGAACGGACGAACCGCTGATCGTCGACCAGCAAGACGGTCATTTGAGAAAGCGTCGCCAGGTCCCTTGCCAGTGACGATGTCTCCACTATCCGGCCTCCCCTGTCTCGGCCCGCATCCGCTCCAGCCGCTGCCGCACAAAGGCGAGAACCCCTTCAACTTCCCCAGACACATGCATCGGGAGTTCCCTTTGATCGGAAAGATCGCCCGAGAACGCGCGTTTTTCCAGCTCATAGGCCCGGTCTGCCGCCTTGACCGCGCCGATCATGTTGCAGGCCCCTTTCAGTCTATGAGCGCAGGCGCGCAGGCGTGAAAAGTCGGCTTCTGCCGCCGCCTGATGCAGATCCTCAAGCTCCGCCGGCGTCGTTTCCAGAAATTCCGTCAAAGCAAACTGCTGGATGTCGGGGTCGTCGCCCACCAGTTCGGCCAGAACCCCGAGGTCAACCGGATCACCGTCGCCCGTCGGCATAGCCGGTTCGCCGACCGTCTCACCTGAGGTGAAAGGCCCCGTCTCCGCCGCCATCCGGGGAGCGGCGGCAACGGGCGGACCAATCCACTTTTCCAGCAGAAGCGCCAAATCCTTGCGGAGCAGAGGCTTGATCAGAACGTCATCCGCACCGGCCTGTTTACATTGCTCGAACTCGCCCGCCAGGATCGACGCGGTGATCGCAATCACCGGCAAGCGTCGGCTTCCCCGCTCCGCTTCGTTTGATCTGATGCGCAGCGTCAGCTCCAACCCGTCCAGCTCGGGCATGTGCAGATCGGTAAGCAAGATGCCGTAGCCGGTCTCGCACAGCCGCTCCCACGCCTTTTCGCCGTCTTCGGCCAGGTCAACCGGATAGCCGAGACTCTCGACATGCCGGCGCAGCACTTCGCGGTTAACCGGATGGTCGTCCGCGACCAGAACCAGCATTCCCGCCTCTATAGCGGTGTCTCGCGGCATGAGATCGTGGGTTTTCACATCAATCTCGAGGCGGGGCCGGAACGCCTCGGCATCGATTCCAAGGACATCCGCCGCCGCCGCCGCAACACCGTTACGGTGCAGCCAGCTCGGAATCCCGTGCCCCGGCACCATGACGAGGCGAAGGTGTGGACCCCCACCCGCTTCCGATTCGGCGTCGTTCAGCAAAACGGTCAAGGTCGCGGTATCAGCGGTGCCCGTCCGCGCGGCACCGGGGAGCGCCTTCAGAACTGCCCCCGCGACCTCGTCATCACCGTCCCCGATGAAGACCCGGTGGCCCGCGAAGCAGGTTTCGGGCGGAGCCGTGATCGGGCTGTCGGTGACGGGCTCTAAAATCAGTTCCAATATGAAGGTCGATCCCTTTCCGGGTTCGCTCTCGACAACAATGGTACCGCCCATCATGTCGGAGAGCGCCTTGCATATCGACAAGCCCAGTCCCGTGCCGCCGAAACGCCGGGTCGTGGACTCGTCAGCCTGGGTAAAGGGCGTGAACAGCCGCGCGATCGCCGCCGCATCCATGCCGATGCCGGTATCGCTGACGGCAAATCGAATGGTATCGGCCCCGCCCGGTCCGGCACACCACGCAACCTCTAGGCCCACCCGCCCGTTGTCGGCGAATTTCACGGCGTTGCTCGCGAAGTTGAAGAGGATCTGGCGCAACCGTGTCGGATCGGTCCGATATGCGAAACGGATCGACGGATCCACCGCGAGATAAAGCGTCACCCCCCGCTCGGCGGCCACCGGCGCCATCGAATGGGCGACCTGCTCCAGAACGTCGGTGACATCGGTATCGAGGATCTCCAGGTCGAGACGTCCTGCCTCGATCTTCGAGAAATCGAGAATATCGTTGATGATCGTGATCAGGCTCTCGGCGGAATTCTTGACCGTGCGCAGCAGCCAGGACTGGTCGGTGTCCAGCTTGGACAGGCCCAACTGTTCGAGCATTCCGAGGATGCCCGTCATCGGGGTTCGAATTTCGTGGCTCATCCGGGCGAAGAAGCGCGACCGGGCTTCCATCGCCTCCTCGACCTGTCTGTTGGCGGCCTGGAGCTCAGCGTTCTTGGCGCGCGTCGAGATGGCGAAGGCGACGCTCCTTTCAATCACGAGGATCACCAGCAGGCCAACTGCGACGATCAGGCCAACCTGAAGCACCGCCGAGCGGCGCAGTGCATCGAGACCCGCCAAGGGGCTCATCACATTGACCCACAGCGGCTCGCCCGAAACCTGCCGCCGCGTGGCCGCATGAAGAACGCCCGACGCATCGCTGTAAGTGGCATCGCCATCTTCGCCGGGCTGGAAAGGCAGCGCCGTAACCTCCCGCTGACCATAGCGAAACAGGCGGTCGGCGGCCGGCATGGAATGAACCGGCGCGTCCCGTGCCGCCGACATCAGCAGATCCGGCTCCTTGGCGATGACGGAGACTCCCGCGTCGTCGGTGACGAAGATCCGATGATGGTAGCCGTTGAAAGGCCGCGCGATACGCAGGGACGACTGTTCCACCACCAGGACGCCGATCACGTCGCCGTCGGTCTCGATCGAGGCCGCGAAGCGGTATCCCGGCACGTTCTCGGCATCGATATGGAAACCGTCGGCGGAACCGGCGATGCTGGCGGCGGCATGGAGACGGTCTCCAGACAGCACGGAGCCGATATCAGTCTCGCCCCGCATCCATCCGCTGCTCGCGATCACCTCTCCCGATCTGTGCAGCAGCTGGATCCGCCGCAAGCCGAGATCCTCCGCGGTCGCGGCTAGCATCTCGTTCACTTCCAGAATATCGGCCCGTCCCTGCAATTCCGCCTGCCGCCGCAGCCGCGCGGCCTCATCGACGGGCGGTGCCTGAAAGCCGACAAACGGAATGGTCGCGCGGATCTGATCGGACCGGGTCAGGATCTTCGTCAGACTGCGCAGACGCGTGAATTCGCGGCCGATTTCCGAAGCCGTCGTATCGGCCAGCAGGCTTGCCTGACGCCTTTCCTCGCCGAGACGCGCGTCAAGCGTTTGCCGGACGTGACGATGACCGAGCTGCCCCGCCACAAGCAGCCAGATTGCGGTGCAGGCCAGAATGATGATCACACGCCGCGCAGACATATCGTGCCTTCCCGGTTCGACGCCCGCATTAAAGACCCGTCGCGCCGCATCCGTCCAACTATCCCAACGGGTCCGCCTCCAGTATGGTGGGCACGACACGACCAGGCGATGAGGCCGGCCATGATACCCAGTTCCCTGATTGAATCGACCGCTCATGAACTGATGACACGGGCCGGGATCGACATCCCCGAGGATTATCTCGCCGGCATCGAGGCAATGGCGGCGGACGAGGACGGCGATCTGTCCTCCTTCGTGCTGCGTGCGATGCTGGAGAACTATCAAGCCGCGCGCGAGGATCGCCGGCCCATGTGCGCCGATACCGGCGTGCCGCGCTATTACGTGAAATCCGGCAACGAGGCGCGAATCGAAGGCGGTTTCATCGCGCTTGAAAGAGCGCTCCGCTCGGCGACCGCCCGGGCGACCCGGGACATACCCCTGCGGCCGAACCGGGTACACCCGCTGTGGCGCACCGATCACGACAACAATGTCGGCATAAACGCGCCGGAGATCGAATACTCCTTCGAGCCGGATGCGGATTGGATCGAGGTCACCACGGTTCACAAGGGTGGCCTGTTCGGAACCGACTACCGGATGCTGTTTCCTGGTGACGGGATCGACGGGATCAAGCGGTTTTTCCTCGACGGCATGATCGCATTCGGCAAGCGCGGGCTCGCCTGCCAGCCCGCCATCGTCGGGATCGGCCTCGGCGGCTCCAAGGACATCTCCATGGTGCTCGGCAAACAGGCGGCGTGCCTGCGCATCGTCGGCGACCGCAATCCGGATTCCAAGATCGCCGAGCTTGAGCTCGAATTGAAGGAACTCGGCAATTCGATCGGGATGGGCGCCATGGGCTTCGTCGGCAAGTCCATGGTGGTGGATTGCCACATCGAGGTCGGCTACACCCACACTGGCGGCATGCCCATGAGTCTGCATGCCTTCTGTCTATCATCGCGCCGGGCAACCGCGCGCATCCACGCGGACGGCCAGGTCGAACACCGCACCGATCCGCAATGGTTCACCCCCTACATGCGCCGGGAGACGGTCGAATGGCAGCCGGAAGCGGCAAGCTCAAGGAAGTCCGCCTGACCACGCCGGTCACGCGCGAACAGCTGGAAACGCTTGAGATCGGCAACGTCGTCTATATCGACGGCGTGATCTATACGGCGAGGGAAGGCGTCTACAAGAAGGTGATTTCCGATGGCGCCGCGCCGCCTGAGGATTTCACGGCCCTCGGGAACGTGAACTTTCATTGCTCACCCGCCGCGACGGTTGAGGATGACGGCACACTCACCGTCGGGGCCGTCACCGCGACGGCGAGTTTCCGGTTCTCGAAATGGATGGCCGACTGGTTCCGGATTTCCGGCGCCAAAGTGATCGTCGGCAAGGGCGGCATGTCGGAGGAGGATTACCGCTCGCTCTTCGTGCCCGCCGGCGCGGTTTATCTCACCACGGTCGGCTACGGCACCGGCGCGTTGCTCGGACGGGGGATCAAGCATGTGCGCGCCGCCCATTGGCTGGACGAACTCGGTATCGCGCAAGCCATGTGGGTGCTCGAAGTAGAGCGCTTCGGCCCGCTGCTGGTCGAAAGCGACCTTGCCGGCAATTCGCTCTTCGAAACCAACAACCGGGATGTGAACACCGGCATCGACAAGCTCTATGAAGGGTTGAAGCCGCCGAGCCTGTCTCGCTACGGCGAAACCGACGACCGCGGCAAGGAGTTGATCTGAGGTCGCGACGGGTCCTTGAGTCTCTGATCGGAAAAGGCGTTCCCGTCGCCCTGGCGCAAGGCAGACCCTGGCATCAAGCGCTCACCTCAAGCCGGAAGATGCCCCGCCTTGACCCAGAGCAGCGCGCCCTTTTCGGTCCAGGGGGCATGGGTGCTGCCTGCGGGCATGCGGACCCAGGCGCCCTTGGGATAGGCGCCGTGTTCGTCCATCAGCTCGCCGTCGAGCACGAAGACTTCCTCGCCGGCGGGATGACCGTGCAGCTCGACCCGGCAGCCTGGCAGCGCGCGCGCCATGGTGACCCGCTCGCCGTGACCTTCAAACAGAACCAGCCGCTTGATGCCGGGGTTCTCCGTGTCCTGAAAACGCGCCGCCGATGTGTCGATTCGGACGGTTTCCTGATCCTCGTCCTTCATCTGGCGCAGTTTGACCAGGATGGTGCAGCCGTCCTTGCTGTACGGGGTGTGGCTCGAGCCCGGCGGGTTGCGCACATAGGTGCCGGGGCCGTAGTCGCCATGCTCATCCGAGAAGACACCCTCCAGCACTAGGAACTCCTCACCGGCGCCGTGGGTATGGGCGGAGAAATGGCTGTTCGGCGCATAGCGGACGATCGATGTCGCCCGCGCGACTTCGCCTCCGTCGCGGTCGAGCATGCGGCGGTGAACCCCAGGCAGGGGCGAATCCACCCATGCCATCTCTTCGGTCATCGCGACCGCGCGCTTGCTGAGGTCGGCATTGATCTTCATGGCTGTGCTCCCTTGGCGTCGACCTTCAATGTGGCGGGTTTCAGCGTCGGATCAAGCTCAATTGACGGGCCGCGGCGCAACTCTATAGTGCCGCCCGCGAAAGGATCTCCTCCCCGTGGCCTCTCCCACCCTTGATGTGTCCAGCCCGCGCGATCGGGTTACGGGACTGATTTGCGCGGTCCTGTGCTCGATCGGGCTCGGCCTCGCGGTGGCATTCGGCCGTGTAGCGTTCGACGGCGGCACCACACCGCTGGCGGTGGCGCTGTGCCGCTCGTTGTTCTCCATTCCCCTGATGATCATCCTGTGCGCCGTGACAGGCCAGACCCTTCGCCCCCCGAAAGGCGCCTGGCCGCATTTGCTGTTCCTCGGGCTGCTGTTCGCCCATATGGCCTTCGGCAATATCGGCTCGACGAAATACATCCCGGTCGGCCTCGCGGCGCTGCTGTTTTTCGTCTATCCACCGGTGGTGGCGCTGATCAACGCGGTGCTCGACCGCCGGCCGCCAAGTCCCGTCAAGGTTATCGCGATCCTGACCGCCTTCGCCGGTCTCGCGGTGATGCTCGGCGTCGGTTTCGGCGACCTTGACATAAGAGGTGTGATCATCGGGTTGACGGCGGGGATCGCCTGCGCCGTCAACATGGTTTGGCTCAGCCGCAAGGCCACCGGACTGCACCCTTTCGTGATCGTCTTCTACCAGTCCATCGTCGCTTCCGTCGTCATGCTGGTTCTGGCGCTCCAGCTCGACGAGCTGCGGTTTCCCGACGTGACCAGCGGCTGGTGGGGGCTATGGCTGGTGGTGCTGCTGCAATCCTGTTCGATCCCGCTTTTCTACTTCGCGATACGGCGCATCGGCGCGGAGCGTACGGCGATGCTGAACAACCTTCAGCCCGTCGCCAGCATTCTCGGCGCGATCTTCCTGTTTCAGGAGTTTCTCACCACCGAACGCATCCTCGGCGCGGCCATGGTTCTCGGCGGCATTCTGCTGATGCAATGGAGCGACGCACGAGCCCGGCGCTAATTCAGAATGACGGTTTCGTGGGATGCGGCGTCAGCTGCAATTCGTGGGTCCAGCAGGACCGGTCCTGGGTGTGCAGATAGAAGAAGGCCTCGGCGATCTTCATCGGGTTGATGACGATGTCCGGATTATCCTGGGCCTTTTTCAGCATTCTGGCCCCGGGAGCGTCGATCAGGCCGTCGATCACCACATTGGCCACATGGATGCCGTACTCGGAATACTCCTCGGTCAGCACCTGGGCCAGGGTCCGCATCATCACGCGGGGATAATACAGCGACTCGCCGGTATTGCGCTTCTGGCCCCGCAGCGACTTGTTGTTGTTGGAAAAGAAGAACGAGCCGTGGCCGTTCTGGCGCATCTTCGGGAGCACCTGCTTGGCAACCAGGAAGGGTCCCCGGCTGGAGACATGCTGGGCGGTATCGAAGATTTCGATCGGCATATGCTCCAGCAGCTCTTTTTCCGGAGGCAGTTCGCGGCCGTCGTTATAGCCCGCGTTGTAAATCAGAACCTCCGGGTCCCCAGCCTCGGCACGGATGGTGGCGAAGGCGGCGTCGATGGATGCCGACGATGACAGATCAAGCTCGACGATCATGCAGTCGCCGCCCTGCGCGCGGATCGCCTCGGCCAGCGGCCGGGCATTGGATTCGGACCGGCTGGTCAGAACCGTGAAGAAACCCTCGGCCGCGAATTTCTGCGAGATCGCCCCGCCGACGCCCCAGCGCTTGCCGACCTCCATCTGGCTGTCATCGACGGCCTGGCCGTGAATCAGTCTGGTTTGACGGCCGTCCGCCTGCCATTTGGACGTGGCGCCGATGACCACCGCGACTTCTTTCCCGCCTGTGTTGCGCATCTTCCCTCGCCTCCCGGTTTGAGCGTCCTGTTCTGGTGTTCAGCCGCGGTCCCAGCCCCACCAGTTGCAGATCGCCTGGCCCATGACCAGCGGCTTGTCCGCCTCGCTAAGCCAGGGCAGTTCCTTGGTGAACATCTCGATGCATTCGCGCCAAGAGCATTTCATCTTGGTGATGTCGGTGCCCCAGAACATCCGGTGCGGGCCGAAGGCATCGAAGATCTGTTTAAGATACGACTGCATGATCGGAAACGGATAGGCCTCGCCGGAATAGCCGGGCGCGCCGGTCGCCTTGACCGCCACATTCGGCAGCGCCGCCAGTTTCAGCAGCTCGGGCATGTGCACCATCGCCTCATGATCCTTCAGCGTGGTCATGCCGCCACGGCCACCCAGATGATCGATGGTCAGCCGCAGACCCGGATGGCGCCGCGCCACGTCGCCAAGCACGGAAAGGGAATCCGTCGCCAGACACGACACGGGCACGCCGGCTTCCGCCGCCGCCTCCCACAGCCATTCAAGCTCGCCGGCATGCAGGCGCTGCTTTTCGGGATCGTGCAGGAATACATAGCGCAGGCCCAGCATTCCCGGCTGATCCCGCCAGGTCGCGATCTTCGGGCGTGAGGCCGCCTCGTCCAAGGGCAGTGAGCCGAGGATGGCGAATCGGCCCGGATAGTCGCGGCAGGCCTGAAACGCCATTTCGGTGGAGTTCGGGTCCCAATGGGGCGGATGGATCACCGCCGCGTCGACCCCGCCCTCGTCCATCAGCACGATGGCCTCGGCCGGTGTGAAATGGGTCACCTGACGATGCGACATGTTGCTCGGCAGACCGGTTCCCCAGGTATGGATCTGTGCATCGACGATCTGCATCCGCTTTCCTCCCGGACCCGAACAGCATGGCAATTCCCGGAACATAGTGCGAGATGGCGCGGCACTTCGCATCCCGCCCGGTTCGGGACACGGATATTATCTCCAATGCGATGACGGCAGTCTCGCGAGCGAGAGGGCCGGGTGTTACGCTCGCCTAATGCATTTCGGAATTTTCATGGAATTCGGGGTCCGACCCGGCGGCACCCAGGCCGATGCCTTCCGCGAGGGTCTCGCGCTGGTGGATGCCGCCGAAGCCTGGGGCCTCGACAGCGCCTGGCTCGCCGAGTTTCATTTTTCGCCCGATCGCTCGGTATTGTCGTCGCCGATCACGGTGGCCGCCGCGATCGCCGCTCGCACCAAGCGGATCCGCATCGGCATGGCGGTCTATGTGCTGCCGCTGAACAATCCGCTCCGCATCGCCGAGGAGGCCGCCACCGTCGATCAGTTGAGCGGCGGACGGCTCGATTTCGGGATCGGCCGCAGCGGCTTCGTGCGCTCCTACAACGTCTTCGGCATCGACTACGGCGAAAGCCAGGGCCGCTTCGAGGAGGCGGTGGAAATCCTGCGCCTCGCCTGGGCCGGTGAGAAATTTTCGTATGACGGCAAGTTCTACAAGGTAAACGATGCCCTGGTGATCCCGCAGCCGATCCAGCGCCCGGCCCCGCCGATGCGCATGGCGGCGTCCTCGCCGGGGACCTTCAGGACCGTCGCCGAACAGGGCCTGCCGCTTTTCGTCGGCCTTCGCGGCGATGGTCTCGGCGAGCTGATCGACAACATCAAGGTCTACCGCGAGACCTGGAAAGCCCATGGCCATCCGGGAGAGGGCAGCGTTTTCCTTCGGGTCCCGGTCTTCGCCGCCGATACCGAAACGGCGGCCTATGAGGAACCCCGCGCCAATATCACCTACTACTTCGAGCGTCAGGCCGCGATCGTCCGGGCCGGCGCGCCGAAGGGCGGCAACGCCGAACGCGCCAATACCGCCGCCAAGCTGTCGGCGCTCACCTACGAGGATATCCTGCGCGACCGGGTCGCGTTCGGCACCGCCGGTCAACTGATAGAGCGGATCTCCGAATGGCGCGATGCTCTCGGGGTCGACGGCATTACCGCCGAGCTTAATGCCGGCAACGGGCTCAGCGAGGCCCAGGTCACCAACAGCCTCAGGATCATCACCCACCAGGTCATGCCGGCCTTCCGGTGAGGGAAATCTAGCGGCCGAGCTTCTTTTGGAAACCGGCGCGGTTGACAACCTCGGGATTGACGAGATTGTCCGGCGCCTGACCCGATTTGACCGCGAGAATGGCGCGGGTGTTGACCTCGCCCATGGTCTGGAACATCTGATCCGAAAAACCGATCGCATGGGGAGCGACGATGACGTTGGACAGCTTGAGGATCGGATCGTCCGACGGCGAGGGCTCCGGATCGAACACGTCGATCGCGGCCCCGGCCAGACGCCCCTCGACCAGCGCCGCGTAAAGCGCCTTTTGGTCAACCACGGGACCACGCGAGGTATTCACGAGATAGGCCGTCGGCTTCATCTTGGCGATACCCTGGGCCGAACCGATGCCTCGGGTTTCCTCGTTGAGCGGGCAATTGAAAGACAGGAAATCGGCTTCCCGGAAAGCGGTGTCCAGATCAACCAAGGTCACTCCGAGCGCTTCGGCGACCTTCGGGTCGAGATAGGGATCATGCGCGATGATCCGCATATCGAAGGCGCGTATCAGACGCGCCACCTCCTGGCCGATATTGCCGAGGCCGATGATCGCCAGGGTCCGCCCCACGAGGCCGGTACCGAAGAAATCGAGACGCGCCGGCCAGCCGAGCGGCCCGGTGCGCGTCACCCGGTCCTTCTCGAGCAGGCGGTGAGCCAGGGCGAGGATGAACAGGACAACCGAACTTGCCATCGGACGGCGCACGCCATCGGGCGTGATGGTGAGCGCCACATCGTTCTCGGTGCAAGCCGGAACATCGATCCGGTCGAAGCCGACCCCCATGCGGGCAAAAAGCTTGAGACGCCCGTCTTCACGGAAAGTCTCGCGCGTGACCTTCTCGCCCATCAGGACGAGCGCATCATATCCATCGATCTGTTCCTGGGTGAGCGAGGCCGAAGGACCGATCTGATCAAGTTCGATATCCGGATCGCCCCGCAGCCTTGACCAGTCGCAACTGGGGAAGGTCGGCTTGCCGTCGGCGCGGGTGAAAGAGGCGCTTAGTCCAACGCGAAACTTGCTCATCTGACACTCTCCCTTTTGGATCGCGGGAGTGTAGATCGACCGGGCCCGAAAGTACTGCCGATCAGAGCACAATCCCGATCTTTTCCAGGATATCCTCGGGCCGGCTGCCGGCTTGACGAAGGGCGCGCAAGGTCAGCGCCTTATCCCGCTTGGCGTAGCGCCTGCCGGACTCGTCGGTCAGCAGAGCGTGATGCCGGTAGTCGGGAACCGGCAGGTCGAGCAATGCCTGCAGCAAACGGTGCACATGGCTCGCGTGAAACAGATCCTCTCCACGGGTAACGAGCGTCACGCCCTGAAGCGCGTCATCGACGGTCACGGCCAGATGATAGCTGGTCGGCACGTCCTTGCGGGCCAGCACCACATCCCCGAAAATCTCCGGCCTCGCGGTCTGGATACCCCGGTCGAGATCGCGCCACGCAAGAGGGCCCGCCAGCGCCACCGCCTTGGCCATCCTGAGACGCAAGACGTGCGGCTCGCCCGCCTCCAGCCGCCGGGCACGCTCCCGCGCCGGCATCAGGCGATCGGTATCGGTCACCGCCGGCCCGTCCGGCCCCATGCCGGGCGCGAGGTGCGGCGCCGACAGCACGTCGCCCAGCTCCTTGCGCGACAGAAAACAGGGATAGAGCAGCCCCATCGCCTCCAGACGGTCGAGGGCGGATCGGTAATCGTCAAAATGGTCCGACTGCCGCCGCACCGGCTCCGGCCATTCGAGACCCAGCCAGGCCAGATCCTCCAGGATCGCAGCCTCAAACTCCGGACGGCAGCGGCCGGTATCGATATCCTCTATCCGCAGCAGAAAGGTGCCGCCACGCGCCCGCGCCTCGCCGGCCGCGAAACAGGCGGAATAGGCGTGCCCCAGATGCAGCAGACCTGACGGGGACGGGGCAAATCGGGTAACCGGCGCACTCATGATCCTTGGCCATCCCAGCTTGACGCGGGCAATCGCTTCTCGGCAGTGTTGCCGCCAATCAAACGCCGGACGGTCCGCCGCCGCAATGGTGGATCGCCGCCGGTCAATTGCGAAACCCGATCGGAGCGCGATCCATGATGGATATCGACGGCCCACGGCGCGACCCCGCCGACGGCAAGCCCCCGAGAGCCTTGGTCATCCTGCTGCACGGCTACGGGGCCGATGGAAACGATCTGATCGGACTGGCGCCCTATTGGGCCCGGGACCTGCCGCATGTGGGTTTCGTCTCGCCGCACGCGCCGTTTCCCTGCGAAATGTCGCCCATGGGCCGGCAATGGTTCTCCCTGGGTGACCGATCGCCTGAGTCGATGCTTGCCGGCACCCGAATGGCCGCTCAGGTCATTGATGGTTTCATCGACGACGAGATGAAGCGATTCGATCTTTCGGCGGACCGGATCGCACTGGTCGGCTTCAGCCAGGGGACGATGATGTCCCTGTTCGTGGGTCCCCGGCGTTCCGAACAGATCGCCGGCATCGTCGGATTCTCGGGCCGACTGATCGCACCTGATCTGATGGCCGACGAGGTCAGGACCAAGCCACCGGTCACGCTGGTCCATGGCGAGGCCGACGAGATGGTTCCCGCCGCCGCGCTCGGCCAGGCGGTCTCGGGGCTGGAGGCCGTCGGCATCGAGGTTGAATCGGAGATGCGGCCCTATCTCGGCCATTCGATCGACGAGCAGGGATTGCGGATCGGTCTGGCTTTCCTGAAGCGGGTCCTTCCGGCCTGAAGGCAGAGAGCGTATCCGAGAGGCGTAAAACACCGGTAACAACATCTTGTTATCTTCTTGTTGAAGGGGGCTTTGGAGGCAAGGCTTTTTGGGAAAACAGCGTTTCGGCTCAAGGCCACATATCAAGATCTTGTGCCGGATTGGGATATTTGCTTCACTAGCGCCGCCGGTCGTCAATCCAGGAGCATCCGAAGGAGAGTCAGGTCGTGCCATCCGTCGCGGAAGCGTCTCCGGCGTTGGTCTTAAACGCCGATTTCAGACCTCTCAGCTATTTCCCGCTATCGCTCTGGTCATGGCAGGAGGCGGTGAAGGCGGTGTTTCTCGACCGGGTCAACATCATCTCCGAATATGACCATGCCGTGCGCTCACCGAGTTTCGAAATGCGCCTGCCCAGCGTCATCGCCTTGAAGGAATACGTTCCGCAATCGCGCCGACCGGCCTTCACCCGGTTCAATGTGTTCCTGCGTGACCGGTTCTGCTGCCAGTATTGCGGCGGGCGGTTGCCGACCCAGGAACTGACCTTCGACCATGTGATCCCACGGTCCCGTGGCGGGCGGACGAATTGGGAGAATGTGGTGACCGCCTGCGGTACCTGCAATCTGCGCAAGGGCAACCGGATGCCAGCGACGGTCAAGATGTTTCCGAAGAACGATCCGCGTCCGCCCAGCATCTATGAACTGCAGGAAAACGGCCGGGCGTTCCCGCCGAACTATCTACACGAAAGCTGGCGTGACTTCCTCTATTGGGACAGCGAGCTAGATCAGGACGTGCCGGGGTTCTAAACCCGTTCCGAAAGCCAGATCGCGGCCCGGCTACCGGCCTGGATGAGCCGGCGCAGCACGGGATAGCCGGCGGCCTCCTCGCCGCCGTGATCGACGGCCGTGTCCCGGTGCTCACGTTCCTCGGCGCGGAACTCCTCGATCGTCTCGCGCAGCGCGCTTTCGTCGTCGCCGAGCTGAGCGGCCTGACGGGCATAGTGCGCGTCGATCACCTCTTCGACCGCGATAGTGCAGGCCATGGCCGCTTTCGGGCCGAGGAGCGCGGTGCCGGCGCCCAAAGCGAAGCCCGCGATGTTCCAAAGCGGATGCAGGACAGTCGGACGGACCTGCCGCTCGACGATCAAGTCCTCGAAAGCGGCGAGATGACGGTCCTCCTGCTCTTTCATATGCCGGATCGTAGGACCTTCCGCGGACCGGCCCAAGACGGCGAGCTGCCCCTCATAGATCCGGCGGGCGCCGAACTCGCCGGCGTGGTCGACCCGGATGATCCGGTCGATCAGCTCCTCGCGGGTCAGGTCGCCGGGCAACCGGTCTTCCGCTGTGCGCTTGCTCATGCCGCCGCCCCGCTTCCGCCGTCGCTTCTGGTCATTGTCCAGCACTGGCGAAACGCGAAGATCGCCAGCGCCATGGAGAACGCGAAATTGTATCCCGCCATGGAGACATTGAACAACGACCACGGGACCTCGTCGCAGCGCGCCACCGGCTGCGCCAGCAGTTGGGCGCGCAAGGCCTCCAGTGTATTGGCATTGGCGGCGGAACCGCATTCCGCCATCCCTTCCCACCAATGCTGTTCCACCCCGACATGAAAGCCGGCGATCCCGGCACCGATCAGCACCGCGAGCCCGGCCAGTCCGACCGCCCACGCCGCCGCCGGCCTCGGCGCGAACACCAGGGCGGCAAGCGCGAGGATCACGACCACCGCATGGGGGACCCGCTGGTAGAGGCACAGCACGCAGGGTTGAAGATCACCGAGATACTGGAACCCGTAGGCCCCGGCCAGCAGCCCGCCGGAGCCCAGGAGCAGTACGACTGCCGGTGACCGATCGACAGTTGCCATGTTTTCCAGACCTTCCTCGGTTTCGTCAGACAAGGTATTTGAGGGCGACGAACCCGCCGATCAACAGGACAAAGAACAGCACGGTCAACGGGCCCAAATGTTTTTCAAGGAAGCTGCGGATCGCCGGCCCGAACCTCCAAAGCAATCCGCACACCAGAAAGAACCTGAGCCCGCGCGCGAGAACCGAAGCGATGACGAAAACCAGCAGGTCGAGCCGGGTTACCCCGCTGGCGATGGTGATCACCTTATAGGGGAACGGCGTGACGCCGGCGCCAAAGACAATCCAGGCTCCCCACTCGTTGTACATTTCGCCGAACGCAGCGAATTTCTCGCCATAGCCGTAGAGATCCAGCAGCGCCTGTCCGATCGTGTCGAACAGGAACAGCCCGATGGCGTAGCCCGCGAGACCCCCGAGGACCGAAGCCAAGGTACAGATCGCCGCAATGCGGATCCATTTCGTGCGATCCGCCAGCACCATCGGGATCAGCATCACATCCGGCGGGATCGGAAAGATCGAACTCTCAACGAACGAGACCAGAGCGAGCCAAGCAGAGGCATGCCGGTGCCCGGCGGCGGCCAAGGTGCGCTCGTAAAGCGATCGAAGCATCTCGTGCGCCCGGACCGAACGGCTCTACTCGGCAGCGCCGCGAAGCGCGCTGCCACCGTCCGGCATTTCCAGCAGCCGGCAGGCGATCCGGTCGTCTTCGTCCAACCCGTCGATCTCCTCGAGCGGATCGACCGGCGACAGGCGCTGGCGCAGCACCTGTTCGGCAATGTCGAGACGGCGCCGATTTTGCCCCCGTTTCCCCAGCATCGCGCCCTCCCAGGCCAGGACACCCGCCGATACCGCGTGATAGAGCGCGCCAGCCGCTTTGCGCGAGGCCGGGCCCGGGTCATCGTAGTCGGCGACACGTTTAGCCAATCGGCAAGCCCGCTTGAACGCGGAACGGATATCGGCGGCAAGAGCGGGCCTGATTGCATCCGCCGCTGCCAATCGCTCCTCCAGGATCTCGCCCAAGGCCAGATGAGCCTCGGCGCGCCCGACGGCCCGGTCGATGGCGTCCAGCGCGACGATATTGCTGGTGCCTTCCCACAGCACCCCAACCTGGGCGTCGCGCACCAGACGGGCGCTCACGAATTCCTCGATATATCCGGTACCGCCCCGCATCTCCATCGCGGCAGTGGCAACCATCAGATTGTCCCGGCAGGCGCGGAACTTGACCAGGGGCGTCAGCAAGCGCAGGGCCGCCGCCGCGCGGGCGTCGCCGCCATCGGCCCGGGCCATGATATCGGCCGTGAACAGCGACACCGAGAGGGCCTGCTCGGTCGGCACCAGGATCTTCATCAGTTGCCGGCGCACCATCGGCCGGTCGATCAGCGGTCCGCCGAAAGCATGACGCCGGCGGGCACAGACCATGGCTTCGTTCAGACAGCGCCGCATCATCCCGGCGGCGCGCACCCCGTGACTGAGGCGCGACAGGTTGACCTGGCCCATGATCTGTTTGAAACCGTTCTCCAGTTCTCCCAGCGGCCAGGCCTCGGCGCCGTTGAGGACAATCTCGCCACTGGCCATGGATTTCGTGCCGAGCTTGTCCTTCAGCCTGACGACCCGATAGGCGTTGCGGCTTCCGTCATCCAGACGGCGCGGCAGCACGAACAGACCGAGCCCCTTGGTTCCGGCAACCGCCCCCTCTGGACGCGCGAGGATCATGGCGAGATCCGCGTCCGCATGCGAGCAGAACCATTTGTCCCCGTAGAGCCGCCACACACCATCCTCGAGGCGCGCCGCGACTTCCAGTCGTCCGACATCGGAGCCGGCCTGCTTTTCGGTCATGAACTGGCTGCCGCGAAGCAAGGTTTCCGGATCCTGGGAAAGCATGCCGGGCAGGATCTTGTCCCGCAGCGCCGGAGCCGCGTGACGCCGCACCAGATAGGCCGCGGTATCGGACAGGCTGATCGGGCACATGATCCCGAACTCCGCCTGGGTGAAAAGATAGGTGAAGATATATTTCGCCGCGGGCGGAAACGGCTCCGGCCAGCCCAGGACGCCGCCGCGATGGGTCATCGCCTGCAACCCGAAGTCGAGGAAGCCGATCCGCTCCATCTCCTTGTAGGCGGGGTGGTGCTCGATCCAGTCCTCGTCGCGCCCGAACCGGTCCCGGGGGTGCAGGATCGGCGGATTGCGGTCGGCGATTTCCGCCAATTCGTCAAGACGCCCGCCGGCAAGCGCGCCCATCCGCCGATAGTGCGGACGCAGGTGGTCACGCAGATCCGACGGCAGATACAGACCCGACAAGGCGTCGATATCCGGGTCGATTGCAAAGAAATCGGCGCCACGGCAATCCGGCGCGACTTTGTCCTCAATGCTCTCGGGCATGGAATCTCCTCGCTGATCGTCGGGCTCGGACGTACCGGTCTAAGGTCTGTTCGGCGCGCCATCTTAGCGCCCGCCCTGGCCATTCGCGACAGACCAATGCATGGTTTGGCCAAACAGGCGCCGGAACGGTTCGGTTTGCCATGCGGCGTAACACCGCGCCGGGTTCGGAAAGGAAGAGGAATGAACCTCGAAGGATCCTGTCACTGCGGCAAGGTTCGGTTCTCGCTGGAGAGCAAGCACCCCTATCCCTTCAACCTGTGCTACTGCTCGATCTGCCGCAAGACCGCGGGTGCCGGCGGGTTCGCCATCAACCTCTCGGGCGACGCGGAGAGCTTGAAGGTGACCGGCAGGGACCATCTCACGGTCTACCAGGCCGATCTGGGAGACGGGGAGATCAGTCCCGCCCAACGGCATTTCTGCGCGACCTGCGGCAGCGCGCTCTGGCTTTGGGACCCGCGTTGGCCGGAGCTTATCCACCCCCTGGCCTCGGCGATCGATACCGAGCTGCCGGTACCGCCGGAGCGGACCCACCTTCTGCTGTCCTCGAAGGCATCATGGGTCGTGGTCAACACTGGGCCCGATGACCAGCGGTTCGACCACTATCCGTCGGAATCGATCGCCGACTGGCACAAGCGGCTGAAGCTGGAATCCTGACGGTCCGAGCGCGCGCCTAGGCGCACCGCAAGAACACCCCGAGAGTGACGGCGCCTTTACTTGAGCATCGTCTCCGGGATCAGCAGGATCAGCTGCGGAAAGGCGATCAGGATCGCCACATTGATCACGTCGACGAAGACGAACCAACCGCAGCCCCGGAACATGTCGCCCATCGACACGTCCGGCGCGACACCCCGCAGCACGTAGACATTAAGCCCCACCGGCGGCGTGATCAGGCCGATCTCGACCATGCGCACAACCAACACGCCGAAGACAATCGGGTGGATCCCCAAGGTCTCGATTGTCGGCAGAATGATCGGCACGGTCAGCAGGATCATGCCGATCCCGTCGAGGAACATGCCCAAGACCAGATACATGCAGAGGATCAGGATCAGAACCAATGTCGGGTTCATGTCCAGATTCACGATGTAACTGGCAATGCTTTCCGGCATATGGGTAAAGCCGAGGAAGTGCACGTAGATGAGCACGCCGGCGACGATGGCGAATATCAGACCGGAGGTGCGCGCTGTCTCGATCATCGCGGCCCAGAAGTTGCCGCGGGAGATACGGGGCAACGCCATGGCCAAGGCGCCGAGCGCGCCGACTCCAGCCGCCTCGGTCGGTGTCGCGATACCGGTATACATGCTGCCCATCACCAGAACGATGAGCACCATCATTCCCCAAACACCCTTGAGCGATGCGAAGCGCTCCCGTATCGGCGCCCGCTCCGCCGGCCGGCCGAGACTTGGGTTGATCTTGAAGCGGATCAACAGCATGGCGGTGTAACTTGCCGCCTCGAGCAATCCGGGGATGATGCCGGCCAGGAGCAGCGCGCCGATCGATTCCTCGGCGATGAAGCCGTACACAACCATCAGCACCGACGGCGGAATCATGGTCGCCATGGTCCCTCCGGCAGCGACGCAGCCGGTGGAGATCTTGTCGTCGTACCCGTATTTCTTCAGCTCCGGGAGCGCGATCCGGCCCATCACCGCGGCCGACGCCGTCGAGGCGCCACACCCCGCCGCGAAACCGGCGGCGCCGATGATGGTCGCGATCGCTAGCCCCCCCGGCAGATGCCCAAACCATTGCCGAGCGGCAAAGTAGAGATCACGTGTGATGCCGGCGTAATAGGCAAAAAATCCCATCATCACGAACAATGGGAGCACCAGCAGGTTGTAGTTCACCACATGCCCGAAGATCGTCGTCGCCGACAACATCGAGGCAGGCCCATACCCCCGCATCACCCAGAGTCCGAAAAAGCCGACGATTGCCGTTGCAAAGGCAATCCGCATCCCGGAAAGCAGGAATAGCGTGAGGACCAGCAGGGAGAGAAAACCGAGTGATACCGGGTCCATGGGCGTCATGCTCCTGGCCGCCGAGACCGATCATCATCGCGGCGTGACGTTGGAAAGTCAGTTGTTCGAATAGAGCTCGGCGTCGTGTGGCTCGTGTGCCTCAAATCTCTGCGGCATCAGCATATGAAGAAGCTGAATGTAGATACGCAGGGATATCAAGATGTACCCCAGCGGAATCGCCGCGCCTGCGGGCCATGTCTTGAAGTAGGGCGGAGACATGGTGACGTCGTCATATTCGATCATCAGCATGGTGTTCTTCAGGCTGAAATAACCAATGACGGCACAGATACACAGGCTTAACACGAGCGTGACTACGGAGAGCACCCGCCTCGTCTGTTCCGGCAACAAGTCGGTCAGCAGGTCCATCCCCACATGCCCGTGAGTGGCTTGGGTATAGGACAACGCCAGAAAAACAATCACCGGCATCATCAACTCGGCCAGTTCCAGATGCCCGGGAAGAGGCGAGTTGAACAGGTACCGCATCACCACTTCGGCACCGACATAGAAAGCCACGAACAGAATTGAGAGGACCGAGCCCGAAACGAGAATGTACTCGAGGATGCGCAAGCAAGGTCCAACAAAGCGGAAAACCATGGTCGTCACCGCCGCTACGGCGATGACGACCAGCAACAGTATCAGAAGCTCGTGCACGATGTTGCGCTTTCCGAGCTTACTTGTATTTCGCGACTTCGGATTTGATGAAGTCCAACATCTCACGGCCCGGACGGCCTTCGTCTTCCTGGGTCTTCACCCATTCTTCCCAGATGTCGTTCGCGCCCGCGGCAAGCTTGGCCCGCTCCTCGGCGGAGAACTTGGCGACCTTGAGCTTCTCGTGGAAGATCGGGATCCACTTGTCGTCCGCGGCCTTATACGCCTTCAGCAAGGCATCCGCGGCGAGTTGCTGCGCCGCGGGGAGCTTGTCCTGCAGGTCTTTCGGCAGCGCGTCCCAAGCGTCCTGGCTGACGCCGATGAAGCACATGAAGCCGCTCATCGCCATGCCCTCGGTCACGAACTTGGAGACCTCGTAGAGCTTGTAGGCGCCGAAAGTGTAGGAATACGGGAAGCCGAAGCTGTCGATCGTGCCACGCTCAAGCGCGGTGTAGCCTTCCGGCGCCGTCACCATGGTCGGCACCGCGCCGAACGCCTGCAGGGCCTTCGCGTTCAGGCCGGAAATCCGCATCTTGACGCCGTCCATGTCGGCGGTGTTCCGAATTTCCTTGTTCCCCATGAACTCGTAGGGCGGCAGGAAGGTCGGGCCGAAGAACTTCACGTTCCAACGGTCCCGCAACTCACTGACGATCAGCGGGTGGGCATAGACCGCAAGGTCGACCTTGGCCCGGTCAGAGGTCTTGCTGGGGGCGAGGAACGGCAGTTCCATGCCGGAAAGCAGCGGCATCTTGTTCGGATAATATCCGGCGCACATGAGGCCGCCTTCGTAACCGCCGGTCTTGATGGACTCCGGCGTTTGACGCTGCGGGCCGAGCGCCGCGCCATAGGCGAGCTTCAGTTCGAACTTGCCGCCGGATTCCTTCTTGTAGAACTCGGCCATCGCCTCAATGCCCTTGGTCACCGCACGCGGAGGACCGAAGATATTGATGTTCCAAACGATATCCTGCGCGGCGGCGACCGCCGGCGTTCCCGTCACAGCAGCGGCGAAAGCCGCGGCGGCAACCGCGGAGAGTCCAAGCTTCTTGCCGATAACAGCCATTTTCCTGCCTCCCTATGTTGTTCCGTTCAATGCGGAACGACGATTTATTCTTTTCATCATACCCGGAGCCCTCGCATTGACGAGATACCGGATACGTCCCGCCGGGCTATACAGGATAAACCGCCCCCAAACAAGAATCCTTAACGTAAAGCCTGCGTTACCTCCGGGTTTCGCGGCTGTTAAAGGCCGGTCCTTGACCATAGCCTTGCAAGCCTTCACGGTTTTCCACTCGAGAACACAAGGGACGTTCTGGGAGGCGAGCCTTGGCCGCGAAATCCGCTTCGTCTGGAAAGAGTGTATTGGCATGCCTTGGGTTGGTGGTTGGATTGATCTGCGCTTTCACCAGCGCGGGGTCCAGCCAGGCGCAATCACCGCTGCGGACCTGGGCCGACACGCCGGCCCGCACTGCCATCATCGCCTTCGTCGAGCGCGTAACGACGCCCGGCAGTCCCGCCTTCGTCCCACCGGAGGAGCGGATCGCGACTTTCGGCATGGATGGCACGGTGATCGCCGAGAAACCGGTCAACATCGAAAAACTCATCGCCATGGCGCAGGTCTGCGTGCTCGGCACCAATGAGCCGCAGCGCAAGGACTGGCCTCCATTCAGACAGGCCTGCGCGGCAGATCACGGCCATTTTCCCGGCCTCACGGGCAGCCAGACATTACGGGATCTCCTTTCCGGACAGACAGAGGCCGCCTACCGGAAATACGTCGGGAGCTATCTGAAGCTCGCAAGGCATCCGGAACTGAACCGGAAAGTTGGTGATCTGGTCTACGCGCCCATGCAGGAGCTTGCCCGCTACCTCCAGGAGAACGGGTTTCGTCTTTTCCTGGTTTCCGGATCGACCCAGCCTCTGGTTCGTGAAATCGCCGCGCGCCATTTCAGCCTCCCCGGCGGCCACGGGATCGGCGCCGAATGGCCTCTGGAATTCGTAGCCGAGCCCGGGCCGAGAAGCGAGCCGGTATTCCGATGGAAGCCGGGCAGCCGCAACCTGCCCAGCGTCTACGGAGCCGGCAAGGCATTGGCGATCCTCCGCCAGATCGGACGCCCGCCGATCTTCGCCGCCGGCAACACCATGGGCGATCTGGAAATGCTTCAATTCGCCACCAAGCGCCGAGGACCCGGGATAGGGATCGTCATCGTTCACGACGACGCCGAGCGGGAATACGCCTATTCCGATCAGAGATTCGAGGCGGCGGCCGAGCGGAACGGCTGGACCCTGGTCAGCATGAAGAAAGACTTCAGGGTCGTTTTCGCGGATTGAGCCAAAGCCCAAGGCGAGGTCAGCCGAGATTGAAACCCTTACGGGTAAGATAGGCCGCCAGTTGCTGGCGCTCGGTGGTCGACACCTGGCGCGCCTTGTCCTCGGACCAGCCGTAAAACGGCGCATTTCCATAGGCATCGACACGACGCTGCTTTTCCGGCGGGATCGAAAACCGAGCATCGCGGCGCTTGTCATAGGCATCGATCTCGGCTTCGAGGTTCGAATCGTCATAGCGGTCGACATGCACATTGACCGCGGGATGCAGGCGCATGCTGACATACCCCTCGCCGGCCGGATAACCGGCGGTCATGCCGGCAAGTGGGAAAACATGATCCGGCAGTTCGACGATTTCGGCGATCCGGTCGATATGGTTCCGCACCACGCTGATCGGACAGCAGCCGAGACCCACCGCCTCGGCGGCCCGGATAAAGTTCATCAACACGATGCTGGCATCCGAGGCCGCGTTCAGGAAAGCGTCGAGATGATCGTTCGCGAAAGGCTTGCCGCGCATCTCGCAGATCCGGCGGATTCGCCGGCTGTCGCCGAGGAAGATCATCATCACCGGACAGGTGCCGATCCAGGGCATCGCCGGCATCAGTTCGGCAATCGCCCTGCGTTTTTCGGCGTCCTTGATGATCACCACGGCGCCCTGCTGGAGATCGGACTTCGCCGGTGCCGAAAACGCGGCGGCCAGAAGGACCTCCAGCAACTCGTCGGATACCGGCTGGTCGGTGAAGCGGCGATGGGTCCGATGCGACAGGATGCTGGCCAACTCGCCCTCGGCCGGCATCCCGGCACCGGCGCCGCTGGAAATTCCGTAACGGTGTTCGATCAGGTCGGCGATCGTCTTGCCAGCGGCTCTGTCGGTGGTCATGGCGCCCTCGCGTGGTCACGGTCGGGCCATAGTGCCCGCAAGGTCTCCGCCTCGGCAAGGCCGCGCCGGCTAGAGCCCGATCAGCGAGGCGAGGCTCTCGATCTGGGTCTTCCACGAGAGCGCCGCCATCTGATCGGCGCCGGCGTTGCCGATGGTCCGGGCCGTCTCGCGATCCGTGTATACGACTTCCAGTGCCTCGATGATTTCGTCGATATCGCTTTCGCCCCAGCCTTGGGTGGAAAGGCCGGGATGGGCGGCGTCCACCAGGCTTTGTTGGCGAAGCGGGAGGCAGGCGCCGTCCGCGAGGATGTCGAGATGGCCCGAATTCGCGGACAGAATGCACGGCACGCCGCAGGCCATCGCCTGCATGGCCACCATATTCGTGCCGCCCTCGCAGCGGTTCGGGAACAATGCGACATCAGCCTCGCGCATGACCTGTGGCAGGATCCAGTTCTCCACCGTCGGCAGCATCCGCACCGCGTCGGCCGGCAATCCGGCATCTGCAATCATGCCCGTCCAATCGACTCCGGCGGCGCTCACCCGGTCCGCCATGCGCGGGTGGTACGGCGACCGGTTCAGCAGCTCGACGAATAACCCGCTCAGCATGGGATTGTCCCACAAGCAGATCAGCAGGGTTTCCGGATGCCGCTTGCGGAACCGCTTGACCGCCTCCAGGACGATGTCCTGTCCCTTGCGGAACTCGAGCTTGCCGCCGGAAAAGATCACGAACCGGTCCTTCAGATATCCCCGCTTCGGCGCCGGATGAAACAAGGCCGGATCGATCCCCTGGAGGCAGGTTTCCGCCTTCTCCACACCCCGGTGCCGCAGCACATCCCGCGCCCAGGTCGAACCGGCGGTCAGCGTATCGAAAGCGTTGAAGATCTCCGCCGCCTTCGGCGAAATCTCAGAGTTTTCAAGAAAAACCAGGCCATGAGTCCGCGAACCGAGGTAGTGAAAGTCGGGATGCACGAACTGGCGCGCGGCATTGTTGCCCAGGGCGGCGAGGACCGGAATCTTCATGTTGACCCTGGAACCGGGAGCCATGCGGGTCCGCATGGCGCGGATCGCTTCACGGTTGGTTGCCCAGATGTCTTCCAACATTCCTCGCTCCACCGGGTCACCCTTGTAATTCAGAATGTCCGAGAGCAGGACCGGCGTCGCCCGGCCCGACAGCGTGAGCTGAACCGCGATCTGGAGTCCGAACAGCCCCCAGCCAAAATTCGGCCCGACTTGCCAGGAGATTGCGACTTCGGGTGCCATCGGCGGGTTCCTTCGTGTACCGGGGCGTTTTATCGCGCCGTCCGCGAGGCTTCCAGTCCCGTCTGAACCAGAGCCGGCAAGCGTTATACGGGGCTTTCCGGCGGCGCGCCGGCTGCTATAACGATGCCTAAGCCAATTTCATCCGGGAATGAAAGACATGAAGATCGCGATAATCGGTTGCGGGGCCATGGGGTCGGTTTATGCCGCTTTGCTGGCCGACGCCGGTAACGAGGTTTGGGCCATCGATACCTGGCGCGAGCATGTTGACGCGATGAACACCAAGGGGCTGCGGGTCGAAGGCGCCAGCGGCGACCGCACGGTTCGTCTCAACGCAACGACCAATGCCGCGGATGCCGGAGAATGCGAGCTGATCATCGTCGCCACCAAGGCCAGCGGTGTCGCGTCCGCCGCCCAGGCCGCCAAGGGAATTGCCGGGCCGGACAGCGTGATCCTGACGATCCAGAACGGACTTGGTGCCGCCGACCGGATCGCCCAGTCCATCGATACCAGCCAGGTCATGATCGGTGTCGTCGGCGGTTTCGGCGCCTCGATGAAAGGCCCGGGCCACGCGCATCACAACGGCATGCAACTGGTCCGCATCGGCGAGATGAACGGCGGTGTCACCCCGCGCCTCGAGAAAGTCGTCGACGCTTGGGCCGGCGCTGGATTCACCGCCAAGGGATATCCGGACATCCATCAGATGATCTGGGAAAAGTTCATCTGCAACGTGACCTATAGCGGGCCGTGCGCATTGATGAACCTGACAATCGGCGGCATCCAGGGCAACCCGGCGGCGTGGTCGATCTCACTTGCCTGCGCGCGCGAGGCGGATGCCGTCGCCCGTGCCCAGGGCATCAAGCTCGGCTTCGATGATGTCGACAAATACGTTTACGATTTCGGCGCGGCGATGCCGGGCGCGCGCCCGTCGATGCTGCTCGACCACATGGCGTCCCGCCAGTCGGAGATCGATGCGATCAACGGCGCCGTTTCGGTGGAAGCCGCCAAGGTCGCCATGACCGCGCCGGTCAACGAGACCGTTTCCCAGCTTATCCGCGGCAAGGAATCCGCCTTTACCGGCTAGAGTCCGGCCCGGGGGCGGATAATTAGCGCTTGTCTCGCACGCTCAAATAGATCTAATTTGAACCAAATCTCATCGGGACTTGATTCAAATTCTGTCTGGGTTACGGCGGAGAAGCCGATTCTCCCACGACCCTGTTTCTCCGCTGTGAGACGCGGCGCCGGGTGAAAGTCCGGCGCCGCGTCGCTATTCTGGGCTCCGGGCCGATTTCCGGCCAGCGGAGAGGATAATGAGCGAGATCCTGATTACCGGCGGAACGGTGGTGACCATGGACGCCGGCCGTACCGTCATCGACGACGGAGCGGTGCTGATCCGCGGAGACCGGATCGCCGGTGTCGGGACACGCCGCGCCATCACTGAAGTCACGGACGATGCGAGCCTTATCGATGCCGCGGGAATGCTGGTCCTGCCCGGGCTTATCGACTGCCACGGCCATGCCGGCCATGGCCTGGTCAAAACCCTCGGCGGCGGCCGGGGCGATCTTTGGTTCAATGCCTGCCGCGAAATCTATACAATCGGGTCGACGCCGGACTTCTGGAACGCCGAGGCTAGGCTCTCCGCCCTTGAGCGGATCAAGGCAGGGGTGACGACCGGCGTCTCGTATCTCGGCGGCGGCGACAGCATTTCACGCACCGATGAGCCGGACAGCGCCGCGGCGCATTGCGCCGCCATCGACGCGACGGGTGCTCGCGCCGTGGTCGCGGTCGGTCCGAACCGTCCACCCTTTCCCTGGACCTATGCGCGCCATGCGGATGGCAGGGTGGAACCTTTCTCCGTGAGCTTCGAGCGCCAACTGGACGTCAGCGAGGCCATCGTCGGCCAATGGCGGGGCGGCGCGGATGGACGGGTCGATATCGACCTGACCTGCCCGGTTCACCACCCCGAACGCGCCCTGCCCGATGGCGTCCGGATCGAGGAGGTTCGCGACCAGACCCTTGCCACCCGGGATCTGGCGCGCCGGCTGGGTGTCCGCTTCACCCAGGACGGTCACCGCGACGGCAGTATCGAGGCGGCGCACGACTGGGGTCTGCTCGGCTCGGATACCTACCTCTCGCACTGCGTCGACATCACCCAGCGTGAGATTGCGATCTGCGCCGAGACCGATACGCGGGTGGTCCACAATCCAAGCGCCGTCGCCTCGATCCGGGGACGCTGTCCGGTGCCGGAACTGCTGGACGCCGGGGTGACCGTCGCGATCGGATCGGATGGTGCGGCGCCCGACCGCAGCTTTGACCAGTTCCGCCACATGCAGCAATGCATGCATTACCATCGCCGCCACTTCAGGGACGATCAGGTCATGCCGCCGGGAAAGGTGCTGGAGATGGTGACCATCGACGCCGCCAGGACCTTGGGCCGCGCGCAGGATCTCGGATCCCTGGAAGCCGGGAAGAAGGCCGATATCGTGCTGCTCGACCTCCGCAAGCCGCATCTGGCGCCGGCCAACATGCCGCTCTACCGCGCGACCTGCTTCGCCAATGGTGGCGATATCGATACCACAATCATCGACGGACGCGTCGTCATGCGGGGCAGGCGGGTCTTGACCGCCAACGAGGACGAGATCCTGGATGCCGCGAACCGCGAGGCCGCGCTGGCAATCGAGCGGTGCGGGCTGGCAAGCCTGCTGGAGACGCCCGATGGGTTCTGGGGCCGCAGCCGCTATTAGAGCGCCCGGTCCAGCGCCAGGCGATAAAGCCCTGCGGCCTCGGCGCTGAAGCAGCAGAACACGACCCGATCTGGTGCCTCGGACCTGGATATCGCCAAGGTTTCCCGGACCACCGACACGGCGATCTCGGTCGCCGCGTCCAGTGGATAGCCGTATACACCGGTGCTGATCGCCGGAAAGGCGATCGACTGCAAGCCGTGCCGTGCCGCCAGGCCCATGCTTTGGCGGTAACAGGAGGCCAGCAATGCCGGCTCGCCGTGCCCGCCGCCTCTCCAGATCGGGCCGACCGTGTGTATGACGTGGCGCGCCGCCAGATTGTGGCCGGACGTGATCCGCGCTTCACCGGTTGGACAGCCACCGAGCCGCCGGCATTCTTCAAGCAGGCCGGGCCCGGCGGCCCGATGGATCGCGCCGTCCACGCCGCCGCCGCCCAGCAGGGATTCGTTCGCCGCATTGACGATCGCATCCATCGTCAGCCCGGTGATGTCGCCCTCGACGACCTCGAATATCCCGGTCATCCGCTTTCCGCCCCCCGCTGTGACGAGCCGGCGGACCGGCCGCCCCGGCGTCCGGCATGTGTCGGATACAGCCGCATCAGAACGAGCAGCAGGATCAGCCCGGGCACCGCAACACCGACGGAAAGTACGAAGAAATCGAACCAGCCGACCACATCGACGAGATGGCCCGACGGCGAGGACAAGAGTGTCCGCCCAAACGCCATGAAAGCTGAGAGCAGGGCGTATTGAGTGGCGGTAAAGGCGGTGTTCGTCAGACTCGACAGATAGGCGACGAACGCCGCCGTTCCCATGCCGCCGGTCACATTCTCCACCGCGATGGTTAGGGTGAGAACACCGATATCGTTGCCGGCGACGGCCTGGTAGGCGAACACAAGATTGGACGCGGCCTGAAGCACGCCGCTGATCAACAGGGCATTGAGAAGCCCCGTCCAACGGATCAGCAAGCCCCCGATAAACAGGCCCACCGCCAAGGCGATCAAGCCGAAAAGCTTGGTCACCTCGGCGATCTCGGTCTTGGTGAAACCGAGATCGATATAGAACGGGTTGGTCATCACCGACAGGAACGCGTCGCCGAGTTTGAAGGTGACGATGAACAGCAGGATCGTCAGCCACCCCGGGCGGGTCGCGAACTCCAGGAATGGCGCGACAACGAAATCCGAGAGCCAGCGCGTGAACGACCGGGGCCGGCCTTCCCGAGTGTCGCCGTCCGCCCCGTCCGGTCCGGGCGGCTCCGGGCTTAAAATAATGGTGAGAGTTCCGACCAGCACCAGAACCGCCATGGCAAGATAGGCATAGGTCCAGGTCCATGTATCGGCCAGGATCAAGGCACCGGCGCCCGCCACCAGCATTCCGGCGCGATAGCCGTAGGTGACCGCCGCCGCCCCGATTCCCTGCTCGTCCTCCTCCAGGGTCTCGATCCGATAGGCATCGATCACAATGTCCTGGCTGGCCGAGAAAAACGCCACCAGGACCGCGAACCCGGCCATAAGCCAAGGCGCGTCGGCCGGATCCGATAAGGCGAGCCCGCAGATCGCGGCGATCAGCATGGCCTGGGAGAGCACCATCCATCCCCGGCGCCGGCCGAGCAGGCCGGTCAGAACCGGCAGGTGCAAGCCGTCCATTAGCGGCGCCCATAGCGGCTTCAGGGCGTAGGGAAGCCCGACCAGGGAGAACAGACCGATCGTCGTGCGATCAACGCCGGCCTCTCGAAGCCACGCGCTCAAGGTTCCGAACGACAAGAGAAGCGGCAGGCCGCTAGCGAAGCCCAAGACCAGGACAACGATCACCCGGCGCTTGAGATAGGGTGCGATCGTCTCGCGCAGCAGCCAGGCCGCGCCGTTGCTGGGCTCAGTGCCGGTCAAGAGTCGCTTTCGCCAGTGCGTTCAGATCCGCCTCCGGGCGGGCGCCGAAATGGCTGATCACCTCCGCCGCCGCGATACCGCCGAGCCGTCCGCACCGGACCGGGTCCATGGACTGGGTAAAGCCGTAAAGGAAGCCCGCCGCGTAGAGATCGCCCGCGCCCGTCGTGTCCACCACCCTGACCGGCTTTTCCGCGTCCAGGATATGGACTTCGTCACCCGACAGCACCACGGATCCCCTGGCACTTCGGGTCAAGGCCACGGTTCGGCAATGACCCCGTACCGCCTGCAGGGCCGTGTCGAAATCAGGCGCTTCGTAAAGCGAGATAATCTCGGCTTCATTGGCAAAGAGAATGTCCACGTGACGCTCGACCAGATCTCGGAACTCCGCGCGATGGCGATCGACGCAGAACGAATCGGACAGGGTCAACGAGACCAGACCGTCACTGGCATGCGCGATCGCCGCCGCCTTCAGAAACGCTTCCTTGGCGCGCGGGGGATCCCACAGATATCCCTCCAGATAGACCACTTTGCTGGCCTTGATCAGATCCTCGTCGACATCCTCGGGGCCGAGGTCGACACAAGCGCCCAAATGGGTGTTCATCGACCGCTGCGCATCCGGCGTCACCAGCACCAGGCAACTCGCGGTCGGCGGGCCGCTGACGCTATGGCTGGTTTCGAAGCGCACACCGGCGGCGGTGATATCGTGTCGGAATACCTGGCCGAAGGGATCATCCCTGACCTTGCCGATGAAGGCACCCTTGCCGCCGAAACCCGCGAGGCCGACGATGGTATTCGCGGCGGAGCCGCCGGACATTTCGATGCCCGGCCCCATGCGCCCGTAGATCTGGCTCGAGCGGTCCGCGTCAACCAGGTTCATCGCGCCTTTCTCAATCCCGTTTTCCGCCAGGAAAGAGTCGTCGGCCCGTGAAATAACGTCGACGATGGCATTGCCGATTCCGGTTACATCGATGGTCTTTGCAGGCATGGAGGTTTCCCGTGTTCAAAGTGCGCGAGGACACTATCCGAGAACCCCGCCCCGGCAAAGCACCGCAACGAAGGCTTGTGCCCGGAAGCGGCTTGTGGTTTTCCTGCCTGACTCAACGGCAGATTCGTGGAGCCCCCGATGTTCGCGGCGTTATCAAAGGCCTTCGCGCAACTTCCGGAACAGCCCTTGCGCCGGTCCGTGATCCTCAGTGTTCTCCTGGCTTTCGTCATGATCATCGTCAGCGGCTACATCAGCTGGCTGCTGATCGCGAAGGTCGGGGTTTTCGACATTGAACTGCTGGACAAGCTGTCGGCGGCGGTGGGCGCGATCGTGGTCGTGGTCTTCGCCTTCGTCTTCTATCCCTCGATGGTGATGGTCGTCGCGGGATTTTTCGTGGACCGCGTCGCCGCGGCGGTCGAGGAGAAACACTATCCGCATCTGCCGTCGCCTCGGAATCAGGGATTGGGCGAGGTCATGAAATCGGCGCTTGCCCTGCTGGTGGTCACCCTGATCCTCAACATTCTGTTGATGCCGATCTATGTCTTCACGTTCTTCGTGGCGGGCTTGGGTTTCGTGATCTTCTACGGACTGAACGGATACCTTCTCGGACGCGAGTTTTTTGAGATCGCCGCCGGCCGGTACCTGACCCCGGCGGATGCGAAAGCCCTGCGTCGCTCCAAGCGCTGGACGGTGTTTGGCGCCGGGGTAATCATCGCCGTAATGACGACGATTCCGATCCTCAATCTGGCGGCGCCGGTGGTCGCGACCGCCTTTATGGTGCACGTATTCCAAGTGTTGCGTCGAGAAGCTGAGACATGATATTCTAGACGCATCGGAACTATCTGAATTTTTTGGGGTTTTGGCGACCATTTTCGAAAGATTGAAAAATGTCCCTGTTTCGACGGAAATCACCCGGGGTCGAGGAACCGAAGCTCGACGAGATGCCGGCCGATAGCGCCATATCGGCCATGGAAGATCCGGTGGCCTCTTCCGATGTGATCAGCCCGTCGGAAAGGGAAGGCGAGACGAGAACAAAGGCAACCAGCCTGTCGTCAGAAAACAGGCCGCAGCAAGGAGCACCCATGGCCTCTCCCACAACCCCATCGGCGGGTTTCGTGCCGGAAATTCCCAGGCGCACGATCGATTTGCCCGGCGCGCCGGCCCGAAGGCCGATGCCGGGCCAGCAACGGGGTAGTGGAGAGGGCAAGCGCCTTACGGTGGGACGCGAGATTTCGCTGAGGGGGGAAATTACCGACTGCGAGACCTTGATCGTCGAGGGTTCCGTGGAAGCAACCCTGGAGAACAGCCAGTCTCTGGAAGTCACCGAGGGAGGCGTGTTCAAGGGGACCGTGGTTATCGACGAGGCCATCATTGCCGGTACCTTCGTCGGCACCATCACCGCGCGCGAGCGTTTGACCGTCAAGGCATCAGGGCGGATCAGCGGCACCGTCCGGTTTCGCCAGATCGAAATCGAGCTCGGTGGCGAGGTCGACGGAGAGATCCATGTCTGGCGCGACAACGCGGTTTCGGATCCTCCGGCCGATACATGATCAAGCCGATCGGCGCCGCGTGCGGCGCCCTGCTGCTGATTTTCCTGCAAGCCTGCGATAAGGCCGCGCCGCCTCCGGGCGCGTCTGGCGCGTCGGGTTCCTCCGCCGTGGCGAGCGCACCCCCCACCGGCCAGGTTCCCGGAACACCCCGACCGGGGGCGTCCAAACCGATCCCCGACGAACCGGCCTTCAGCGACGCCGAACGGAACCCTGAACGCCTGCTCAGGATGAACCGGCGATCGGTATCGACATTGCTCGGGAAACCTCAGTTCGTACGCCGGGAGGCGACCGCCAGGGTATGGCAGTATCGCGCCGGCGCCTGCGTGCTCGACCTGTTTTTATACGACTCCGAGTCGGATTATGAGGTGGTCCACTACGAGTTCCGTTCCGCGGCCACGCTTTTCGAGGAGCCTCCCGGCTGTTTCGAGGAACTCCTGACCCGCGCGGCCAAGACCGCCGACAGTTGACGGTCCCGAAGCCCGGATCAGCCGGACAAGACTGTCTTGTCTTTGAACCGGCAGAGATCGGCGATCCGGCAGGCCGGGCAATCGGGCTTGCGCGCCTTGCAGACGTAGCGGCCATGCAGGATCAGCCAGTGATGCGCGTGCAGCTTCCACCGGTCGGGGATGCGCTTCTCCAGCTGCAGTTCCACCGCCAAAGGCGTTTTGCCCCGTGCCAAGCCGGTTCGGTTGCCAACCCGGAAGAGATGGGTGTCAACGGCGATCATGGGCTGACCGAATGCGATGTTGAGGACCACGTTGGCCGTCTTCCGTCCGACACCGGGGAGGGTCTCGAGGGTTTCCCGGTCCCGTGGAACCTTGCTTTCATGATCGCGAATCAGGATTTCCGACAAGGCGATGACGTTCTTGGCTTTTGAATTGTAGAGCCCGATCGTCTTGATGAATTCCTTCAACCGCTCAACACCGAGGTCGACCATCTTTTCCGGTGTGTCGACCTCGGCGAACAGCGGGCCGGTCGCGCGGTTGACCCCCACATCCGTGGCTTGTGCCGATAGGACGACCGCGACCAACAGCGTATAGGCATTGACGTAATTCAACTCGCCGCGCGGGTCGGGATCGGCATCCGACAGGCGCGAGAACATCGTGTCGACATCGGCCTTTTTCATGGATCGGGTCATGCTTCCTCATAGCCCGATCGAGCCGGCGCGGAAAGCCAGAACGCGCCGGCCATCGCTTTACGGGGCTTCGAGGCCGAACTATCATCGCGACCGACGGGGCACTAGGGGAAACAATCGACCATGCGCGAGGCCGACATACTCTTCGAGGCCATGCTGATGCCCCACCGGAGTCTGCCGCCGATCGGGTTCGTGCTGGTCATGGGTATCCTGATCACGGTCAGCATGGCCATCGGCATCGGGTTCACCCTGATTGGCGCCTGGCCGGTGATCGGATTTCTCGGCATCGACGTGTTGCTTGTCTACCTCGCCTTTCGGATCAGCTATGGTGCCGCGCGGCAATGTGAACTGGTCCGGCTGAGCGCCGGTTCGCTGGAAATCCTGTTCCGCAATAAGTCGGGCATGGAGCGGCGCGTGGCCCTGAAACCCTATTGGGTCCGGGTCGACATCGAACGGGTGAACGCCAAACGCACGCGTCTGGTGATCCGATCCCACGGCGACGTTCTGGAATTGGGCGGGTTCCTCGGCTTGGAGGAAAAACAAACCTTCGCGGCGGCCTTGGAAGACGCGCTTCACCGGAACCGTGAAGCGATTCCGGTCCAAGCCGGCCCTTAACCGTTCAGTCCGAGCACATCGGTCATGTCATAAAGGCCAGGCGGGCGGCCATGGGCCCATTGCGCGGCCCTGATCGCCCCCGACGCATAGATATGCCGGCCCGCCGCCTTATGGGAAATTTCCACGCGTTCGCCAGCGCCAGCGAAAATGACCGAGTGTTCGCCAACGATATCCCCGCCCCTCAGAGCCGCGAACCCGATATCTCCGCGTCGGCGGGCCCCGGTCTGGCCTTGGCGGGACAGCACGCTGGCCTTCTCGAAATCCACCCCACGGCCGCGCGCCGCCGCCCGTCCCAGTCCCAGCGCGGTTCCGGAAGGCGCATCGATCTTGCGATTGTGATGAATTTCAAAGACTTCGATGTCGAAATCCTCGTCGAGCGCCCGCGCAACCTGCTCCACCAGCACGAAAAGCAGGTTCACGCCAAGGCTCATGTTTGGCGCGAATACCACCGGCACCGCCGCCGCGGCCTTGTTCATTGCCGCTTCACCCGCCGAATCCAGCCCGGTTGTTCCGACGATCCAGGGGGTGTGGGTATCGATTGCCGCACTGGCGTGATCGCCCACCGCCTCCGGAAGGCTGAAATCGATCACCACATCGGCCGCCGCGAACAGTTCGGCGGCTTTGTCCACGGTTTTGACGCCAAGCGTTCCGAGTCGGCAAACCTCGCCAATATCAATACCTTGGTGAGCACTACCTGGCCTTACTGACCCGCCGGAGAGACGGACATTGGGCGTTTCGATAACCTGACGAACAATCATGGTTCCCATCGTCCCGGCGACACCAGTGACACCGATTGCCAATTCACTCATTTTTCAATGCCCTCGCCGACCTTGGAATCCGATGCGGTCAGAGTCTCTACCGCGCCTACAGTATCCATGGAATTCCGGATCGCGCAAAGCGATGACTTTATATATTGTCTTTATTATAGTTTTCGGAGCGATATATCGAATATAGATCGGATTTCGGCGCATGAAGCTGACAACCCTTTGCCTCGGGCTTCTGCTAGAGGGGCCCTTGAGCGGCTATGATCTCCATAACCGCATCGAGAAACGTCTCGGTCATTTCCAGCATGCGAGTTTCGGCGCCTTGTATCCAGCGCTCGGCAAACTGCGCGCGGAAGGATGTGTAACCGCGGATCGGCCCGGCGAGACCCCGTTCGCAAAATGTATGTATGCAATCACCAACAAAGGACGGGAGATTTTCGACTCTGACCTGCGTCGATCTTCGGCCGACGAGTCATTTCGCTCGGATTTTCTCTCGGCAATGTATTTTGCGGACCATCTTCCGGTCGACGAGCTGGAGCGGCTATTCGATCAAAAACTCGCGGATCAGCGTGAACAACGGCGGCGCCTGTTGGCATTACCGATCGCCGCGATGGGGGAAGGGCAGCGTTTCACGGTGCGCTACATCCTCGCTCGAGCCAACGCCACCATCGATTTTCTGCAAGGAGAAGGACGCGCCATCCTCACCTCGATTCAGCGCGACCGGCCTAGATTATAGAAGTTTTTCAATCAGTTAGAAATGGTATGGCCGGCACGGCTTCGTCGGTAGTGTAAAAAACTTTCAGGTAGTACCGGCGCAATAATCCGTCGAGGGTGGTAGCGCTATCCACTCGCAGCCCCTCCTCAGTCCTTGAGATCTTCCCAAAGGTCTCGAACCCGGTCGAAGAACCCGGTGGACTGGGGGCTGGTCGTGGCGTTGGTGGTCTCGGCGAACTGCTCGAGAATTTGCTTCTGCTCGCGCGTCAGATTGACCGGGGTTTCGACAACCGCCTCAACGTACAAATCCCCGCGCGCCGGACTTCGCAGGACCGACATCCCCTTGCCGCGCAACCGGAACTGGGTTCCGGTTTGGGTTCCCGGGCTGACGGTGATCCGCGCGCGGGAGCCTTCGACGGTCGGAACCTCGATCTGACCGCCCAGGGCGGCGGTGGTCATCTGCAGCGGCACCCGGCAATAGATATCGGCACCGTCCCGCTTGAAGATCGGATGCTCCTCTATCGACAGAAATATGTACAAGTCGCCCGGCGGCGCGGATCGGACACCGGCCTCGCCCTCGCCGGCCAGTCTGATTCGGGTTCCATCCTCGACACCAGCCGGAATATTCACCGAAAGCGTCTTTTCCTTTTGAACTCTGCCATTGCCCCGGCAGGTTCCGCAGGGATTCTCGATCACCCGCCCGGCGCCGCCGCAGGTCGAACAGGCCCTTTCAATCGTGAAAAAGCCCTGCTGCACGCGCACCCGGCCACGGCCCTGGCACGCCTTGCAGGATACCGGCTGCGAGCCCGCCTTGGCGCCGCTTCCCGAGCATTCCTCGCAGCTGACCGTGCTTGGAACCTGGATCTCGGTCTGGCGGCCCTTGAATGCCTCTTCCAGCGTGATGCTCATATTGTAGCGAAGGTCGGCGCCCCGGCGGTTTCCGCCATTGGCCCTGCGGCCGCCCATGAAGTCGCCGAACATCTCGTCGAAGATGTCGGCAAAACCCGCGCCAAATCCCTCGAAACCCGCGCCGCCGGCGCGACCGCCCATGCCGCCGTTCTCAAAGGCTTCGTGGCCGAACCGGTCATAGGCCGCACGCTTCTGCGGGTCCTTCAACACGTCATAGGCTTCGTTGAGTTCCTTGAACTGCGCTTCCGCCGACGGATCGTCCGGATTGCGGTCCGGATGATACTTCATCGCCAACTTGCGGTACGCCGATTTCAAGGCTCCTTCGTCGGCGCCGCGGTCAACGCCGAGAGTTTCGTAAAAATCGCGCTTCGCCATGGCCGATTATCGCCCCCTGACCCCTGGGTCCGACGCGCCGCGCACCACCGCCTTCAATCCCCCCGGATCGGGCGGCGACTCGGCCCATGGGCCGAGCGGCACGTCGGGAACCTGGGAATCCCGTCCGCCGCCGGCCTAGGCCGACTTGTTTCGGTCCTGTTCGTCGACTTCCTCGAAGTCGGCATCGACAACATCCGCGTCGCCGTCCTTCTTGCCGGCATCGGCGTCGCCGCCATCGCCGGAATCCGGGCCATCGGCCGCCGACGCCGTCTCCTCCTGCTGCGCCTTGTACAGCGCTTCGCCGAGCTTCATCGCCGCCTGCTGCAGCGCCTCGACCTTGGTCTTGATCAGCTCGCCGTCCTCGCCCTCAAGCGCTTCCTTGACCTCGGCGATCAGGGCCTCGACCTCGCGACGCTCGGACTCGCTGATCTTGTCGCCGACATCGGCGAGCGTGCGCTCGGTGGTATGAACCGCCTGCTCCCCGTGATTCCGGATTTCGACCAGTTCACGCCGCTTCTTGTCGGAATCGGCGTTCTGCTCGGCCTCCTTGATCATCTTTTCGATGTCGGCATCGGACAGGCCGCCGGACGCCTGGATCCGGATCTGCTGTTCCTTGCCCGTCGCCTTGTCCTTGGCGGACACGTTGACGATGCCGTTGGCGTCGATATCGAAGGTCACCTCGACCTGGGGAACGCCGCGCGGCGCCGCCGGGATGCCGACCAGGTCGAACTGGCCCAGCACCTTGTTGTCCGCGGCCATCTCGCGCTCGCCCTGGAACACGCGGATGGTCACCGCGGTCTGGTTGTCTCGGCGGTCGAGAAGACCTGGCTCTTCTTGGTCGGGATCGTCGTGTTGCGGTCAATCAGGCGGGTGAACACGCCGCCCAGGGTCTCGATGCCCAGGGACAGCGGCGTGACATCCAGCAGCAGCACGTCCTGACGTCGCCCTTGAGCACGCCGGCCTGGATCGCGGCGCCGATCGCCACAACCTCGTCCGGATTCACGCCCCGATGAGGCTCACGGCCAAAGAAGTTTTTCACGGTCTCGATGATCTTGGGCATGCGCGTCATGCCGCCGACCAGAATCACTTCGTCGATCTCGCCGGCGCTCAGGCCCGCGTCCTTCAAGGCGGCGGCGCACGGACCCACCGTACGCTGCACCAGATCATCCACCAGCGCCTCGAGCTTGGCCCGGGTCAGCTTGATGTTCAGATGCTTGGGTCCGGTCTGATCCGCCGTGATGAAAGGCAGGTTCACTTCGGTCTGCATGGCCGACGACAGCTCGATCTTGGCCTTCTCGGCGGCTTCCTTCAGCCTCTGCAGCGCCAGCTTGTCGTTGCGCAGATCGATGGCGTTTTCCTTCTTGAACTCATCGGCCAGATAGTCGATCACCCGGTGGTCGAAATCCTCGCCACCGAGAAAGGTATCGCCATTGGTCGATTTGACCTCGAAGACACCGTCGCCGATCTCCAGGATGGAAACGTCGAAGGTGCCGCCGCCCAGGTCATAGACCGCGATGATTCCGGAATTCTTCTTGTCCAGGCCATAGGCCAGAGCGGCGGCCGTCGGCTCGTTGATGATCCGCAGCACATCCAGGCCGGCGATCTTGCCGGCATCCTTGGTGGCCTGACGCTGAGCGTCGTTGAAATACGCGGGAACCGTGATCACCGCCTGATCGACGGTGTCGCCCAGGAACGCCTCGGCGTCTTCCTTGAGCTTACGTAGGGTGAAGCTGGAGATCTGGCTGGGGCTGTACTTCTCGCCGCGCGCCTCAACCCAGGCATCGCCGTTCTCGCCGGGAACGACCTTGTAGGGCATCAGATCGGAGAATTTCTTGGCGTGCTCGTCATCGTGGCGGCGCCCGATCAGGCGCTTGATGGCGAAAAGCGTGTTCTCCGGGTTGGTCACCGCCTGCCGTTTGGCGGATTGTCCAACCAGCCGCTCGCCACCCTCGGCGAACGCGATCATCGACGGCGTCGTGCGCTGTCCCTCGGCATTCTCGATTACCTTGGCGTCAGAGCCGTCCATGAAGGCGACGCAGGAATTCGTCGTTCCGAGATCGATACCGATTACTTTGGCCATTGAACCCTCTTTCGATCAGCAAATGGGTCCGGCCTTTGCAGCACCGCGCCCATTCCCGGTTAGTGTGACTTTCTACGGGCTATATAGGGGGGTGTTCCGGGCCCTGCAAGCGCGAGACTAGGGATAATTGCGCTTTGAGCGCCCGATTCGGATAGCGCTTGCGCGCCGCCCTCCGCATAAACTGCGGCATGATTTTTTCGGCAAGCTATCGAACAGACATCCCGGCGTTCCATTCCGACTGGTTCAACCGGCGCCTCGATGCCGGGTATTGCACGGTCAAGAACCCCTATTCAGGCAAAGTGGGCCGGGTTTCGCTTGAGGAAAGCGCGGTCGACGGGTTCGTCTTCTGGACCCGGCGGCTCGGTCCCTTCAGCGCGACACTTGAGCGGCTGGCCATTCGGGGGACACCCTTCCTCATCCAGTTCACCGTCACCGGATATCCCCGGTCCCTGGAAAGCGCGGTCATGAACTGGCGCCGGGCGGTCGGGGAAATCCAGGATGCCGCGTCGCGATTCGGGCCCCGGGTGGTGGTCTGGCGCTACGACCCGGTATTCATCAGCAATCAGACACCGGCCGCGTTTCACGTCGACCGGATGGGTCAGCTCGCCGAGATGCTCGCGGGCGCAACCGACGAGGTGGTGCTGTCCTTCGCCCATATCTACCGCAAGAGCAGGCGCAATATCGAAAGCGCCGCCCTCAGGCATGGCTTTACCTGGTCCGATCCGGCCAACGACGCCAAGCGCAGCCTGCTGCGTGCGCTGGCCGATATTGCGGGAGAACGAGGCATCCGCGCGACCTTGTGCTCGCAGCCCGACCTGCTGACGCCCGGCCTCTCCCCGGCGCGCTGCATCGATGCCGCACGATTGTCGGATGTCGCGGGCCGCCCGATCAAGGCGCCCGAGAAAGGTAACCGGCCGGGATGCGCTTGCGCCGAATCACGGGATATCGGCGCCTACGACACCTGTCCGCACGGTTGCGTCTACTGCTACGCGGTTTCCTCCCGGCGTATCGCGAAACGCCGGATCGGCGCCCTCAACCCCGCCGCAGAGGGACTGCATTCAGCCGGCGAGGACGAGCCGGCCTGATCGGCCGGATTGGGATCAAACGGTGGTGTCCAGATGTTCCGGAACATCACCCGCGGGGGCCTTGGCGACCCCGACCATGGCCGGGCGGAGAATCCGGTCCTCGATCGCATAACCGGGCTGCAGCACCTGAACCACGGTGCCGGCCTCCTGGCCGGTGTTTTCCACCTCGAACATCGCCTGGTGGAAATTGTAGTCGAATTTCTCGCCCATCGGATCGATCTTGCGGATCCCGTTCTTCTCAAAAGCCGTCAGCAGTTCCCGCTCGGTCATTTCCACGCCGACGATGAGGTTACGCACCCATTCAT
Source organism: Alphaproteobacteria bacterium (assembly GCA_038146985.1). Taxonomy (GTDB): domain Bacteria; phylum Pseudomonadota; class Alphaproteobacteria; order Thalassobaculales; family Thalassobaculaceae; genus JADHLJ01. The sequence goes on from JAYQSQ010000013.1 coordinate 54,372, forward strand.
CCGCGCCGTCCATGTTCTCGGGGCTTGAGTCGAGCGCCCGCCGCAGATTGTCGGCGGCGGACAGCAGTTCCTTGGCGAAATTGCTGATGCCAAACTTACGGATCTGGTCGCGCTCGCGCTCCGCGCGCTTGCGCACATTTTCCTGTTCGGCAACCGCGCGCAGGAGCTGATCCCTGAGTTCCGCGACCTGAGCCTCCAGCTCCGCCTCGCGGGACGGCGGCGTGGCGCCGGCCTCGCCCGCCGGGGCTTCTCCCGCCGCGAATTCACCGGAAATCTCAGCCTCCGGCATCAGGGAATCGACGGGTTCCTGATCTTTATCGGACATCTTGGCCTCTACTCGCCTCGGTGATTCACGAACGGCCCCTCATGTAAGCGATATCGACGCATTTGCAAACGCCGGATCACAAGTTTCCACATAACGACATGGGACCCGCCGCTTAATCCAGCAGCTGGCCGACCAGTTTGGAGGTGTAGTCCACCAGCGGAATGATGCGGGCGTAGTTCATCCGGGTCGGCCCGATCACGCCGAGCGCCCCGACGACCCGGCGGCGCTGATCATGATACGGCGCGATGATCATCGAGCAGCCCGTATGATCGAAAAGCTGGTTCTCGGAGCCGATGAAAATCTGAACGCCGTCCGCATCACCCGTCGCGTCGAGCAAGCGCATCATCGATTCCTTGCGTTCCAGCGCCTCGAACAGGGTTCGGATCCGTTCCAGATCCTCGACCGCGGTCACGTCCTGCAGGAGTTTGGACTGCCCGCGCAGAATCAGAGAGCCGCCCTCAACGCCGCCCGCCCAAAGCGCGAGACCGTCGGCCACCAGTCGGTTGGTCAGCGAATCCAACTCGGTTTTCTGGAGCTCGATTTCCCGTTGGATCCGGCCCCGCGCCTCTTCCATGGTGGAATTCGCCAGGCGCGCGTTCATGTAGTTGGAGGCCTGAACCAATGCCGAGGTCGGAAGCCCCGGCGGCAGTTCGATCACCCGGTTTTCCACAAGCCCGGTATCGCTCACCATCACAACCAGGGCCCGGTTGGTGGATAGGGGCACGAATTCGATCTGGCGCAGCGGCGCGTCCATCTTCGGAGAGATCACCAGGCCCGCACATTCGGTGAGCCCCGACAGCGCTGCACCGGCCTCGCTCAGCACGTCGGGGAACGTGCGCCCTGCGGCCTGGCATTTGCCGTCCAGGCTGGCCCGCTCCTCCTTGGTCAGGTCACCGCCGATTTCCAGAAGACTGTCGACGAACATCCGCAGGCCCAGATCGGTCGGCAGCCGCCCGGCCGAGGTATGCGGCGCGAAAAGCAACCGACATCCTCAAGATCCGCCATCACGTTGCGAATCGTCGCCGGCGACAGATTGGCGCCCATGAGCCGCGCCAGAGTGCGTGAGCCCACCGGCTCGCCGGTCTCCAAGAACGTATCGACCACGTGCTGAAACACGGCACGCGATCGTTCATTCAGCGTATGGACGGGCGAACTCGGCATGGGGGAAATTTAGGAACCGCACGCCGCCGCGTCAACGCGTGCCGGTGGCGAACCCGCTCGAAAGCTGGACGACGATGGTTCGGTCGGATAGGGTCCGCGGCTTCGCGACAGCAAGCACGGTCCGGAGTTCAAACAATCATGGCCCCTTCCATCTCCCGTCCCTCCGGACGCGCGCCTGATCAACTGCGCTCGATCACCCTGGAACCGGGCTTCGCCAAGCATGCCGAGGGGTCCTGCCTGATCAAGTTCGGCGACACCCATGTGCTGTGCACCGCCAGTATCGAGGATCGTGTGCCGCCCTTCCTGAAGGGGCGCGGCAAGGGCTGGGTCACGGCGGAATACGGCATGCTGCCGCGATCGACGCACACCCGGACCGACCGTGAAGCCGCGCGCGGTAAGCAAAGCGGCCGTACCCTCGAGATCCAGCGGCTGATCGGGCGTTCTCTGCGCGCGGTGACCGACGAAGCGGCGCTGGGCGAACGGCAGATCCGCATCGACTGTGATGTCCTGCAGGCCGATGGCGGAACCCGAACCGCATCAATTACCGGAAGCTTCGTCGCGCTTTATCAGGCGATGGCGGGCCTGGTGGAACTCGGGGTGCTGAAATCGGTTCCCCTCACGGACCACGTGGCCGCGGTGTCCTGTGGCCTCTATCAGGGCACGCCGGTGCTCGATCTCGACTATTCCGAGGATTCCTCGGCCCAGGCGGATGCCAATTTCGTTCTGACCGGGTCGGGCGGGATCGTGGAAATACAGGCGACTGCCGAGGACAAGCCTTTTGCAGGACCCGAGTTTGACTCGCTGATGTCCTTGGCGCGGGCCGGGATCGCCGACCTCGTGACGCTTCAGAAATCAGCACTCGGACTGGCCTAGGGCGACGATGGCGGGAATGGCGCAGGACCAGACATTCAAAGGCCGCCGCTTTGAAGGAGATCGCCTGGTCGTTGCCAGCCACAATGCCGGCAAGGTGCGGGAGATCAATGATCTGCTGCGGCCGCTCGGCATAGAAGCGGTGTCCGCAGGCTCGCTCGGCCTTCCCGAACCCGAGGAGACCGCCGACAGTTTCATAGGAAACGCCGAGCTGAAGGCGCGGGCCGCGGCAATGGCGTCGGGCTTGCCGGCACTGGCCGATGATTCCGGTCTTGCGGTGGATGCGCTGGGAGGCGATCCCGGGATCTATTCGGCGCGATGGGCCGGACCGGAAAAGGATTTCGCAATGGCCATGCGCAAGGTCAATGACGCGATCCTGGAGATCGAGACCAGAACCGGCCAAAGCCAAGGCCGCCATGCCCGGTTCGTCTGCGCGCTGTCTCTCGCCTGGCCGGACGGACACGCCGAAACCGTGGAAGGCGTGGTCGCCGGCGCGCTGGTCTGGCCGCCACGGGGAGAGCGCGGATTCGGCTACGATCCCATCTTCGTCCCGGATGGCCATGATCGGACTTTCGGCGAGGTCGATCCCGACTGGAAGCATTCGGTGAGCCACAGGGCCGACGCGTTCAACAAGCTGCTGGCCACGGTATTCAAGAAGCCATGAACGCCCCTGACGAGGACGGTTTCGGTCTTTACGTCCACTGGCCGTTCTGCCTGTCCAAGTGTCCGTATTGTGACTTCAACAGTCATGTCGCCGAGGTCATCGATCAGGACCGGTGGCGGCGCGGGCTGCTGCGCGAGCTCGAGAGCCTCGCTCCGAGGGTTGGGTCCCGATCCTTGGTGAGCATTTTCTTCGGAGGCGGCACGCCGTCCCTGATGGCGCCGGAAATCGTCCGCGAGATCGTCGACCGGGCGGGCGCCTTCTGGCCCGGTGAGGCGGAGATTGAGGTTACCCTCGAAGCCAACCCGACCTCGGTCGAGGCCGAACGGCTGCGGGAGTTCCGGGCGGCGGGGGTGAACCGGGTCTCGCTCGGGGTGCAAGCGTTGAATGACGAGGCTCTGCGGTTCCTTGGCCGAGGACACAGCGCCCGCGAGGCGATCGCCGCCGTCGAGATGGCGCATCGCCATTTCCCCCGCGTATCGTTCGATCTGATCTACGCGCGGCCGGGACAAAGCGTGGCCGCCTGGACGGCCGAGTTGCGGGAGGCTCTGGCCCTGGCGGGCGAGCATCTCTCGCTCTACCAGCTGACGATCGAGCCCGGGACGGCCTTTCACACGCTGCACCAGCGCGGCGCCTTCACGGTTCCGGAAGACGATGAAGGCGGTGCGCTGTATGAAGCCACCGGAGAGGTTCTGGAGGCTGCGGGTCTACCGGCCTATGAAATTTCCAACCATGCCCGTCCCGGCGTCGAATGCCGGCACAATCTGGTCTACTGGCGGGCCCAGGAGTATCTCGGCATCGGTCCCGGCGCGCATGGGCGTTTGCGCACCGGCGATGGTCGGTACCTCGCCACGCGGACCCATCGTGCGCCGGCGGTCTGGCTCGATCGGACCGAACGCGACGGTCACGCCCTGGTCGAAGAGAACCCGATCGACCCGGAAGACCGCCTGATTGAAGTGCTGATGATGGGACTGCGGCTCAGCGAAGGCATCCCGCTCGCCCGGCTGCGCCAGGAGACCGGCTTGCCGCTGGAAGACTCTTTCGACCCGAGCGTCATCACCGATCTGGTGGATGCCGGCTACATGGAGCTTTCCGGACAGACGATGCGCGCGACCAAAGAGGGGCGTCAGCGGCTCAACGCGGTGCTCTCGCTGCTCCTGGACGCCCGTCTCTGAAACTAGAAGACGAAATCCGTAAAGCTGACGGGGGCCGGGTCGATGACCCGGACGCCCTTGGCCTCCACCTCCAGGATCGCCAGGCCGCGCTGGTTTGTGCCGTCCGGCATCAGCCGGAAGATGCCGTCAACGCCAGCGAATCCGTTGCCGTCGGTCAAGGCCTCCGTCGAATAGTTGGCACCACCTTCCGCGTAGGAAAGCGCGACCGCGAGCAGCATGGCATCATAGCCAAGCGATGCGAGGCGAGGCGGGCGCCGGGCGAAGGCCCGCTCGAACTTGCTCTCGAAGTTCTTGCGCGCTTCCGGCGAGGCGGCGGCATACCAACCACCGACCAAGGCCGGCTCGGCGCCAAGGCCGCGCGCTTCGTCCCAAAGCGCCGTGCCGAGCAGGCGGATGCGCGCCGGATCGACATCGTAATACGCAAGCAGCGGCGCGATTCTCCGCAGCTCCGGATCGCCCGCCGGAAGCAGGACCGAATCGAAAGGCGGGTCCCGAGCGTCTCAAGCCCGCTGAGACGGTTCAGGGCCTGGCGCGAAATCTGATCGGTCTTGCCGGCAAGCAAGGATTTCTGCGCCGCCAGCGCGGATTTGCGCAGATCGTAATTCGCGAATTGTCGGACCAGCGGTGACAGATCGCTATTGGATGGATCGTAGTAGGTTGCCCCGACTACGCTCAGACCGACCTGTTCGGAAGCGATTCGCGCGGACGTGACGACCAGTTCGCCGAAGCCCGACGACGGTGCCAGCGCGCCGATCCGGGTATGTCCCGCCGCGCGGCATATCAGATAACCCGGCGAACCTGCTGATCCGGAAGGAACCCGAAAACGTAAACCCCGTTCCCGGCGATATCCCGGTTGTTCGAAAAACTCACGATGCTCACGCCGGCTGCGGTCGCGATCGGCCGCGCCGCCTGGGCCGACGCGCCGAACAGCGGTCCGAGGATCAGACGCGCGCCCTCGGCGACCGCGAGCCGCGCGGCATCCTCCGCGCCCGCCGCTGTTCCTGGTATCGAAGACCAGGATCTCCAGATCGTCCTGCGCCGTCTCGAACAGCGCCATCTGCGCCGCGTCCAATAAGGCGCGGCCTACCGTCGCGCCGCGCCCGCTCAACAGGAGCAGCAGCGCCAGCCGGCGTTCCTGGATCTCGGGCACAGGCGCGGCGACCGGAGCCTGCGGCGTGGTCAGGTCGAGCCGGCCGGGTTTCGGGATCGGGGCCAAAAGTCCAATCGATGCATTTGCCTCCGACGCCACTGGAACGCCGGAGGCGCGATCGGCACGGCCGCGCTCTGGGCGGGCGGCGTGTTGGTGGAGTCGTATTGCCCGGGCCGGTATCGGGCACCGTCTGACACCCCCACAACCGCGGTGGCCAGGACCAGGGCAAACCCGATCTTTGCCGGATTTCCGATCTCTCCCAGATCACCATGCATCTCCCATACGCGTGACGCCCGCTCGAAAGCTAATCAAGCTGACGCCGTCAGTAAACCGAGCCAAGATGGCAATTCTGTGACCGTGTCATTCGAAGAGCCGAGGTCCGCCATGCCGGAGTCCCTGTTCAATTCGCTTGCGCCGCGCGCGTCAAGGCCGACCGGCTCATGAGCCGCCAGCGTGGGAAACGACAGAAGCTTACGGTCACGGCCGCCTCGCCGAAAAACTGTGCGCCAGGGTGCTGCGGTTGAAAGGCTATACCGTTCTCGAGACGGGATTTCGAACCCGGGTCGGTGAAGTCGACATTCTCGCGTCCGTGGCGGGAAACTGATCGCCGTCGAGGTCAAGACCCGCGCCACACGCGCCGCCGCCATCGAATCGGTTTCCTGGCGCCAGAGACGCCGCATCGAGAGGGCGGCGCAATGGTACATGCGCGGAAATTCGCGGTGGCGCCGTTGCGGCTTCCGACACATATTGAGGACGCATGGCAAGCCAATGAGTAGGATTTTCGGGCCGGCCGACGAAATGTAGACTCTCGGTCAAAGCGAAGGGGAGAGACTGAATGGATTTTGTTCGCCCGCTGTCCGCCGCAAGCAAACAGGTCATGGCCTTGTTCGCGTTCGCCATGCTCGCTCTGGCCGGTTGCGGGCCGACCGGCGCCGCGATCGGCGCGGGGGCGACCGTTGCCACCGCAGGCCAGACCGAGAAGGGCATTCAGGCCGCAGCGACGGATCTTCGGATCCGCACCGAGATCAATCACTACCTGTTCCAGAAGAATGTCGAGCTTTTCGGCGCCGTCGCCCTCTCGGTCGAAAGCGCCAGGGTTCTTCTGACCGGCTCGGTGGAAAATCCCGAGGACCGGATAGAGGCCACGCGGCTGGCTTGGCAAGCGGCCGGGGTGCGAGAGGTGATCAACGAGATCCAGGTGCGAAACAGCGCCGGCATCACCGACAGGGCCCAGGACATCCTCATCAACAAACGCCTGCAAGGCACTTTGCTGTTCGATAAGGACATCAAGTCGATCAATTACTCCACCGACACGGTCAACGGTGTCGTCTATGTCTTTGGCGTTGCGCGGAGCCAGGCCGAGCTTGACCGGGTGATCAATCACGCGCGCAATCTCGAATATGTCACGAACGTGGTCAGTTACGTGACCGTGTCAAAGCCCTAATGACAAACGGTTCCGCTTCCATGGGCGCCGAGGAAGGCGGGACGGACCCCGCCGAGGTCCTGCGCGCCGCCGCCCGGCTGGGCGACGAGCCCTTGGAAATTGCCGAGACCGCCCTCGCCTTCGCCGCCATGGACCGTCCCGGCGTTCCTCTGAGCCGGTACCGACGAGATCTCGACGCCATGGTCGAGTCGGTGGCGTCACGTCTTGCGTCCCTTCCGGCGGGCCGACCCACAGAAGAAAAAGTAGCTTGTCTTCCTCGTGTGCTGGCGGGGGAATATTCCTTCAAGGGCGACGAGGCGACCTATGACGACCCGCAAAATGCCAATCTCATGCGTGTGATCGATCGGCGCAAAGGTCTGCCGGTGACCCTGGGAATTCTCTACATGCACGCGGCCAGGAGGCAGGGCTGGTGGGCCGAAGGACTGAATTTCCCAAACCATTTTCTGATACGCGTCCGGATTGGCTCGGATCAGGTCATCCTTGACCCGTTCCACGAGGGCCGACCGATGGATGCGCCGGCGCTGCGGGCCCTGATCCGCGACATGAGCGGCGACAAGGCGGATCTTTCGCCCGCCGCGACCCAAGCGGTATCCGATCGCCAGGTGCTGCTGCGTCTGCAGAACAACATCAAGCTGCGGCTTTACCGGAACAACCGGTTTGCCGAGGCCCTCAAGGTCTTGGAGCGCATGCGCCTGCTGGCCCCGGATCTGACCGACTTCCAACGTGAGGCCGGCATGGTGAACGCCCGGCTGGGAAATCTCAGAGCTGCCATCGGCCTATTGCGGGACTATCTGGAAAATGGCGATGCCGGCGACACTGTCCGTCACGAGACCGCGCGGGTTCTGATGGACCTGGAGAAACAGCTGAACTGACGCGCGGGCGGCGAGCGGGCCACGATCCGGGGATTGCAACCCCGGACCGACCCGCGCATGATCCCCGGCGCTTGCCATGTCGCCCGCCAACCAGCCTCTGGAGCATGATCGAATGGGCCTGACCGTCGCTATCCAAATGGACCCGATCGAACCCATCGACATCAACGGCGACAGCAGTTTCGCCCTGGCGGTTGAGGCGCAGAAGCGGGGCTATGACCTGTTGCATTATTTGCCGCGTCATCTGTCTTTCAAGGATCGCCGGGTGACCGCCAAGGCTCGACCGCTGTCCGTGCGGCGGGTCAAGGGCGATCACTTCACCCTCGGCGAGGCCTCGGTCATTGATCTCGCGAACGATGTGGACGTGGTGCTGATGCGCCAGGACCCGCCCTTCGACATGTCCTATATCACCGCCACCCACGTGCTGGAGCATGTGCATCCGGACACGCTGGTAGTGAACGATCCGGCCCATGTCCGCAACGCCCCAGAAAAACTGTTCGTGACCCATTTCGACGGCCTGATGCCGCCGACGCTGATCACCAACGATGGCGAGGAAGTCCACGCCTTCCGCCGGGAGCACAAGGACATCATCGTCAAGCCACTGTTCGGAAACGGCGGCGCCGGAGTCTTCCATGTGAAGCCAGACGACGAGAACCTGAACTCCCTGCTGGAAATGTTCACTAATTTCTATCGCGAACCGATCATCGCACAGCGTTACCTCCCAGAGGTCCGTCAGGGCGACAAGCGGGTGATACTGGTCGACGGCAAGGCGGTTGGCGCGATCAACCGGGTGCCGGCCCAGGGAGAGGCCCGGTCGAATATGCATGTCGGCGGCACGCCGCTCAAATGCGAGATGACCAGGCGGGACCTGGAAATCTGTGAAGCGATCGGCCCGGCGCTGAAAGAACGGGGGCTCATCTTCGTCGGTATCGACGTTATTGGGCCCTATCTAACGGAGATCAATGTGACCTCTCCGACCGGTATCCAGGAACTCGGCCGGTTCGACGACATCAACGTCGAAGGCATGATCTGGGACGCCATCGAAGCGCGACTGTAGAACCGGTCGTCGCCCGGATCCCAACCTTTGCACCATGGTTCCGGAGCGCGCGGCCAGATCCTCGCGGGCAGCGGCGCTTAGCTCCGGAAACAGGCGCAAACCAATGCGGTGTTCCAGATCACCAAGGGCGGTCCGAAGGTCCGAGCGGCAAAAATCGGCCTCTCGGGGCAGACCCTGATCCATCACGAACGCGGCGGCCTCCTCGCCGTCGGCTCCGACAATGGTAACGACTTTCCAATACCCGCTGGGTACCGAGTGCGGCTCGTCGGCTTTGGGCAAGACGGGCATCGTCCGCTCATAGAGCGGGCCTCTCAGAACATAGACATCGCTTGCTTCGGATGAGACGGCGAGCTGTCGGACGGTCTTTTCCAGTCCGGCCCAGGGGCCTCGGTTAAGCGCACTCATCTGAGGCGTTACGTTGGACAGGTAATTCAGGGACAGCCAATCGCCGGCGCCGGAAAAGCTCGCCAGGGGCGCCAGGTGGCCGCGATCGACGCCAAGCGCCGCGTATGCTCCCTCATAATCCTCGGGCTCTAGGGTTTCATTCTCCGGCAGCCTCGGGTCGGCGTGCTAGTTCCGGGCTCGAGACGGACCGAAAAGCCGTGCGGTGACGATGTAGGCCGTCCAATCCACAAACTTCGTCTGACCGTTGTTGCTGAAAATCAGGGTTTCGCCCGAGACAAGCCGATTCGCCGTAGGCGCGCCATTAGGACATCCCGCAAGGCAGAACGGCGGTACAACGATGGCAACCTGCTTCGAGGGCGCCTCGCCGGATACCGCAAATGCCGGAGCAAGCGGCAAACAACAGGCCAGCACCAGAAGAAAAATCTTCCAGCGCCAGCACTCCACGAGAGTCGACCCCATGCGACAACCGAGCATGGGGAGTGAATAACAAGTTACTCACTAGGTTGAATATTTATATACTCACATCGTGGCAATTTCAGACACCTAGAATATAGCGTCTCCAAAAATATGGCTCATTGAATGCAGGGCCCGCGATAGGCAAGCACCTCGGCCACATGACATCGCCGCATGGTTTCCGCCCCTTCGAGATCGGCGATGGTCCGCGCGACCCGAAGCACCCTGTGATAGCCACGGGCGGTTAGACCCAGATGCTCCGCCGAGGATTTTAGCAGGTTTCGTCCGGCGTCATCCGGCGCGGCGATGGTTTCCAGCACCTCCCCATCGGTCTCCGCATTGCTTCGCGGCCCCTCCGTGAATCCCATCGCGCGAAGCCGATGAAGCTGACGCTCTCGGGCCGCAGCAACCCGTGCCGCGACGTGGGCGCTCCCTTCCCTTGGAGGCGGAAGCGACAGATCCGCAGCGCTGACCGGCAGCACGTCGATCAGAAGATCGAACCGATCCAACAGGGGTCCCGACAACCGGCTTTGATAGTCCTGCGCGCATCACGCCGCCCTGGCACAGGCCCGCGCCGGATCGCCAATGTGGCCGTATCGGCACGGATTCATCGCCGCGACGAGCTGGAACCTCGCCGGATAGGTGAACCGGTTATTGGCCCAGCTTACCACCGCCCGGCCGGATTCGATGGATTGGCGGAGGGAGTCCAGAACGGTTCGCGAAAACTCCGCCAACTCGTCGAGAAACAGCGCCCTCGATGCGCAAGGGAAACTTCGCCGGGGCGCGCTTGTGCGCCACCACCGCCCAAGGACGGCATGCTGCTGGAATAATGCGGATCGCGGAACGGCCGGCGCCGGGAGATGCGCTTCGGTCAGCACCCCTGCGATCGACTGGATCATGCTGATCTCCAGCGCCTCGGAAGCGTCCAGGGGCGGCAGGATGCCCGGCAACCGCGTGGCGATCATGGACTTGCCGGCCCCCGGCGGGCCCGTCATCAGCAGGTTGTGGCCGCCGGCAGCCGCGACTTCAATCGCCCGTTTCGCCGAGTACTGACCCTTGATGTCCCGCAGATCCGGATAGCTCGGCTCGTCGATCGCCATGGCGCTGGACGGCGGCGTGAGGATCTGGGTCCCTTTGAAGTGGTTGATCAGTTCCATGAGGTCGCGGGGCGCCAGAACCTCGACCCGCCCGGCCCAGGCCGCCTCGGGCCCCGAGGCGGCGGGACAAATGATCCCCCGCCCTCGCGCCGACGTGCCATCGCCGCCGGCAAAACACCCGCCACCACGCCGTCAGCCGACCGTCCAACGCCAGCTCCCAAGTCGCGCAGAAACCAAAGATCCACCAACCACTCCCCATCGCCGCCGCCAGGATGCCAAGGACGCAGGTCGCGGTCGCCTCTGATGATATCCGCCGGCGCCAGGTTGACCGTGATCCGCTAGGAGGAACGCGAGGCCCAGCGAAGCCAGGCGAGCGCACCGGTCCTTGCTCCTGTCCACCGCCTTGTCGGCGTTTCACGATGTTCACCGCCGGGATCTTGCTGGCGATATGACTCTGGACGTCGATTTCTCAGGGTATCGATCCCCTGGAATGCGACGGTACGGACTTATGAGACCGTGCGACACTCCGTGATCCATCCACGGATGTTATGGACCGCGGAGAGCGGTTTTCTTTCATCGGATGCTGTAAAAACGCCGATGAGTGGTGATAGACGTCAGGTTTCCCGGCTTCAGGCCCCGGCGTTGGCGAAGGACCCCGCTGCCAGTGTAACTTATCCAGGGAAGCTGAGGTCAAATCGGCTTGATCGAACACCGTGTTCTCACAGGGCGCCGGCGAAATCCGCCTTCTGCAGGTTGGCTCCCCAAAAGCTTCGCCCCGCGCAGATCGGAGGCAATTCCCGCAGAACTTCCAAAGTGCGCGGGCGCAGGATCGCACGCGCGAAAGCCGCGCCGAGGTCAGCGACGCGCCGGAAAGATCGGCAAAGCGCTTAATTGATACCGGAAAGACTGAGACCCGTCAGATTCTGCCTCTGCAAATCCGCGCAAGATCCGATCTTTCCTGAAGAACTGATGAAATTGAATTGAGATAATCGCTGATGCCGACATCGTCGGGCATGTTGTCCATGCTGGCCGCGAGTCATGATCAGAGATATTTGCATTCAGCAGATCGGCGCCGTCAAGATTACAGGACTGCAGACCGCGCCGTGCAGATCGACATCCTCCAGCTTCGCAGACTCCCAGATTGGCGCCCTGCAGGTTCGCGCCAGCCATGTTCGCTCCGATGAACGCGCATTTGAAAGATCCGCAGATTGGGCGCCTCGATTGGCTTCGAGAAATTTGGAAGCGGATTTACGGTGCCGGAGATTGGCGCCGTCAGATCGGTTCGCACGAGGTTTGAATCCGATAGACGCTAATCTGAATGATCGGTGACCTGCTGGATGGAATGATAGACATCGGTCAGTTACGTCGGACGCATATCGGCATCCGCCAGGGTCCGCGGCCATGAGCTTAACGTTGCCGACGCCAAAGCGCGCGACGGCGCCCATAAGCTTGCTCGCGGAGAGGTCGGCATGGCTGAGGCGGACCGTAAGCATCTGAGCTTCGGAAAGATCGGCGCCCGCGAGCACCGCGCGTTGCAGCTTCGCGCCGGTCAGCAGGGCCTACCGGAGATCCACGCCCGGAAGCTCCACGGCGCGCAGGTCCTGATTGCGCAAATCCGCGATCTCACCGCCAGGATACCGGCGCAAGTAGGCCTCGTGCTTGGCGACAACCTTGCTTAGCCGATCATTGGTGGCTTCATCGACCATTGCTTGCCCCTGGGAGCGCGGCACCGCAGCGCCGGCCACCTTAAACACTTCGCTTCCTTTTGTCGGATCGAAACTTGCGTTTCGCGGATCAAATGAAAGGCCGCAAAGCGCCGACGCGCGGAAAGAAAAGGCCCACGAATAATTATGTCAATTTTCTCAATGAACTAGAGAAAATCTTAAGGATCTCAATTCATAGGAAAGGGGAGCAGCCAGATCAATCCGGCGGACGGCGCAGCATTCCGCCCAATCGCCGGCCCCCCAGAACATGGAAATGGAGATGCGGGACTTCCTGGATACCGTCCGGGCCGTTATTAGCGATGAGTCTGAAGCCGGTATCCTGGACCTCCATCAGCCGCGCGACCTTTCCAATGGCACTCACTAGCGCCGCCTGCTCTTCCGCGCTAGCCTCGGCGCTGAAATCCGCCATGTTCTCGTACGGACCCTTGGGAATGACCAGCACGTGGACCGGCGCCTGCGGATTGATGTCATGGAACGCAAGCACATGCTCGTCCTCGTAGACCGTGCGATTCGGTATCTCTCCGCGGAGGATTCTGGCGAAAATGTTGTCCGTATCATATGCCACCGGTCATTCCCCCCCGTCCGACGCGTTGCCTGACCGGGCAGCCTTTTCGGCCAGCCCGGAGGTGCCGGCGCGGCGCGCCAACTCGTCCATACCTCTTGGGGATCAAGTCCTGCATCCGCCCAAAGCACCAGCAAGCGGTATAAACAAACCGTGCGCTTTCCGCCGACAGGCCTGTTGGAACCCGCCAGCGCCTCGACCACGGCTTCGACCGCCTCCTCACCGACCTTGCGGGCAATCACGGGCGTTCCGCGCTCGAAAAGCTGGGCGGTGTAGGAGGTCTTGCCGTCCGCACCCCTGCGGCTTGCGATCACCTTGAACAGTGCGTCGATGGCATGGGTCATGACAACGGCCTCACCGGGATTCCGGCAGCCGCCATCCGCGCCTTGGCGTCGGCGATGCGGAACTCTCCGAAATGGAACACCGACGCCGCGAGAACGGCGGACGCGCCGCCGGCCGTCACGCCCTCGGCGCAATGGTCGAGCGTGCCGACACCGCCGGATGCGATCACCGGGACCGATACGGCATCCGAGATCGCGCGGGTCAGAGGCAGGTCGAATCCGATCTTGGTTCCATCGCGGTCCATTGATGTCAACAGGATCTCCCCCGCGCCGAGGTCCACCATGCGCCGCGCCCAGTCGACGGCATCAAGGCCGGTCCCGTTGCGCCCGCCATGCGTGAAGACTTCAAATTTTTCGGGACCGGTACTTTTCGCATCGACGGCAACGACGATGCATTGGGTCCCGAATTTGCGTGCCGCCTCGCGCACGAATTCCGGACGGTGAACGGCGGCGGTGTTGATCGACACCTTGTCCGCGCCGGCCAGCAGCAGTTTTCGGATGTCTTCGACCGTCCGCACGCCGCCGCCGACGGTCAGCGGCATGAAACACTGCTCCGCCGTCTTCGCCACCACATCGAAAAGCGTGTCGCGGTTGTCGCTGCTGGCGGTGATGTCAAGGAAGGTCAGCTCATCGGCGCCTTCGCCGTTGTAAAACTTTGCCTGCTCGACCGGATCTCCCGCATCCACCAGATCGAGGAAGTTGACACCCTTCACCACCCGTCCGTCCTTGACGTCGAGACAAGGTATGACGCGCACCGTCAGCATGGCAGGGCGGCCTCCGTGCCATCCGCGAGAATCCTCAGTCCCTCGGCGAGATCAAGCCTGCCGTCATAGAGCGCGCGCCCGCAGATCACGCCGGCGATGCCGCTTTTCGCTTCGGCCCGAAGCGCCTTCAGATCAGCCGAGGAGGAGACGCCGCCGGACGCGATGACCGGTATCTCTATGGCCCGGGCCAGCGCCGCGGTTGCCTCGACATTGACCCCCACAAGCGCGCCGTCACGGTCGATATCGGTGAAAATGATTCCCGTGACGCCGCAATCCTCGAAACGCCGGGCAAGGTCGAGCGCCGCTACCGCCGAAGTCTCCGCCCATCCCTCGGCCGCGACCTTGCCATTGCGCGCGTCGATGCCCACCGAAACGCGGTCCGGAAAAGCGCGGCAGGCCGTAATCACCAGATCGGGGTTCCTCAACGCCGCGGTTCCGAGGATAACTCGGGCAACGCCGCGCGAAAGCCAGGCCTCGATCCCCGCCATGTCCCGAATGCCGCCGCCGAGCTGGACCGGAACGCCAGCGGCGAGAATGGACTCGACCGCCTCTCCGTTGACGGAGCGCCCGGCAAAGGCGCCGTCGAGATCGACAACGTGAAGCCAGGCGCACCCCGCGTCCCGAAACGCCGCGGCCTGAGCGCCCGGATCGGTGTTATAGACCGTCGCGCTGTCCATTTCGCCCTTCAGGAGACGCACGCACGCGCCGGCCTTCAGATCGATCGCCGGATAGAGAATCACGGGCTCTTGTCCTTCGAAGCTGAGCGGGGGACCAGGGTCTTGTAATAAAAATGTCCGGCAACGTCGCGCCCCGCCACCCGCGCATAGAGCGGGTGCGTGCCGAACCGGACATAGCCAAGCCGCTCGTAAAGTCTAATCGCGGCGATCTGGGTTTCACGCACGTCCAGATTCAGAATCTGGAATCCGGCGCTCCGTGCATGTTCCTCGGCCGCCTCGATCAGTTTGGCCGACAGCCCATGGCCCCGGGCCCAGGGCGCGACGAAGTTGGTCGTCAGGTTACAGGCGAAGCTCTGCGCCTCGTTGTTCCGGGTGGGAACCAGGATCTGACAGGATCCCGCGATCACGCCATCCAGACGCCCGACCAGAAGGTGCCGCTCGGGAATCAGGATCACGCCGCGCCAATAGGCCTCCAGGACCTCTTGCTCGGGCGGGGTCAACCAACCGAAACCGCCGCCGTCGAGAATCGCGGCCTCCGCGGCATCGCAGATATCATGCAGGTCCGCGGTGCTCAGGCTCTGCACGAGATCCACCCGAATCTCGGGTGGCGTGGCGATCGGCGTATCGGCGTTCATCGCGCCCTCCCTCACGGTCGCCAAGCGAGAAAATTACCGATGAGCCGCAATCCTGGCGCTTGGCTTTTCTCGGGATGAAACTGGGTCCCGACGATGTTATCGCGGCCGGCCATGGCCGTCACGGTCTGGCCGTGATCGGTGGTCGCGAGAACCTCGGAGCCCACATCCGCGGCCAGATGATAGCCATGCACGAAATAGACGAACGTGCCACTTTCCAACCCCGCCAGAACCGGGTGTCCGGCGCCCGAAACCGAAAGCTGGTTCCAGCCCATATGGGGGATCTTGAGCTGCCGACCGTCGGCATCCGGTTCAGGATCGAGAGCCACGACCCGACCGGCAATCCAGCCGAGGCCTCGTGTCACTTCATGTTCGTGGCCGGTCTCGGCGGTCAGTTGCATGCCCACGCAAATACCGAGGAAAGGTTTCGCGACGCGTAGAACCTGTTCGTCGAGCGCCTCGCGCATGCCGTCCACCGCCTCGAGGCCCGCCATGCAGTCAGCGAAGGCTCCGACGCCGGGAAGCACGATGTGATCGGCGTTCCGAAGCGCGTCCGGGTCAGAGGTTACGATGACTTTCGGCGCGTTCGCTTGGCGATCGGCCGCCCAGGCGAACGCCTTGGCCGCCGATCTGAGATTGCCGGAACCATAGTCGATGATCGCGACCGTCATGGCGCAATCACGCTCCGGCGTCGCCGACGCCGCCCAGTGTGCCCTTGGTCGAGGGGACGGAACCGGCCGCCCGCGGATCGATGGACATGGCCTGGCGCAGCGCCCTGGCGAGTGCCTTGAAACAGGATTCGACGATATGGTGGGTGTTCGTGCCGTAGATGTTGCGGACGTGCAGGGTAATCCCGGCGGATTGCGAGAAGGCCTGGAACCATTCCTTGAACAGTTCGGTATCCATGTCACCGAGCTTGGCCGCCGGCAACGTCACGTTCCACACCAGGTAGGGACGGCCGGAAATGTCCAGGGCAACCTCGGTGAGGGTCTCGTCCATGGGAATTTTCGCGGCGCCATAGCGCGTGATTCCGGTCCGCGCGCCCAGCGCCTTGCGCACCGCTTCGCCGACCACGTAACCGGAATCCTCGGTTGTGTGGTGAAAGTCGATATGCAGGTCGCCCTCGGCCCGCAATGTCAGATCCATCAGCGAATGCCGGGACAGCTGTTCGAGCATATGATCGAGAAAACCGATGCCTGTGACGACATCATAGGTTCCGGTGCCATCAAGGTTGACGTCGGCGCGAATCCGCGTCTCTTTTGTGACGCGTTCGATGGTCGCGGTGCGCTGGTCGCTCATGATCGTTTATCCCGTCGCTTCGGCGCGCTATGTACCAGGAAGAACCGCGACTGGCCAGCCCGGCCGGCCCGCTTGATCCGAGGGGGCGGCACCCCACATGACCCGGACCGCGCCTTGGTTGCCGGGCGGGCGCCGAAGCGCGGCGACAAACTATTGAGTGAATGGACGACCGATGACTGAAGGCGCCTCCACCTGGCACGGAACGACGATCCTCTCGGTCCGCAAAAGCGGCAAGGTCGTCATCGCCGGTGACGGACAGGTAACGCTTGGAAACACGGTGATTAAGAGCCAGGCCCGAAAGGTGCGCCGACTGTCAGGCGGGTCCGTGATCGCCGGGTTCGCCGGCGCAACGGCGGATGCCTTCACCCTGTTCGAGCGCCTCGAGGCGAAACTCGAACAGCACCCCTCGCAGCTGACCCGCGCCTGCGTTGAACTTGCCAAGGATTGGCGGACCGACCGGTATCTGCGCCGGCTTGAGGCGATGATGGCGGTCGCGGATACCGAAACCTCGCTTATTCTTTCAGGGACCGGCGATGTGCTGGAGCCCGAGGACGGGCTGATCGGGATCGGTTCCGGCGGCGCCTTCGCCCTGTCGGCGGCACGGGCACTGATCGACCGTGACGACATGGACAGCGAGGAAATCGCACGCCGCGCCATGAAGATCGCGGCTGATATCTGCATCTATACCAACGAGAATGTAACCATCGAGTCGCTCTGAGCAGCATCCATCGGGAAATTCACATGACCGCCTTCAGTCCTCGCGAGATCGTCTCAGAACTCGACCGCTTCATCGTCGGCCAGAACGACGCCAAGCGCGCCGTCGCCATCGCGCTGCGCAACCGGTGGCGGCGTCAGCAGCTTCCCGATGCGATCCGCGAGGAAGTCCAGCCGAAGAACATCCTGATGATCGGTCCGACCGGGGTGGGCAAGACCGAGATCGCACGGCGGCTGGCCCGGCTGGCGGAGGCGCCGTTCATCAAGGTCGAAGCCACCAAATTCACCGAGGTCGGCTATGTCGGCCGTGATGTCGAGCAGATCATCCGCGACCTTGTCGAGGTCGCCATCACCATGGTGCGGGTCCGTATGCGCAAGGAAGTCAACGCGCAGGCTGAGCTCGCCGCCGAGAATCGCGTCATCACGGCGCTGGCCGGCGAGAATGCCCGCGAGGAGACACGGCAGAAGTTCCGCAAGATGCTTCGCGAAGGGGAACTGGCGGACAAGAAGATCGAGATCGAAACCGCCGATTCCAGCGGCGGCATGCCGACTTTTGAGATCCCGGGAATGCCGGGCGCGCAGGTCGGGATGCTGAATCTCAACGACATGTTCGGCAAGGCCTTCGGCGGCAAGACCAAGCTGCGCACGATGACCGTAGCGGAATCCTACGACGTCCTTCTAGCCGAGGAAGCCGACAAGCTTCTGGACGAGGACCGCGTGGTGCGCCAGGCCATTGACGCGGTGGAACAGAACGGAATCGTATTCCTAGACGAGATCGACAAGATCTGCGCCCGCTCCGAGCGTCACGGCGCCGATGTCTCCCGCGAAGGCGTCCAGCGCGATCTGCTGCCGCTGATCGAGGGAACCACGGTCTCCACCAAGCATGGCGCGGTCCGGACGGATTTCGTGCTGTTCATCGCGTCCGGCGCGTTTCATTTGGCTAAACCGTCGGATCTGCTGCCGGAGCTCCAGGGCCGGTTGCCGAACCGCGTGGAGTTGAAGGCTCTGACCCGGGACGATTTCAAGCGCATCCTGACCGAGCCGGAGAACAGTCTGATTACCCAGTACACGGCGCTGCTGGGAACCGAACAGGTAACCCTCGAATTCCGGGAGGAGGCGATCGATGCACTCGCCGACCTGACGGTGGAAGTGAACCGCAATGTCGAGAATATCGGCGCCCGGCGCCTGCACACGGTGCTGGAAAAGCTGCTCGACGAGATCAGCTTCAGCGCCTCGGACCGGCCCGGCGAGACCCTGGTGATCGATGCCGCCTATGTGAAAGACCACGTGGGCGATCTCGCCAAGGATACGGATCTCAGCAAGTTCATTTTGTGATCGGCGCTGCGGCCGCGCGTCAGTGGCGGGGGCCCGGGTTGTCCACCGGGTCGCTGAGCTCGGCCAAGAGCGCGTCCAGGCGCGAATCGTCGAGATCGGCGATCTTTTCGGCCAGGCGATTGGCCAGTTCCGTTGCCTTGGGACTGAGGCCGGCGGTGTCCACCACCACGCGCGGGTGCGACAGCTCCGCTACCTGGCGTAGTGCTTCCGCATCGTCCCAAATCAAGCTGAAATACGCGCAAATCTGGTGAAGTAGTCCTACGGTAGGCCGACCTCTGCGGCCATGTTCCAAGGCCGAAAGATAGGCCGGCGACACCTGAAGCGCCTGTGCCATGGCGGTCATGGTCACGCCCTTTCGGTCACGGAGGTCCCGCAATTTGGCGCCGAAGGGTGTCATCGCTCGCGCCGCCGCTTCAGAAGAACATAAAGGGCACCGGCGCCGCCATGGCGCGGCTGGGCCGGCGAATACGCCAGCACCCGATCGGCCAGCGGCGCCTCTTCCAGCCAGCGCGGCACCATGCGCCGCAGGATGCCTGGCTCCGCTCCGCCCGGACCGGCATGGGGCTGGTGGGAATCCTCCGGGATCCGGCGGCCCTTGCCGGTGATCACCAGAAGGCAACGCCGACCGTGTCGATGGCCGTTGCTGACGAACCCCGTCAACGCGGCCCGGGCCTCGGCCTGAGTCATGCCGTGCAGGTCGATCCGGCCATCGATTTCCGTCTTTCCCCGGCTCAGCCGCTGCGCGGTCCGCTTGTCCAACCCCGGCACCCGTCCCGCGCCATGATCCGCGAGAGCGGCCGGAAAGGCCTGGGTACCCGCCGATGCTGGCGTCCCTCGGACCCGGGTTTCCCCAGCCGCTGCAAGCGCGGGCTCGGTTTTTGAGGTCGACGCATCCCCACGAAGGACCGCCTTGGGGGCCGGTTCCGGACGCAAAGGCGTAACGTCGGCCAGCACCTTGTGAAACAGTTCCAGATCCGCATCCGTCGGTTTGGAGGACGTTCGCACCTTGGTCATGGTGCTTCTCCGACGATCAGGATATGCAGGCGAAGCGGGCCATGAACGCCGATTTCGATTTTTTGCTCAATATCTCCCGTGCGCGACGGGCCGGTGATGAAGTTGGCCGCCCGCGGCTGCCCGGTCCGGGACGCACGGTCCCGCACCCCGTCCCAGGCCTCTTCGTAGGATCCGACGATACGGTCCCTGGGCAGGACCACGATATGCGTCGGCGGCACGAAATTGAGGGTCGTGGGCGTGTCCGGCCCGGAGGCTAGAACCAGCGTGCCGGTTTCCGCGACGCCGGCTTCGGCGACGGCGAGACCCACATCGTCGGTTTCCCGCGCCGCGCCGCTGCGAACCTCCAGCATGGGCGCGGCGGACCAGTCCATGGGAGCCAATGCGGGCGCGGCAACCAGACGGGCCGGCAGGTTCTCCCGCGCGAGATAGGCCGCCACCGCGGCCGGAACCTCGCCCATGGAGCCGATTTCATCGACCGACGCGCTGACGCCGCGAGCCTTGGAAATGAAAAGATTCGCCAGTCTTCCGGCGTCCAAATCCACCCGCGACGGAATGATATGGCGCGGATGCGCCGCCAACCTTGCCTCAAGGCTCTCAAGCTCCGGCCCGGTCAAGGGCCCTCTGCCAAGTGAGCGGCGAATTGCCGACAGGATCTCTTCCCGGCCCGCGCTCATGTCGGGCGGTTCCGGCGGTACCGGTCCATGAATGTGCCGCCCTCGGGCGCCGGAAAGTCGCGGGTCCGCGTCCAGGCGTCCGCGAACGGCATCCGCCTAAGCACACCGTGACCGGAGCCGGCGAGCCGCAGAACCCCAACCGCCAGGCGCGTCAAAAAGCGGTAAAGCGTCGGCCGTGACGCGAGGTATGACCACAAACCCAGCAGCTTTCTGGGAAAAATGCCCATGTGATCACTTTGGTAAGACTGCTCTCGATAGCGCCGCATCATGCTTGTGAGCGGGATTTTCATGGGGCAAACCTGCTCGCATCGGCCGCAAAAGGTCGATGCATGGGGAAGATGCCCGCTTTCCGCGATCCCGATCAATGACGGCGTCAGGACGGCGCCCATCGGTCCCGGATATACCCATCCGTAAGCGTGGCCGCCCACCGCGCCGTAGACCGGACAATGGTTCATACAGGCGGCGCAACGGATGCACCGCAGCATGTCCTGATAGTCCGAGCCGAGCATCGCGGTTCTGCCGTTATCGACAAGCACGACGTGGTAGGCCTCGGGACCGTCAAGATCGTCGGGCCGCCTCGGACCGTTGGAAACCGTGGTATAGACCGAGAATTCCTGGCCCGTCGACGAGCGGGCGAGCAGACGCAGCACCGCGAAGGCGTCTTCCATCGTCGGGATCATCTTTTCCAGGCTCGCGACGACGATATGCACCTTGGCCAGGGTCTGTGTCAGATCGCCATTGCCCTCATTGGTCACGATGATGCTGGAGCCGGTTTCGGCGATCAGGAAATTGGCGCCGGTGATGCCGACCTCGGCGGCGAAGTACTTTTCCCGCAAGCGGTTGCGCGCCTCATCGGTAATGTCCCGGGATTCGGTGAGCGGGCGCGCCGGGTCCAATCCTTCATGGGCGGCCCTGAAGGTGTCAGCGATCTGGTCCTTGGTGACATGGACCGCCGGCACGATGATATGGCTCGGCGGTTCGTTCCGAAGCTGGATGATGTATTCGCCAAGGTCGGTTTCGACCCGTTCTATCCCATTGTTGTCGAGATGGGCGTTGAGGCCGATTTCCTCGGCCACCATGGATTTGCCCTTGGTGACCACGCTCGCGCCCGCATCCCGGCAAATCGCCAGCACCGTCTCGCAGGCCTCGTTGGCCGTACGGGCCCAATGCACATGTCCGCCGCTCTTGACGACATTCGCCTCATAGATTTCCAGATAGGCATCGAGATGGGCGAGGGTGTGGTTCTTGATATCCTTCGCGGCGTCGCGGAGCGCCTCGAACTCCGGCAGATCCGCGACCACTTCAGCGCGTTTCACCGGAAAGCCGAGCTTCAGATTGCCGAGCGCTCGCTGCAGAACCGCATCGCCGAGCGCCGCGCGAGCATTGTCGGGAAAGCTCCGGGACGTGGATTCGGGCGCTGTCACTTGACCCGCCCGATTGCCGGAACCTCAGGATCACCCGCCAGAATCTCGGCGACATGGCGAAACTCCACGCGAGAGCCCTGCCGGCTTGCCTTGCCCGCCATGTTCATCAGGCAGCCCAGATCCCCCGCGAGCACGGTTCCAACACCGGTCTTGCCGATATCAGCCAGTTTCTTGCTCACCATGGCGTCGGAGATATCCGGATACTTGACGCAAAACGTGCCGCCGAAACCGCAGCACACCTCGGCCTCGTCGAGCTCGCGCAGCTCCAGCCCGGCGATTTTTGATAGCAGGAACCGGGGCTGGGCCTTCACGCCGAGCTCCCGAAGGCCCGAACAGGAATCATGATAGGCGACCGAGCCCTCGAAAGCCGCCGACACTTCGGTAACCCCGAGAACATCGACGAGGAAGGATACCAACTCATGGCTTTTCGCGGCGAGGGCCTGCGCGCGGGGCTCCAGCTCCGGATCGCCGGCGAAAAGATCCGGAAGATGCTTGTTCAACATTCCCGCGCAGGACCCGGACGGCGCAACGACATAGTCCGACCCGTCGAAGGCATCCAGCAGGCCGCGCGCGACGGAGCGAGCGGCCGCACGATCCCCGGAATTGTAAGCCGGTTGGCCGCAACAAACCTGCATCGGCGGCACTTCTACGGTACAGCCGGCGCCCTCAAGCAGCTTGATGGCGGAGAATCCAACGCTCGGCCGAAACAGGTCCACCAGACAAGTGACGAAGAGTCCGACTTTGATCGGTGGCTTTTCGCCACGGGCTTCGTCCTGGGACATCCTCGGCTCCTAACGGATTCGGCAGCAGGATGCGCAAATCGACGGGAGGATGCAAGCCGCCGGACGGCTCGAAACCTACGATCCGCCGGCGATCTTCAGGGTTCGTGGAAGCAGTAGATAGAGCCGTCCCGGCGCCTTCATCGGCCCGGCCAGCGCCTGGGCCGCATCGCCGTGACCCCAGAATACGTCCCCGCGGATCGCGCCGCGGATCGCACCGCCGGTGTCCTGTGCGACCATAAGCCGGCGCAGTGGCCGGCCCTGTTCATCGGCATAGTCCGCATCAATCCATACCGGCGCACCGAGCGGGAGAAACTTTGGATCCACGGCAAGCGACCGGCCCGGTGTCAGCGCGACGCCTTGCGCGCCTATCGGGCCCTCGCCGGTCAGTTCTCGGAAGAAGATATAGGATGGATTGCGGTTCATCATGTCGCGCATGCGCTCGGGATGCGCCATCAGCCAGGCGCGGATCGATTGCAGCGAAACATCTTGCTTGGCGATTTCCCCCGCTTCTATCAGATCGCGGCCGATCGCTCGGTAGACATGTCCGTTATGCCCGTCATATCCCACCCTCAGAACCCCGTTATCGGGCAGGGAGATTCGGCCAGATCCTTGAATATGAAGAAAAAACGCCGCCACGGGATCATCGACCCAGGCCAGCGGATCAGCCTTGCCCGCCAGAGCGCCGGCTTCGATATCGGCGCGGGAATGGTAGGGCCGCAATCGGCCATCAATGACCCGGCCCGCGATTCGCTCGCCTCTCAAGCCATCCCGCCAATCCCCCAGGGACACCAGGACGAGGTCCTTTGGCCGGGCGAAGACCGGTGTGCTGAACACATCGCTTCGGGTCTTCGATCCGCGCAGGTCCGGCTCGAAATATCCCGTGAACAGCCCTTCGGTCGAGCCGGCCAAGGAAATGCGGTAAGGACGAAACCAGGCTTCGAGATAACGGCGGGCGGTGGCGTCGTCCGATCCGTCGCGCGGCAGGGCGTCGCAGGCAGGGCGCCAGTCTCCCGCCCGGCCTCCGACCGATCTGTCGGTCATCTGCCGCTCGGCGGGAGCCTTGGCAAGCCGGCCGCAGGATTTCGACAGAGCTCCAAGCGCCGCGCCGACAGTGTCCCCCTGCCAGCCGGGCAGGTCGGAGAAAGACACGGCCTGAAATTCGGGCGATGCCGGCGGCTCCTCCACCGGTACGGTCGGCGCGCAGGACCAGATCGCGGCCGCCAAAACCGCAGAGAAGAGAACGTGCCGGATTGCGGTCGCTTTCAAGACGATCATGCCCGGGTGGTATGCCTTTACGCAGACTCCTCGGGGTCACGCGTCGCGACGAGCATCCAGTTCGGATCATCGGAACGCATATCGCGGGAGAACACCCAGATGTCCCGCAGCGTCTCGATCTTATTCGGATCCCCATCGACAACCGCACCGTCGGCGTCGCGCACCACCTTAACTTGATCGGTCAAAAACTCGACGGTGATGGAAACGATCGAGCCATCCAGCGAGACATCGTCGATCGTGGCGGATTTCATCGAGGAGATCGTGGTCTCCAGGGTTTCGTTCGCCTTCTCGCGCTGATCGATCGCCTCCTCGAAGCTCGCATAGAGCGAGGGGCCGAGCAGATTGTTCAACTCGCCCCGGTCGCCTCGCGCGAAGGCCGCGACAATCCACTCAAAGGCGGCTTTGGCGCCGCGCAGGAACTCGCGATCGTCGAAATTCGGGTCCAGCGCCTTGAGCCGCGTCAGACCGTTCATCTCGGAATCGAGGCCAGCGGTTTCCTCGTCCGGCGATTCCTTCACCGCACGGTCGGGAAGAGCGACCACATTGTCGTTGTCGGCACCGTCGCCCGAGCCGCGCTTGAAGGCATTGGCACGGCGTTGTTCTTCGTGACCTGTACGGCGGCCCAAGGCCCGACGAAGCTGAAACACCAGAAACCCGGCCAGCATCGCGAAGATGATGATATCGAAGAAAGCGAAATCGTCGCCCATTTCGCATTCCCGATCGGAGGTTATGCTGGACCGCCGACCGGCCTTTCTTTACCTGTCGTCACAGAACCCTTGGAACCATCCCGTCGCGCCATGCCGGCGGTTCGCGTTCCGGTTCCGCTTGAAGCACGGAGGACCGCCCGCAATGTCGAAAACGGTACAACACCTTACTTAAGCTGTCACTCAACAAAGAGCAACCATGGTCGCCCTCGTTCTGCTGTGTCTTTTCATCGGATTGCCGATGGCCGAGATCCTGACCTTCATCGAAGTCGGGGGCCGGATCGGCGGACTTGCGACCATAGCCGCGACCATCGCCACGGCATTCATCGGGGCCGCACTGTTCCGGTATCAGGGCATGCACACCCTGGCACGCGCCCAATCCAGCCTGGAACAGGGCCATATGCCCTTGGAGGAGGTGATTGGCGGCCTCGGGCTGCTTCTCGCCGCGATCTGCCTGTTCATTCCAGGCTTCGTGACGGACGTGATCGGATTTCTACTGTTCATTCCGGCGCTACGGCTGGTGGCCATCGGCGCCCTGTTGCGCCCGATGATGCGAAACGCACAGGTCCGGATGAGCGCGAGAGGACCGGGCCCAACCGCCGGCCCCTTTGGCGCCGACGGCACGGTCATCGACGGAGACTACCGCGACGTGAGCGAACCGGGTGACGAACGGCCCGCCTTGCCGGAAGACAAAGACGCAAACAATGGAACGGGCAAGGGTGAGAAATCATGATTCTGGTTCGCCACGGTCAGTCGGAATTCAATGTCGTCTATAGCGAAACCCGGATCGATCCGGGCATCGAGGATCCGGCGATCACGGCGCTGGGCGAACGCCAGGCGCGCGCGGCGGCGGGCCAGTTGGCCGATCTTGGCGTGCGCCGCTTGATCAGCAGTCCGTATCGGCGGGCGTTGCAGACCGCCTCGATCATCGCCGCCGAACTGGATGCGCCCATATCCGTCGATCCGATGGTGCGGGAGCACTACGCATTTTCCTGTGACATCGGGAGCCCCCGG
This sequence comes from Alphaproteobacteria bacterium, assembly GCA_038146985.1. Taxonomy (GTDB): domain Bacteria; phylum Pseudomonadota; class Alphaproteobacteria; order Thalassobaculales; family Thalassobaculaceae; genus JADHLJ01. The sequence goes on from JAYQSQ010000013.1 coordinate 79,974, forward strand.
TCCGTGCTCGCCAAAACCTGGCCCGGCATCGATTTCTCCCATATCGAGGAAAGATGGTGGCCGCATGAGGAAGAAACCGAAGACCTTGTCGCCGCGCGGGCCGGTGCTTTTCTGGAAAAGACGACCGAGCTTGAAGATCGGGATACCGTCGCGGTGGTGTCTCATTGGGGCTTTATCCGGGGGGTCACCGGGCTTCGTGTCCCGAACGGCACCGTGGTAAGAGTCGGCCGTGACGGCCAGGGCGCTGTTGTGGGGTCTCCTGATCCGTGATACGCCCGGCCCTGAAATGCCGGTTTCCGGCTTGATACTTCTTGGGAATAAAAATGACCGACGGCACCGACGCGACTCCGCAGGCAGAGCAAAATCCCGGGATCCTGCCGATCCGGATCAATGCCCAGTATGTGAAGGATCTCTCGTTCGAAAATCCGCGTGCGCCGCAAAGCCTGCAAACCCAGGAGGGCCAGCCCAAGGTCGACGTCCATGTTGATGTGAAAGCCACCAAGCTGGCGGAGTCGGTTTACGAAGTCGTACTGACGACGACCGTCAACGGTACCGGCGATGCCGGACAGATGTTTCTGGCGGAGCTGAGCTATGGCGGCGTGTTTACTTTGGAGGGGCTCCCGGAACAGCACCTGCAAGCGGTGCTTCTCGTTGAATGTCCGCGCCTGCTGTTTCCCTTCGCACGGAACATCATCGCCGATGTGACCCGAGACGGCGGTTTTCCGCCATTGCTGATCCAGCCGGTGGATTTCGCCCAGCTCTATCGCCAGTCGCAGCAGGGAAATGTCCCGAGATCAGCCGAGGAAACGCTGGTCCAGTAGTCCGCCGAGGAAACTCAGTCGTCGCGCCAGATCGGATCTGTGATCTGGTCCAGCAAGGCACTGTGTGCCTGTTGCTCTTCGGCACTCGCAGTGAACTTTCTGGCCGGCCTGGCGGTGACTTTACGATATTCTGGTGTCGCCGCCTCGACCGATGCCTGGTCCGCAAGTTCGAATCCCGGCTGGCGTCCGCCGATCAGCTCCAGATAGACCGCCGCGAGCAGATCGGCATCCACAAGAGCCCCGTGCAGATCCCGATGCGAGTTGTCGATCTCGAACCGGCGACATAGGGCATCCAGACTGGCCTGCGCACCCGGATAGCGGCGGCGGGCCATTTGCAACGTATCCACCACGCGGGTCATCGGGACATCCGGCCGTTTCAACCGACCGAGTTCCATATTGATGAAGCCCATGTCGAATCGGGCGTTATGGATGATCAGCTTGTCCTCGGCGATAAAAGACAGGAAATCGTCCGCGATCCCGGAAAAGGTGGGGAAATCAGCCAGAAACTCCGCCGACAATCCATGCACCTCGAAGGCGCCTTGGTCCACATCGCGTTCGGGATTGATATAGCAATGGAAATGCTTGCCAGTCGGTACGTGATTGACCAGTTCCAAGGCGCCGATCTCAATGATCCGGTGACCGCCAAGGGCATCAAGGCCGGTGGTTTCGGTATCCAGGACGATTTCACGCATCGCCGTTCTCCGCTCCGTTGCCTCGCCCGCGCTTGCGCAGTGCCTTGATATAACGGGACAGCCTGCGGTGGGTATCGGCAAATCCAAGTCCGGTGGCGATCACGACGCTTGCCCGCTTTCTTTTCTGATGATCCGGCATTTGGCGCGCCAGAATGGACTCGAGCTTTTCCCGCGTCATGTCGGCGCGGGCAAGAGCCCGGCGCCGCTGCAGGAAGGCCGGTGCGCTCACCACGATCACCTCATCGCAGATCCCGTGGCCGCGTGTCTCAAAGAGCAAGGGCACATCAAGGACCACGATCGGAGCATGACCGCGGCGGTGCCGCGCGAGAAACCGGTCCCGGTCATCCCGAACCAACGGGTGCACGATGGCTTCCAGTTTCCTGAGCGCTTCCTTGTTTCCGAAAACGGCGGTGCTCAGTTTGTTGCGGTTCACCGCGCCGTTCTCGACCGTTCCCGGAAATGCCCGGTTGATCGGGGATACAGCGCGCCCTCCCCGTGCAAATAGTCCATGCACACAGGCATCGGCGTCATGGACCGGGATCCTGAACCTTCGCAGCATGGCGGCGGCAGTGCTCTTGCCCATCGCGATCGATCCGGTCAGCCCAAGGATTTTCATGTGATTAGTCTTCCAGGAGCCCGTGGGAACGCAGAAAAGCGAGTGTCGGCAGGAGCGGTAATCCGAGAATGGTGAAATGATCGCCCTCGACTCGCTCGAAAAGCTGGGAGCCGAGACCTTCGATCTGGTACCCACCCACTGACTCTCGGGTGCGGTCCCCCATGGCTATCAAATATCGCTCAAGGAACTCTTTCCCGAGGGAACGAACGGTAAGGACCGCCTGATCGACGTGGCGCCAGATCACCTCATTGTCTCTCGCAATAGAAACCCCACTGATCAGCCGGTGCGTCCGGCCCGACAGTTTCATCAGTTGCTCGCGAGCCGCTTCCGGCCCTTCCGGTTTCTCGAACCACTGGCCGCCACATTCGAGAATCTGGTCTGCCCCGATGACCAGAGCGCCCGGAATCTCGCTGCTGATCTCCAAGGCTTTCAGGTCGGCCAGCCGCCGCGCGCCGGCTTCGACCGGATCCCCGGCCTCCACCATAACTTGCCGAACCGCCGCTTCGTCCACAGTCGGGCGCCGGATCGAGAACCTTAACCCCGCATTCCGCAAAATCCCGGCCCGAGTGGCACTACCCGACGCCAAGATGACGGTAGTGTCGTCAGCCGAGGGATTCATCAGCACGGTCGTCACGTCCGCCTAACCTTCCTCGCCGTGAAACCGCGCATAATGCTGGAGTACGGCGGCGGCGGTTTCCTCGATCGACCGTCGGGTAACATCGATGACCGGCCAGCCGTGCTGTCGGAACAGCCGGCGCGCATCGGTGACCTCGCGCCGAACCTTTTCGAGATCGATATAGTCGGTCTCATCCTTCTGGTTGAGCATCAGCATCCGGTTCCGGCGCACTTGCGTAAGGCGGACCGGATCATTCGTCAGGCCGACAATAAAAAGGTCGCGGGCCTCCAACAACTGATCAGGCAACGGCACATTGGGAACCAGCGGAATGTTCGCGGTCTTATATCCGCGATTGGCGAGATACAGGGATGTCGGGGTTTTCGAGGTTCTTGATACACCCAGGATGATGATGTCGGCGTCGGTCAAATCCCCGGTCATCTGCCCGTCGTCATGGATCAATGTGAAATCCATTGCCTCGATGCGGTCGAAATAAGCGGCGTCCATACGATGCTGGCGCCCGGGCGTACCGCGGCTTTCAACGCCCAGGTAAGTCGCCAATGTATCGAGGACCGGATCAAGGACCGATACACAGGGAACCTTGGATTTCTGGCATCCCTCGATGAGCTGGCGGCGCAGTTCGGCGTCGACCAGGGTGAAAAGCACTGGTCCCGGATAGGCTTCGACCGCCACCAGGATTTTCTCAATATGGCTGCTGGTGCGGACCAGGGACCAGACATGTTCGGTCGGCTGGATCCCTTGAAATTGAACCATGCAGGCGCGCGCAATCTGATGATTGGTTTCGCCGGTCGCATCCGAGACCAGGTGAATGTGAAGCTGGTCGGTCATCGACGCTCTTGCCCTTGTCTCGATAACTCAGTCATCACGGGGATAACCCATGCCGGCGGAACTTGGTTTATGATTCCACACCTGCCATTCCCGGACCATTCCCTATGTCGTTCAACTATGTCTCATCGGGTCCAAGAAAGGCTGATAGTGTGAATTGTCCGAGGCTTCATCCGGTGCTTCACCAGACTCACATGATTCACACCCCTGCGTCATCAACCTTGCCCTGGACTTTCCACGAATTCATCAAGATCAGACCCTCGGTACGAGAACACCGCCGTGACGGTGGAAAACCTGTCAACACCTGATAATCCCCAGGAATCACAGGGATTCACTACCACTTCAATCTCTTTCTTTTAACTAACTAATGTTTGTATAAAGTGAGTTTAACCGGCCAGGGCATTCCCATGAGCGATCAACCATTACTCGATGCCCTAAGCGGCAAGGTTTGCAAATGCCCGCCATTCTGGTTGATGCGTCAGGCCGGCCGGTACCTTCCCGAATACCGTGCGCTGAGGGCGAAAGCCGGCTCGTTCCTTGATCTCTGTCTGACTCCGAAGATGGCGGCGGAGATCACCCTTCAACCGATACGGCGGTTTCACCCGGATGGGGCGATCCTGTTTTCGGACATTCTCATTATCCCGTTCGGAATGGGCCAGGCGGTGCGTTTCGAAGAGGGGATCGGACCGGTGCTGGAGCCGGTGGAGAACACCAGTGATCTGTCCCGACTCTCGCTGGACCGGTCCTGGTCCCGGATTGAAGCAACCTATGAGACCGTTGCCCTGGTCAGGGCGGCGTTGCCGGAAGATGTAACATTGATCGGTTTCGCGGGAGCGCCCTGGACGGCGGCGACCTATATGGTCGAAGGACGGTCCAGCAAGGACTATGCGAAAACCAAACACTGGGCTTTTTCCGACCCCATGGGATTCGGTGCGCTGATGGACCTGTTGGTCGAGGCGACGGTCCGGCACTTGAAGGCACAGATCCGTGCCGGGGCCCAGGTGGTGAAGCTGTTCGATTCATGGGCCGGTGTTCTGGCACCGGACCAGTTCGAAGCCTGGTCGATCGAACCCATCAGGCGGATTGCAGAGAGGATTCGCGCGGATCACCCGGAGGTGCCGATTATCGGATTTCCGCGGGGAGCCGGGGTTCACTACAAAACTTTCGCGGAGCGGGCCGGCGTGGACGCTCTGGCGTTGGACACTAATGTTCCCACGGATTGGGCTGCCAGAGAGATTCAGCCATCGCTGCCGGTCCAGGGGAATCTGGATCCGATTATTCTACTTTCGGGCGGCGATGTGATGCGGAAAGCGGTGGACCGGATCAGATCGAATCTTGATTCCGGACCGTTCGTTTTCAATCTGGGTCACGGGGTGATTCCCAGCACGCCGCCGGAGCATGTCGAGGAACTGGCCCGGCTGCTCCGAGAACCAAGATAAACTTGGACCTTTTGATCAATGGAATATTACCTACTTATCAAAGCGTTACACATTATCAGCGTCATGGCTTGGATGGCCGGAATGCTGTATCTGCCGCGGCTTTTCGTCTATCACGCGGATGCGGCACCGGGCTCGGAGCTTTCGGAAACGCTGAAAATCATGGAGCGGCGTTTGCTGAGGGCGATCATCAATCCGGCCATGTTGGCCGCCTTTGTTTTCGGCATCTGGATGATCGCGCTGGTTCCAAGCCATCTCGAGGAAAGCTGGATGCAATGGAAAATCCTGGCGTTGGTGGGGATGACCGGTGTCCATGGTGCGCTGTCCCGTTGGAGGCGTTTTTTTGAACGCGACGCGAATACCCTGTCCGCGAAGTTTTTTCGGATGGTCAACGAGGTCCCCACGGTTCTCCTGATCGCGATCGTCCTTTTGGTCGTTTTGAAGCCGAATTGACCGATCTTGTCGATTGGAGCGTGATACCTGTTTGACTTTGTCTTCGGGTTTAGGTAAACGCACGGAGCCTACGCATTGGGGCGCCCAGCCCCGATTTCCTGTCCAGCACCGATTTCGATTTCCGCAAGGACAGACCGAAGCGTATTCGCCGTCAAAACCCCGTTTTCCCCGTTTTCAGAAAAAGACCTGACGCCCAATGCATCTTCAGGAGCTCAAGACCAAATCCCCGGCCGATCTTCTCGCCTATGCGGAAGAACTGGAGATTGAGAATGCCAGCGTTCTGCGCAAGCAGGACATGATGTTCGCGATCCTCAAACAACTGGCTGAGAACGATGTCGCGATCCACGGTACCGGTGTACTTGAAACCCTGTCCGATGGGTTTGGGTTCCTGCGGTCACCGGAATCGAATTACCTGCCGGGTCCGGACGACATCTATGTCTCGCCCAGTCAGGTGCGGCGCTTCGGATTGCGGACCGGAGATACCGTGGAGGGTCAGATCCGCTCCCCCAAGGACGGGGAGAGATATTTCTCGCTTCTCAAGGTCAACAAGATCAATTTCGAGGATCCGGATGTCGTTCGCCATCGGATCAATTTCGACAACCTGACCCCGCTCTACCCGGACGAGCGCCTGGTACTGGAAGTTGAATCGTCCGGGAAACCGGGCGACCCAACCTGCCGGGTTATCGACCTGATTGCGCCGATCGGCAAGGGCCAGCGAGCCCTCGTAGTCGCGCCGCCCAGGACCGGTAAGACGGTCATGCTGCAGAACATCGCGACATCGATCTCAAAAAACCACCCGGAAGTCTATCTCATCGTTCTGTTGATCGATGAGCGGCCCGAAGAGGTGACCGACATGGACCGCACGGTGAACGGCGAGGTCATTAGTTCGACCTTCGACGAGCCGGCGAGCCGCCATGTCCAGGTCGCCGAAATGGTGATCGAGAAGGCCAAGCGTCTGGTCGAACACCGGCGGGATGTGGTGATTCTGCTGGATTCGATTACGCGTCTGGCTCGCGCCTACAACACGGTAGTGCCGTCCTCGGGCAAGGTGCTGACCGGCGGTGTCGACGCCAACGCGCTGCAGCGCCCGAAGCGGTTCTTCGGCGCCGCCCGGAACATCGAGGAAGGCGGATCACTGTCGATCATCGCCACCGCCCTGATCGATACCGGCTCGCGCATGGACGAGGTGATTTTGAGGAGTTCAAGGAACCGGCAACTCGGAAATCATTCTCGACCGCAAGCTTACCGATAAGCGCACCTTCCCGACCATCGACATCACCCGGTCGGGTACCCGCAAGGAAGAGCTTCTGGTCGACAAGAGCACGCTTTCGAAAATGTGGGTATTGCGTCGCATCCTCACCCAGATGGGGACGGTGGACGCTATGGAGTTCCTGCTGGATAAGCTGAAGACGTCAAAGAACAACGCCGATTTCTTCGACGCGATGAATTCCTAGTTTTCTAAAATACAGACAAGCCGCCGGATGGCGCCGAGACTGTCGGCCTCGGCACCATCCTTTGGCGTCACGATATGTTACGGCAGCAGAACCGTCTGTCCCGTGGTCTTGCGGCCTTCAAGATCCTCATGCGCCTTGCGGGTATCTTTCAGGGCATAGGTCTGATCGATCTTGATTTTCACCGCGCCTGACCGGACCGCCTTGAAGAGATCCTTGGAGACCGTCTCGAGCTGATCCCGTGTCGCGGTGTAGTTCATCAGCGACGGCCGCGTGAAGAACAGCGAGCCCTTCTGGGCGAAAACCCCGAGATTGACCGGCGGAATCGGGCCCGAGGCCTGGCCGAAGCTCACCATCATGCCGAGCGGCGCCAGGCATTCCAGAGACCCGTCGAAGGTATCCTTGCCGACGGAATCGAACACCACCGGCAGTTTCTTGCCTTTGGTGATCTTGTTCACCCGGTCGACGAAGTTCTCCTTGTTGACGTTGATCGGGTGATCACAGCCGTTCGCGGCGGCGAGCTTGGCCTTGGCGGGGGTGCTGACCGTGCCGATCACCGTCGCGCCGAGGGATTTCGCCCACTGGCACACGATGAGGCCGACGCCGCCGGCGGCGGCGTGGATCAGGATCGTATCGCCCGCCTTCACCCGGTAGATCTGGCGGATCAGGTATTGCGCGGTCATGCCCTTCAGCATCATCGCGGCCGCGGACTGATCATCGACGCCCCGCGGGATCTTCACGACCTTCTCGGCATCCGCGATCCGTGATTCGGAATAAGAGCCGAGTTGGGAGGAATACGCGACCCGATCGCCCTTTTTAAGACCGGTTACGCCGCGGCCGACCGCTTCAACGACACCCGCCGCTTCCATGCCGAGGGTTGTTGGAAGGGGCATCGGATAGAGGCCGCTGCGCTGATAGGTGTCGATGAAATTAAGGCCGACCGCGGTGTGGCGCAGCCGAATCTGGCCTTTGCCGGGATCACCGACTTCGACATCCTCCCATTTCAGCACCTCGGGGCCGCCTTGCTTATGAATGCGAATTGCCTTGGGCATGTGTTTCCTCCTGAATATCCCGGTTATCCGAGATGGGTTTTGAAGAAGTCCAGCGTCCGTGCGTTCGCCAGTTCGGCGGCGGCCTGATCGTAATGGGCGCCGCCTTCACGGGCGAAGGCATGGTCTTGTTGCTCGTACGTGTAGAGGGCGCAGAGTGAATTGGCCGAAAGCCCGCTTTTGATTTTCGCCTGCGCCTCCGGCGGCACAAAACCGTCAAGCGCGGCGATATGGGAAAGGTGGGGCGCGCGAATCGCGCTCGCTTCGGTCAACAGATCGTCGATTCCAACCCCGTAATAACTGACGTTGCAATCGGCGTCGCTTCGAGTCGCCATGAGATAGGCGAGTTTGCCGCCCAGACAGTAACCGACGCTCCCGGCTTTTCCATTGCACGAGTCCAGGCCACGGAGATGGCGGAGGGTGGCGATGAGATCCTTCACGCCGGTGTCGACATCGAAAAGCCCGAATAGTTCAAAGGCGCGGTCCCACTCCGCCTGGGATTGGTCGGTGATGTCGATCCCCGGCTCGATGCGCCAGAAGATATCCGGGCACAGGACGTCGAAACCCTTGGCCGCGTAGCCGTCCGCGAGGTCGCGCATGACCTTGTTCACACCGAAAATTTCCTGGATCAGAACGATCCCGGGAGCCGATCCGGAGCCGGCCGGTGTCGCATGATAGGCCTGGAAAGTGCCGCCGTCACCGGCGGTGATCGTAACGAAGCTCATGGCGTTCCTCCGCGATTCGGGTGGCGCGGCGCGAGCCTAACCCGCCTGGGAAATTCAAGTCCATGGGGAAGACGTCAGCTGGAAATGCGGCAAACGGGCGTGGGTTAGAGGAGGCGGCCTTGGCCGGTTTCGTGGTCAAGCAAAAATGCTTTGGTTTCAATGCCATTGCCTCCGGAAAATCCGGTCAGTTTCCCGCCGGCGCCGACGATTCGGTGGCAGGGCACGATAACGGGTATGGGATTTTGCCCGCAGGTGGTGCCAACGGCTTGTGGTTCCGAGCCGATCTGGTGGGCGACGTCGCCATAGGTCAGAACCTGTCCGAACGGGATTTCGCGCATGACCTGCCATACGCGAAGCTGAAGGTCGGAGCCCTCGAGATGGATGGGAACCGTGAAGGTCTTGAGACTCCCTGAGAAATACTCGGTGAGTTCGGCGGCTGCCCGGTCGCAGACAGTGTCCGTTTCCCCGGTCGGTATCGGGTCGTCGCGTTTAAGCCAGGCCACCCGCGTGATGGCCAAGCCGTTGCTTTTGATCAGCAATCGGCCTGTCGGAGTGTCTAAGATTCGGAGCCCCATGACGGAATTCCAGGGTGATGTTCACAAACTTGAACTAAGATAAGGCCTGAGCGCCGCCGCCTCCAGGATTTCTCTTTTGGGACGCGGCAGGCATAGAACTTTTCGGACGAGGGACGCGGCGTGAGGTCGGACGAGGATACGATTTTCGCGCCAGCGACGGCGCCGGGCCGCGCGGCGGTGGGAATCATCCGTGTTTCAGGGATCGGGGCACGGAGACTCGGGGATATATTCGATTTCGCCCTGCCAAAACCGCGGCGTGCCGGCCTTCGGACGCTCCACCGGGAGTCCAGGCAATTGGATCAGGCCCTGGTTTTGTTCTTTCCGGGTCCCGGTAGTTACACCGGGGAGGACCTGGTAGAACTCCAGATTCATGGCGGAAGGGCTGTGTATGACTCGATTCTCGATGGCTTAGCGGGCGAAAAAGGGTTCCGGTTCGCGGAGCCGGGAGAGTTCAGCCGCCGGGCGGTTCTGAACGGGCGGTTGGACTTGATCGAAGCCGAGGCGGTCAATGATCTGGTCAATGCCGAAACCGAGGCTCAGCGCGATCTGGCCCTGACGCAATTGAGGGGGTCCCTGTCGAGGGTTTTCGAAGGATGGGCAACGAATCTGACGCGGGGCCGGGCCCATCTCGAAGCTTATATCGATTTCCCGGACGAAGATCTTCCGGACGAGATCGCCGAATTGCTGGCTATGGATCTGGCAAAAATCTCGGCGGAAATGGCGGGATTTCTCGACGATGATCGGCGGGGTGAAAGGCTGCGGGACGGCATGCGTATCGCGGTAGTGGGGCCGCCGAATGCCGGTAAGTCGAGCTTTGTAAACTGGCTTGCGCAACGGGATGTCGCGATCGTGTCAGAGCAGGCCGGTACGACCCGGGATGTCATCGAAGTTCATCTCAATCTGAGCGGCTATCCGGTGATCGTCGCGGATACTGCGGGGGTCCGGGAAAGCGCGGATAAGGTCGAAGCCGAAGGGATTCGACGGGCACGTGCCTGGTCCGAGCAATCGGACCTTCGAATTCTGGTGCTCGACGCGATGTTTGGGGGCGACGGTGACCCGTTTGGATACGGCGTGAAGGAAGGGGATCTGGTTTTGTTGAACAAGATCGATCTTCTCAAGGCTGATGGCAGTCTGGTATCGGCGCCAACTAGGGACCGGCGCCCTCTTTGGGTGCCTGTATCGATGGTGACCGGCGAGGGACTCGGGGATGTGATGGATCGTCTCTCGTCGATCGCGCGGGATCGAATGAACATATCGTCGCGTCCGGTTCTTTCGAGGGCACGGCACCGGTCGGCGCTTCGGTCGTGCTTGGACGCGCTAAACCGGTCTGTGGAGGGCATTGCCACGAATGTCGAGCTCGAAATCGTCGCGGAGAATCTACGAATTGCCGCGGACGGGCTCGGACGCGTGACAGGGCGCGTGGACGTGGAAGATCTGTTGGATGTGGTGTTTCGCGATTTCTGCATCGGAAAATAATGTTTCACGTGAAACAGGCTCTGGAATTTGATAGATCACCGCATGGCGGAAGCCGTAGGTCGGAGAGGCCAAATGAGGGATCGTTTCGACGTCATTGTTATCGGCGGCGGGCACGCGGGATGTGAGGCTGCGGCGGCAAGCGCGCGCATGGGCGCGCAGACGCTTCTGCTAACCCATAAACGGGCGACGATTGGAGAGATGTCCTGTAACCCGGCCATCGGCGGGTTGGGCAAGGGGCATCTGGTTCGAGAGATCGATGCGCTGGACGGGGTGATGGCCCGCGCGACGGATCTTGCCGGCATTCAATACCGGGTGCTGAACCGGAGCAAAGGTCCGGCGGTCCGCGGCCCTCGAGCCCAGGCTGATCGGAAACTCTACCGCGAGGCGGCCCTGGGAATTCTGGAAGCACAGGAGAACCTTTGGATCGAGGAGGCCTCGGTTGAAGATATCCTTTGTCCGGATGATCGGCTTGTGACCGGCGTGCGGTGCGGGGACGGTCGCGTTTTCAATTCGGAGAATGTGGTCCTTACGACCGGCACTTTCCTGCGTGGGGTGATTCACCGGGGCGAGGAGCGGGTTCCGGCGGGGCGGATCGGCGATGCGCCGGCGCTCGGGCTGTCCGTGACCTTGGAGCGCATCGGGTTCAAATTGGGTAGACTGAAGACCGGAACGCCGGCGAGGCTGGACGGCCGAACCATCGATTGGGAAAGTCTGGAGGAACAGCCCGGGGATTCGCCGCCGGAACCCATGTCGTATCTCACCAATAGAATCTTGGTCCCGCAGCTTTCCTGCCATATCACCAGGACAATTCCGGAAACCCATCGGATCATTGCCGATAATCTCCATCTTTCGCCCATGTATGCCGGACGTATTGAAGGGGTAGGGCCCCGGTACTGCCCGTCGATTGAAGACAAGGTGGTCCGGTTCGGCGACAGGGATCATCATCAGATATTTCTTGAGCCCGAGGGGATCGACACGCATTGGGTCTATCCGAATGGTATCTCGACCTCTCTGCCGACAGAGGTTCAGAAAGCGTTCATTTCAACCATACCGGGACTGGAGCGTGCAGAGATGCTTCGGCCCGGATATGCGATTGAATATGATCACGTTGATGCCCGCGAACTGAACCGAACCTTGGAGACGCGTCGGGTTCACGGCTTGTATTTTGCCGGGCAGATCAATGGAACCACCGGCTATGAGGAGGCGGCGGCGCAGGGGTTGGTCGCCGGCATCAATGCGGCGATGAGAGCCTCAGGGGCGACGGCGGAGTTCTCGATTGACCGGGCGGACGGGTATATCGGCGTTCTCATTGACGATCTGATTACCAAGGGCGCACGAGAGCCCTACAGAATGTTCACGTCCCGGGCCGAATACCGGCTCCGACTCCGGGCCGATAACGCGGATCGGCGGCTAACGGAATTGGGTATTGAGGCGGGATGCGTCGGATCTGCGCGCCAACGGGCTTTTCGGAAGAAAAATACGGCGATTTCCGAGGCGATCCGGGCATTGTCGTCCATGACGGCGTCGCCCAACGAATTGCAAGCCGCCGGAATGGCGGTCAATCTCGACGGTGTTGTCCGCTCAGCCTATGAGGTGCTGGGGCAGACCAGGGTTCATGAAGAGGTGCTGGCCAAGGTATGGCCGGGGATACGCGCTCTCGATCCGGAAATACTGGAAGCGGTTCGAACTGATTCTCTCTATTCCGGCTATGTGTCTCGGCAGGACGCCGATATTCGGTCCTATCGGAGGGACGAGGCGCTACACCTGCCCGAGGCCGTGGATTTCAATGCCATTGGGGGGCTGTCCAATGAGGTGCGCGAGGCATTGATGGCGGTGCGGCCGCAAACTCTTGGCCAAGCGGCGCGTATTCCCGGGGTCACGCCGGCTGCCGTTCTGGCGCTGATGCGGCATGTTAAATCAAGGAACGATGCAGCGAACCGGACCGCGACCGGGGAATGAGGCACGCGGAAAAGCTCAGCCCAGAGGCCTTCGCCGATGCTTTAAATGTTTCACGTGAAACAATTGATCGGTTGATGATATACGAAACTTTGTTGCGAAAATGGCAGAGGGCCATAAATCTAGTATCGACTCAAAGTTTAGACGACGTTTGGCGGCGGCATTTTTTGGATAGCGGGCAACTGTTTGGACATTTTCCGAATGGCGCGCGGTCTGTTCTGGACATTGGGAGCGGCGCCGGATTTCCAGGGATGGTTCTGGCCATCATGGGAGCGCCGAGCGTGCAGCTTGTTGAATCTGACGAGCGAAAATGCCTGTTTCTGAGGGAAGTTTCACGTGAAACATCGGTGCCGGTGAGGATCGTGAACCGCCGGATCGAGGCCGCAGAGCCTCAGATCTTTGATGTAGTGACCTCGAGAGCCTGTGCGCCTTTGGACGTACTGTTCAGTTATGCTAGGCCGTACCTGGGCGAGGAAACGGTTTGTCTCTTCCCAAAGGGGCGTACCGTCGAGGAAGAATTGACTACCGCGAAGAAACGGTGGAATATGCGGTATGCGCTACTCGAGAGCGTAACCGATAGTGCCGCGAGAATCGTCCGGCTGGAGGGCATATTCAATGACCGATGACAGGGTTTTCACAAGGCCCGGTTGGCGCGCGACGCGGGTTTTGGCGGTGGCGAACCAAAAAGGCGGTGTCGGGAAAACCACCACCGCCGTCAACCTCGCCACGGCGATGGCAGCCTGTGACATGAAAGTGCTTATCGTGGATCTGGATCCCCAGGGAAATGCGAGCACCGGCCTTGGCATTCCCCGCACCGCCCGCGATTTCGATTCCTATGCGGTCCTGTCCGGCGCGGCGACCATGGCGGAAGCGACGGAAGAAAGCAGTGTGCGCGGCCTGTGGATCATTCCCAGTTCCGCGCATCTGTCGGGGGCGGAAATCGAGCTGGTGTCGGTCGATGAAAGAGAATATCGACTGCGCGAGGCGATGGTGCGCCATTTAAAAGGCGATGGCGCAAAATACGACTATATCCTCATCGACTGCCCGCCGTCGCTGGGCCTGCTCACGCTGAATGCCTTCGTCGCTGCGGACGCCGTGCTGGTGCCCCTGCAATGTGAATTCTATGCCCTGGAAGGCCTCAGCATGTTGCTGCGGACGGTGGAGCGGGTGCGGAAAGCCTTCAATCCGGATCTGGATATTCAAGGCATCGTCTTGACGATGTTCGATGTGCGCAACAACCTGTCGGAACAGGTGGCGGCGGATGTGCGCGAGCATTTGGGTGATAAAGTCTATCAGACGGTCATACCACGCAATGTCCGGGTCTCCGAAGCGCCCTCGCACGGATTGCCGGTATTGGTGTATGATATGCGGTGCGCCGGATCAAAGGCGTATATTCATTTGGCGAGTGAAGTGATCAAACGGGAACGAGGTCTGGCCGCGTGACAAGTGACGGCACAGGGGGAGGCGGTAAACGCAGGCAGTTGGGGCGGGGGCTTTCGTCGCTGCTCGGGGACGATGGGGACGAAGTCGTCCAGGCCGAACGGCTGCGTCAAACCCGGATGGTGCCGATAGAAAATATTTCCCCGGGTGCGGCGCAGCCCCGCCGAACCTTCGGCGAGCCGGAGATGCAGGCTCTTGCCGATAGCATTCGAGAACGCGGCGTCCTGCAACCGATACTGCTGCGCCGGCGTGGCGGCGACGGGAGCGGCCTCGAAATCATCGCAGGTGAGCGCCGCTGGCGCGCGGCTCAGATCGCCGGATTGCATGAAATCCCGGCGTTGATTCGGGAATTCACGGATACCGAAGCGCTAGAGATCGCGCTGATCGAAAATATCCAGCGCAGCGATCTGACCGCCCTGGAAGAGGCGGACGGCTTCCAACGCCTTATCGACGAGTACGGTCACACCCAGGAAGATGTTGCTCGGGCAGTCGGCAAGAGCCGGAGCCATGTGGCAAACACCTTGCGTTTGCTTGCCCTCCCGCCAGGGGCCCGGGAGCATCTCGAGGCCGGCCGCTTGACCGCCGGGCACGCGCGGGCGCTGCTGGCTTCAGAGGATGCGGAACGGCTGGCGGACTACGTGGTTGCTGGCGGCCTATCGGTTCGCGCGACGGAAAAACTTGTCCAGGGCCAATCCGGGGGTAAGTCGAAGGGAAGATCGTCGTCGTCCGCGCCGAAAACCGGTCGGATTCCGGAAAAAGACGCGGACACCCGCGCCCTGGAACAAAGCTTGACCGAAACGCTCGGCCTGACAGTGGATATCACGCCGAAGGATGAAGACCGGGGGTCGGTCACGATTCATTATCAAAGTCTCGAACAACTGGACGATCTGCTCGCCAAACTCTCCATTCCGCAAGGGCCGGCCCAAGGTACGCTCGTGGTGTCGGACGCCTTGTTCGGGCCGGAGGACGACGCCGAGGAGGTTGACGCTTTCCAAACCTATGCGACGCTTGATGGGGAAGACTCGAATCCTCTGCCCAAAGCCACCAGTTCCGATCCTGAGGAACTGGACGTCAACGAGTCCGATGCCGAAAACTCCGTCGCCGAGGAACCAGATCCCGAGACCTCTGACGGCGAGACCTCTGACGGCGAGGACTCTGATATCCATGAATCTGATCCCGGTGAATGGCTTGAGGAAGCTGATGACTCGACCGGATCCGAAGAAGGTTCCGCGTTCGAATCTCTCATGGCGCAAACTGAATCGCTGCTAACCTCCGGCGAATTCTCGGGCGATGATTTAGATACGGATTCAGCGAACGAGGAGGATGTAGCCTCCGACGACCAACGGGCGTCATCCGGTGACGGAGGAGCCAGCGCCTTGATCAGCGGTCTCCTCAGCGCTCTGGACGCCGAAGCTTCAGCGTCCGTTGAGCCACGGGAGGTGGAGCCCGCGGATGGCGAAGACATGGGGGAAGATCCTCAGAAGAAAAACACTCCTGGTGATCCGGACAATGCGGAATCCCTTTCGTCGGAAAACGGTTCAGGCCCTAAAGCAGGCCCCGACGACGAGATTGAATTCATCGACTGAAAACCACTTTCGGCCCTCCAAGAGTGCCGCAACCCTATCCCCGGCGAGCTGGCCGGCGAGAGAGGCAAACGCCGATCAGTGCCTGAGCGCAGACCACATCATCGGGCATGCCGGTGCTTTTGCACCGAAACTCCGCTTCCAGCAAACGGTCCAGGCACTGTTCAATCCGGGTTGAAGACCAGGCCTGGATCTGTGCCTCGAACCTGCCTCTGCGATTCCAGAAAATGGGAGGTCTCAGCGATTTCAGGGCCTGATCCGGCGATGCGCCCCCCTCTACCGCCGTTATGACCTGATAAAGTCGTTGAAAATGACCGATCGCCGCCCGCAGGATCCGAACCGCGTTTTCCCCGTCCGAACGAGCGCGGGACAGGGCCCGGTCAAGGTCAGGTCCGTTGCCGTCGGCCGCGGCGAAGGCGATATCGTCCATGGCCAAAGAGCCGCTGTCGCCAATACTCGATGCAACATCATCGAGGCCGATCTCGCCCCCGCGCCCGACCAAAAGCGACAGTTTTTCCAACTCGCTTCGGGTCTGCCGCCGATCGCCGCCAAGGTTGGCGGCCAGATGCTGAAGGGCGTCCGGCTGAATTCGTACCTCTGACTCCGCTAAGGTCTGCTTGATGAAGCTTATCAACCCGGCTCCATCGTCTCCGTAGCAGGCCAGCGCGGCGAGGTTCGGGGCATTTTCGAAAAGTTTCCGAAGTTTCGACCCGCCCGCCAAGGATTCCGCCTCGACCACCACCAAGGCTTCCACGGCATCCGCGCCGGCGAGGTCCTCGAATTTCGGCGTATGAGCGTCGGTAGTGCCGCGAACCCGAACCAGGCGGCTGCCGCCGGTGAGTGAAAGAGACGTTGCTGCGTCCATAAGCGCAGCGGAATCCTGCTTTAAGGTATCGCCGGTAAGCAGGGTGATCGCGAAGGGGTCTCCCGGGTCATTCACAGCTGATCGCGCGATCAAATCGGCGGTTTCCCCCACGTGACCTTGATCGGGCCCGTAGACGAGGATCCCACGCAGGTCTGCCGGGCGATTGGTCAAGATGCGCTGAAGATCCCGGTGCTGAAGCTTCATCTAGCTCCCTCGCTGGGCCGAGTGACGGCGGAAAAACAATCCCAGGCGCAATCGGATATCATCGCTGATCTGATTCACCGCCCGGGCCCTGGCATCGGCCTGCGCGCTCAAATTTGCAAACTCCGACTCGACGATATTGAAGATCGTTGTCGATTCGGACCGGCCCCGGGTCAGCGGTTTTCCAGTCGCGGCATCATTCAAAATATAATTCGCCGCGATCCGCATCTTTGCGAAGGTTGACGTGGCGTCCTGGAGAATCACCAGGTCCGAGCGGTTCTCTTCCAATGAGATATCCAACCGGTACAACGCCTCGCGTGGCTTGCCGCGCGGGGTCAGCTTGTCTTGCAGCGCATTGCGGAGTTGTTGTCCGGCGCGATCCGGGATCGGGCTGATCCGCACCGCCGCCATATGGGCAACCGCGCCCGAGCTGGAGTCGCCCCGGCTCGCGTAAAGCGGTTCGAACCCGCATCCCCACAGGCTTGCCGCGGCAAAAGCGCCGACGATCCAGGCGAGAATCCTAGGCGACGACATTGACGATCCGATTTGGGACGACGACCACCCGGCGCGGCGGGTTGCCGTCGAGAATTTTCCGAACGTTCTCAAGATCGAGCGCTTGTGAGCGGACATCCTCCTCGGCGCTGTCGCGGGCCATGTCGATGGTCCCCCGGAGCTTGCCGTTCACCTGGACCCCGATCGTGATCACATCGTCGATCACCAGAGACGGATCGAAAGTCGGCCAGGGAACCTCGCATAAAAATCCTTGGTGGCCGAGGCTTTCCCAAATCTCCTCGGCGATGTGCGGCGTCATCGGCTCGATCAGGCGCAACAGAACCTCGTAGCCGTGACGCAACATCCAGGCTTCGCCGGCACCGTCGCCCTTCAGTGCCCCAAGCGCATTGCTGAGCTCGCGAATCTGCGCGACGGCGCTGTTGAACCGCCATTTCTCGATACTGTCCTGAACCGCCTTGATGGTCTTGTGGATGGCGCGCTCAAGATCCGCCGCCGCCGGCGAGAACGTCCCGGGGCGCGGCGCGCCCGCCGGCGGAAACGCGATCTCCGATTCCGTGATCCGTTGCCAAAGCCGGTTCAGATACCGCCAGGCCCCTTCGACACCGGCCTCGGTCCATTCCAGGTCACGTTCCGGGGGCGAATCCGACAGCATGAACAGCCGCGCGGTGTCGGCGCCATAGGTTTGAATGATCGCCTCGGGATCGACGACATTGCGTTTCGACTTGCTCATCTTCTCGATACGCCCGGCCGTCACGGGCCTTCCGTCATCGACGGCGACGAAACCTCCGTCGGATGCCTTTCGCACCTGATCGGGAAAGAGCCAGCCTTTCGCGTCGCGATAGGTCTCGTGGCAGACCATGCCTTGGGTCATCAATCCGGCAAACGGCTCGTCAATGCCCAGATAACCGCACTTGCGCAACGCACGGGTAAAGAATCGCGAGTAGAGCAGGTGGAGCACGGCGTGTTCGATACCGCCGATATACTGATCGACCGGCATCCAGTAGTCGACCGAAGCCCGGCTGAACGCCTCGTCGCTCTTGGGATCGCAGAATCGGGCGAAATACCAGGACGATTCAAAGAACGTATCGAAGGTATCGGTTTCACGGGTCGCGGCAACCCCACAGGTCGGACAGGCCGTGTGTTTCCAGGTCGGATGATTATCCAGCGGGTTGCCGGGGGTATCGAAATCCACGTCTTTGGGAAGCTCGACCGGCAATTGCGCGTCGGGAACCGGAACGATGCCGCAGTCCGGACAATGAACCACCGGTATCGGGCACCCCCAATAGCGTTGCCTCGATACACCCCAATCCCTCAAACGGTAGGTTATCGCCCGTTTTCCCCGTCCGGCGCTTTCGAGCCGCTCGGCCATGGCGCTCTTCGCTTGGTCGATAGCTAGACCGTCCAGGAAATCCGAATTGTAGGCGGTGCCCGGCCCCACATAGGCTTCATCGCCGATCTCGAAGGTTTCCGCATCCGTATTCGGCGGTAGTACCACCGGCAATACCGGCAGTCCGTAGGCGCGGGCAAAGTCCAGGTCGCGCTGATCGTGCGCGGGACAGCCGAAAATCGCTCCGGTGCCGTATTCCATGAGAACGAAGTTAGCCACATAGACTGGCAATTCCAGTCCATCGATGATCGGATGGCGCGCTTTAAGGCCAGTATCGTAGCCTTTTTTCTCGGCGGTCTCGATTGCCGCTTCGCTGGTGCTCATCCGGTTGCACTCGGCGATGAAGTCGGCCAGCTTGGGATCGTTCGCCGCCACCGATGCCGCCAGGGGATGGTTGGCCGCGATCGCGCAGAAGGACGCGCCGAACAGTGTGTCGTGCCGGGTCGTGAACACCTCCAAGCGATCGCTCCGCCCTACGATATCGAACAGGACATGGGCCCCTTCCGAGCGCCCGATCCAGTTGTGCTGCATCAGCCGGACCCGATCCGGCCAGCGCTCCAGGCTTTCAAGCGCTTCCAGGAGATCGTCGCCGTATTCGGTTATCTTCAAGAACCATTGGGAAAGCAGGCGTTTTTCGACCGTCGCGCCGGATCGCCAGCCGCGGCCGTCGATGACCTGCTCATTGGCCAGGACCGTGTTCTCGACCGGGTCCCAGTTGACCCAGCTCTCCTTGCGGTAGGCGAGCCCGTTCCGCAGGAAATCCAGGAACATCTTCTGCTCGTGCCGGTAGTACTCCGGTGCGCAGGTCGCCAGCTCACGGTTCCAGTCATAGGACAGGCCCATGGCACGCAGCTGTTCCCGCATGGCCGTGATGTTCTCGTGCGTCCAGTCCGCGGGATGGACCCGGCGCTCGAACGCAGCGTTCTCGGCCGGCAGGCCGAAAGCATCCCATCCCATGGGATGGAGAACGTTGAAGCCCCGCGCCTTCTTGTACCGCGCGACCAGATCGCCGAGGGCGTAATTGCGAACATGGCCCATGTGGATGCGGCCGGACGGATACGGAAACATCTCGAGCACATAGTATTTTGGCCGGCTCGGATCCTCCTTGACGGCGAAAGTGCCGGCTTGCTCCCAGCGCCCGTGCCATTTCTTCTCGGTCTCGCGGAAATTGTATCGGGCCATGGGGCCTAGCACTCCAGCAAAAGTCTAAATCCGTTCATTCGGAGATCATCGGCCGCTGCGTGCCGCGGCTATTTCGACGCAGGGCTTCGCGCCGTCCCCACCCCTCAGTTCGATTTGGGCGCGATGCGGATCCGAAGCTCGCGCGCACGCGTGAGAATCGTGTCCTCAAGCTGCCGGTCCAACTGATCGTCGGCGATGGCGTCTACCCAAGCACCATCGGTCGCGCGACGCTGCTTGAACACCTTTGCGCGAATCCCGTCGGACCGAAGCGCACGATCGAGAATGAAGATATTGACCTTGAACCGCTCTTCCGACGCCTCGGGCGGCGCATACCAGTCGGTGATGATCACACCGCCGAAGGGATCGGTCGATTGCAGCGGCATGAAAGACACGGTGTCCAGCGATGCCCGCCACAGGAAACTGTTGACGCCGATACCGCCGCCCTGGCCACCATCCTCGACCTTGGCGCCCTGGCTTTCGAAAAGTGTCAGGCCGCCCTCGCCGAAAATGCTTTCCTGCTTTTCATAGGTGGGTCGCCCGCCAGGCCCGGACCGCGGATAGTTGTATTCGACATCGGCACCCGCGCATCCGGCGAGACTCGCGAGAATCAGCGCGACCGAGGCCAGCTTTGTCTTACGGGTAACGCGGTGGCTGATCATGACGATGTTTCCTTGCCCGATTCCCGCATCCTTTTAGCGCTTCTTTAGCGCCTTAACAATTCGATCGCGGCGCCAACCGGACCGAAAAATCTGTTTCTGGAGCACTCTATTTTCTTGCTTCGCCACGGAGGCCGCCGCTGTATCTGATACGGCGGGGCAAAATCTGTCTTCCGGGTTTGTGGCATTTTCGCCACATTGATACAGTTTTGCATCTCCCGGCTCGGTTGAATGATTGACGAGCAGGGATCGCACGCATAGTCATGATCTCGACGCAAGAGGGCTGGGACACTCAAGTTCCGGTTCTGACTTGTCGTTATTATTCGAGTACGTGACTCTCGGGAGACTGTAACAATGAAAAAAGTTCTTCTCGGAACGACCGCGATCGTCGCCGCCGGCATGATCGCTTCCGCTCCGTCGGCCATCGCCGCTGAAAAGATCAAGATTGGCGTTGGTGGCTACATGGAGCAGTGGTTTGGCTACGTCAACAGCGACGACGGGGTAGCCCAGGACTTCAGCGGCTTCGACAACAAGTCGGACTCTGAAATTTTCTTCACGGGCATGACCACTTCGACAACGGTATCTCCGTTGGCGTGAATGTTCAGCTCGAAGCCAACAGCAACGCCGGTGACCAGATCGACGAATCCTACCTGATCGTCAAGGGCGCCTTTGGTGAGATCAACCTCGGCTCCGAAAACTCGGCGATGTACAAGATGCATTACGCGCCGGCCGAATTCGGTATCACCATGAACTCTGGTGACCAAAGCAGCTGGGTGGCCACCATTGCAAACAGCGCCGGTGCCAGCATCAGCAAGGGGGGCCATTTCCGTACGCCGCTGGGCTCGACCTATGTTGAGCCGCTTGCCCAGAACGACTCCGAAAAGCTGACCTACTACACCCCGCGGATCGAGGGCTTCCAGCTTGGTATTTCCTATGCGCCTGAGACGGGTCAGGACAACACTGCTCAGCCGAACCGTGACACCTCCAACACCGATACCGTGATGGCCGGCCTGAACTTCAACAAGACCTTCGGCTCGACCAATGTCAAGGCTTCGTTGGGCTATGGCACGGTGCTTGACGGCATTGCCGGCACCAACACCGAAGCGTCGGCGTTCAATGCTGGTTTCGGCCTCGGCTTCGGTGGTCTGGGCTTTGGCATCTCCTACGCGTCGTTCGACGACAGCGGCGCGGTAGATGGTTCCGGCGTGAATGTCGGCATCAGCTACAGTCCGGCCCGTGGGGCGTCAGCCTCGGCTACTACCATGGCGAGAAAGACGGCACGACTGTGGCCGGCGTTACCACAAACGATACCGAAGCTGACACGGTTATGCTCTCAGCGAAGTATGCGCTGGGTCAGGCATCACCGCTGCTGGTACTATCGGTCACACGAAGTATCAGTCGGATGACACGGCGCTTTCTGGCACCGACGCTGCTCAGGTCGAGGGTACCTATGTCGTCGTTGGCATGAAGCTCAGCTTCTAATCCATCCAGATTTGACGCTATGGAAGAGGCCGCCTTCAGGCGGCCTCTTTTTCTTTTGATGTGGGGCTTGAGAACGCAGTCCCCTGGATGACGTCCTCGGCTCTACAGATATCCAAGCGCCGTCATGACCGCGCCGTGGTCTTCGCTAAGCCTTCCGATTTGGGAGCCAGTCAGGTGATCCCGCCAAGCCCCGGCTTTACCCTCGCGGAAAAAACGCTCGCTATGCGGAGGGCGTTCTCTGAACCCATTTTGCTTTTCCTGCTCCGACAATTGCTTGAAGGACGAAAAGGCAATCGCCCGGTCCAGTCTGTCCTGATCGAGGGCAGGCCCAAGGTCACGACAATCTGCCTGAATCCGTCCCGGGGTCGGGCGAGCAAATCCTCGTATCGTACCATGATCAGCGGAAAGTCCTTGGCGTCGCGCCAGGAGGTCACGTGATCGCTCCAGTGCCCCAGTAGGGTGAAAATCCGATGTTCCGCGTCTATGGTTGAATTGCTCGGATCTGCCATGGCCTCGATCGCCTGGTCGACGGACAGGTTGAAATGACCGGCATAGGAAGAAACGAGATCAAGCGGGTTTCGGATGATGCAAATTGCTCCCTTCGTTACCGTACGATTTATCAGCATCACTCCTCGGTGAACACTGTTCTGACTGTGGGTTTTCACGAAATGGTCGTGCGGCCGGGCCTTCGCGATCAGTTCCTGTGCCCGGTCTCGCAGCCGCACAGATTCGGTCTCGCTGATCTCGGCGATCGGTTTGCCTGCGGCCTGCTGATAAAAACGCGGTCTCGTATCACTCAGCGAAAACGCCCCCAATTCATTGATCGGCAGAGGTTCCCTGCGATCCAGCACGTAATTCGCGAGAAACGCCCGCATCCAGGTATTGCCCGATTTTGGGTACGAGGCGATCCAAATAATCCTGCGCATCGTTCCTGGGTGCTCCTTTTCAACGGCGACGGAGTGTTCCTATAGCACGGCGATCGGTTCGGCCCTTAAAAGCATGGGCTACTCCCGCTAACTGGGCTATAGAATAGACGCGTTTTCAGGGCCGGCGCCGTATTGCTCAATGTCGGGACCGCCTGACCGGTATCCCCGGAGGCTTTCGTGAAGGACTTCCAGTTCGCCAATCTTTTCAAGAAGATTTCCAGGCGGGAATTCATCGAGACCTATCATGATCGGCGCGCCTATTACGAAGCGGGCGCGATCGGAAATGTGCGGGACTTCTTTTCCTGGGCCCATCTGAACGATCTTTTCAACCGGCCGAAGCTGTGGAACGGCGAGGTGATGGAACTGGCGATCAACGGCCAGGTCCTGCCACCGCCGCAATACTCCAACCCGGGCATGGGGAGGCTGGGCGAGCGGGTGCTGCGGCCCGACCGCGAGAAGGTGAACCATTTTCTGCGCCAGGGTGCAACGCTGGTCCTCGACTATCTGGAAGGCATCCATCCGGAGATTCAGAGTATCACTACCTGTATCGAACGCCTGACCGGCACGTCGGCATCCTGCAACGCCTATTGTTCCTGGCAAAGCGTGCAGGGTTATGCCTCGCATTTCGACACCATGTGCGTCTTCGCGATTCAGATCGAAGGTGAGAAGACCTGGAATATCTATGACGGCCGCGTGAACGAGCCGATGGCCATTCCCGGGGCAAGGCCCGCCGATTTCTCCCGGGAGCAGCACGACCGGCAGAAGGGCCGGGTGGCGCGGGAAATCGTGATGCGGCCCGGCGATGTTCTCTATCTTCCGCGCGGCCTGTATCATGATGCTTTGGCGACCGACGCGGCGTCGCTGCACCTATCGTTCGGGGCCACCTATCTCGCGGGTTTTTCCGCGGTGAGCCTGTTGATCGGAGAGCTGCAACGCGAGGAATTTTTTCGCAAGCGCGTGCCGCATTTCGATTCGCGCACGGAAATCTCCGACTACCTGACCGAGGTCGGCCAAAAGGTCGCCGAACGCATGGCCGATCCTGCTTTTCAGGGTCGCGTCAGAGATCACATTCTGCGAAATCTCGCCGACAAGATCACCGGGAACCGCCTGCCCGACCGCCAGCCGGACGGATATTTCATTGTCACGCGCCAGGCTTTACGTCTGGTGCGGCGAGGTTCGTCCTGGCGCCTCGAAGGGGGTCTCGAGCCGGTGGATATCGCAGTGGAATTCTCAGAAATTGCCCGGCACATCGCGGAGTCCGAGTCCTTCTGGGTGACCGAACTGCCCAACGTTTCCGCACTGCCGCAGCCCGCCCTCCGTGACTTCCTGACAGCCTTGGAGCGTCTGGACATCGTCTTTCCGGTCAACGGCTGACGAGGGGGATCCGCCCGTGGCCGGTATCGTTTGGCTCGCCTCCTATCCGAAATCGGGCAACACCTGGCTTCGCCTGTTCATGGAAAACCTGTTCCGTAACGCCATGCAGCCGGTGCCGATCAACGAAATCAATGTGGTCAAGCATGGTGATGCGGCCCATCCGCTCTACGAGCAGGTCGCCGGGCGTCCGTTGCGGGGCGCGAGCGATGCCGAATTCGATGCCCTGCGCGAACCGGTACAACGTTTTCTTGCCAGCCGGCCCGAAACCACCTTCGTTAAGACCCACAATGCGCTCATGCGCCATGAGGGCACGCCACTGATCTGTCTGGAACACACGGTGGGTGCTGTGTACCTGCTCCGCAATCCCTTCGATCTGACGGTTTCCTTTGCCGACCACTACCGGATCAGCCATGACGATGCGATTGAAGCCTTGGCGTCTCCCTACCATCACACCAAGACGACGCAGGCGGCGATATTTCAGCTTTTGGGCGGTTGGACCAATCACTATCGCTCCTGGTTCGGTGTTGAGAACTTCACGCCATTGTTTATTCGTTACGAGGATATGAACCGCGATCCGGTGAAGACCTTCGGCCGCTTCATGCGCTATCTCGGACTTCCGAAGAATCCGGAGCGCCTGAAGCGCGCGATCCGGAACAGCTCTTTCAAGGAGCTTGAGCGCCAGGAACAGGAGGTCGGCTTCAGGGAACGGGTTCATGAAGGCCAGAAGTTCTTTCGGGCCGGAAAAACTGGCGGCTACCGCAATGTGCTGAGCGAAAAGCAGATCGGCCGGATTATCGATGCCCATGGCGAGTTGCTGCTTGAACAGAAGTACATCTCCAAGGACGGTCGGCCCAGGGTGTGATGCGGTGATCCCCCGATGAAATCAGTGGATCCCAACGCCGCGTTCCAAGCCGCAGAGAAGGCGGCCGCCAAGGGGGACTGGCCCGGCGCCAGACGGGCCTATGGCCGGGTCCTGAAATCCATGCCGAGGGATTGGCGGGGTTTTTACCGTGCCGGCCTGCTGGAGGCGCGCGGACAGCATTTCCGATTCGCCGAGAATGCCTTGGAGCGGGCCCTGTCGCTGGCTCCGGACAATGCCGAAATCGCGGCGAATCTTGCCCAGGTGCATCTGCTGGCCGGTAATCCGGCGCGCGCGGTCGAGCTGCTTCGTCCCATCGCGCGGAAAGCGCCGAAGGTGCCGGAGATCCGACACAGGATCGGTCTCGCCTGCCAGGAGCTCGGCCGGCTCGACGAGGCTGAAGAGGCCTATCGCGAGGCAATGGAACTCGGGTCCCGGGACCCGGCGGTTCTGAACAACCGGGCCGTGGTGCTGCGGGCTCTCGGGCGTTCGATGGAGGCGATCGCGCTGCTCGAAACGCTAAAACAGCGAGGCGATGCGGGAATCGAGACCCTGAACAATCTCGGCAACCTCTACCGCGTCGTGGGTAGAAACAGTGACTCGGCGGCGATCTTCACCGAGGCGCTGATGCGGAATCCGCTCAACGCGCATTTGCACCGGAACCTTGCGTTGCTCAACCGGGACAGCGGTGACAGCGCGGCCGGAATAGCCACCGCGCGCCGCGCCGCCCTGTGTGAGCCCGGAGCGGTGGACGGGCTGGTGATCATCGCCGAAATGCTGGAACATCGGGCGGATCTGGCGGAAGCGGAACGGTTCGTCCTGCGGGCGATCTGTGTCTCTCCCGAAAATCCGGATGCGGTAACCCTGCAGGCAAGGATTCAGCGCCGCCGGGGTGATAACGAAAAGGCTCTCGACATTCTGCGGGCCTCGCCCGTGATCAACGCCGACCGGCCCGGCGGTCACAAGCTGCTTTTCGAG
This sequence comes from Alphaproteobacteria bacterium, assembly GCA_038146985.1. Classification (GTDB taxonomy): domain Bacteria; phylum Pseudomonadota; class Alphaproteobacteria; order Thalassobaculales; family Thalassobaculaceae; genus JADHLJ01. The sequence goes on from JAYQSQ010000013.1 coordinate 106,129, forward strand.
GCAGCCCAGGCCGAACAGGCGCTCGGCCGATACGACCAGGCTTTCGCCACCTTGGTCGAGGCCAATCGCCGGCAGATCGCCGCCACGCCCACTGGCCGCGCCGATCCGAAGCGAGTTTTCGAACAGGTTCGGATTCTAGGCGAGATGGTCGATGCCCTTGATCCCGGCGCGTTCGCCCCGGAAGGCTCGCCGGAGGCGGATGATGCTCCGGTATTTCTTGTCGGATTTCCACGATCCGGGACCACTTTGCTCGACCAGGTTCTCGACAGCCACCCGTCGGTCGCGGTGCTTGAGGAACGGCCTCTGGTGTCGGGAATGATCGCGCGCCTGCGGCAGGCCGGGCAGCGCTATCCCCAGGATCTGCCCTACCTGGACGTGTCGGCGGTGGCGGGTCTGAGACGCGGCTATCTGGAGGACCGCGACCGGTATATACCGGTCCCAAGTGGATCGGTCTTCGTCGACAAGATGCCGTTGAACATCGTTCATGCCGCCCTGATAAGACGGGTTTTCCCGAAAGCGCCATTCCTGCTGGCGCTTCGGGATCCCCGGGACATCTGTCTCAGCTGCTTTATGCAGTCCTTCGAACTCAACGACTGGATGGCGGTATTCACCGATATCGAGGAAACGGCGCGGCTGTTCGACGCGGTATTCAATCTTTGGCGCCGCACCTCGGCAAAGCTTGCACTGGACTACCATGCCGTCCGCTATGAGAATCTGATTGGAGACCTGCGAGGAACCGCGTCGGCGGCGATTCGATTTCTGGGTCTGGAATGGGACGACGCGATGGCGGAGTATCACGAACATGCCAAGCGCCGGGGGCATCTTGCGACGCCCAGTCATTCCCAGGTGACCCAGCCGGTTTACTCCCATGCCGTCCAGCGCTGGAAAAGATACGGCGGCGCCATGGAAAAAACGGCGAAAATATTGGAACCGAGCTGCATCGCGCTCGGGTACGGAGACTAAGATGGCCGAAACATCCAGCCTTGACCAGGCAGCGGACGACGCGGCGGAAGTCGCCGCCAATCTGGAGGAAATCCAGTCCAAGATCGCGGATGCGGCGCGGCGGGCGGGCCGGCCGGCCGGCGATGTTTCCCTGGTGGCGGTCAGCAAGGTGCAGCCTTTTGCCCGTGTCGAAGCGGCTTGTCTGGCAGGACATCGGCTTTTCGGCGAGAACCGGGTGCAGGAAGCCATGGACCGCTGGCCGCCTCTGAAAGCCCGATTTCCGGATCTGAAACTGCATCTGATCGGTCCGTTGCAGACCAACAAGGCCGCTGAGGCGGTGGCATTTTTCGACGTCATTGAAACTGTGGATCGCCCGAAACTTGCCGCGGCTTTGCGGCGCGAGATGGATAAGCAAGGCGTACGGCGGCCCTGCTTCATTCAGGTCAATACCGGCGAGGAGCCGCAAAAGGCCGGCATCCTGCCCCTGGAGGCGGATGCCTTCATCGCAAGTTGCCGCGACGAACACGATCTCGAGATTCTCGGGCTGATGTGCATCCCGCCGCAGGACGAGGAACCGGCGCTGCACTTCGCCTTGCTCCGCGAAATCGCGCGGCGCAACGGTCTGCGGGCGCTCAGCATGGGAATGAGTGGCGACTATGAGACCGCGATCGAGTTCGGCGCCACTCATGTGCGGGTTGGAACCGCCGTGTTCGGCGCGCGGACGCCGCGATAGACGCTAGGATTAAAGCGCGCGGCGGATGGTCACGCTCTCGTTTCGGTCGGCGGCGGCGAGAAGTGAGACAAGCTCATCGAGTTGAAGGGCGACGCAACCTTGAGTCGGACCGTAATCCGGCCGGGCGACATGCATGAATATGGCGCTTCCCAGGCCCGGAACCGGTGGATCGTCGTTGTACCCCAGTTCCACGACGATATCGTAGAGATGGTCGTCCCGCCAAAGCGTCTCATGACTGCCCGGATAGGGCAGCGGGACCAGGCGGTTATAATGCTCGGGATCGCGTGGATCATCGGACCAGCCCATCGTGGGGTCGATTGGGACTAGGCGCTGGCGGGTCCTGGGCGCGGCGATGCGGTCCGGGCGATAGAAGACCCGGCGGAATGCCCAGGTGCCGAGGGGCGTGCGCTGGTCCCCCTCGCGTTTCGCCTCTGCCACGCCGCCGGCGCCAATGGCGCAACGGCAATGAAGATCGCCGAAAGTCAGCCGCGCGTCCCTGGGATCACCGGATGCCGTCACGCAAATCGCCATCGATCATGCCTTGTTGAGAGCATTCAGCCTTTTGGCATGGTTTCGTACTTTCCAAGGGCTTTCAACATCCATTCGTGAACGTTGCTGTTATCGGCAGGAACCTGAAGGCTGGGCGCCGTGGCTGAAGCTGACCGTTGCGCATGGGCGGCCTGGGATCGGGCGATCAGCTGGTCCAAGGCGTTTCCCGGCGCCGATTGGAGGGAGGCGGCCGGCGAGCTGAGCCGGCTTTCCTGGCTTTGAAGCGAGGCCGGCGGCAGGGGAACCGGCTGCGGACCGTTGCCGAACAGCCCGGCGCGGGCTGCCGCGTCGGAGGGGATGAATCCACCGGACTTGCGGGGCGGGGTGGCGGCCAGCTTGGCCATGAGAGACCCCGGCGCCGGCGCAGCCGGTTTTTTCTGCAGCGCCGGGAGGGACGGCGCTTCGGTCGGAACCGGCGTAAGGGGCGCGGCCGGTATCATTGGCCGATCGGACAGGGCGGCAACGGGGGCCTCCGCTACCGGGATGACCGGCGCCGCGGCAAGCTGAGGCGTCCCGAGCTCGGCAGGATGGGTTTTCACCCCGGGATCACCCTGGTCGCGCGCGCCGGAGAACATGGCGATCGCCGTTTCGCCGATATCGGAACCGGTCTCCGCCTCTACGATGTTGTTTCCGAGAGCCGCCAGAATCCCGACCGGTCCGCCATAAAGCGCGCCGCCGATTGCCCGTGGCGCGGGACCGATCTCGTCGCCGGTCACGGCCCGGTAGATGGTGGAGATGATCGGGATATGCTGCAGCGGATTGATGACATCGAGAAAATCCTTGAAGCCGAACGCCTCCGATGCCTGACCTTGGTTGTCCAGAACCGCGATTTGGTCTGGATTGACATCTGCCTCGCCGGATGGCGCGGTGTCGAACCTGAATGGGGACAAGGCCGCCGGCTGGTTGGTTGCCCAAATGCTCATGGAAAGTTCCTCCGCGAGATATGGGCAAGCAATTCGCGTACCAAGTTTGGGAACTGACGGGAGGAAAAATCGCGGAAGCGCGGCTGCCGCGGGATTCGGCGCGGGAGAAGACTAGAAAAGATGCCCCGTCTTATCCGCCTTGGTTCGCAGATAACCGGCATTATGCTGGTTCGACGGAAAAATATGCGCGACGCGTTCGACCACGGTCACGCCGGATGCGGCAAGCTGCGCCACCTTGTCTGGATTGTTCGTCAAGAGCCGCACCGAACGGATGCCGAGTTGTCGTAGAATTTCCGCCGCCGGCTCGTAGACGCGTTCGTCGGCATCGAAGCCTAACTGCTCGTTGGCGTCCACGGTATCGACGCCGAGATCCTGCAGAGCATAGGCACGGAGCTTGTTGATCAGGCCGATGTCACGGCCTTCCTGCGCCAGATAGATCAGCACACCGCCACCTTCCGCCGCGATGGCCTGGATCGCGCCGCGAAGCTGATCACCACAGTCGCATCGGAGGCTTCCGAGGAGATCGCCGGTGAGACAGGCCGAATGCAGGCGGATCAATACAGGTTCCGCGACGTCTGGATCGCCGATGATGATCGCCACATGTTCCTCGCCGCCATCCAGCGGCCGGAACGCCACCAGCCGTGCGTTCTCCGCGTCGCTCAAGGGTACGCGGGCGGCGGCGGCTTGCACCAGGCGCCGCGCGCGCAGGGTCGGAAACGCCTCGATGTCCCGTGTCTCCACCAGGAGCAGACCGATATCGCGGCTCCAGGTCGAAAGCCGTTCGGCGTCCAGGGCCGACGTTCGCGCAAACAGAACCGCCGGCAGAAGCCGGGCGTATTTGACCAGTCGGACCGCCATATGGGCGAGCCCGTCTTCCGGTTCGGGGATGACGGACAGATCCAGAAGTCGGGACCCTTCGGCGGCTTCCTCGCCGACGTCCGGAGCCAGGGTCGGATCGGCGATACGCCGGACCATCTCGGCGTCCGTGCCCATGGGAAGGACGAGGCTTTGCACAGTCGATGCGGCCGGAGAGGGTTTAAGGGCCGCCGCCCGGTTGCGGGTGAGCGCAACAGTCGGCTGCGATCCCGTAAGCCGCATCAGCATCCTTAAACTGTCATGGGTCGCCATCTCGGCGGCCTGGATCGCGATCGCCGAATGCCGGTGGGTGTCCCGGATAATCACCATGCCGCCCCTGCGCAAATCGGAGATCGCGCGGTCGACCGAAATCTGCGCCGATGATGGCGCCGCCGGCACCGTTGGCGCGCTGGATCGCGAGGGATGGGCAGCAGGGTTTGACATGGTGGTCATGAACATCATGGCGCGGCCACGGTCAAGGACTCTTGCAACACCTGGGGTGCTGGGACAGTCTTGCGGTATCCCGTTTGGAATCGGACCTGGGCACATCATGGCGCGAGAGACTGCGATCTTTGCGAACTATGATCAGGCGGCGCTGGACCGCGAATACAACAACCGGGAAAAGGTGGCGGATTCCGCGGCGATCGCCGACGGATGGATGGCGTGCGGTAAGCAAGCCCGCGACGCTCTTTCGTGCCACCTGGACATCCCGTATGGAGATCATGAGCGCCAGAAGCTTGATTTCTTTCCGTGCACCCGGCCGGGCGCTCCGGTTCTCGTCTTCGTGCACGGTGGCTATTGGCACAGCCGCGACAAATCGCTGGCGCATTTCATCGCGCCGTTTTACGTCGCCTCCGACATCAACTTCGTCAGCGTCGGCTACCGGCTCTGCCCCGAGGTCGGCATTGCGGCGATCGTCGAGGATATTCGCGGCGCGCTCGACTGGATCCACGGGCATGCGGGAGATTTCAATGCCGATGCGCGGCGATTGTTCATCGCCGGCCATTCCGCCGGCGGGCATCTTGCCGCCCTGATGTGCGGCCCTGCGGGGATGCCGCCGGGGGTCCTTCGAGGCGGCTGCTCAATCAGCGGACTTCATGATCTGGAGCCGATTCGGCTCTGTTACCTGAACGACATACTTGGCCTCGACGAGGGGACGGCGCGCGCGCTCAGCCCGGTGGCCTTGGCGCGCGCCCTTGAGCCGGGCAAGGGACCTGTCCTGCCGCCGCTCATTCTGACGGTGGGTGCGGATGAAGGTCCGGAATACGCGCGGCAGCGGGACGAGTTGGCGGCGGCCTTGCGGGCGGCGCGCCGGCCGGTACAGGTTGTCGACAATCCCGGAGCGAATCATTTTACGGCTTGCGAGGCGTTCTGTGATCCGGCGCACCCCCTTTCGGATGCGATGTTGCGGCTGATACTCGCGCCGGAATTTTGACCGTGTCTCTTTCGGGATATGGTCAAAAAAGGTGATCGGGGAGGTTCGACATGGCCCGGGCCAGTTGGAAGGGCATCGTGCTCGCGGAATCCGATGAGGTTATCGAGATCGAGAACAGTCTCTATTTCCCGAGGGAAAAGGTACGGATGGATCTGCTGCACCCTTCACCGACCAAGACCCGCTGCCCTTGGAAGGGCGAGGCGACATACTATTCCCTGATCGATGGCGAGGACCGGCTGGACGATGCCGCGTGGAGCTACGAAAAACCCAAGTCTCGCGCTCGCGTGATCAAAGATTACATGGCTTTTTGGAAGCAAGTCACTATATCGGGATAGAGTTTTCGGTCTCGGCCAGGCATGGCCGGTATAGATTCGCGCCGGAAAGAGATTGGGCGGAGATCTGATGACCATGAGCAGCGGCAAGAAGGTCCTACTCGTCGACGATGATGAAGAGCTGCGCGCCGCCCTGGGCGAGCAGCCTGAATTGCATGAGGAATTCGTCACTGATATGGCGGCGACGGGGGCGCAAGGCCTCGAAAGCGCGAAAACCGGACATTACGACATTCTGCTGCTTGATGTCGGTCTGCCGGATATGGACGGGCGCGATGTCTGCCGCCTGATGCGCCGCAACGGCGTGAAGTCGCCGATCATCATGCTTACCGCGCAGGGCAGCGACGCGGATACCATTCTCGGCCTGGACGCCGGCGCGAACGACTACATCACCAAGCCGTTCAAGATCGCGATTCTCTTGGCGAGGATGCGCGCGCATCTGCGGCAACACGAACAAAGCGACGACGCGGTATTCACCATCGGACCCTACAGCTTCAAGCCGAGCGCAAAGCTGCTTGTCGATGAAGACCGGAATCGAAAAGTCCGGTTGACTGAAAAGGAAACGGCGATCCTGAAATACCTCTATCGGACCGGGGACAGGATGGTGAAACGAGAGACCTTGCTTGGCGAGGTTTGGGGCTACAATGCCGGGGTAACGACCCATACGCTTGAGACCCACGTCTACAGATTGCGCCAGAAAATCGAGCGGGATCCCTCCAAGGCGGCGATTTTGGTCACCGATCCCGGCGGCTATCGTTTGGTGCCGTAGGGCGCCTTGATGGCCGCAGTGTGATTCTCTGCACACCGGATCAAAAAAAATATCTGGTATTTCAGTGATTTTATTGCGATTTTTTCTAGACACTTGGCTGCGAACACACGGCGCCGTGATCGGAGGATCTGGTTGCGCGTGGATGGGAGTAGGGATTGTCCGACGACCCCTCGTTCTTTGTAAGATTTTGGGGCGTACGCGGTAGCATCGCGTGCCCCGGGATCGAGTATTCAAGATACGGAGGGAACACTTCCTGTCTTGAGGTTCGGTGCGGCTCGCGGCTCCTGATTTTCGATGCGGGCAGCGGTCTTCGGTTGCTGGGACAGCATATCGACAAGTCCGGTCCAGTCGACGCAGACATGTTCTTCTCGCACTCGCATCTCGACCATGTGGGCGGCCTGCCCTTTTTCACCTCGGCGTTTCGGCCAGGGAACAAGTTTCGGTTCTGGTCCGGTCATCTGCAAAACAAGGACATGGCAATGCGGGACGTGATCGGCCGGCTGATGTCCTCGCCGTTGTTTCCCGTGCCGATTGAGGTGTTTCAGGCAGATATTGAGTTTCGGGATTTCAAGCCCGGCAAAAACATCGATATCGATCCAGCCATTCAGATCCGCACCGCGCCACTTAACCACCCGCAAGGGGCGGTCGGGTACCGAATCGACTATGAAGGCAAGTCGATCTGCTATGTTTCGGATACCGAGCATTTCGAGGATCGGCTGGACGAAAACATACTCGGCCTTATTAAAGACGCGGATATCTTGATCTACGACGCTACCTATACGGACGAGGAATATCCCCGTTACGTGGGCTGGGGACATTCGACGTGGCAGGAGGGCGCAAAGCTCTGCGATGCGGGGAACGTGAAGGTGCTTGTGCTTTTTCACCATGATGCCGGGCATGACGACGCAACAATGGACACAATCGGCCGGGCTGCCGAGGCCAGACGTCCTGGCACCGTTGTCGCCAGTGAAGGTATGACCCTGGTTCCGTAGCGCTATCTCTCACGGTAGTTCCGGTTATCCTTTGAAATATAATATAAAAAAGTTTGTTTACGGACTGGGCACTGTGTTGGGCTTGGGCCGTTGGGGGTACTTCATACCGTATAGGTATGCCGGTCGGATCAGCGCCGTAAACAATCACTACCAGTGGCTTGATGCGGAATTCTCGCGCGAATGCGATGGGCTCTTTTCCGACGTTTTGAAGGATATTGCGTCCTTTCGTGCCGATCTTGAGGCGATCTCCGGGGGCCCGCCGGCGCCGAGATGGACACAGGACTGGTTCCCCGGTTTGGATGCGGCCGCCGCCTATGCGTTGGTCCGGGCGGTCAAACCCACGAGAATTCTGGAAATCGGCTCAGGTCATTCGACCCGTTTTCTGATGCGCGCGGTCCGGGACGGCGGGCTTTCGACCCGGATGACATGCATCGATCCGGCGCCCCGCGCGGATGTCGCCGGACTCGATCTTGACCTACGCCGCATGCCGATCCAGTCGGTCGGGCTGGAGACGATCCCCGCGCTGGAGTCGGGCGATTTTCTGTTTGTCGACTCCAGTCATATCGCCATGCCCGGCAGTGACGTCGACTGGATCCTGAACAATCTGATCCCCGGACTGCCGAAAGGCGTCTTTGTTCATTTCCATGACTTGTTTCTGCCGGACCCCTATCCGGCGCATTGGGAATGGCGGGGGTACAATGAGCAGATCGTTGTCGCCGCGCTGCTGATCGGGCGGCGCATGAATCCGGTCTTCTCGAGTCATTTCGTGCGTGCCCGCCGCCCGGATCTGCTCGACGCGCACGGGCTGACGTGGATACCGCTGCCCGACGGGGCCATCGAATCCAGCTTGTGGATGGTCACCACTTCAGGGTCGGCGGCCCCGGTTGAGCGTGCCCATGCCGATGGCTCCCGGTGAAGGGCTGATCCGAAGAATTCCGGTTTCGTGAGGGGGCCTGGCTGGGGCGGCAGGGATCGAACCTGCGATCGCGGGATCAAAACCCGCTGCCTTACCACTTGGCTACGCCCCAAAATCGCGCGGACCATATCCGAAGTGATTTGGGCGGGCAATAAGTCCGTGCGTCCTGTAAATCTTAACAGGGCGCAGTCCATTCGATTATCATGGCGCGGCGCGGGAGGATGAAATGGCGGAACCCGATTCGAAGTCCAATATGCCGTGGAGCGTGAAAGGCGTTTCCAAGGAAGCGCGGGACGCCGTCAAAAAAGCGGCAGCGGAACAAGGCATCACCATGGGTGAGTGGTTGACACAGGCAATACGGGCGGATGGCGAGTCTCAGGAGGGACCCGCGGACCCGGGGCCGCAGTCCGTCGCGGCGGCCCCCACGACCGAATTGGAGTCCAGTGGGGATGATGGACCCTCCCCTCTTGCCATGTCGAGTGATACGCTTCGGGCGGCCATAGCGGAAAGGATCGTCGAAAGCGAACTGCGTCTCCTCGCGGTGGTGGAGCCTCTCCAGGATATTATTGAGCAACTGGCGGCGCGAATAGAGGCGCTTGAGGATCGAAGCCAAGCGACCGGCCGTGAAGCGACCCCTGCCGCGATTGAAGCTGCGCCGGCATACCGCCAGTCGGGATGGGATGAGTAGAACTTCCCGGCGGTACCAGGTAGTAGGGGTTTCCATTTCTTTCTTAATTTGAAATACATTATCTTTTCTCAGATTGAAAAATGTGCGGAATTGCCGTATACCTCCAGGGTCAGACCCCGTCCTACCGTGATTGACGGGTAGGAACCTCACCGAAGCGACAGTGGAATCGGCTCGGACATGGCGGTGAAATCTCCTTGGAGTGTGAAAGGCGTGTCTTCGGAAGACCGCGAACAGGCCAAATCCGCCGCGCGGCGCGCCGGTGTTCCGGTCGGGGTGTGGCTCAGCCAGCAAATCCGCGCCCATGGGGCAGCCGGCGCCGCAAAGGACGTTCCGGCAAACACTCCGGATGGTCCTCGTGATGACGATCAAGCGCCAATGGGCGAGGCTCCCGAATCTCATGAGATTGGGACGCAGCGGCCTCAGAGCCGGGCGCAGCCGATGCGAGGTGGTCCCGACAGCAGATTCACCTTCGGGCCCGGCCAATGGAGTATCGCGACGGAGGCGGTCGAATCGGGCCGGATCTCGCAACCTCCGCCGCAGCCTTGGCCGGCGGCCCGGCCACCCATGATCGCGGCGCCGCTTCCGCTGCCACCGGCCCAGCCAATTCAGGAGACATCCCCAAGCGCCGCACCCATGATGCCGTCCTACCAACAAGGGGTGCCCATGGCGTCGCACTGGGCGATGCCGCCACTGGCGCATCCGATGTACATGGCGCAGGCGGCGTCTCAGCAACAATCGGCGCAATCCAAGGAAGTTGCCGACACGGTTAAGGCTTTGGAAGAAAAGATCGAAGAGCTGCAAGATCGGCTGGATACGGTCGACTCTCGGATGAACAGGGAAATTGAGGGTATCGAGGCACGGCTGGATCGGTTCGACGGTGTTGCGCAGGAAATCGACGCGTTGCGAAGCGCGGCCGAAGAGGAAAGCGCAGGGCATTATTCAACGGCGCCCGTTGAACGCGCGGTCATGCGGCTCTCGGAAAGGCTGCAGCGAATCGAGGAGGCTGTTCTTCCGCCTGATTCCGGCGGTGGGTTCTTCTCCCGCTTGTTTCGACGTCGGTGAAGTCCTCGGTAGCGCTCCCGTGCGCCTTGTTCGGCGTTATTGAGAAACTCAAGGCACCTCGCTACACTACCTTCACTACTTTTGGCCAGGATGGGGAGATCCATTGGCTCGTGCAGGGGCAGCCTGGAGTGTCAAGGGAATAGACGCGGAAACCCGCGCGATCGCGCGCGCCCGCGCTGGAGAGTCCGATCTGACCATCGGCGCCTGGATCGACCAGGCCATTCTGTCCTATTCCTCGCCGCCGCCGCCACGAGAACCCGGCGAGGTGCCTGAACCGGCCCGAGTCCGGACTGACGGCAGCGTGCCGGGGGCATTGTCGGCCACCGCTTCTCCCCAAGGCGGCTTGCGCGGCCAAGACATCCTGGACCTCATCGATCAGGAACTTGGGGTCTCACGCCAACGTCTGGACGATGCGCTCCGGCCGATGGGCTATGCCCTGAAGGATCTGGCGCTTCGCCTCGTTGCCGCCGAGTCCGCCCGGAAAAGTGGTACCGCGGTTCCGCGAGTCCGGCCTCAGCTCCCGGGCCCCGCTGAAGCCGATCCCGGGCCCGTCGCTTCGCCGGACTCGCCGCCGCCGCCACCGATCCAGTCACTAGCGCCGTTCATCAGCGACGAGGAAATGCCGGTATTGCCGCCGCCGCGCGGATATCCCCGCCCGCCGGTGGAAAACCTTCATGCGCCGATATCCGACATCGAACCACCGCCGATCCCGTCGGATGAAACGGTGCGGCAGAGCGACATTTCGGCGCCGGACCCGGATTTCGCGCTGGATCACCCCGTCACGCGGGAGGAGGAACACCGGCCGATCCCGATTCCGCCTACCGGCGACCTTACGATGCTCGACGCGACGGAACTGCCGTCGCCTCCCGCTGAAGCGCCATCGGCCGGGCGTCATGGCGGCGCGCGGTTCGATGCCAGCGACACCCTTGAAACCGAGCCGATATCAGACGTTCCACTTGGGATCGCCGCCCAGGAACCTGAGTCCTCCGATGATGGGGGCATGCGCTTCACAGGCGTTCAAGAGGCCTACGAATCCGATCCCGACCTCGCCGGTCTCGAAGCACGTGCACTAAGCGACCGCAAACGGCTTCGCGTCATGCGGATCGCCGCCGGATTTGTGCCTTTCCTGATCATCGCGGCGGCGGGCGGCGGATATATCTTCGCGGACCACCTTGGCCTGGCGCCGCTGCGCGACGCGGTGCGCCAAAAGACGGTGGCCCACGTCGAACAGGCCGGTCGAACGCTGACGGATGCCTATGCGACGGCCGCGATGGAGATCGGGAACCTTCTCGGTGAAAATGACCAGCCCCAGGACAATCCGATAACCGCCGATGCCAATGAGCCGGGCCGGCCCAATCTCCCAGGTTCAGCGCCGGTGGAAGCCGCCGCCGCTCCGCCACCGCCGGCATCTCCGGTACCAACACGGGAGCTGCCCGTCCCGGCTGGAACCGGCCCAATTTCGGAAGATCCGCCAATCGGTAAACTGGGTGGCGCGGCCTCGTCGTCTACGGCCACTCTTCCGGTTCCATCAACTGTCATTCGACCCGATACGCGGTCGGTGGCTGATAAACCCAAGCCGGCGACCAAGCTCGCGGCGCTGCCAAAGGCCCCGGAACTCAAGACCGCGTCCATCCCGCCGAGCGCGTCGCCGGAAGATCTTTCGATCACCGCGCTCCGGAATGAGGCACGGGCCGGCGACCCAAGCGCGCAGCATGAGCTCGCGCGCCGCCTGATTCAGGGCGACGAAGTGGGTCAGAATTTCACGGAAGGTTCCGAATGGTTCCGCGAGGCGGCGATCCAGGGTGTCGCGAACGCTCAGTACAATCTGGCGGTGCTGTACGAACGCGGCCTGGGCGTGACCAAGGACGACGTCAGAGCCCTGCTCTGGTATCACAGCGCCGCCGAGCAATCGCATCCGCTGGCGCAATATAATCTCGGCATTTTCTATCTCCAGGGACGCGGCATCCCGCTGAGTTACGCGGAAGCGGTTTATTGGTTCAAGGCGGCGTCGGACCAGGGGGTCGCGAAGGCGACGTACAATCTCGCGGTCCTGACCGAGGACGGCCTCGGCGTCGCGCCTAGCCTCGAAAAGGCCATGGCATTGTACCAGCAGGCGGCGGATGCGGGTCATCACGAGGCAGCCGACCGCCTCGCGTTTCTGAAAGGTCCCGGGGGGTCCAAGACGAAACCGGCACCCTTCGAAGAGACCGCCGATACCCAGGCCGAAGGATCGACGACGGGAACCACCGTCGCGGACATTCAAGCTCATCTGCGCCGTATCGGGATCTATGACGGGCGGATCGATGGAATTGCCGGACCGCGAACCCGAACCGCCATCCGCGAGTTTCAGAAACAACACGCACTCCCGATCACGGGGATACCCTCGGAAACACTTCTGGACTTCATGAAGAACACCGGCGCGCCGCAACCCAGGACAGGGTGAGACCCAAGCCGCCATTCTCGCTCGAAGGGAGGCCGGGTCAGGGAAGCAGCGTCGTCCGCTGCGCCCACCAGCCTCGCTGCCTTGCCTGATTTTCCGCCAGGACGACGGTATGCGCGTCTCCACCGCTGAATATCGCGAAACAGGTGGCACCGCTGCCGGACATGCCGGTCGATCGGGCACCGCAGACCTCTGAGAGAAAATCAAGAACCTCTGCAATCACCGGTTCGGCTTCAGTGGCCGGTGCGATAAGGTCATTGCGCGCGCGTCGGCCCATGAAGGCCAGCAGTCCATCCTCGGATGAAACGTCGTCGGGGACCACAGCTGGCGCCGAAAAGGGTCCCTGAAAGCGCCGGAACACCTGTCCGGCGGTGAGTTCCACCCACGGATTGACCAGGAGGACCGTAACCGACGGAAGCGGCCCGGCGGGCGCCAGAACGTCGCCGGTCCCCCGCATTCGCGCGCCCGCGGACTCGAGACAGACCGGTACATCAGCTCCGAGCGTGACTGCGAGAGCGCCGAGGCTGTCGGCGTCCAGAGGTGCGGGCGCGATGCTCTGAAGCATCCTCAGCACGGTCCCGGCATCGCAGGATCCTCCCCCAAGGCCGGCTGCGATTGGAATGTTCTTCTCGATCTCGATCGACAACCCGCCGGCAATCGGAGTCGCCGACCGGTATCGGTCTAGCGCGACGGAGACGATATTCTCGCCAAGTAGACGCGACGCGAACCGTCCGCTTACCCGAATCGAATCCTCGCTTTGGCCGGTCACTATCCGAACCCTGTCACCAAAAGCAGTGAAAGCGGTGAGTCCGTCGAGAAAATGCATCCCGTCGGCGCGTTTTCCCACCAGCCGTAATGTCAGGTTGAGTTTCGCGTGAGCGACCGATTCAAGCGTCCGGATCACGACCGATCCCGGCGTTCTCGCTGCCTTCCCTCAGAATCTCCGGCGCCGGTAGTCCTTGTTTGAGCTTGTTTTGTATTGACGTGACCAGATCCGCTTCGGGCTCCATGGTCAACGCCCGGCGCCACTGGAAACTGGCCTCAATACGCCGGCCGACCCGCCAATACGCGTCCCCCAAGTGATCGTTTATCGTCGGATCGTTCGGCCGCAGCTGAACCGCTTGCTCAAGCCTGGTGACGGCTTCCTCGAACCTGCCGGTGCGGTAGAGAATCCACCCCAGGCTGTCGATGATGTACCCGTCCTTGGGCCGGAGCTCGACCGCCTTGGCGATCATCCGCTCCGCCTGTTTGAGTTTGACGCCCTGTTCGGTCCAGGAATACCCGAGATAGTTCATCACATAGGGCTGATCCGGCGCGAGCTCCAAGGCCTTGAGGAAATCAACTTCCGCAAGCTGCCAGCGCTTGGCCCGTTCCAGGGCGATGCCCCTGGTGTAAAAAAGGCTCCAGTCTCCGCCGCTCACCGCATCGATCCGCTGGAGTGCCTGGTCATAGGCATCCACGGCTTCGACCCACTGCTTTGCGGCGCGTCTCTGGTCGCCGATCCTGATCCATGGCGTCGGGTCAGAACGGCGGCGGTCCGCCAATTCGCGCAACACCGCGACAGATTCCTCGGCGCGCCCCAATTCCTGCAGGCTGGCTGCCGCGCGGAGCTGCGCCAGCGTGTGATAGGCCGACAAGTCGGGAATCCGCCGATAGATCCTGAGCGCGTCTTCGTGACGTCCACGATCGTCGAGAATCTCGCCGACGAGAAGCTGGGCCAAGGGGAAGGTAGGGCGCATGTAGATCGCCAATTGGGCCATGATCATGGCCGTATTGTTGCCCCGTTCCCTTTGCAGAGCGCTGGCGAGGTCGAACAGGGCCTCGGCCATCCCGTCCGTCGCGAATCCGACGAGTCCGGGTACCGGCCGTCCCGCCCCGGCCGCCGCGAGGACGGCGGCGACGCTTTCGGCGTCATGGTCTCGCTCGGTGCGTTCACTTAGAACCCGCCGAGCCTCGTCCGGCCGGCGGCTGGCGGCATAGTGGATCGCGGCTGCCAGACTGAGCCGCAAGGGCGGCTTTCCGCCCTTGATGAGCGCTTGTTCGAACGCCTTATCGGCTTCCGGCAGGTTTCCTTCCAGACGGCGCGCATGGGCGGAATGCAATAGCGCGAGAACCTCGAAACCCGGGATCGCCGCGACTTTCGCGAAAGCCTGATGCGCCGCCGCCCAGTCTTCGCGCCCGGCGGCCAACCAGCCTGCAAGCAGCGGACCAATGATCTCGTTCAGCCTGGATTTCGGCAATCGCAGCAGGCGTTCGTCGGCTTGAGCCCAACTCCCGGTTTTCGAGGAATGCAACGCGAGCGCCAGCGGCATGAAGGGCCCGGCGGTGTCACCTGCCCGTTCAGCCCGCTCCGCCAGCGCAATCGCCGCCGGCATGCTTCCGTATTCGAGCTCGGCGAGGAACGTCCGGCGGATGAGTGTGCGGTTTTCCGGATCCCGGTTGAGGGCGGCTTCGAAATGCGATGCCGCCTCGCTCAGATCCTGGGCCCGGTAGGCCTGGCGGGCGATCAGATAACTCCCCGACATGGTTCTTGGAGACGGTATCGCTGCGCTCTCCGCCGTACCCGCCGGTTCCACCGTCGCGGTAGTCTGGCAACCGGCAAAGCCCAGGAGAAAAACCGCCGCGAGGCGGCCCAATGACAGCCTCATCGATTCGTTTTTCTTCCTTCCAATACGCTTCGCCAGGGCGACGCTGACCAATTCGGTCTCTCCCTCACATGTTCGGATAGTTCGGCCCACCGCCGCCTTCGGGAACCACCCAATTGATGTTCTGCGTCGGGTCCTTGATGTCGCAGGTCTTGCAGTGCACGCAGTTCTGAGCATTGATCTGGAGCGCGGGATTCTCCCCGTCGTCGTCGTAGACGATCTCGTAAACGCCGGCGGGGCAAAACCGCTGCTCCGGAGCGTCATAATATTCCAGATTGTGCGCAACGGGAACGTCCGGGTCCTTCAAGGTCAGGTGAGCGGGCTGATTTTCTCGTGATTGGTGTTCGAGATGAACACCGATGAAAGCTTGTCGAAGCTGATCTTCCCATCCGGTTTCGGATACGGGATCTTCTCGCAATGCGCCGCCGGGCGGAGGGATTCGTTGTCCGGGTGATGGTGCAGCGTCCAGGGCGCCCTGCCCTTGAAGAGATAGGTATCGACCGCCGCATGCGCCAGGCCGAACAAGGTGCCCGCCCGAAAGCCCGGGCGGATATTTCGCACCTGGTATAACTCGTCCCAGATCCAGGACTTGCGGATCCGGTCACCGTAGTCCGTGATCTCCAGTCCGTTGCCGCCTTCCTGGCCACCGGTAAGGGCGCTGGCGATCGCCTCGGCCGCGGTCATGCCCGACTTCATGGCCGTGTGTGTTCCCTTGATCTTGGGCACGTTCAGGAAGCCGGCCGCGCACCCGACGATCAGCCCGCCCGGGAAGGTCAGCTTGGGTATCGACTGGAACCCGCCCTCGTTGATCGCCCGCGCGCCATAGGCGATACGCCGGCCGCCTTCGAAAAACGGTCTGATCTTGGGATGGGTCTTGAACCGCTGGAATTCGTCGAATGGGCTGAGATGCGGGTTCTGGTAGTCCAGCCCGACCACATAGCCGACGGCGATCTGATTGTTCTCGAGATGATACAGGAACGAGCCGCCATAGGTGACCGAGTCAACCGGCCATCCGACGGTATGCAGCACCAGGCCCTGTTGGTGGACGCTAGGGTCGACTTCCCAAAGCTCCTTGATGCCGATTCCGAATGTCTGGGGGTCGACCCCGTCCCTGAGATTGAATTTCTCGAACAGAGTTTTGGTGAGAGAGCCGCGGCAACCCTCTGAGAACACCG
Organism: Alphaproteobacteria bacterium; assembly: GCA_038146985.1. Taxonomy (GTDB): domain Bacteria; phylum Pseudomonadota; class Alphaproteobacteria; order Thalassobaculales; family Thalassobaculaceae; genus JADHLJ01. The sequence goes on from JAYQSQ010000013.1 coordinate 122,582, forward strand.
TCTGCTTGGCATGCAGCTCGATGCCGGGCGTGTGATTGCCGGTAGGTTGACCGTCCTTGCCGATTCCCATATCGCCGGTGGCGATGCCGCGTACCGAGCCGTCTTCGGCATAGAGGATTTCGGCGGCGGCGAATCCTGGATAGATCTCGACGCCCATGGCCTCGGCCTGTTCGGCGAGCCAACGGCACAGATTTCCAAGGCTGATGATGTAATTGCCCTGGTTGTGCATTTGCGGCGGCGTCGGCATGCGAAAGCCGGAGCTCCGCGTCAGGAACATGAACCGGTCCTCGGCGACCGGCGTGTTCAGCGGCGCGCCGCGTTCCTTCCAATCGGGGAACAGTTCATTCAGCGCGCGCGGCTCAAGCACGGCACCGGAAAGAATATGCGCGCCGACCTCGGAACCTTTCTCGATGACGCAGACACTGAGGTCATTGCCTGTCTCCTCGGCGATTTGGCGTAGCCGGATCGCGGTCGACAGGCCCGACGGCCCGGCTCCGACGATCACGACATCGTACTCCATGAATTCTCTTTCCATTCGCCTTCGTCCAACCTTTGTGTCGCGCGTCATTCGTGTCATATCTGACACAGGGCCACGGTTACGGCAAGATAACCCGAGGGCCGAGACGAGAGAGCCGGATAGTGGAAAACCCGCCAGAGATCCGACGGGACGCCGAGATCATCCTTTCCTGGTATCATGACGCCGGGGTGGACGAGGTGTTGCTGGAATCTCCGCTGGATCGCTTTGCCGCGTCCGAGCCGCGAACCGATGATGCCCGCGCCGATGTGCGGCGCCTGGCGCAAGCGGAACCGCGAGTAGCGCCCCGCCCCGCCGCTCAATTGGCGGCAAGCCCGTCATCGGATGCCGAAGCCAAAACAATTGCCGCGTCGTCGGTGTCCCTGGAGGCGCTGCGTGACCGGCTGTCCGCGTTTGAAGGCTGTCCGCTTAAGCATACCGCCAAAAATCTCGTTTTCGGTGACGGCAACCCCGAGGCCGATGTGATGTTTATCGGAGAAGCGCCCGGCGCGGACGAGGACCGCGAGGGCCGTCCGTTTGTCGGCGTCAGTGGGCGGCTCCTGGACCGGATGATGGAGTCGATCGGCCTTGACCGGACGAATGCCTATATCACCAACATCCTGCCCTGGCGTCCGCCCGGGAACCGGGAGCCGACCCCGGCGGAGGTCGCGGCCTGTCTGCCGTTTATTCAGCGGCACATCGAACTCGTCGCGCCAAAGGCGCTTGTGCTGGTGGGCGGAACATCGGCGAAGACGCTGCTCGGCCGCAAGGAGGGCATCATGCGTTTGCGCGGGAGGTGGTTGGCCTATCGGGCAACCGAATCGGATGACCCGATTCCCGCGCTCGCGACCTTTCATCCAGCCTTCCTGCTGCGGTCTCCCGGACAAAAGGCCAATGCGTGGCGTGATCTTCTCATGTTGCGGAAAAAAATTGAGGAATATAGCTAAAACAAAAGGTTACGTGTGATTTCTGAAGCGTTTCGCGCTGGGTCGATCGGGTTATATTTTGAGGTCAAGACTCCGCCTTTAATGCATGAAAATTATCAATGTTTTTACTCGTTATCGCCGGGAAATCGAGGGCACCGGTACCGATTTCAACCGCATTGGAAACCTCATTCCGATCGCCGAAAGTGCTTGTCGCGGGCGTCGACTTGACCTTATCTGAACCGTCAATCCGATCCCGGCGACGGGATTTGAGACTCGTAGTACCGTTGGGAGGCGCGTGTCATTCTCCGCCCCGGATCCGTTTTCGCACCCATCCTTTTCTCGGCCCTTTTGACGGCGTTTCCGTTGACCGCTCTAGCGGTTGCGCCGGACGAAGCATTTTGGTCGTCCGGCAACGAATCGGAATCCGCTTCGAAGGCGAAGCAGGATGTCTCGATCCCGAGAATTCTGGGTGAATCGGACGCAAACAAGTACCGTAGAATATTCGACCTTCAGCAGAACGGGGACTGGGCGGAAGCGTCGAGGCTAATCGACACTCTGGATGATCCCGTTTTGCTGGGGCATGTCCAGGCGCAAAAGTACCTGCACCCGACGAAGTACCGATCGCGCTATCCCGAGCTGCACCATTGGTTGGTGGATTACGCGGATCATCCCCAGGCTTTCAGAATATACAAGCTCGCCAAGGCGCGCCGGATAGACGGTTGGAAGCCGACGCCGGTTCCCGATGGGGGTATTCTTCTCGGCAACGGGGCCCAGCCTGTGAGCGGCGGCCCGCCGGTTTATCGGTCGTCGAGAAACAGATCCGAGGCCGTCCGGAGCGAGGTTGCGTCGTTGAAAGGGCAGATCCGCCGGTTCATCCGCAAGGGATGGCCGACGGGGGCGTACCAGGAGTTGGCTGGTGCTCGTGCGCAGGCTCTGCTGGACGAGACTGAAATAGCCTTGATCCGCGCCGATATCGCGCACGGTTTCTTCGTTTTCGGTAAGGATGACCGTGCTCTCGAACTTGCCGAAAAAAGCCTTTCGGAAGCAGATGCGGCAATCCCGAAGGCAGCATGGACCGCCGGTCTCGCCGCGTGGCGCCTTGGCCGGACCGACCGGGCGGGCGCCCATTTCGAGGCTCTTGCCGCGTGGCTTGAAGCCGGCCCGGCGGCGCGTGCCGCCGGCGCTTATTGGGCGTCTAGAGCCCATCTGGCGTCGCGGCGGCCGCGCGAGGCGACGAAGTGGCTCGCCCAGGCGGCCACCGTTCCGGGAACCTTCTACGGTCTTCTGGCGCGGCGCGCTTTGGGTGTCGACATGCCCCTGGATTGGAGCCTGCCGGAGGTGACGAACGGCGATGTCGGCCGGCTTTTCGAGATTCCTGGAATCCGGCGCGGTTTCGCGCTGCTCGAGCTCGAAATGAAACAGGAAGCCGGTCGCGAGTTCCGGCGTGTGTTCCCGTCACTGGATGATTCACTGCGGCCCCTGGTTATGACCATTGCGGCCCGTCACGGTTTGCCCAGCCTTTCGATGCGGGCCGCGGGCGTTCTCAAGGCCGAAGGGCACCGTCCCTATTACGCGGCGCTTTTTCCGTTCCCCGACTGGGATCTTCCGGAGGAACTGGAGATCGACCCGGCCCTGTTGTTTGCGATCGTGCGGCGTGAAAGCCAGTTCGACCCGATGGCAAAAAGCGGCAGGGGCGCCCGAGGTCTGATGCAGCTGATGCCGCGAACCGCCGCGTTCGTCGGCGAGGACAGCACCCTGCGCGGACGTGAAGGCCGTAAGACGCTGTTCGACCCAACCGTGAATATCGCGCTCGGCGACCGTTACATCCGGCACCTGATGGAAAATGACGGTGTCGGGAACGATCTTTTCAAGCTTCTCGCCGCTTACAACGCCGGTCCCGGCACCTTGCGCAAATGGGAGCGCGAGGTTGACTACAAGGACGACCCGCTGCTTTTCATCGAAGCAATCCCGTCTCCCGAAACCCGAAACTTCATTGAGGACGTCCTGCGGAATCTGTGGATGTACAGATTGCGCCGGGGAGAGCCCTCGCCGAGTCTGGATCGGGTAGCTTCCGGATCCTGGCCGCAGTATGAATCCGTGGATGGACAGGCGGCGCAGGGATACAGAGATGCCCGGAATAGATGAGTCGCGGGACTTCGTCCCGGTCAATATCGCGGTTTTGACGGTCTCGGATACCCGGACCCTGGCCGACGACCGGTCGGGCGACACTCTGGTGTCGCGCCTGGAGGGCGACGGCCATGTGCTGGCGGCGCGCGCCATCGTCAAGGACGAGGTCCCGGCCATCGCGTCGCAATTGCGGGCCTGGATCGCCGATCCCGGGATCGATGTGGTCATCTCCACAGGCGGTACCGGGGTGACCGGCCGCGACGTGACCCCGGAGGCCTTCAGAACGGTTTTCGAAAAGGAGATCGAGGGCTTCGGCGAGTTGTTCCGCTGGCTCAGCTACCAGAAGATCGGCACCTCGACGATCCAGTCCCGCGCGATCGCCGGGGTCGCCGGCGGCACCTACCTGTTCGCGTTGCCGGGTTCGACCGGCGCCTGCAAGGATGCCTGGGACGACATCCTGCGCAACCAGCTCGACATTCGGTTCCGGCCCTGCAACTTCGTCGAGATCATGCCGCGCCTGCGAGAACACGAGCTGTTCGGCCGCGCGTCCTAGACAAGGTCGCCCACATCATCCACATCGTTGAGGGTCTCTATCAGCGCGACCGTCGATCCTTTCGGGAATCCGGCAATGGTGTCGGCGAGGGCATGCTCGCTGGACCAGCGGACAGGACCGAAGGGCGGCGGCGCCCGCCGCCGCCGCATGCCGATCAGCCAATAGCCTCCATCCGCCGCGGGTCCCAAGACCATGTCGTTGCCCGCGAGCGCGCGAAACGCGGCGTCGAGATGGCGCGCCCGGATGCCTGGAATGTCGCTACCCACCAGAACCGCCGGCCCCGGTCCGGGAGCGGACAGGGCGTGGCGCATGCGCGCGCCGAGATCGCCTTTCGTCTGGCGCATCACGATCCAGCCACGCGGCCAGATTCTGGCATGACGCGCGGTCGGAGGGGTGACGAACAGATACCGCCGCCGCCACGCCACGCCTTTCAGGCGGCGCAGGAGGTCTCGTAGCTGGCGGCGGTACCAGATGGTCGCCGCGACCACGCCGATCCCCTTGGCCAGCCGGCTCTTGACCGCGCCCATCCGGGGCTCGCGCGCGAAAACGATCAGATGTTCGTGCCGGCCCACGGGCTTAACCGTACAGCCGTGCGATCCAGCGGGGCGGAACCCGCAGGAAATAAAGCAACAGACAGAAAAAATTGCGCAGCATCCGGAGGAGGTAGCCGGAGTGCCGGTATCTTTCCGCCGAGGTCACCGCCTTCACGTCGAACAGCGCCAGGCGGGCCATGCCGATCCGCCGGATAATGTCGACATCTTCCATCAGGGGCAAAGGCTTAAAGCCGCCGAGCCGGGAGTAAAATCGTCGGTGGATCAGCAGCCCCTGATCCCCATACGGCAAGCCGAGCCAGTTATTGCGGAGCCGGACCACGCGTTCCAGCCGCCGCGCCGCGGGCGCCGAGTCATCCAAGGCGAAAGAGAACACGGCCGCCCGGTCCCGGTTTCGCTCGTCCGATGCGAATACCATCACCGTCGCATCCCAACCGCGTTCCAATAGGGTGTCGGAATGCAGAAAAAGCAGCCATTCACCCTGAGCTGCCTTGCCGCCGGCGATCATCTGCGGTCCGCGGCCCCGATCGGCGGCCACAACCCGGGCCCCAAGATTTTCGGCGACCTGGACCGTCGAATCGTCCGAACCGCCATCGGCGACCACGATTTCCAGATCTATTCCGCGCCGCTCGGCCAACGCGAGAGCGCCGAGAGTTCGAGGCAGATTGGCGGCCGCGTTCAAAGTCGGGATGACGACGGAAAGGTGCAGTCGGCGCGCCCGTTTGCGGCCGTCGGGTCGGGCCTGGTCGCGGAGAGGTTCGGTTGCCGCCTGAGCGGCCCGGCGCTCCTGTCGGCTGGGTCTCATGACGCGGCCTTCCGATGGCCATGAAGAATCGTGCTAGACATCCGGATGACTATTCCCCTGGCCCCCCTGGGCACGGCTGGATCCTAAGATGAGCACGTCGTCCGACCTATCCCGCTTGTTTGTCTCGCTCAAGTCTCGACCGCTGTTCGGAGAGATCGGCGAGAGCGATCTTGAGCGGTTGCCAGACAAAGGCTTGGCCCATGATCATGTCCGGATCAAGGGTCTTCGCGTGCGTGGCCGCCGTCCCTTGGTCCGATTGCCGAGATTGAGCCAGTTCGACCTCGATCCCGCGCGCAATCTTGCCTATCAGGCGGCATGCTTCGAGCGGGCCAGTCGAAGCGGGCATGTGCCGTTCCTGATCGATCGCCTGGAGCCGTGCCCGGACCTTCCGATGGGCGCGTTGGTGGTCGCCGAGATCGAGGGTGGACCGGTCACCCTGCCTCGGGATCTGGCGGGCATGGCGGAGTGTTTCGCGCGCGTGCATCTGTTGCCGGTCCCGGAACCGGGGCGGCGACCGCCGCTGACCAGCCATGCCGACCCGCTTCTTGGTGTCATGAGTTTCATCGAGGCCCAAGCGCCGTTCATCGAAAAATCCGCGACCGATCCGGAATCGGTTCGGCTTTTGGAGGAGGAATTGGCCTGGGCCCGTGCCTTCGCCTCGGACCGGGCCGGTGCCCATCCCCCGGCGCGGCTCTGCCTTACCGATACGCATCCCGGTAATTTCATGACCGCGACTGACGGCGTGGTCCACTTCACCGATCTCGAGAAGGCACTGTACGGCTCCGTGGCGGTGGATCTGGGTCACGCGACGGTATTTACCTCGACGCTTTGGGATATCGATGTCCAGGCAACGCTGAGCAACGCCGAGATCGAAGGGTTTTATGCCGCCTATCTCGGTCATCTTCCGGCTGGCATGGCGGATGCGCTACGGTCTTGGCTGCTGCCCATGCGCCGCCTGGCCTGGCTGCGCTCGACCACCTGGAGCTGCAAATGGTATGCTGAGCGCCATGTCGGCCAGACCGAGGAAACCGGGTTACGGGCGCGGATCAGAGAGCATGTGAGCAAGCGGCTCGCGGCTTTCGTCGATCTGGAGACCATCACCCGGGTCCGGGCCGAGTGGACCGGTGCGAACCGGTTGAGGCTCGATTGACGAGGGACGGGAGGGTCGATGACCGCGAAGGTGATCAATCTGCGTTCGGCGCGCAAGCGCAAGGCCAGGGCCGAGGCGGACCGCCAGGCGACGGAAAATCGCGCCAAGTTCGGCCGTACCAAGGCCGAAAAATCCCTGGACGGGCGGGAGACCGAAAACGCCCGGCGCCATTTGGACGGCCACCGGATCGATCCGCCGGACGACGCGTGAGACCTGTGCCGGAATCCGGAGATTCGTGCTGTCTCCAATTGTGTTCTTGATTTGTTCTTATCCGTGAATAAACTGGGGTCATGCCGAGTGATCCTAGTGAAAATCCCGACGCCTTCGTTACCTCCCGGTGGATCCCCCGCAAGGGGCGAGGCGCGGTTTCCAGTACCACGGGCCGGTTTGAGCGCGAGGTTCGGGTCGCCGTCGATGACGACTGGCCGGGCGATGGAGAAGAGCCGGGGCCGCTTCGCACATCGGTTGCCGAGGATACCAGCCGCACGGTGATCACCCGGAACAACTCTCCGGACATTCCCTTCGATCGATCAATCAATCCCTATCGGGGCTGCGAGCACGGGTGCATCTATTGCTTTGCCCGGCCCAGCCACGCCTATCTCGGCCTCTCACCAGGTCTCGACTTCGAGACCCGGTTGTTCGCGAAACCCGACGCGCCCGCGCTGCTGGTGCAAGAGTTGCGCAAGCCGGGCTATCGGGTCGCGCCGATCGCTTTCGGTACCAACACCGACCCTTATCAGCCGATCGAGAAAACCCGCCGAATAGCGCGCGGGCTGCTGGAGGTACTGGACCGCGCCAACCATCCCGTGACCATCGTCACGAAGTCTTCCCTGATCCTGCGGGATCTCGACATTCTAGCGTCAATGGCGCGCCGCAATCTGTGTTCGGTGGCGATCAGTATCACCACCCTGGACCGGAACCTCGCTAGGGTAATGGAGCCACGGGCGACCACCCCGGCCCGCAGGGTGGAGGCGGTACGGTTGCTGACCGCCGCCGGCGTGCCTGTCCAGGTGCTGGTCGCGCCGATCATACCGGCGATCAACGATCACGAGATCGAACCGATCCTGGAGGCCGCGGCCGCCGCCGGTGCCGTCGGCGCGGGGCATGTACTGTTGCGCCTTCCCCTGGAGATCAAGGAGCTGTTCGCGGAGTGGCTGAACCAGCATTTTCCTGATCGGGCCCGGCGGGTGTATTCCCTGGTCCGGCAGACCCGGGGAGGCGCCCTCTATCGGGCGACCTGGGGGGAACGGCAGCGCGGCACCGGGCCTTACGCGGACCTGATCGCACAGCGCATGGCCAAGGCGAAGCGACGCTTGGGATTGGATCAGGGCGTCAGAGGCGGCGATTTGGATTGCGCGTCCTTCACACCGCCGCCCGCGCCGGGGGATCAGCTTTCCCTGCTTTGACGCGGCGGGATCAAACGAAGACCAGGGCGAGGGACGCGACCAGAAGCAGGGCCATGGCGATATTGAAGACCCGGACCGACCGGGATGTCGAAAGCAACCGCCCGACCCCGGTGCCGATCAGGGTCCACAAGCCCACGGAGGGCAAGCAGGCGGCAATGAAGATCAGCCCCATGACGAGAAGGGTCGGCGCGAGCGGCGTTTCAGCCGGCGCGTAGGTGCCGAGCGCGCCGACGGCGATGAGCCAGGCTTTCGGATTGAGCCATTGGAAGGCTGCGGCCTCGAGGAAGGTCATCGGCCTCGGGGCGGTTTTGCCGATCTCGACCTCGCCGGCCCGGGCGATTCGCCAAGCCAGAACCAGAAGGTAGACCGCCCCGATCAGCTTGAGCCCGGTTTGAATTTCCGGGTGGGCGGCAATCAGCGCGCCGATCCCGAGGCCGACACCCAGCAGCATCACCGGAAACCCGACGGCGACGCCGAACATATGCGGCAGGGTCCGCCGAAAGCCGAAATTGGCGCCGGACGCCGTGACCATGACGTTGTTCGGTCCTGGCGACGCGGACATCGACAGGGCGAAGAACGCGAACGCGATCATCCAGGAATCCATCGGGGCGACCAAGGCAGCGAATCTCGGCAGAGCCTCTGGTGAGAGGCCGGAATTGTCAATAATAACAATGTCATGGTGACATGTTCAGCGCCTCGGGGCGGCACGTGGACCGGCCCTAGTGTGACGGTGGGGCGGTTTTGCGGGGAAATTTTGCGCTGTTGTCGCGCAAGGACTACCTGCTTGCGAGAGGGAACCGAAGGTAGACCTATGCAAAGCCGGGGGCATGTGACATCGCGCCCTTAAAGCCTTGTTTTTTAGCGTATATTGTTGGTATAGCCATTCGGGCATACTATATCTGGAAATCAAGTTACATGCCGGATTTCGCCATTGAGGACAGCCTGGCACTCGGTCCCGGCGCAGTCGTCGCTGGAGTGGACGAGGTGGGCCGTGGTCCCTTGGCCGGCCCGGTCACCGCGGCCGCCGTCGTGCTGGATCGCGGTGTGTCCCTGGATGCCGTCCGCGGCCTCATCGACGACTCGAAAAAACTGACGGCGGAGCGGCGCCAGAATCTGGTCCCAGGCATCAAGGCGGTATCAACCCATGCCTTGGGTTGGGCCACCCGCGAGGAAATCGATCGGCTGAACATCCTCGGCGCGAGCCTGCTCGCCATGCGCCGGGCCGTCGCGACGCTGGCCGAGCGGATCGGGAGGCACCCGGATTTCGCCTTGGTCGACGGCAACCGCGACCCCGGTCTCGCCTGCCCGTCACGCATGGTCGTCAAGGGCGACTCGCGCTCCCTGTCGATCGCCGCGGCGTCCATCATCGCCAAGGTGGCGCGCGACGAGGTGATGGCCGGGCTCGCAACCCGCTATCCCGGCTACGGCTGGGAACGCAATGCCGGATACGGCACGAAGGAGCATCTCGCCGCGCTGAACCGGCTCGGTCCGACACCGGAACACCGCCAAAGCTTTGCTCCGGTCCGCTCCGCGATCGAAATTTTCGGCAAGCCGGTTTGACACAAGACCGGCAAAATTTTCGATTCCATACCACTATATCTTGTAAGTATTCTCGCGAATTCACTCTATAACCTATTGAGTCCATTGACTGAATCGGCGCGAAGGCCTTGACCGCGACTCCCGGTTGCGAGACTATCCGCGTCCTGACCTTGGCACGGACAGCAGAAATGAATGTCGAACCCTCAAGCGCCGGCAACAGAATTGTCGTCGGTGACTGCACGCAGGTCATGGCGGGCCTGCCGGCTGAATCCGTGGATCTTGTCTTCGCGGACCCGCCTTATAATCTCCAGCTTTCCGGTGACTTGCTCCGGCCCAACAACTCCAAGGTAGACGGGGTCGACGACGCGTGGGACCGGTTCGCCGACTTCGCGACTTATGATGCCTTCACGCGCGACTGGCTGTCGGCCTGCCGGCGGGTCCTGAAGCCTGATGGCTCGCTCTGGGTGATTGGCAGCTATCACAACATCTTCCGGGTGGGCTCGATCCTGCAGGATCTCGGGTTCTGGATCCTCAACGATGTGGTCTGGCGCAAGACCAATCCGATGCCGAACTTCCGCGGCCGGCGGTTCACCAATGCGCACGAGACCCTGATCTGGTGTTCCAAAAGCCAGGATGCCAAGCGCTACACCTTCAATTACGACACCATGAAGTCCCTCAACGAGGGACTGCAGATGCGCAGTGATTGGCTGCTGCCGCTCTGCACCGGCGCCGAACGCCTGAAGGTCGACGGACAGAAGGCGCATCCGACCCAAAAGCCGGAAAGCCTGATCTCGCGGGTCATTCTCGCGACATCGCGGCCAGGCGACCTGGTGCTCGACCCGTTCCTCGGCTCCGGGACGACCGCCGCTGTGGCCAAGCGGTTCGCCCGCCGATATATCGGGATCGAGCGCGAGCAGACCTATGCCGACATTGCCCGCGCCCGGATCGACGCGGTGGAACCCCTCACCGATCCCGAGGTTCTGGAGATAGAGAGCCGGCGCTCCGCCCCCCGGGTCCCGTTCGGCAGTCTGCTGGACCGTGGCCTGGTGCGCCCGGGCGAGGTGATGTTCGACGCGCGCCGCCGCTGGCACGCCAAGGTGCGCGCCGACGGCACCGTGATATCCGAGAACGCTAAGGGCTCGATCCACTCGGTCGGCGCCGCGGTGCAGGGCGCCGTTGCGTGCAACGGCTGGACCTTCTGGCATGTGGAGCGCAAGGGGAACACGGTTCCGATCGATGTTTTCCGCCAGAAGGTACGGGCCGAAATGGCGAACTGAGGTCCTCCGCCGAATCTCTTAGCCTTTTGAGGAATGCTGGACCCGGACCAGGGCCAGCAGGGCCATGCCGGCGATCCAGAAAGCCAGGATGGTGGCCATGCCTGCGCGCTGGCTGTCGAACTGTGCCGTGACGATGCCGAAGATGAGCGGTCCGAGGAAACTCGTCGACTTTCCGGACAAGGCATAGAGGCCGAACATCTCGGCCCGCGCGTCGGGCGGCGACAGGCGGGCCATCAGGCCTCGGCTCGCGGACTGGACCGGCCCGATAAACAGGCTGAGACAGAGCCCGTAGACCCAGAACCATTTCGCCTCGGTGACGATCAGCACCATGGCTCCGAAACCGATCAGTCCGATCAGCGAGAGCATGATCGTCGGCTTGGCGCCGGCCTTGTCCTCAAGCCACGCGAAGGCAAAGGCACCGATTCCGGCCGTGACGTTCATGGCGATCCCGAACTGGATGATCTCGGCGAAGCTCATCCCGAACGTGCCCGCCGCATAGAGGCCGCCGAACTGAAAAAGCGTCGCGAGGCCGTCGACATAGAACATGCGGGCGATCAGGAAGAGCGTCACGTCCCGGTCGCGCTTGAGGTTCTTCAGCGTTCGCCAGAGTTTGGCAACACCGGCACGCGCGGCGGCGACCGGACTCATCCGGATTGCCGGACGGTCGGGAACGAACGCCAGGAAGGGCCAGCCGAACACGATCCACCAGACCGCGACGACGAGCGCCGTCGCCCGTACCGGTTCGGCTTGATCCGGGTCGAGACCGAAGGGAGGGTTAGGGTTCTGGATCAGGACGAAGAGACAGAGGACGAGGCAGAAAATAGCGCCGATATAGCCCGCGCCCCAGCCCCAGCCACCGATCCTGCCGAGCCGTTCGGGCGGGCCCATCTCTGCCAGGGTGGCGTTGTAGAAGATCGTCACGACCTCGAAACACACGGTGGAAATCGCCACCGCCACCAGGGTGTAGGTAATCCAGTCCCGGTTGGGTTCCGCGAACCAGAGCGCCGCCGACGCCAGGACACAGGCGAGGCTGAAGGCGCCGATCCAGGGTTTGCGACGCCCGGTCTGGTCGGCGACCGCGCCGAGCAGAGGTCCGGTGACGGCGACAATGATGCCAGCGATCGCGATGGCCTGGCTCCACAGCACGGTTCCCTCGACCTCGTCGCCGACGATGCCCTTGGCGAAATAGGCGGAAAACACGAAGGTAACGATAACCGTCGGGGTCGGGGAATTCGCCCAGTCGAACAGGCACCAAGAGGCGATGGCCCGCCGGTCCGCCATCACCAAGCCTTCCGGCGCCGGATCACGGGGCGCCTCGGGCGCCGGCACTCTTTGCCGTCCACCAGCCGTGGAGGATCGCGCGCACGGCGGCCACGAAGGCCATGGGCTGGTCAAGGGTCAGATGGTGCTGGGCTTCGGGGATGCTGACGATGGGCGAGCCGGGCGCCATCAAAGTGGCCATGTAGTCCGCGGTCTCGTGGCTGACAAGCGCGCTCCGCTCACCATAGATCAAGGCGGTCCGGCAGGTAACCTGGGTCAGATAGTCGTGATAGGGCTCGGTGAAGCGGCGATGATGCATCGCGTTGCCGTCGAATTTCCAGGTCCAGCCCTCGGCCTCATGCATCAGCGAGTGGCGGCCGATATGCTCCACCAGAAAATGATTGTCGCAGGATTGCTCCGGCATCAGGCGGAACCGGGCCAGCGCCGTTGGAAAATCCGGGTAGTGCCGCTTGTTTCCCATGCGCCGCGGCTTGCGCGCCGCCTGCTGTTCCGGCGGGCGGATCGCCGAATCGGCAATGATGAGGCCGGCCAGATCCTGGCCATGTAGCTGGGCGTACCGGGTCGCGGTCAGGCCGCCGAAGCTGTGGCCGAGCACATAAGTATCGGGACCAAGCCCGGCATCCTCGATGACCCGGGCGAGCTCGGCGGCACGGATCTCGGCGCTGTATTCGGGCCGCCGGCCGCTATCGCCCATGCCCGACAGATCCGGGGCGGCAACGCGATAGTGCCGGGTGAAGTAGGGCGCGAGGAAACTCCACCAATGGCCATGACCGCCGCCGCCATGCACCAGCAACAGCCCGCCGCGCCGTTCGGCCTCGGGCGGCCCGTCCCAAAGCATGTAGCTGATCTCGCAGCCGTCCGACTCCACGCGGTGCTGGCTGCGAGGTTGCGCCATCGCCCAGTGGTACCAGTCGGGGCATTCCTGGGTGACTTCAAGATGGCTGTCGGGCGAAGCGGAAGGCGCGTCCATCACAATCTCGTCGCTGGATCGGATCACGAAGCGGGTGAATGGCGCCGGCGCGCCTCGGAGTTGAATACAGGTCTTTGGAGACCAGGACAATTCCGTCAATATGAGCGTCGCCGATGATCAAGCCGGCGTGGGCCAGGGAGAGAGCGATGGTGAAGCTGAAGATGGGCGTGATGCAGATGGTCGAAGCGGCGCGCGCCGAGATCGAGGAAGTGGAGCCCGGCGACGCGATCAAGCAGGCCCAGGATCCAAACACCCTGGTCATCGACATCCGCGATGTCCGTGAACGCAAGCGCGACGGCTATATTCCCGACAGCTTTCACTGCCCGCGCGGCATGATCGAGTTCTGGATCGACCCGGACAGCCCGTATTTCAAGGAGGTCTTCAACGAGAAGAAGCGCTTCCTGTTCCACTGCGCCGCCGACTGGCGCTCGGCCCTGACCGTCCAGACGGTCACCCGGATGGGGATGGAAGGCGCCGCCCATATCAAGGGGGGTCTGAAGGGCTGGCGCGAGGCCGGTGGCGCCTTCACCAAGGACGAGTCATGAGTCTGGCCGATATTTCTCCCGCATCCGACGTGGATTTGGCCGCCGTCTGCCTGGATAGGGCACGAAGCGTCGCGCCGGTCCTCGAGGCCGCTCACGACCGCATCGATGCGGAGCGGGAAATGCCCGCTGACGTGCTCGACGCCATGCACGGTGCGGAGCTCTGGCGCATGTCCCTGCCGAAGCATCTCGGCGGAGGTGAGGTTCCGCCACCGATCCTGGCCGGCATGACGGAGATCATCGCCAAGGCCGATGCGAGTGCCGGCTGGGTGCTGGGCCAGGGCACCGGATGCGCCATGTCGGCCGCTTTCATGGACGATGCGCCGGCTCGCCAGGTGTTCGGGCCGGCGAACGCGGTGCTGGCCTGGGGCGCCGGAACCGCCGGCAAGGCGGTTGCCTGCGACGGCGGTTACCGGGTGACCGGCAGTTGGCAGTTCGCCAGCGGCGGCAAGCACGCGACCTGGCTCGGTGGCCACAGCATGGTCTTCGAGGCCGACGGCAGCCCCAGATTGAACAAGCAGGGCAAGCACGTGGACCGAACCGCGCTGTTCCCGCGCGAGGCGGCGACGATCCACGATGACTGGCACGTCATGGGGCTGCGCGGCACCCGCAGCGAGGGCTACACCGTCACCGATCTTTTCGTCCCGGACGAGCTGACTCTGAATCGGGACGATCCCGAGGAATGCCGCAATCCGGCACCGCTCTATGTGTTTCCGACCACTCTGGTCTACGCGTCCTGTTTCTCCGGCGTGGCGCTGGGCGTCTGCCGGGGCGCGCTGGACGATCTGATCGCGCTGGCCGGCAAGAAGACACAGCGGTCGGCGCGCACCTCGATGCGGGAGAGCCCGGTTTTTCATATCGAGATCGCTGAGCTGGAAGCCCGGTGGGGCGCGGCGCGGGCCTATCAGCGCTCGACGATCGAAGAGGTGACCGAAGCCGTCACCGAGACAGGGGTTCTGAGCCTGGAGAACCGGGCGCGAATCCGGCTCGCGGCGACCTACGCGATCAACGAGGCGACGAATGTCGTTCACCGGGTCTACCGGATGGCGGGATCGACGGCGATCTTCGAGAACGCGCCCTTCGAGCGACGGTTCCGCGACATGCACGCGGTCTCGCAGCAGATGCAGGCGCGGCAAAGCCACTATGAGACCGTCGGGCGTCAGATGATGGGGCTCGACAGCAGCAGCCCGCATATGTGAGGGATTATTGCGTCCTGTCCGAGAGCCGGTGACCCAGCGGGGTGAAAACCGGTCGCCAGTGGCGGGAGTCGCATCGTAAACTTTAGCCGAGAGGGGCCGCCTAGGCCCGACCATTGCGCAGATCAGGGAGAACAGAAATGGCGAGAGTGCATGTTCTGGCGGTGATCACCGCCAAGCCGGGAAAACGGGGTCAGGTGCTGGCGAATTTCAAGGCCAATGTTCCGGCGGTGCTGGCCGAGGACGGCTGCATCGAATACGGCGCGGTCACCGATTGCGCGGAGGCCGGGTTTGCGACCCCCATGGGCCCCGACACCTTTGTCGTGGTCGAGAAATGGGCGAGCCTGGACGCGTTGAAGGCCCATGCGGCGGCGCCGCACATGAAGGCCTATGCCGAGAAGAACAAGGATCTTCTCGCCGACCGCAAGATTCACGTGATGTCGGACGCCTAGGCCGCGTGTTCGGAGCCGGTTGACCAGGCCGGCGAGGGTGCCGGACGGCAGCGGGCCAACCTTCCCATGTCCGACGACACGCAATCACAGGGTTCGCCCGCCAATCCCTTGAAAGCGGAGCGCGACCGGTTTGTCGCCTTCTCCTTCGCGGCGGCGGATATCCTGCTGGAATTGAACGATTCCGGTGTCGTCTCCTTCGTGTCCGGTGCCAGTTCGCGGTTGAGCGGAAGCGCGGCCCGGGCCGGTGCCGCCGCGCCGGTCGTGTTGAATCACCCGTTCCTGTCGCATGTCGCGGAATCGGACCACATCTTCGTGACCGAATTGCTGCGCCGGATACGGGTGGGCGGGAAAATGACGCCGGTCACGGTGCGTTTCAACGGCAAGGACGGGGAGCCGTTACCGGCGATTCTCGGTGGTTGCCGCCTGCCGACTAATCCCGGCGTCCTGTATCTCACCATCACCTTCATCAGTCCGGGCCTCGGCAGCGGCGATGACGAGGAAACACCGGCCCTGCCGGGACGCCGTGATTTCGAGACCGTGGTCGAGCGCAAGCTGCACCAATCCATGTCGATCGGTCAGCCGGTCAGCCTGACCTACCTGCTGCTCGACGGGATGACCGCCTACCGGAGGCAGGGCGGCAACTCGGCGGATAAGCTGCTCGCCACCCTTTCGAGCTTTCTGCGCGCCAATTCCTTGGGCGGAGATGGGCTCGGCGCCATAAGCGACGACCGCTACGCGGTGATTCACAGCCGGGACGTGAAGGCCGAAGCATTGCGCCAGAATGTCGCCCGGATCGCCAGCCGGCATGCCGGAGACGGGATCGCGGTGTCGGCGGAAACCGTCAATTTCGATGGCGGAGGCGTCAACGAGTCCGACGCGGTTCGCGCACTGCTCTATTCGTTGCGACAATTTGAGTCCCAGGATGGAGCAGGCCTCAAGCTGCAATCGGTCATCGATGCCGCCCGCCAAACCTTGAAAAAGACGGTTCCTAGGATCGCCGAAGCGCGCTCGGTGATTTCCGCCCGGGGGTTCGAGCTTGCCTTTCAGCCCATCGTCGACATTGCCAGCGGGGAAATCCGGCATTTCGAAGCTCTCAGCCGAGTGAAAGGCTTTCCGTCGGTCCAGGAATTCATCCTGTTCATCGAAGATACCGGCATGATCGAGGAATTCGACATGGCGGTACTGGAGAGCACCCTGCGCATCCTCGCCTTCGAAGCGCGCGACAATTGGCGTCCCCATGTCGCGGTGAATATTTCGGCGCGGTCGCTCGGCAGCGATTCTTTCCTTCCGAAACTGAACCAGGTGCTGCGCCCCTACAAGGATCTGGTCCCGCAGATCCTGTTCGAGTTGACGGAAACCACCTACATCCGGGACTTCGCCGCCGCGAACCGGCGTATGCAGGAATTGCGGAGCTTCGGGAACAAAGTCTGCATGGACGATGTCGGCGCCGGCGGAACGTCGTTCGAGAGCCTGCGTTCGATCCAGGTCGACTATGCCAAGATCGACGGCTCCCTCGTCAAGGGCGCGCATACCAGCGCGCGGACCCGGCGGCTTTTGGAGAGCGTCATGCAATATTGCGAGCATGCTGGGGTCGAGGTCATCGCCGAGTTCATCGAGGACGAGGATGACGAGGATCTGGTGCGCAGCTTCGGTGTCGGCTACGGCCAAGGCAACCGTTATGGCAAACCCCGAACCGATTTCCGCGAGAGCTATGGCGGTGGTCACCGCTGAGAGCACGGTTTGGTGATTGGACTCTCGGCCCAAGATGTGTACACTTTGTCGCACCCATTAACGCGGAGGCTCCTCATGCGTAAGGTTCTCTCGACCACTCTCGCGACGGCGGCGATCGTTGCCTTTACCGCCGGATCGGCCATGGCCTTTGGTGATTGCTCGGGCACGAAGCACCAGCAATCCGTGAAGACCGACGCGCCGGTCACGACGGCGCAGACGCCGGTTCCGCAGACCAGCACCAAGTCCGGCGGCTGAACGCCCGCACTTGATTGTTAGAGTTGTTTTTCTTGAACGGACTGTCGCACCGGCGGTCCGTTCATGCATTTCGGGGATAAGGTCCACCGGTTGTTGCGGGTGGATCAAGCCATCGACGGAGCCTTGATCGCGGCGACGCCCGCTACCTCCAGGGCCCGCGCCACCCGGAGCGCGTCGCTTTCCCGCCACGGCGCCGCGATAACCTGAAGCCCGATCGGAAGACGCTGGCCCTTAACTGGAACCGGCACGGTGACGATGGGCAGGCCGATCAGGGTCAGAGGCTGGGTGAAGCGACCCATGGTCGGCCTGACGGGAAGCTCCTGGCCGTCCAAAGTCATCATTTCCTGCCATAGTGGTTGCGGCACGCAGGGCGTCGCCGGCGCCAGGATCACATCGCAATCACTGAACAGCGACAGGACGCGGTCGCAATACCAGCGCCGGAAGCGTTGCGCGGCGGTGTACCAGGCGGCGGGTGCCATGGCCCCGGCGATCAGGCGGTCACGGATCAGCGGGTCAAAGTCATGTTTGCGGCTGCGCAGATTGGCCATGTGGACCGCCGCGCCCTCGACAGTGGTGATCACGAAGGCGGCGGCGCGCGCCGTCGCGGCCTCGGGGATCTCGACTTCGCGTTTCACGCCCAGCGCGTCTGCGGCGGTGTCGACGACCTTCAGGGCTTGGGGTTCGAGGATCTCGCGGAAGTAACCGCCGGCGAGCGCGATCCGCAGCCCGTCGATGCCGCTCTCTAAGCTTTCCGACAAGGCGTCGCTGGGCTCCTTGCAGCAGACCGGATCGCGGATATCCGGTCCGCGCATGGCGTCATAGGCCAGCGCGAGGTCGGCGGTCGAACGCGCCAGCGGGCCGGTGTGATCCAGGCTCGCCGCGAAAGGGAAGACACCGGCGCGGGAGAGCCGGCCATAGGTCGGCTTGAAGCCATGAATGCCGCAGATCGAGGCCGGCACCCGGATCGAACCGTTGGTGTCAGTACCGAGCGCGAGCGGTACCAGCCCGGCCGCGACCGCCGCCGCCGATCCGCCGGATGATCCTCCGGCCGAGCGCCCCAGGTCATGCGGGTTGCGGGTCGCGCCGTAGTGGCTGTTCTCGGTCGTGAAGCCGTAGGCGTATTCGTCCATGTTCAGCAGGCCGACGAGAACCGCGCCGGCACCGGACAGGCGCTGGACGGCCGTCGCATCCCGTTGGGCGGGCGGATTGCCGCGGTTTATGACGGATCCGGCGAGCGTCACCTCGCCCGCGACGTCATAGAGGTTCTTCACCGCGTAGGGCACGCCGGCGAGAGGTCCGGGGTCTTCACCTGCGGCGATGCGGGCATCCACCCTGTCGGCCTCGGTGCGGGCGCGATCCTTCGTGAGAGAGGTGAAGGCATTGATCACGGGATTGATCGATTCGATGCGGGCCAGCGTCGCATCCAGCAAATCACGCGCGCTTGTTTTTCTCTCGCGCACCGCCCTGGCAAGCTCCACCGCCGTGGCACCGATCAGGGTTTCAGCCGTCATGGCTTGAAGACGGGAGCCGGCTCAAGGTCCTGGGGCGCATCGAACGCCATGACCTGGGCCGCCAGATCGGCGGTCCGGCGCATCTGCAGGATAATGCCCGGACGCTCTTCCTCGCTCACCGGAATGCCGAGGGTCTCGGCCATGAGCGCGACATAGCGATCGAGATCGAAGTCCTCGTTCATGGCATGGCCCTGAGTGCTTTTTCGAAGAAGTCCGGTGCGCCGAAATTCCCGGACTTGAGCGCCAGCGCCATGGGCCGTTCGCCCATGGTCACCGTGCCCGGAACGCCCGGATCGATCTGCGCGCCGATCAGCAGCCCCTTGACGCCGAGTGCGCTCACCACCGCGCCCGAGGTCTCGCCGCCAGCCACGACGAGGCGCCGTACGCCGCCGTCGACCAGGGCCTTGGCGATCCTGGCCATGGCGCGTTCCACCAACTCGCCGGCTGCCTCGCGGCCGAGGGCGTCCTGCACGGCCTTCACCGAATCCGGCGGCGCGCTGGCGTGAATGAGGGCCGGGCCGTCGGCGAGTTTCTCCTTGGCCCAGGCGATGGCGCGGTCGACGGTTTCGGGGTCCTTGGCCACGGCCAGGGGATCGAGCGGCAAGGTCGGTCGGCTCTTGGCGAATTCCGCTACCTGGCCGAGGGTCGCGGCGGAACAGCTTCCGGACAGCACCATGGCCGGGCCCTTGACCGCCGGCACCTGGTCAGCGGCCTTGTTCTCTCCGACCAGCCCGGCCTTGCGATAGTTGGCCGGCAGACCCAGCGCGATACCGGAACCGCCGGTGATCAGCGTCAGATCCGCCAGCGCCTCGCCGATCGTGTAGAGCTGTGCGTCGTCCACCGCGTCGACGATGGCGATGGGTTTACCCTCGGCCTTCAGCGCCTCGATCGCGGCGCGGATCGCGGGGACACCCTGCTGGATCTGGCGGTGCTGGATCAGCCCTACACCGCGCCTGGTCTGGCGGCCCAGCACGGCGACCAGATTGCTGTCGGTCATCGGGGTCAGCGGATGGTGCCGCATATGGGTATCGGACAGAAGCTGATCGCCGACGAAGAGATGGCCCTTGAAGATCGTCCGGCCGGTCTCCGGAAAGGCCGGGCAGGCGATGGTGAAATCGGCCCCCAGCGCCTCCATCAGGGCGTCGGTGACGGGCCCGATATTGCCTTTGTCGGTAGAATCGAAGGTCGAGCAGTACTTGAAGAAATACTGCCGCGCGCCGGCGGCCTTCAGCCATTCAAGGGTCGCCAGCGACTGGGATACCGCCTCCGCCGGCGCGATGGTCCGGGATTTCAGCGCCACGACCACGGCGTCGACATCGGGGACCGGGTCTCCCGATTCCGGCACGCCCAGAAGCTGGACGGTTCTAAGCCCGCCGCGCA
Source organism: Alphaproteobacteria bacterium (assembly GCA_038146985.1). Lineage (GTDB taxonomy): Bacteria > Pseudomonadota > Alphaproteobacteria > Thalassobaculales > Thalassobaculaceae > JADHLJ01. The sequence goes on from JAYQSQ010000013.1 coordinate 142,748, forward strand.
CCAGCATGTTGGCAAGGTCGGTGGCGCCGGTGAAATCGTCGGCGATGCAGCCAAGGATGGGGGCCATGGTCGGGTTCCTTCTCCTCGCGGGCGGCGGGGTCAAAGTCGCTCTTGGTCGGCCGGGCGCGCCTCGTGTAGGCTGCGCCCGAAACCATCACTCAATGATAAGCCAGGGACGGTCGGACGCCATGCCCAATTTCGCCGCCAATATCTCGATGATGTTCACCGAGCATGATTTCCTCGACCGCTTCGGCGCCGCCGCCAAGGCCGGTTTCGAGGGCGTCGAGTTTCTGTTTCCCTACGAGTATCCGGCCGAGGAGATCAAGGCGCGGCTCGATCAGCATGGCCTCGCCCAAGCGCTGTTCAATACCTATCCCGGCAACTGGGACGGCAGCGAGCGGGGACTCGCGGCGGTGCCGGGACGGGAGGCGGATTTCGAAAAAGCGATCGAACAGGCGCTCGGTTACGCCAAGGTGCTGGGAAATAGCTGCATCCATGCGATGAGCGGGCTGGTTCCCGAGGGTGCTTCCCGCGATGCCCATCGCGCGACAATGGTTTCGAATTTGAAGCGCGCGGCGCCGGTCGCGGCTGCGGCGGGCAAGACCCTGATCATCGAGCCGATCAACACCCGCGACATCCCTGGCTATTTCCTCAACTACCAGGCCCAGGCGCGCTCGATCATCGATGACGTGGGTGCCGATAATGTGCGCCTTCAGTTCGACCTCTATCATTGCCAGATCATGGAGGGTGACCTCGCGATCCATATGAAGGACTACATGGACATCATCGCCCATATGCAGATCGCCGGCACGCCCGGCCGGCACGAGCCGGATGTGGGCGAGGTGAACTATCCGTTCCTGTTCGATCTGATGGACGAGCTCGGCTACACGGGCTGGGTGGGGTGTGAATACCGGCCGAAGGGCGAGACCGTGGCCGGCCTTGGCTGGTTCAAGGGCCGTGGGTGAGGGAGCAAGAGGAATGAACGTCACGATTACCGGAGCCTCGGGCTTTCTCGGCCGCAAGCTGGCGCATCGCCTGCTCGGGGCCAATTCGCTTAGCGGTTCGGACGGCAAGGCCTCGCGGGTCGAGCGGCTGACCCTCCTGGACGTGATCGATCCGAGCCCGGACCTCGCCGAGGACCCGAGGGTCACCGTGGTTACCGGCGACATCACCGACCGGGCGCTGCTGGAGCGCGCCATTCCCGCCGATACCGACAGTGTCTTTCACCTCGCCGCCGTGGTCAGTGCCGGAGCCGAGCAGGATTTCGATCTCGGCATGGCGGTGAACCTGGACGCGACCCGCGCGATCCTCGACATCTGCCGGGGTCACGGCACCCGGCCCAAGCTGGTCTTCGCCAGCTCATGCGCCGCGTTCGGCGGTGACATGCCCGATGTGATCGCCGACATGACCGCGCGCACCCCGCAAACCTCCTACGGCACCCAGAAGGTGATCGGCGAGCTGCTGGTGAACGATTACAGCCGCAAGGGCTTCGTCGACGGGCGGGCGCTCCGTTTTCCGACCGTGGTGGTGCGGCCCGGCAAGCCGAACAAGGCCGCCTCGACCTTCGCCAGCTCGATCATCCGCGAGCCGCTGCAGGGCCAGCGGGCGGTCTGCCCGGTTTCGCCGGACTCGCGCATGTTCCTCGCCTCGCCGCGTTCGATCATCGAGAACGTGGTGCGCGCCCATAACCTGACCGAGGCCGAATGGGGCCCGTCTCGCGAGGCGACCCTGCCGGGCTTCTGCATGACCATCCGGGCCATGGCCGACGCGCTGGAGGCGGTGGCGGGCAAGACCGTCGTGGGCCGCATCGACTGGCAGCCCGATGCCTTCATCCAGAAGATCGTCGACGGCTGGCCGCCCGAGTTCGACACGAAAAAGGCGCTGTCCCTGGGCTTCGTTCAGGACAACTCCATGGAAGAGGTCATCCGCGCCTTCATCGAAGACGAGCTCGACGGCAAGATCGCGGCGTAGGGGTCGTCTGGCGCCATCTCACAACCGAATCCCCGACGAAAGTCGGGGCCCAAGCCTGACGCGGTCCAGCGTGACGATAGGTCGAGCTATCGGCTCAGATTCGTCCGTCGCCCCTGTGAAAACAGGGGCTTAACACCGTCTGCCCTGAGCCCCAGCTTTCGCTGGGGCGACGGCCATGAGGTTTCAACGCAACTAGGCCCGTATCCCCGACGAAAGTCGGGGCCCAAGCCTGAGACGGTTCAACATGACGGCTGGCTGAGCAATCGGTCCGATTCGAGAAGTGATCAGCGACCCGTCGATCCCACCCGCTTCAGGCGTGGACCCCATCCTTCGACGGGGATTCGATCTCTTTTGGGTTGCGTGTTCCCTCCTCACCCCAGCTCGGTCGTCACCGGGGCGTGGTCGGAGGCTTTTTCCCAGCCTCGGGCGTCGCGCAGGACGGAGGAATTCTTGATCTTGTCCTTCAATGCCGGGGTCACCCAGATATGGTCGAGCCGCCGGCCTTTATCCGCCGCCGACCAGTCGCGGGAACGGTAGCTCCACCAGCTATAGAGCTTTTCGGGTTCCGGTGTGACCAGCCGCGCCGTGTCGATCCAGCCGAGACCGGTCTGGAGCGCGCCCAGCTTCTCGACTTCGATCGGCGTGTGCGAGACCACCTTCAGGAGTTGCTTGTGGGACCAGACGTCGTTTTCCAGCGGCGCGATGTTGAGGTCGCCGACCAGCACCATCGGCGCGTCGGGCTTGCGGTTGGCCGCGAACCAGTCGCGCATCTCGCCCACGAATTTCAGCTTGTGGTCGAACTTGTCGTTCTTGACCACGTCGGGCTCGTCACCGCCGGCGGGCACATAGAAGTTATGCAGCTCGATCCCGTTGGCGAAGCGCGCGGAAACGTGGCGGCAATCTGTCTTGCTGACCCAATCAAGGCCGTCGGTGGCTTCGAAAGGCAGGCGCGAGATCAAGGCCACGCCGTTATAGCCTTTCATGCCCCGGATCGCGATGTGCGGATAGCCGGCCTCGATAAAGTCCTGATGCGGAAACTGGTCGTCCGGGCATTTGGTTTCCTGCAGGCACAGTACGTCGGGCTTGACCTCGCCCAGCAGCTTGACGACCAGCGGTGCACGCAGGCGGACCGAGTTGATGTTCCAGGTGGTAACACGCATGGCGGAACCTCAGGCGTAGGTGATGGTGAGGTCGGAGAGGCCGTCCACATGGCCGTGCAGCGTATCGCCGGGACCGACCGCGGCAACCCCGTCGGGGGTGCCGGAATAGATCAAGTCGCCGGGCTTCAGCTCCACCAGGGCCGAAAGATAGGCGATGGTCTCCGGCACCGACCAGATCAGGTGGGTGACGTTGGATTCCTGGCGGCGCTTGCCGTTCACGTCGAGCCAGATCGTGGCGTTTTCGATGATCCCGGTTTCCTCGACCCGGTGGATAGGCGCGCATGGGGCTGAATTGTCGAAGCCCTTGCCCATGTCCCAGGGCCGGCCCAGCTGCTTGGCCTCGCCCTGCACGTCGCGCCGGGTCATGTCGAGGCCGACCGCATAGCCGAAAACACAGGCATTGGCGTCCGCTTCGGCGATGTCGCGTCCGCCGGATTTCAGCGCCACCACCATCTCGATCTCATGATGCAGATCCGAGGTTGCCGGGGTAGGGAATGGTCGAGCCGGTGGGCACGATGGCGTCAAACAGCTTCATGAAAAAGAACGGCGGCTCACGGTCGGATCGTGGCCCATTTCCCGCGCATGCGCCGCGTAGTTGCGGCCGACGCAATAGATCCGGCGCACCGGAAGCGGGTCGCCACCGACCACCGGCACGGTGGTCTGGAGAACCAGGAGGATCGCGGTGTTCATGACGGTCCTTTTCGGAGGCGTGGGTAGGCAGATCGGGCCGTCAACCTATCAGGCGATGGAGGGCTGGTGAAGCGGTTGTCATAGTGTAGCGGGCGGGTCTGGGTTTATCGGACAGGACCCTAGATCGCCCACGGCGCTCCGCCACAATCCGAGCTTCTCTTGCACCACCCGGTCAGAAGCTAAACATCACCGCATCGCCGCCGCCGGTGACCTTGTGGGCATGCTCGGCCCAGCTCGGCACCACGAAGGTATCGCGCGGGCCCCAGGTGAAGGTCTCGCCGTTGATCACAGTCTCGCCGGTGCCCTCGACGCAGACATAGACCATGCCGTCCGTCGACCGGTAGGGCGCACCGGCGAAACCCTTGGGCATAAGCTGCATGAAGGTCGCCATGGTCGGCATCGCGCAGCCGCCATTGACCGGATTGACGTATTTCAGCTTCAACCCGTGGCACGGATCCCATTCCTCGGTCTGGCGCATGGTCTCCAGCGCCTCGCGGTGCGGCCATAGGGATAGTTGAACACAGGCGAGGAGACCGCGCCGGCCTCCTGGTCCATCGGAAGCAGACCACTGCCGTAGCGGGCAGGCTGTCGCCCTCAGGCCGGGTCAGCGGCTGCTCGTCAGCCTCGTAGTGCTCGGCGAAACTGGCGTCGAAGAGCTGGACGATGGGAATGTCGAGCCCGTCGAGCCAGACCATCGGCGCGTCGCTGTCATTGCCGTGATCATGCCAGCTCCATTGCGGGGTGATGACGAAGTCCCGGGCTGCATCGAGGGTCTTCTCGCCGCCGACGGCGGTATAGGCGCCGGAGCCCTCAATGACGAAGCGCAGGGCGGTCTGCATGTGCCGGTGGCTCGGCGCCACCTCGCCGGGCAGGATCAGCTGCATCCCGGCATAGAGCAGGCGGGTGATCCGCGACTCGCCCGGCATCCCGGGTTTCCAGCACCAGGACCCGCCGCTCCGCCTCCTTGGCGGTGATCAGCCGCGCCGGCCTCCATGATGAACGGCCGGATCTCGTCATAGCGCCAGAGCGCGGGTACACAGGGGCTCGCCGGCTCGGGCGTCACCAGTCCCGCATCACTTCCCACAAAGGTCATCGAGCGCCAGCCGATCCGCTCGTAAAAATCGGCGCGGGAGTTGCTGATGGTCATCTCAAGGTCCCTTCTTCGCCATGGACCGAAGCTTAGCATCTCCCGCGAGTTAAACCCTCTCCAGATTGTGGTGATTTTATCCGCGAGAACAGTAGTTTCGAAGCCTGGCCCGAGGACAATCACTTGCAGGCTCGAGCGGCATTGATTTCTTGGAATATAAAGAAGAACATATTTGATTTTGCCCATAAAAGCCAATTTTCACACTGAAGTAACAATATAAGATAATATAATTATCCTTTTTATTGTAAAGAAGGCCTCCCTATCAACGACGTAGTTTGTCGAGCTTTCAAGGTGATGGGAAATGATTAATCGATCAACTTTTAACCGGACAAATTTTTCGCCGCGCGAAATTGCTGTGATATCATGTGTCACCACTCGCTCTTTCGAAGGTTCTGTTTGCGCGGGCGGGTTCACGTGGGGGTAACAAGGTATCTTTAATGGAGTAGTATGATTTGAGTTTATTCGAATTATTTTTTCCAGTAAAATCTTTGAAATTCATCATGCATTCGGTAGATGTTTTTCTTATAGTATTTGCAATTTGTGTTTTGTATGTGTATTTATGATCGAAAACGATAGCATTATATGATTATATTATGATTTATGTGTTCGATTTTTATTTGTTATTTGAAGACCGGTTGAATAAGAAAATTGTTGTTTTGGCAATTGTTTTGTTTACGATAATGTCAGTGTACGCGATTTCGTCATCTATTGTGTCATTCATGATATTAAATATAATTAAAAAGCGAAGAATATATAAAGAGATTGATCCTGAAGGAGATAGGATCATACATTTATTTCTGAGAGCAATTCCCGTAATATTTTGGTGGGTGTTTGGAATATGGGTTCTGGTTGTCTATAGTCTGTTAAAGATTAATCTAGGAAAGTTTAGAATTCCGTATCAAGATCGTTGGTTTTGGAAGATTGGCTTCTCAACGAAGAATCTTGGTAAGAATTTTCGTATGATTATAATGATCATTCTTTCAGGAATGACATTAAGACGATTGAGTGTCGAGGAGGCATTTTACTACGCAAAGAAAATCCTAAATGAAAAAGAATTTTATTTAGATTATCATGCGGGAAATAATTTTGGTACAATATTTTTACCATTATTAATAGTGTTACCCTTTTTTTATATGTCTATATTTTTTACCGATTCCAGTTATCTCGGGCTATACATCACAATAGCAACCCCAGCTGTTTTCTTTTTAACTCTCGATTATATTGCAGATCAAGTGACGGCAGCCGAGCTCTTTCTTTGGACGTTGAAAATAGATCTGGCGGCGGAGGCGCGGGTTAATAAGGGCCTGCCACCGGCGAAACGGTCTTCGATCGAGATGCCCGACCTGACTGGCATCGTTAAACCAAGATCCCGGCGAGCGCCTAGGTCTCCGAAGATCTATGTCAAACCCATGAGTTCCCGGGCGAAAACGCGGGCTTCGAAGGGGCGCAGGTCGTCCGGGCGCTCGCCGACGCCGACGGCGTGAACCGGCAGGGCGAAATCCTGGGCCAGGGCGACCACCACGCCGCCCCGTGCCGAGCCGTCGAGCTTGGTGACGATGAGGCCGGTCACCTCGACCATCTCGCGGAATACCTTGACCTGACTGTGCGCATTCTGGCCGACCGTGCCGTCCAGGACCAGCAGGCAGTCATGCGGCGCGTCCGGCGCCTGTTTCTTGATGACCCGCACCACCTTGGCCAGCTCGTCCATCAGTTCGGCGCGGTTCTGCAGCCTTCCGGCGGTATCGATGATCAACACATCGGCGCCGGCGGCCCGTGCCTCGGCCATGGCATCGAAGGCCAGCGCGGCGGGGTCGGAGCCTTGCGGCCGAGCGACGACGGGCACGCCGGCGCGCTCTCCCCAGACCTGAAGCTGTTCGATCGCGGCGGCGCGGAAGGTATCGCCGGCGGCGAGCCAGACGGTTTTGCCTTCGGATTTCCATTGCCGGGCGAGTTTTCCGATGGTGGTGGTCTTGCCGCTGCCGTTGACGCCGCAGACCAGCACAACATGCGGGCGATGCGCGGGGTTAAGCACCAGGGGCTTCGCCACCGGTTCGAGGATCTCGGTAATGTCGCCGGCGAAGGCCTCGCGGACCTCCTCGTTGGTCACTTCCTTGTCGAACTTCTCGCGGGCCAGATTACCGGTCAGCCTCGCCGCCGTGGCGACACCGAGATCGGCGCTGATCAGCAGATCCTCAAGCTCTTGGAGGATGGCGTCGTCCAGGCGTTTCTTGGTGAACAGCGCCGCGATACCGCCGACCAGCTTGTCGGAGGTACGTGTGAGGCCGGCCCTTAGGCGCTGGAACCAACCCTGCCTTTCGGTCGGTTGCTCCTCGGCGCTCATGCCGCCGCCTCGCCCCGGATCGTACCGTGCAGCCGGCCGGCCACGATGCGGTCCGCCACCGCGTCGACGACGGTTCCCGGCGCGCATTTCGTCTCCACGGTCATGGGCACGAAATGCTCGGTCAGACCCGCCGCCTCCCGTTCGATCAGCACGCGCTCTTCCCGGCCGATCCGTCCGGTCATGAAACGCGCAAGCGCGGCTTCACCTGCGGCCCGCAGCCGGCCGGCGCGCTCCTTGCGCTCCGCCTTGGCGACCTGGGGCATGCGGGCGGCGGGCGTACCGCGTCGCGCCGAATAGGGGAAGACGTGCAGGTGGGTGAGGCCGGCTTCCTCGACCAGGTCGAGGGAACGCTGGAACATCGCCTCGGTTTCGGTCGGAAAACCGGCGATGATATCCGCGCCGAGGACGATCCCGGGGCGCAGCCCGCGAAGCCGCTCGGCCAGACGGAGCACGTCGCCCCGCAGGTGCCGGCGCTTCATTCGCTTCAGGATCAAATCGTCGCCGGCCTGAACGCTCAGATGCAGGTGCGGCATCAGACGCGCTTCATCCGCCATAAGGGCGAGAAGGTCGTCATCGATTTCGACCGGATCGACGGAGGAGAGCCGAAGCCGCGGCAGATCCGGAACCTGTACCAGCAGGCGGCGGATCATCTGTCCTAGGCTCGGCCGGCCGGGCAGGTCCGATCCGAAAGACGTGATATCGACACCGGTCAGCACCAATTCGCGATATCCGTTGGCGACCAGAAGCCGGGCCTGGCGGACGATCTCGCCGATCGGGACCGACCGGCTGTTGCCGCGTCCGAAGGGAATGATGCAGAAGGTGCAGCGGTGGTCGCAGCCCTGCTGGATCTGGGCGAAGGCGCGGGCCCGGCCCTCGAAACCCGGCACCAGATGCGGTGCGGTTTCGCTGACGCTCATGATGTCGTTGACCAGGATGCGCCCGTGGGAGCCCTCGGCAGCCCAGGTCTCGGCCCGCAGTTTTTCCTCGTTACCGATGACCCGGTCCACCTCGGTCATGGCGCCAAAGGAAGCGGGATCGATCTGGGCGGCGCATCCGGTGACGATGATCTCAGCGTCCGGATTCTCGCGCCGCGCCTTGCGGATCGCCTGACGGGCCTGGCGCTCGGCCTCGGCCGTCACCGCGCAGGTATTGAAGACGATTCTCCGGCGATCGCAAGGCTCCGCAAGATGGCCGCGGATCACTTCAGATTCGAAGGCGTTCAGCCTGCAACCGAAGGTCTCGACACGGTCTTGCGGCGCAAACGCGGTTTCGGGCGGTCTGGTCATGGTGGAGAGATGGCCGGATTCCACCCGGAACGCAAGCGCTCAGCCCTCCAGCTCGTATTGCGCCTGGGTTTCGATCTTGTCCCCGTCGACGGTCAAAACCTCGACCGCCTTGACCTGTGCCGAGACCTCAATGACCCCGGAATTCAATTCATCGCACAGGCCCTTGGCTTCGGCGCTGGTGGCGGAGCGCGCCAGGGTCAGATGCGGCACATAAGGCACGTCCAGGTTCAGCGTTCCATCGAACGGCCCGGTGTAGAGGAAATTGTGCATCCGCATCAGCTTGGACAAGCCTTGGTCCGGCAGCAATTGAACCGCCCAGCCGCCCTTGATCGGATCGGCTACCGGCGCGGCGATGCGAAAGATGGTCTCAAACGGCTGCGTCGAGCCGGCGACGCCGTACATGTGCATCATGAGATTCTCGTCCGCCACGACATCAGCCGGGAAAACCAGCGTTACGTGAGGCGCGAGGTCGGCTTCCGGCGAGGCCAGATGGGCGTGCCGCAGATCCTGGATCCACTTCAATTCGTCCGTCGGGATCTCCGGACAGGTCACAATCGCGATGGGCATGAGATCTTCCGTTGAGAGGCTAGAGGGTGAGGGTCCCGGAGAAACTGGTCGCGGTCGGGCCAGTCATAAGCACCCGGCCGCCTTCGGTCCACTCGATCGTTAAGGTGCCGCCGTCCAGGACCACGTCGGCCCGGCGCTCGGCGAGACCCCGGCGCGCGGCGGCGACGACGGTGGCGCAGGCGCCGGAGCCGCATGCCTGGGTGATCCCGGCGCCCCGTTCCCAGACCCGCATGCGGATCTCCCTGGGCGACAGAATCGTGGCGAACTCGATATTGGCGCGTTCCGGAAACATCGGGTGATGCTCCAGCATCGGGCCGATTTCCGCAAGGGCCACCGCTTCGGCATCGTCGACGAAGAAGACGGCGTGCGGATTGCCGATATTGACGCAACAGGCCCCGCTCATCGGCGCGCCGTCGAGAGCGACGTTCAGGGTGTCGACATCGGTGGCGAGCGGAATGTCCCGCCAGCCGAGTGCCGCCATGCCCATGTCGACGGTAACCCGTCCGTCGGCGGACCGCTCGCACGCCAGCGTGCCGGCGACGGTCTCGATCACCGCGTCCTGCCGTCCGGTCTCGTCCATCAGAACCGCGGCGACACAGCGGGTGCCGTTGCCGCAGGCCTCGGCCTCGGAGCCGTCGGGATTATGGATCTTCAGGAACGCGGTGCCGCCGTTGCGGGCCGGCAGGATGGTCAGAAACTGGTCATAGCCGACGCCGCGCCGCCGGTCGCCGATCGCCCGGTAGGCGGCCGCATCGAGCTCCGGGTCGCGCAATCTCGCGTCGACAATGACGAAATCGTTGCCGAGTCCGTGCATCTTGGTGAAATCGATCCGCACCATGTCGCTGATATACGCGCGGATTTCGCGCTCGCCAACGATTCTTGTGCCCGGGCGGCGTATCCGCGTTTGTTTTCTTGGAAAGCTTGCGGTATCTACGGCGGCATTCAACAGCGGGGAAATGGAGACGGCCAGTGGTCATCGTCGGTCATGAGGCATTGACGGATCTCGTCACGAAAATGATTGCGGGCGCGGGTAGCGAGCACGCCGAGGCGGTCGCGGTCGCGGAAAACCTGGTCGAGGCCAATCTGATGGGCCATGACAGCCACGGCGTCGGCCTTGCCCCGCGCTATATGCTGCATGCGGTGACCGGCACCATGAATCCGGGCGCCAAGGCGTCGCTGATCACCGATAACGGCGTCTACCTGCTGCTGGACGGCAATATGGGATACGGCCAGACCGTCGGCCGCGAGAGCATGGAACTCGCCATCGACAAGGCCAAGCGCAACGGCGCGGCGATCGTCGGACTGCGCAACGTCCACCATCTAGGCCGCATCGGCGCCTGGGGCGAGATCTGTGCCCGCGCGGGCTTCATCTCGATCCACTATGTGAACGCCACCGGTCACAAGCCTTATGTGGCACCCTATGGCGGCTACGAAGCGCGGTACTCCACCAACCCCTACTGCACGGCGATCCCCGCGACCGCCAAAACTCCAATGATGGTGTTGGACATGGCGACCAGCCGGGTGGCCCAGGGCAAGGTCCGGGTCGCGCATTATGCGGAAAAGCCGATGCCAATGGATGACGCGCTGGTCGGCCCGAACGGCAAGCCGACCACCGATCCGGGCGTGGTGTTCCGGGATCCGATGGGCGCGATGCTCTCCTTCGGCCAGCACAAGGGCTCGGGCCTGGCGATCCTCTGCGATCTCCTGGCCGGCGGCTTGCCCGGCGGCGGCACGGCGCGTCCGGAGCTCAATACCGGCGATACGATCCGCAACAACATGCTGACCATCGTCATCGATCCCAAGCAGTTCAACTCCGGCGTCCCCTTTGGCGACGAGTTCGACAGCCTTGTCGCCTATGTGAAATCAGGTCAGCCCGCCGAAGGTCACGAGAAGATCATGGTCGCGGGCGAGCCGGAACAGATCTCCATGGCCAAGCGCAAGGCCGAGGGCATCCCCATCGACGACAACACCTGGGCCGAAATGATCAAGCTCGGCTGCGAGAACGGGATGACCAAGGGTCAGTTCGACGCGGTTGCGGGGTAATGTAAGCACCTCCACCTCTGTCATCCCGGCCTTCACCCACAGCTGTTCGGGAAAATCCCTAGATCCTCTCAAGGCCACTTCTATCGTCGTCCTCGCGAAAGCGGGGACCTCGAAATGCCTGAATACCGCGTACTTTTTGACCAGTCCCGCCGAGGCCCCCGCATCCGCGAGGGCGACGGCCAGGGAGTTTGGCGAGACAGAGAATCAAGTCCGAAGCTCCTGCGGACAGCCGAGCATTAGAGATACTGGTTGTATTTCTCCGATCGTAGCGATTTTCCCGGACAGCACTGCGCGCAGGCGGGGACCTCGAAATGGCGGAAAACCGTGCGCTTTCGACCAAACCCCCCGGAGGCCCTCGCGTCCTGGAGGGCGACGGCCAATAGAGAAGCATGACCCTAGGTACGAGACTGATTGGTCCCGCCCCCCATCCTTGACACCCTCGCCCATCCGCGCCTATAACCCGCCGCATCTCGACAGCGCTTGCCGTTGAGACCTTCACGGGTTCCGTCCGTCCTCGAGTTTCGAGCACGGGCGCGTTTCCGCTTTGGGTTTCGGCTTTCGCTGCATCGTGGGAGAGAGCGGGTTGTTTGAAAGTCTGTCCGATCGTCTTGGCGAGGTCTTTGATCGCCTGAAGCGGCGCGGCGCCCTGAAAGAGGCCGACGTCACCGCCGCCATGCGCGAAGTGCGGATCGCCTTGCTCGAGGCGGACGTGGCGCTGGACGTGGTCAAGGACTTCATCGACCGGGTGCGCGAGCGCGCGGTCGGCCAGGAGGTGATCCGCTCGGTCACGCCGGGACAGCAGGTGATCAAGATCGTCCACGACAATCTCGTGGAGATGCTGGGCACCGAGGCCGCTTGGATCGAGCTTAACGCGGTGCCGCCGGTGCCGATCCTGATGGTCGGCCTGCAGGGCGGCGGCAAGACCACCAGCACGGCGAAGATCGCCGCGCGGCTCACCAACCGCGACAAGAAGAAAGTCATGATGGCCTCGCTGGACGTCACCCGTCCGGCGGCGCGCGAGCAGTTGCGCATCCTGGGCGAGCAGACCGGGGTCGCCACCTTGCCGATGGCGGACGGCGAGAGCGCGCTGTCCATCGCCAAGCGGGCGATGACGGCGGCGCGGCTTCAGGGTTATGACGTGGTGATGCTGGACACCGCCGGCCGGATCTCCATTGATCAGGGGCTGATGGACGAGGTCCGCCAGATCCGCGACGCGGTCAAGCCGGTCGAGACCTTGCTGGTCGCCGACGCCATGACCGGCCAGGACGCGGTGAACACGGCACGCAACTTCCAGGACCAGATCGGGCTGACCGGTATCGTGCTGACCCGGATGGACGGCGACGCGCGCGGCGGCGCGGCCCTGTCGATGCGGGCGGTGACCGGCGTGCCGATCAAGGTCGTCGGCACCGGCGAGAAGATCGACGCGCTGGAGGATTTCCATCCCGAGCGGGTGGCCGGCCGCATCCTCGGCATGGGCGACGTGGTCAGCCTGGTCGAAAAGGCGGCGGAGACCATCGAGATCGAGGAGGCCGAACGCCTCGCGGCCCGCATGCAGAAGGGCCAGTTCGATCTCGACGACATGCTGAGTCAGCTTCAGCAGGTCGCCAAGATGGGCGGGCTTGGTGGCCTCATGGGCATGCTGCCGGGCGTCGCGAAGCTGCAGAAACAGATGACCAATGCCGGGGTCGACGACAAGGCGATCAAGCGCCAGGCGGCGATCATCCAGTCGATGACCAAGAAGGAACGCAAGAACCCGAAACTGCTGAACGCCTCGCGCAAGCGCCGGGTCGCGGCGGGTTCCGGCACCTCGCCGGCCGAGATCAACCGGCTTCTCAAGCAGCACATGGAAATGGGCCGCATGATGAAGCAGATGGGCAAGATGGGGGGCCTGAAGGGTCTCGGCGCCTTGCTGGGCGGTGGCGGTATGCCTTCGCCCGCGGACCTTGCCGGCGGCGCGCCGGGCGGACAGATGCAACTTCCCCGAGGCTTGGGAGGCGGACCCGGCGGCGGCCTGGGCGGTGGTCTGCCGGGCCTCGGCGGTCCCGGAGGGTTTCCGCGCTTCCCGACGAAGCGCTGATCGATAGAAACGTAAACTGGAGAGTTACAAGAAATGGCACTGAAAATTCGTCTGGCGCGCGGCGGCGCCAAGAAGCGTCCGTTCTACCGGATCGTGGTTGCGGAAAACACCAGCCCGCGCGACGGCCTGTTCATCGAGAAGGTCGGCACCTACAACCCGATGGTCGCCAAGGACCACCCGCAACGGCTGACCGTGGATGCCGAACGGATCAAGCACTGGATCTCCGTGGGTGCCAAGCCGACGGACCGCGTCCACAAGTTCCTGGCGTCCATGGACCTCATGCCCGCCTTCACCTATCGCGATCAGCCGCAGAAATCGGCCCCTGGCAAGAAGCGGGCGGAGCGCGAAGCCGAAGCCGCCGCCAAGGCGACCGCCGCTGCCGAAACGGCGGCCGCGGAACCTGAGACTGAGAACGAGGCGCCTGCGGAAGAGAACGGCGAGGAAGCTGCCGCCGAATAGCGACGGGTCCGGCACGGATGTCCGATCGGATCTGCATGGGCGTGATCGTCGGCGTGCACGGCGTGCGCGGCGCGGTCCGCCTGAAAAGCTTCGCCGAGAGGCCGGAGGACATGCTGTCCTACGGACCTTTGGAGGACGAAGCCGGCAAATCCTATCGGCTTACCGCGCAAGGCCAGGCCAAGGGGGTCCTGCTGGCACGAATCGACGGGGTGACAGATCGGACGGCGGCGGAAGCCCTGAAAGGGACCATGCTTTTCGTGGCGCGGGACGCCTTGCCGGATGCGGCGGAGAATGAGTTCTACCACGCCGACCTGATTGGGCTTCGGGTCGAACGGTTGGACGGCTCGGAACTGGGAGAAGTGCTCGCGGTTCACGACTTTGGCGCCGGCGATCTGATTGATGTGCGGTTGTCGGGGTCTCATCAGACGGTGCTGTTGCCCTTCAACCGGGACAGCGTACCGGTCGTCGACCTCGAAGGCGGACGTCTGGTGGTCGATCCCATGTCCGGGTTGCTGGATGATGACGATGCGGTGCCGGAGGAGGAGAACGGAGAAGACGGGTGACCGAGGGTAAGGACGTAGTGAGACCCGCCCATGTCAGTCCCTGGCAGGCGACGGTGCTGAGTCTTTTTCCCGAGATGTTTCCCGGCCCGTTGGGGCTCTCGCTTGCCGGAAAAGCGCTGGAAAGCGGGAGTTGGACGCTTAAAGCGCTGGACATCCGGGACTTCGCGCGCGATAAGCACCGCTCCGTGGACGACACCCCGTTTGGAGGTGGCGCCGGAATGGTGCTGCGGGCCGATGTGGTGGACGCGGCGCTGGCCTCGATCGAGGCGGCTCCGGGGCGTCGGATCTATCTTACGCCGAGGGGCCGGCGGTTCGACCAGGCCCTGGCGGCGGAACTCGCGGCGGAACCAGGGGTGGTTCTGATCTGCGGGCGCTACGAGGGGCTTGATCAGCGGGTGATCGAAGCCCGGGATCTGGAGGAAGTCAGTCTTGGCGACTTCGTCCTGTCCGGAGGAGAGGTCGCGGCCTTGACCATCCTCGACGCCTGTATCCGGCTTCTGCCGGGTGTCATGGGCGCGGCGGACGGGTTGGCCGAGGAAAGTTTCGTGGAGGGGCTGCTGGAGTATCCCCTCTACACGCAGCCTCGGGAGTGGAACGGTAGAGACGTTCCCGAGGTGCTTCTGTCGGGGCATCACGCGCGCATCAGGGCGTGGCGGCGGGAGCAGTCGGAAAGAGTTACGCGGGAGCGCCGCCCGGATCTCTGGGAGCGGTACCGCGAGGAGAACAAGAGCCGGAAAGCCGCAAAGGCCGGAGCCGGACAGGACGTGGAGCAAGACCGATGAACATCGTCGAACAGATCAGCCAGGAACAGGTCACCAAGATGGACGAGAGCCGGCCGGTTCCGGATTTCGCGCCCGGCGACACGGTCAAGGTGCATGTGAAGGTGGTCGAGGGAACGCGCGAGCGGATTCAGATCTTCGAAGGCGTCTGCATCGCCCGCAAGGCCGACTCCATCAACTCCAACTTCACCGTCCGCAAGATCTCCTATGGCGAGGGCGTGGAGCGGATTTTCCCGCTTTACTCGCCGCGCATCGCGGATATCGAGGTGGTGCGCCGCGGCCGGGTCCGCCGCGCCAAGCTGTATTACCTGCGCGGTCGCCGCGGCAAGGCAGCCCGGATCACCGAAAAGGTGAACCGCCCGTCAAAGGCCCAAGCGGCCGACGCGTAATCCGTCCGCAAGGATTGGCGCGCCTTGATTTGAGATACCACGGGATAGCGACCAACGCTGTCTTTCTCAAACCGGGAAAACCTGTTTAGGCCTCCGTCGGGGCGACGTACATATATGTCCCGGGCCAAGCGAGCCCTCGGGTTATTAGCCAAACAACTTGGTGTAATCTGAAAGCCGAATTGGTTTCGGAGAGAGCCCGCCGATGGCCGCGTTTGCCTTTGCCAAGCCGGCCTTTGATGTCGGTTTCGCGACCAACCAACTCGAAGCACACGAAGCCTTCTGGGGCGAAACCGTCGGCCTTGCCTTCGACCATATGGCGAAGCTCGGCGGCGGCTTCCGGCAGCATCGGTGGCGGCAGGGTGATTCCATCATCAAGGTGAACCACACGCGGGAACCTCTGGGTGATGTTCCGCCCGGCGGGTACCGCTCACTCGACTTAAAGGCCGCACGGGCAGTCGATCTGGCGACGCCCGATGACGTTCCAGTGCGGCTTCGGCCCAATCGGGATGCCGACCTGACGCTCCAAGTCGTGTCCGGCGATCTCGATGCCTTCGCGCGTTTCTATGGCGAGGCGCTGGGGCTCGAAACGGATGGCGCGAATGCGTTCCTGCTGGGCCGCAGCCGCATCGTGGCCGAAGCCGGCGCGCCTGCGCGGATCGACGGCTGGCGCGAAAAGGGCCTGCGCTACATGACGGTGCAGATCTTCGATTGCGACCAGGTGACCACGGCACTGGAGCGCGCCGGGGTCGAAATCGGCATGCCACCAAGGACGATCGGACAGGTCCGATACAGTTTCGCCCGCGATCCCGACGGGAACTGGATCGAACTCTCCGAGCGCGCATCTTTGACCGGCAGGCCGGTTGTCCCTGATCCAAGCTGAGTGACGCGCCGGCCTGCCGGCCTCGCGTCAATGGACATTCGATTGCCGGTGAGGCCTCGCTCGTCCTTTATGATACAGTGGTCACCGCGAACCGTGGAGGATCCGGTCCATAACGGAGCGATGGAGGTTGCGTTGGATGAAACCGCCTTTGATTTAGTGATTTCAACCGTCAAAAGCGTCGATTTTTATCTGCAGATTTTAGCCATTGCCTTGACGGCGGCCTGCGCGTGGTCGGTATCGAAGATCATCCGGCGCCAGCTTGATAAGCTCGCCGGCCAGGGCGAAGAAGAGGGATCGTCCGGCCCCATCCGGTCTCGCGTCGGCGCGCCGACCTATCACCTGCGCGAACTCACTTTTCCGATCACCAACGCCATCTTGCTGGGAATTGCCGTTGTCGTTTCGCGCGAGTTCTTCAGCCAGCAATGGCTGGTTCAGCTTGCCCAGGGCATCAACCTGCTTTTGGCGACATACATCGTCGCGACGCGGATTTCGACCAGCGCAACGATCCGGCGCTTCGCGCTGTTGGTCCTGGTGCCGCTGATCCTTGTCTACTCGGCAGGATTTCTCGATGACCTGATCGCCATTCTGGACGGCATCAAGTTCTCCCTGGGGAACATCGAGTTCACGCTATACGCGATCGCGAGAACCGCGCTGTTCGGCTCGATCCTGTTCTGGTTCGGCCGTCTGTCGAACCGCAAAGGCTCCGAATTCATCAGAAACCACGATTCGATCACCGGCTCGACGAAGGAACTCATCCTCAAGTCGTTCCAGTTCGGACTCTTCGTCCTTGTGTCGTTGATGATCCTGCAGATCGCCGGAATCGACCTTACGGCGCTCGTGGTTTTCGGCGGTGCGATCGGCGTCGGGCTCGGCTTCGGCCTGCAACAGATCGCGGCAAACTTCATATCCGGGATCATCATTCTCATCGATCGCTCGATCGCTATCGGCGACTACATCCAACTGGAGGACGGCCGGGGCGGCACCTTGCGCGAACTCAATATGCGCTCGGCGATTCTGGAGACCTACGACGGCAAGGACATCGTTGTCCCGAATGAAAAATTCATCTCCACCGCCTTTAACAATTGGTCGCACAACAATCAGAAACAACGCTATCCGATCGTCTTTGAAGTTGCCTACGGAACCGACCTTGAAAAACTCTTTCAGATCCTGCGCGAGGTCGTCTCGTCGCACCCGATGGTCCTCAGTGGCGAGGATCTGCCGTTCGAGGAACGGCCGGACGCCGAGATCCAGGCATTCAACGACAGCGGCGTTGAAATTCTCGTCGAATTCTGGATGGAAGGGATCGATGACGGCAAGAACAGGGTCGGAGGCGATCTGTTGTTCATGATCTACAAGGCGCTCCAGGAAAACGACATCGAAATTCCGTTCCCGCAGCGCGTCGTGACGATCAAGGAGGATCAGCGACCACCGCCTCGGCGCCGTGGGTCCGCGCAACCGTCCGAAAATCGCCGGTAGAAGGCCGCCGCAAACAACGATCACGTGACGGCGCCCTGATCCGACGGATGACTACACCAGACCGGCGCGTTACCGCCAGCTCCGCAACCCGCGCACAAAATCACCGCGCAACGCGCCGCCGCGGTGGATTGCGTTCGGGTCGACGCCCTGTTTGCGGAGTTCGCTCTGCACGTATTGGGCGTTGCTCTTGTCGTCGACGCCCCGGCTTTTGTTCATGGCATAAGCCCGCCCGGCGAGATAAGCCCAGTCGGAGGGAGAGCGTGACTGTCCGGCATCCGGATTTTGCCAGGAACCGCCTGATCTTCCGGCATCCGGATTCACCCAGGGCTGGGCCTGGTTCCGGTATCCGGGCGATGATGAAGTGCCGTCGCCGGGGCGGGTGAAGATCTCCTCTCCGAAGCGGCGGGCCTCGAACTCCCCCCGGCAGCCCCGGTCGACCCACATCTGGTCGCGCCGGTAGATGCCGAAGGTCTCGCCTTCAATGCAGCGGTCCTTGGACATGCGCCGTTTCAGCGCGATGCCGTTGACCGTACGGATCTCGCAGGTCTCCAGGCGTCCGGAATAGGACTCGCAGACGACGCTTTTCGGCGCTTTCGCCTCCGCCGCGCCGGGCAGGAGGCACAAGGCGACGCCGAATACGGCAAACATCCGACGAAACCGCATCGCGGCAGCCTCCGTTCGCGTGATAGCGCTTGTTCACGAGCAGCGTACACGCATCGCGTGTGCCGTTAAAGAAATATGTATTGGGGAAGAGCGGCGGGCGCGGGCAGGCGAACCCTTGGATTGATGGAACCGAGGCACCAGCATCATGATGGACGGCCTCCGCCGACGCGTTAGGCGCGAATCCTGGGATTTACGGCTTTCTCCGGCGCGGGTGATCCACTATTGTCCCGCCGACCACCGGGGGTGCCGTTCCAGGCCCACCGGTACGAGAACCAAGTTCATGCTCAAGGGAGGTGACGCGGCGATGGCGAAGGCGCGCACATTGTTCGACAAGATCTGGGATGCCCATTTGGTTGATCGGCAGGACGACGGAACCTGCCTTATCTATATCGACCGGCATCTGTAGCACGAGGTGACCAGCCCGCAGGCCTTCGAAGGGCTTCGGAACGCCGGGCGCAAGGTCCGCCGTACCGACCTCACCCTTGCGGTCGCCGATCACAACACGCCGACCACCGATATCACCAAGGGGATCGAGGAAGAAGACTCGCGCATCCAGGTTGAGACCCTTGAGGCCAATGTGAAGGAATTCGGGGTCCCGTATTTCGATCTGACCGACGCGCGGCGGGGCATCGTCCATATCATCGGCCCGGAACAAGGCTTTACCCAGCCCGGCATGACCATCGTCTGCGGCGACAGCCACACGGCGACCCATGGCGCCTTCGGGGCGCTCGCCTTCGGCATCGGTACCTCCGAGGTGGAGCATGTGCTGGCCACCCAGACCCTGGTGCAGAGCCCGGCCAAGAACATGCGGGTGACGGTCGAGGGCGATCTTCCGGCCGGGGTTACCGGCAAGGACGTCATCCTCGCCATCATCGGCCAAATCGGCACCGCCGGCGGCACCGGCCATGTCATCGAGTTCGCCGGTGACGCGATCAAGGCGATGTCCATGGAAGCCCGCATGACGGTCTGCAACATGGCCATCGAGGCGGGCGCCAGGGCCGGCATGATCGCGCCGGACGAGACCACGTTCGAATATCTGAAGGGCAAGCCCATGGCGCCCAAGGCCGGCGCCTTCGAGCAGGCCGTCGCCTATTGGAAGACCCTGCCGTCGGACGCGGGCGCGGTCTACGACAAGGAAGTGGTCCTGAAGGCCGCCGACATCATTCCGCAGGTCACCTGGGGCACCAACCCTGAGGAGGTGATCCCGATCACCGGCACGATCCCGGATCCCGCCAAGATCGCCGATCCGCTGCGCCGTGCCAAGATCGAGCGCTCGCTCGAATACATGGGCCTGACCGCCGGCGGCAAGATCTCCGAGGTGCCGGTCGACAAGGTGTTCATCGGCTCCTGCACCAACGGCCGGATCGAGGATCTGCGCGCCGTCGCCGCCATCGCCAAGGGCCGCAAGGTCGCTCCGGGCGTGCACGCGATGATCGTCGCCGGCTCTGGCCTGGTGAAGGAACAGGCGGATGCCGAGGGTCTGGGCGCGATCTTCGAAGAGGCCGGATTCGACTGGCGCAAGGAGCCGGGATGCTCCATGTGTCTGGCGATGAACGCCGACCGGCTGGAGCCGGGACAGCGCTGCGCCTCCACCTCGAACCGCAATTTCGAGGGCCGCCAGGGCTTCGGCGGCCGCACCCATCTGGTCAGCCCGGCCATGGCGGCAGCCGCCGCGATCGCCGGCCGTCTGGCGGATGTCCGTGAACTGACGAAAAGCTAAGGGAGAAGCGGAATGGACAAGTTCGATACGCACCGCGGAGTCGCGGCCCCGCTCAACATGATCAATATCGACACCGACAAGGTGATCCCGAAGCAGTTCCTGAAGACCATCAAGCGTACCGGTCTCGGCAAGCATCTGTTCAATGAGATGCGGTACAAGGCGGACGGCTCGGAGAATCCGGATTTCGTGCTGAACAAGCCGGCCTACCGCAAGGCCAGCATCCTGGTCGCCGGCGACAATTTCGGTGCGGCTCCTCGCGCGAGCACGCGCCTTGGGCGCTGATGGATTTCGGCGTGAAATGCGTGA
The DNA here is from genome assembly GCA_038146985.1 of Alphaproteobacteria bacterium. Lineage (GTDB taxonomy): Bacteria > Pseudomonadota > Alphaproteobacteria > Thalassobaculales > Thalassobaculaceae > JADHLJ01. Next base: position 163,265 of record JAYQSQ010000013.1, read on the forward strand.
TCTCCACCAGCTTCGCCGACATCTTCTTCAACAACTGCTTCAAGAACGGCATCCTGCCGATCAAGGTGACCCAGGAGCAGCTCGACCAGCTCATGGACGACGCCCAGAACGGCGCCAACTCGATCCTGGATGTCGATCTCGAGAACCAGGAGATCGGCCGCCCGAACGGCGAGAAGATCGCGTTCGAGATCGATCCGTTCCGCAAGCACTGTCTGCTCAACGGGCTCGACGATATCGGCCTGACCATGGAGAAGGGCAAGCGGATCGACGACTTCGAGGCCAAGCGGGCGGCGGAACAGCCCTGGGCGTAATGTCCGGCCCGGCGATTCAAGGAAATTCTGATATCAAGGAAGCGTAGCATGGCATCGAACAGGAAACTTCTGGTCCTTCCGGGTGACGGTATCGGTCCGGAGGTCGTGGGACAGGTTCTTCGGGTCGTCGACTGGCTGGCCAAGAAGCGGTCGGTCTCCTTCGACCTTCAGGAAGGCCTCGTCGGCGGGGCGTCCTACGACGCCCACGGCACGCCGCTCACCGACGAGACCATGGCCGATGCGATCGAGGCCGACGCGGTCCTGTTCGGCTCGGTCGGCGGCCCGAAATATGATGACCTGCCATTCGCGAAGAAGCCCGAGCGCGGGCTCTTGCGGCTGCGCAAGGAGATGGACCTGTTCGCCAATCTCCGCCCGGCCATGGTGTTCGATGCGATGGCGGATTCCTCCAGCCTGAAGCGGGAATTCGTTGCCGGCCTCGACATCCTGATCCTGCGCGAACTGACAGGCGGCATCTATTTCGCCGAGCCGCGCGGCATCGAGGATCTCCCCGACGGCACCAAGAAGGGATACGACACCAATCTCTACACCACGCCGGAGATCGAGCGGATCGGCCGCGTCGCCATGGATCTCGCCCGCAAGCGGCGGAACAAGGTCACCTCGGTCGAGAAATCCAACGTGATGATGTCCGGCGTGCTGTGGCGCGAGGTGATGACCAACCTCTTCGCCGCGGAGGGGGCGGGTCTCCAGACCGAGCATATGTACGCCGACAATTGCGGCATGCAGCTCGTGCGCAACCCGAAGCAGTTCGATGTCATCGTTACCGACAACCTGTTCGGCGATATGCTCTCGGATTGCGCAGCGATGCTGACCGGCTCGCTCGGTATGCTGCCCTCGGCCTCGCTCGGCGCCGTCGACGAGACCACCGGCAAACGCCACGCGCTTTATGAGCCGGTGCACGGCTCGGCCCCGGACATCGCGGGCAAGAAGCTGGCCAACCCGATCGCCGAGCTGCTGAGTTTCTCGATGGCGCTGCGCTATTCCTTCGACATGCCGGAAGACGCCGACATGATCGACGCGGCGATCGAACGGGTGCTGGCCTCGGGCAAGCGCACCGCCGACATCATGCAATCCGGCATGACCGCAGTCTCCACCGACGCCATGATGGACGCGATCCTCGGAGAGCTCGACAAGGCGGCGTAAAGGACGGCGGACGCTTCCGCTTCGTGTCCCCGGCGCAGGCCGGGGCCGACGCCTGAGGCGGCGGCTACTTTGTGGCGGCGGAGCACTTTCAAAGACCGCACGTCTTGCTCCTCTACCCTCACGACGGGCCTCAGGCGTCGGCCCGACCTTCGTCGGGGATAGGGGCTAAAGTTGCGGCCAACGTGCCTCTTTTCGTTTGTCCCCTCAATCCTTGCAATCCGGTCTCACCAAGCGTACATGTCCCGCCTCTTTCCGGATTGGAAAGAGGCGACCGGTGCGAGACCGTGCCGGCGAACTTATGGATGGACGATATGGGCTACAGAGTCGCGGTGGCCGGCGCCACGGGGGCGGTCGGCCGGGAAATGTTGCAGACGCTGGAAGAACGGAATTTTCCGGCGGATGAAGTCTTCGCACTGGCATCGGAGCGTTCGGTCGGCTCCGAGGTGTCCTACGGCGAGAAACGAACTCTGAAAATCCAGGCCCTTAAACATTTCGACTTCACCGGCACCGACATCGTTCTGTTCTCGGCCGGCGGCTCCATCGCGGCCGAATACGCGCCGAAAGCGGCCAAGCAGGGCGCCGTCGTCATCGACAACAGCTCGCAGTTCCGCATGGATGCCGATGTGCCGCTGATCGTTCCCGAAGTGAACGCGCACGCCCTGGCCGGATATGGCAAACGCAACATCATCGCCAATCCCAATTGCTCCACCGCGCAGCTGGTGATGGCGCTGAAGCCGCTGCACGACACTTTCAAGATCAAGCGCGTGGTGGTCTCGACTTATCAGTCGACCTCCGGCGCGGGCAATGCGGGCATGGACGAGCTGTTCACCCAGACCCGGGCGGTCTATGTGAACGACCCGGTTGAGAAGACCAAGTTCACCAAACAGATCGCCTTCAACTGCATTCCGCATATCGACAAGTTCATGGATGACGGTTCCACCAAGGAAGAGTGGAAGATGGCGGCCGAGACCAAGAAGATTCTCAGCCCGGACATCGATCTCGTCGCCATGTGCGTGCGGGTGCCGGTTTTCATCGGCCATTCGGAAGCCGTGTTTGTCGAGACCGCGAAACCGATCGACGAGCAGGCGGCCCGCGACGTGATGAACGCCTTCCCCGGCGTGGTGGTCGTCGATCACCGCGAGGATGAGGGCTATGTCACGCCCCATGAATGCGCCGGCGAGGACGCGGTCTATGTCAGCCGGATCCGCAAGGACCCGACCGTGAAGAACGGTCTGGTGTTCTGGTGCGTTTCGGACAACCTGCGCAAGGGGGCGGCGCTGAATGCGGTGCAGATCGCCGAAGCCCTTGTCGAGCAGCACCTGCGCAAGGCGGCGTAGCGGGCCTCGCCCTACCCGATCCGTGCCACGGGCGCGCGCTCCCCGGTCCTGGCCAGCTTTTCCAGGACCGGGATCAGCGCCAGTTCCGCCGTTCCACGTCGTTCCGTTTCTCCGGTGACGAGGTCAAGTCCCGCGACCGCCGCCGCGAGAGCGCGGGCCGGGTCGTTTGATCGCAGGAACCATCCGGTGAACAAGGCGGCAAAGAGATCGCCGGTTCCGTTGAACCGGCGTTCCCGTCTAGGCGCCGACGCGCGCCACACGGCGTTCGCGGCAATGGCGTAGGACGCCATCTCGTCCGTTTCGCCAATACCTGTGACGATCACAAGCTTCGGGCCCTGGCTCAGCAGTGCGCGCGCGGCGTTGATAAGACCCTCGCGACCTTCCACGGCCCCGCCGGTCAGCCATCCGAGCTCGCTCGGGTTGGGCAGGACGATATCGGCACGTGGAACCAGGCGGTCGCGTATCGTCTCCAGCACGCCGTCGCGGACAAAGATCCGCCCGTCGTCGCCGATCACCGGATCAAGGACGTAGAGCCCGTCCGGCCTTGCCTGGCGGACCGCGTCGGCCATATCCGCGATCGGGCCCGAGGTTTCGGCTTCCCCAAGATAGCCGGAGAGAACCGCATCGCACTCCGCGAGCACGCCAAGCGCCTTGATTCCCTGGAGAACAGTGGCGACGTCCTGGGCCGAGCGGACCGCGCCGGCGAACTGCCCGTGACCCGGATGGTTGGAGAACGCCACGGTATCGACGCGCCAGACCTCATGGCCGAGCATCTGCAAGGCCGGTACCGCGACGGCATTGCCCACATGGCCATAGGCGACGGCGGATTGAATGCTGAGGACAGCCATGCCGGCGGCCTTCCGGTGCGGTGATCGGTATCGCGAAGCTTGGCCATGCCGTGGCGCCGGGTCCAGGAGATTTTCCCCACGGGAAGGACGCGATATGGTCTGTCCGTCGCCGTCACGCCCGTCCAAGGAATTCCACCATGCCCGCCACACCACGCCCGCGCCGTTCGGCCTTGTTCATGCCCGCATCGAACGCCCGGGCTCTGGAGAAAGCCCGCAGCCTCGCCGCCGACGTGGTCATCATGGATCTTGAAGACGCCGTCGCGCCCGATCGCAAGGAGATGGCGCGCGATCAGGCCGTCGCCGCGATCCAACAGGGCGGCTATGGCCGTCGCGAACTGGTGATCCGGGTGAACGGCGCCGGCACGCGATGGCACGACGGCGATCTGGACGCGGTGGCCGGCTCGGGAGCCGATGCGGTGCTGCTCGCCAAAGTGGAGAGCGCGGCGGAGGTTCGAAGCGCCGAAAGCAGGCTCGTCGCGGCGGGAGCGCCGGGAAGTCTCTCCGTCTGGTGCATGATCGAAAGCCCGCGCGGTGTTCTAGCGGCGAATGAGATCGCCGGCGCCTCACCCCGGATGGCGGCGCTGGTGATGGGCACCTCGGACCTCACCAAGGAACTGGGGGCCCGGCACACGCCCGCCCGAGAGCCGATGATGACCAGCCTGGGTCTGTGCCTGCTTGCGGCACGGGCACATGGTCTCGCCATACTGGACGGCGTGAATCTCGACCTCTCCGACGACGAGGGTCTTGCCGAGGTGTGCCGTCAGGGCGCGGCAATGGGCTTCGACGGCAAGACGCTGATCCATCCCAAGACCCTGAATGCCGCCAACCGGAGTTTCGGTCCGACCGGCGAGGAGGTCGATTGGGCGCATAGGGTGATCCAAGCGCACGGTGCGGCGGAAGCGGCGGGATCGGGCGTCGTACTGCTGGACGGCCAATTGATCGAGAATCTTCATGTGGAAGAGGCGCGCCGCATTCTCGGCCTTGCCGACATGATCAAGGCGCTGGAGGAAGAACAAACCCGCGTTTAGCGGGTGTGACCCTTCAGATAGGTGCCGGCCTGCTTGCGCATTTCCCCGTCGAATTCGAGCATCAGGCGTTCGACGAGTGCGTACCAGAGCTTGGAGCGCTCGTTCGGCGTCGTGTCCTCGCGGGCCGTCTGGGTGCGGGTGATGGATGTGCTGGCGGTCGCGAGGCGGCGGTTGCCGTCCAGGATTTCGATCCGAACATCCAGCGCCGCCTCGTACTCCTCGGACTGATCCTTCGAGAATAGCGCCTGCAATCCCTTCGTGGTCTCAAGTTTGCGCTCGGTTACCGAGGCGCGTGTGATCACAAACTGCGCGATGCCGCGGCCGCCGGCGGGAACCAGGACATCGGCGGCCCATCGTTCGGCGGCGGCGCCGGGCGCGATCGGCACCAGATGCTCGACATTCGGCGCCTTGAACGGCATTCGGTACTCGTTGATGACCGAGATGGACGAGACGTTGAGAGTGATCTTCTGTTTGTGTGCGTAGGTCAGTTCCGGAAACGTGACGCCCGGGTTCGGCGTTTCGCACCCCGCCAGAAGCCACGGCAATGCAAGGAATATCAGCAGAGCCCGCCAAGGCCGACCGGCAAATTGTATCGCGAGCATAGCCTGGACCCTATCTTGTCCGACGGGAAGCGGAGGTTCGGGGTGCATTGTCGGGCCTTTGGCGCAAGGCCGCAAGGGCCTCTCCGTCATAGCGAGACTCCGTCTTGCAGAACTCGCACACCACCGAAACCGCCCCGTCCACGGTCATGTCCTGCAACTGTTCATCGGTGAGGGACCGCAGAACCCGTTCGACTTTTTCCACCGAACAACGGCATTTCGCCGCGACAGGCTGATCCGGGTAGACCCGAACACCGGTCTCGTGAAACAGCCGGTACAGCAACGCTTCGGGAACAAGATCTTCATCCAGCAGCTCATCGGCGGTGCAGCTGCTCATCAGGATCACCGCGGTCCGCCATCCTTCGTCATACTCGTCTTCCGAAACGCCCCGGGGCGCACCGGCGCCGCCCGCATAGGCAAGCCTCTGGATCATCAGAGCCGAAGCGCGCCAGGTTCCGGAGGTCGAACGGCCGGCCGCGACCATGATGCCTGTATCCAGCTGCTCGGAATTGCGGAAATAGGCATGGATGCACTCGGCCAATGTGGGCCCGGAAAGCTCGACGATGCCTTGGTAACGCTCGGCATGACGGCCCTGGTCGACGGTGAAGGCGATGTAGCCGCCCTCGGTCAGCCTTTGCAGGGGAACGTCGGCGCCAAACTCTTCCTGCAGGGCTTCGACCGCGCTCGCGTCGTACCCCGCGTAACCCCGCAGCGCTCCGTCGCTGGTGACATCCGCCATCAGGGTGCGCACCGGGCCGTTGCCCTTGACCTGGAGCGTGAACACACCGTCGTATTTCAACGCGCCGGCAAGAGACGGCGCCAGCGCCAGCATTTCGGCCAGCAGCCGGGCGACCGGATCCGGATAGTCATGCGCGGCAAGGATGGTTTCAGCCGCCTCGACCAGACGGACCAGGCGGCCCCGGAGCGCATGAGGCTCCACCTGAAAAGGCAGGATGGTGTTGTCCCGCGGGCGGGCCGGCCTTCGGCGTCCACGGACGAAATTGTCCTGGTTCATGAAAGACACCAGGCCAGGATCGCCTTTTGCGTGTGCAACCGGTTCTCCGCCTCGTCCCAGACCAGCGAGCGGGGACCGTCAATAACCTCGGCGGTAACCTCTTCGCCGCGATGGGCGGGAAGGCAATGCAGGAACACCGCATCGTCCTTGGCCTTGGACATCAAGGCGTCATCGACCCGGAACGGCGCCAGGATATTGTGCCGGTTGGTCTCGTCGTCCCCCATGGAGATCCAGGAATCGGTGACCACGCAATCGGCGCCGCGCACCGCCGCCACCGGATCATGCAGCAGTTCCACCGCGCCGCCATGCGCGGCGGCCCAGTCGAACAGCGCCGGATCGGGCTTCAGTTCCGCCGGACAGGCGATCCGCAGGTTGAATCCAAACTTCACCGAAGCATGAATCCAGGACGCGGCCATGTTGTTGCCGTCGCCGCTCCAGGCAATGGTGCGGCCCCGGATCGGCCCGCGATGTTCCTCGAAGGCCAGCACATCGGCCATGAGCTGGCAGGGATGAGTGCTGTCGGTGAGACCGTTGATGACGGGAACGCTGGCATATTCCGCCATCTCCGCGATCTTTTCCGGCTCATAGGTCCGCATCATGATGCAGTCGACATAGCGGGAGAGCACGCGGGCGGTGTCCGCGACGGTCTCGCCGCGCCCGAGTTGCAGGTCGCCGCCGTTCAATACCACCACGTCGCCGCCGAGCTGCTTCATGCCGACCTCGAAAGACACCCGGGTGCGGGTCGACTGCTTTTCGAAGATCATCGCCAAGTACTTGCCGCGTAACGGCTGATCGGTGCCGGCTTCGCCACGCTTCATGGCGGCGGCATGATCGATCATGCCGCGCAGGTCGGCCTCGTCGATATCGTCGAGATCCAAAAAATGTCGGGTGCTTGCCGTCACGTCACGGCCCCCCCCTTCAAGTCTGTGAATGGGCTGAGCCCTATTTAGCGACGGCGGCGCAAGCGGTATCCAGATAGCCGATCGCCTCGTCGATTTCTTCCTTGGAAACCGTGAGGGGCGGCAGAATACGCAACACATTGCCGCCGGCGACGACGGTCAGCAGGCCCGCCTCGCGGGTCGCCGTCATCAGATCGCCATTGGGGCTAACGCATTTCACGCCTTGCATCAGTCCGACCCCGCGCGCGGATTCCAGAACCTTGTGATTGCGCGCGACGGCGGCGTCCAGCTGCTTTCGCAGATAAGCGCCGGTCTCCTTGACATGATCCAGGAACCCGGGCTCGAGCATCACATCGAGAACGGCGTTGGCCGCGGCCATGGCCATCGGATTGCCGCCGAAGGTCGAGCCGTGGGTGCCCGGCGACATGCCGGAAGCGCCCTTTTCCGACGCCAGCACCGCGCCGACCGGGAAGCCGCCGCCCAGGCCCTTGGCGAGGGCCATGATGTCCGGCGCGACGCCCGACATCTGGTAAGCGAAAAGATGCCCAGTGCGCCCCATGCCGCATTGCACTTCGTCGAACACCAGCAGCGCGCCAAACTCGTCCGCGATGTTCCGAAGTTCCTTCAGATAGTCGGCGCTGGCCGGATTGATGCCGCCTTCGCCTTGAATCGGTTCGACCACGATCGCCGCGGTCTTGCCGCTCATGGCGGCGCGCATCTCGTTCAGATTGCCGAACGCGACATGGGTGAACCCGCCCGGACGCGGTCCGAAGCCTTCGCGGTACTTGGCGTTGTCGCCGGCGGACAGCGTGGCGAGGGTCCGTCCGTGAAACGCGCCGGTGGCGCAGACCATTTCCTCGCGATCCGGGTCACCGTTGACGAAATGGTACTTGCGCGCGACCTTCAACGCGCCTTCCATTGCCTCGGCGCCGGAATTGCAGAAAAAGCAGGTGTCGGCGAAGGAATTCGCCACCAGGCGATCCGCGAAGCGCTGCTGTTCCGGGATATTGTAAAGATTGGAGACATGCCACAGCTTGCCGGCCTGCTCGCGGATCTTCTCGACCAGATGCGGGTGCGCGTGGCCGAGGGAGTTGGTCGCGATGCCGCTGGCGAAGTCGAGGTATCGTCGCCCATCGGTGCTGTACAGGTAGGATCCCTCACCCCGCTCGAAAGCGATGTCGATCCGCCCGTAGGTGGGCATCACCGATGTAACCACGAGACGTCTCCTTCTTGAAAGATAGAGAGCGCCCGCGAGGGTACGCGAACGCTCTTGAGAAAACGGATGAAACCGCCCGGCGGGACAGTTGTCAAGGGAGAGCGAATCGCCGCAATCCGTGGGTTTTCGCACGTGTCAGACGCGAATCAGCGGTTCCGGGTAAATACCTATTGAAAGATCCCGCCGCCGGTCGCATGTTGCAGATGTCAAGCCATCCTCGGAGCGAGGGTTATCGTTCACGAAACGGTTGGTCCAGAAGGACCGGAAAGGCAAGAAAATGGCAGTTTCATCCACGGGCGCCGCACAGTCCCTGGCCGTGGTGGCCCTTAACGTCACCAAGCAGAGCCAGGCGGTCAACGCCCAGGTCGTGCAAAGCGCGGTCGAAACGGCACGCGTTATCGCCGAGACCAATCAGTCCGCGTCGGGCAGTTCCAAGGTCGATATTACGGTGTAGATCACGACCGGGGCCGGGCGACGGTCTTCGGCGGCACACGGAAATGCTTGGACAACTTCAGGCCTTGGCCCTGGTAGTTCGAGCCGACGCCACCGGCGCCGTAGAGCTTTTCTGGCACCTCGACCATCTGCTCATAGACCAAGCGGCACACCGTCTGACCGTCTTCGACGACGAACGGAACGTCGTGGGACCGGACCTCCAGCACGGCGCGGGTACCGACGCCTCCCGCGGCCTCGTGGCCGAATCCCGGATCGAAGAACCCGGCATAGTGGACCCGGAACTCACCGACTCGCGTATCGTACGCCCGCATCTCGGCGGCATGGTCCAGCGGCACGGAGACGTATTCCTTTGACATCAGAATATAGAACTCGTCCGGATTGAGGATCAGTTCGGCGGGCTTTCCTTCGGCGCGGTAAACCGGCTCCCAATAGTCGAGCACGTCATAGGCGCCGGGCTTGTCGATATCGATCAGCGCGGTGTGCGGTTTCGCCCGGTAGCCGACCAGGCCCGTATCATCGCCCTTGAGATCGACGCTGATGGCCACGCCCTTGTTGATGTCTGCGACCGCATCGCCGGCATCGACCAGTCCCTCGGTCTCCTGCAAGCGTCGCATTACGGAATCGGCCGGCGGCGGATTACCCCGGCGGAAGCGGAGCTGATTGAGGCAGGAGCCTTGGCGGACCAGGATGCTGAAGGTGCGCGGGGAAATCTCGGCGTAGAGCGGCCCGCGATAGCCCGGTGCCACGGTCTCGAACTCGGCCGTGTAGTCCGTGATCAGCCTTGTGAAGACGTCGAGCCGTCCGGTCGAACTCTTGGGATTGGCGGTACCGGAAACGCCCGTCGGCAGCTTCACCCGTTCCAGCAACGGCACGATATAGACGCAGCCTTTTTCCAGCACCGCGTCCTTGGTGAGGTCGATGCGGTGCATCTCGAACCGGGCCAGCTTGTCCATGACCGAGGCTGCGCGCCCCGGCAGAAAGCTGGCGCGCACGCGATAGGCCACGGGTCCGAGCCTCAGATCCAAGCTCGCCGGCTGGATCTGGCGTTCCTCAACCGGGATCTCGCTTTCGATGCGGCCGGCGCCGACCCATTCGCGAATCGTTTGACTGCCCAGAATCCCGGTACCTCGCAGGACGGGTTTGTTCGCATCCGGGAATAGACTTTGGACGGCCATTTCGTTCCCTTAATCCAACGTCTGAAGGGGCTTCAGATCCTACAGGCATTTCAAAGCCTTGGCAGGAGATTTAAATTCACGATATTCAAAAGGAATTCACATGATTATCCACTAAAATATCCCAATTCATCTAATTGGAATCATTATAAAAATTGTGTTATCCCCAAATTCTCTGACGATTTCGGCAAAAGCCATGGCTTCCCGTGACGGCAAGATGGAAACGACGGTTCGGCACGACACGACCAGCGGTGGCGACCCTATCATCGCCGGGACCTCCGATTCCAGAGCCAAAGGCCAAGGACGCCGGGGGCGGCGTTCGAAAGGGTTGAGCGAGGAACGACTGTATCAGTCGGCGCTCTATTATCTTGGCCGCTATGCCGCGTCGTCGGCATCCGTGCGGCGGGTGTTGGATCGGCGGGTTGCCAAATATGCCCAAGACGACGGCGTGGACCCGGAGACCGCAAGCGGCTGGATCGACGCCATCATCGGACGCCTGACCCGGTCCGGGATTTTGGATGACAGGACCTACGCGGATGCCCGGGCGCGAACGCTGTTTAATCGCGGGCTCTCGATACGGATGATCGAAGTCAAACTCGCGGAAAAAGGTTTGGAACGGCCGGAGGTGGAGCAGGCTGTCGAGGCTCTGCTCGAGGAACATCGCGATCCGGATCTACAGGCGGCAATCACCCTCGTCCGGCGACGCCGGCTGGGTCCGTTTCGTGCCGAAGCCCAACGCGAAGCCGCGTTCCAGCGCGACCTCGCCGCGTTGGCGCGCGCGGGTTTTGCTTTCGACATTGCGCGTTTGGTGCTTGCCGCGCCGACGGTCGAGGATCTGCGGGATCTGGACCGGGGCCGATAAAGCGACCTCGTGCACAAGGTTTTGCACAGGCATCGCTACCCAAGAAATCGTTCATAGCGTGAACGGGTGAAGGAACGCTAACCAAGCCACTGAAAAAACGTGAGATTTTAGAGGGCCTTCGTAGAATGGATTTGTATAATACTGTGGATATAATGTTGATGCTCTGTTGATATTTAATTTATACAGTGAATTCGCACTATATCTGTGCTAATGGTCATTTTTTTATTGACGCGTGTGCTAGATTGACGCATCGTTTTATTGACACGTCAGAGCTGTGTCGTTCGTGATCGGATTGATGGAACGTGTCTCTTCCCAGGGACAGTCGATTGATCGCCGGCTTTCGGGCCGGCTCGCGCAAGCGGATCACGGAGAAATGTTGCCTCGCGTCCGCGTCCTCTTTCTCCGGTGGGCATGGACACGCGAAGGTCAGGCGAACCACGCGTCGCCGGCTTCCTCGACCGGGCTTGCGGGTCTGATCTTGGAAACGCCATACCGGATCTCGGTCCGGGAAATCGAAGCGCGTCATTCGGCCAAGGTAGGCGCGGCTTTGTGGTGATGGTGGACGCGGCCCTGGTCAGTAGCGGAGACGACAGGTTCAAGGGTGCCGTCGCGAAACCGGCGGGAGTCCGTGCCAAGACAGACCCAAAGGCGGTCATGGCACTCTCGACCAGATCACGTGTTGGCGCGGGCCGCCGGGGAAACCTGGCGGCCCGTGGCGCTTCTGCCGGATCTTTGTCCGGGGTCGTGAGTCCGACCGCGAGCACATGAAAACGGCGGGCACGATCGCGCCCGCCGTTCTGTCCGTCAGGGACGATCGCGTCTTAGAGTTTACCGAGGACGTATTCGGCGCTGGAGACCTCGAACGCGCCGGGCTCCTCGACCAGCATCTCGGTCACCTTTCCGTTGTCGACGATCATGGCATAGCGCGTTGAACGCACGCCCATGCCACGGCTCGTCAGGTCGAGCACCTGTCCGATCGCCTTGGCGAAGTCGGCGCTGCCGTCGGCGAGCATCATGACCTTGTCACCGACCTTCTGGTCTTCACCCCAAGCATCCATGACAAACGCATCGTTGACCGACACGCAGGCAATGGTGTCGACACCCTTGGCCTTGATCTCGGCCGCCTTGCTTACAAAGCCAGGCAGATGCTTGGCCGAGCAGGTCGGCGTAAAGGCACCGGGAACGGCGAAGACGACCACTTTCTTGCCTTTGAACAGATCGTCGGTGGACACATCGTCGATGCCGTCGGCGGTCTTATGCTTGAGGGTAACCGCGGGAACCTTGTCGCCAGCCTTGATGCTCATTTGATATCCCCTTTGATTGACTGTTTCGCGTCCGCATCGGGTTTGAGGCGGAAAGCGGTGAAAACGGTGCCGGCCCGGTTTTGCGCGCCGCTGCCGGGCATCGCGGGCCAACGTCCCCAAGATAGGCGTATCGCGGTTGGAATCCAGTGTTATTGCGAGGCGCGACCGCCGGGAATCACGGACGCGGTCCGTTTTCCCGAATTGGTACCGCCCGCCGCCGTGTCGAGTGCCTCCAGAACCGCCTGGCTGGTGAGGAGTTCGCCGAGGACCAGGCCGTCGGGCGCGCCGGGCCCGTAGACGGCGTTGAAGGGAATCCCGTAGCGCTGGAACGATGCAAGATAGGCGGCGATCCTGGCGTTCGGCTGGGTCCAATCGGCGCGCATTGCCGTGATCTCACCGCCGGTGAGGCGGGCCGCGACCTCCCCCTTGTCCAGAACCAGCGATTTGTTGACCTTGCAGGTGAGGCACCAATCGGCGGTGACATCCACGAAGACCACCCGGCCCTGGCGGACCAAATCGGCAAGCCGGCTTTCATCGAATGGGATCCAGTTTATGGCGCCCGCGTCTTGGGCAGCGGGCGCGAGGCCATCGCCGCTTGCCTGCCAACGCTGTTCGGCGGTTCCACTGATCACCAGCACCGCGATCACCAGCCCCGCCGCCAACATCGCCGGCACCCCGGAGGTTCGCTTTCGGGATACCGCAAGAACCAGGCCCGCCCCCGCCAGCAGTGCGCCCATGGTCGTGATCGTCGTTGCATCCACTTGCGCCATGACCACGGTGAACAGCCAAACCGCCGTTGCCAGCAGGGCAACCCCGAGAACGAGCCTGAGTTTCCCCATCCAGGGTCCGGGGCGCGGAAGGCGCCGCACCAGTTCCGGGCGGACCGCGACCACCACGAACGGCAGGGCGAGGCCGATACCCAGGGCCGAAAAGATCATGATGATTTCGACGGGGCCCCTGGCCAGCGCGAAGCCGAGCGCGGTTCCGACAAAAGGCGCCGAACAGGGTGTTGCCAACAGGGCGGCGAAAGCGCCGGTCAGGAAATGGCCGAACAGCTCCCGCATGCGGGAATGTGTCTGTCCCCGTGCCGTGGAGGTAGACCCCAAAGACCCAAGACGTCCGAGGAAAGCCGGAAGCGGTATCTCCAGCAGACCGAAGAGATTGGCGGCAAAGCCGGCCAGCAGGACAATCATGAAGCTCAGAAACAGCGGCTGCTGAAACTGGATCCCCCAGCCGACTGCCAGACCGGCCTGTTTCAGCGCGATCGCGCCGGCCGCCAGAACCAGGAAACTGGCGAGGATGCCAAGGGCCGATGCGATGAAGCCCTGGCGGATGTGGACCGCCTCACCGCCGCCCTGACGCAACACGCCGAGCAGTTTCAGGGACAGGACCGGCAGCACGCAGGGCATGAAATTCAGGATGAACCCGCCGAGAAGCCCGAGGGCGAGCATGGTCAACCAGGTTGCGAGCGGCACATCGGCCGGCGTGGCGAGCCCCTTGTCGGATGCGGTGCCGACCTGTTCCTTGGTTTCGATGAACCGTGTGCCGTCGACGATCGTCAGCGTGACCGGCAGCGCATCAAGCGAGCCGTCCTTTGGAAGGGATGCGGGCACGGTCAGCAATGCGTGGCGACGATCCGCATACATCTCGATCCGGGGCTTGCCGAATGTGAACCCGTCCCGAGCCTCCACGAATACGTCCGGAGCCACCAGTGGCACATCCGAGCGGATACCGATCTTGAGCGAATGCGCCTTGGGCGTCCCCACCGGCTCCACCGCCGTCACCGACAGTCCAGTCCCGTCCAGCGGTCCCGGTACCAGGGACCGGTACCGGCTGATCAGCTGCGTGTAGGCTGTGGGTCCCGCGGGGTCCGCCGGCAAGGTGAAACGGAGAGCCGCGTCCAGCGGAACGCAGATATCGCTGCAGGCGAGCGCGTGGACCACGGCATCGATCACCAGGGGTTTGCCCGGCTCGGCCAGACCCGCGGTAATCGGAAAAACCACTTCGTCCTTGTAACCGTGGCTTTCCTGATCAAACAGGCTGAAGCGATGCGTGACTGGCTACCGCCAGCTGGAGACCCTTCAGATTGACCGAATCCTTGATCTCGAGATCCGGCGGAAACCGGCGTCGCCCGGGGTCCGCTAACAGATCTTCCATCCTCGGAGAGCTTGAAATGCAGTCCGAGGGGGATGCTCTCCGCCCTGGCTGTCCTGCCGCCGCGCTGACCAGCCGGATATCGGCCATGCGGGTGCGTGCCCAATCGGAAGCCCCATCAGAGGCGCTGGCTGGGTGACCTAACTGGCCAGAACGGCCAGGATGGCTACCAAAAGTCCCGCGACTTGCTTCATCAAAGATCCGGTCCGACGAACATCCAGGCGCTCCGACGCCTTCTTTGAGGCCATATTCCATTGACTATAGTAGAGGCCGCCAGTAAAACGGTCACAATTCCGGGATTGCAGGGTTTTCGGTCCTTTGCCGATCGAAACCCCTTGTCAGGCCAAAAATTCGGAGCCCCTGTTCCTGCCATGCCGCGCTTCAGACATCGGATGACAGCGGGCTATTTGACGGGCAATTGCCGCTGGCGATGCCCAGCATGCGCGATCCAAGATCTGCCCGTTCCGTGATTTATGTGCGCCCATGGGGCGGATGGTGCCGTGGGCCTGCAGATCAACCGTCTGATCGGCGCCTTGCCCTGTACCGACCTGCTGGAGCAATTGGGTATCGCCTATGACCCGGCATCGTCGATCGTGCTGCTGAACGTCCATTTCGGAGGGCGGTGGAGACCGAGCGCGGATCTGTGCGCACAGCCGATTACGTGGCGGACGAGTCGATGCCGATCAATGACGCCATGGCGTTGACGGCGACGGTGGATATCGTCCGTGACATCGCCGAGGGCAAGGGACCGCAGGATCTCGTCCTGGCGCTCGGCTACGCGGGATGGGGACCGGGACAGCTTTGACGGAGAAATCCAGAGAAAACGCCTGGCTCAGCGTGTCCTCGGATCGCGATCTGGTCTTCGACAAGGATATCGAGACCGCGGGATCGGGCGATGGCCAAGATCGGCATCGACGCGGCCTGTTGTCCTTCCCAGTCGGGGCGGGCATGACCGGGCCCGCCACCGACCGAAGACGTTTCAGACACGTTGCGCAATCGACCGCTCTTGGATCACGCAGAGCCTGTTTGCGGTCCACGCCCCAGCGATAGCCGGTGAGCCGGCCATCGGCGCCGACGGCGCGGTGACACGGGACCAGCAGGGCGACGGGGTTGCCCCCGCAGGCCCGGCCTACCGGCACGCGGCGCGCTGGTTTGCCGATCGCGGCGGCGAGCTCGGCATAGGACCGGGTTTCGCCGTAAGGAATGTCGCCCAACGCCTGCCAGACCTGCCGCTGGAACGCGGTTGCCCGGATATCCAGGGGAAGCCGCACGTTCGGTCTCTCCGGCCTTCCAGATGCGCGATGACCGCATCCAGCATCCCCGCCCAGTCCTCATCGTCCCGGTGCCGCTCTGGCCTTCGGGAAATCGTGCGCCAGTTCATCGGCGAGCGCCGCCTCGTCATCGCCGAGGGCGACGAAGCAGACGCCCTTGTCGGTGGCGCCGACAAGAACCAGCCCCAATCCGCAGGCTCACGGCGAAAGCGATGACCGCCCCGGCCCCGCCCCGCTCCATAGCTTCTGCGGGCGTCATGCCCAATTGGCCTCCGGATTTCTTCGTACAGCCGGCTGGAAGAACCGTAGCCGGCGCCGTAGAGCGCAGGCGCTACAGGTTCTCCGGCCTTAAGATTGTCCTTCAGCCGCCGCAGCCGGAGCGAGTCCCAGTACTGCCGTGGGTGATCCCCATGGTTTTCTTGAAGACCCGGTGCAGGTGATGCGGGCTGACACCCGTCGCCCGGCCAGGAGTCGAGGCTCGGAGCATGCCTTTCAGCGGCTTCGATCTCCCGGCAGCAGCGCTGAACTGACGCCAGATGCCGGTCGTCGGCTTGTGACGGCACGCCACCGCATTTGCGGCAGGCCCGGTAACTGGCCCGTTCTGGCGGCGAGATGGAATCGTAGAACGCACATTCTGCCGGGAGGGACGGCGGTTTGAACAGCTCGGCTGGCAATAGATGCCCGTCGTGGCGACGGTGAACAGACGAAGCGTCCATCCGCTTCAGCCTGTTTTGCCGATCACGGCATTCCAGCGCGTCCTCGGTCTTGAAGGTACCGGGGTGCAACATCGTTGACATGACAGGGTCACCCCCTGACTGAACATGCTGCTTTGTAGAGCCGGGCGGACAAGCTTCTATCCGGGGATTGACGGGAATTTGAGAAACCCGGTTGGCCGTCCCTTATCGCGAGCGGCTACTAGCGGGAGAAAACCTTCTTCAACAGATCCGTCGACCGCGCCGCCGGGTTGTTGCGGATCGCGGCTTCCTCCTTGCCGAGATAGAGAAACAGCGCGTTCAGGGCCCTTCTCTGCACGACATGCGCGGTCAGGTCCGCCTTCACGTCCGGAAACCAGGGAACGGATTTGTACTGATTCGTGAAGGCGTCGTAGGACTTCACCGCGCCGGTCTCGGCCAGAGCGCTTTCGACGATCGGCGCGAAACGCTGCCTAAGGGTTTTGTCGTTGTGCGCTGAAAATAGCGGGTGGGCGGCATCGTCGGGACTGGTTCAGTATTCCCTGGGCATCCTGCCAGGTCATCGCCTTGATGGCGTCACCGAACACGTTGGTTGCTTCCGGAAGAGCCTTTTCCGCACCTCTGTTGAGCGCCGTCTCAAGCTCCTGTCCCAGGCTTCCGTATCCGATCTTGTCGAGCACCGATTGTGGTCTGCATGGTCTTGGGAAGCGGGATATGGACAGCGGGATCGATTCTGAAACCGCCTGACTTGCCGAGTTGACCGATCACTCTTTGGGCGCCGACCCAGATCGCTTCCGTCAGACCGCCGGATATCTCCGAGGCCGAAAGGGTCCCGCTGGTTCCTCCTTGGCCGACCTTGCCCAACAGACCTTCGGCGGAATCCAGCAGGTTGGTCTGGCCCACCGCCGGTCCCACGGGTATCAGCAGGCTGGGCCAGAACGCTGGCCCGCAACTTCCCTCACGTATCCGGCCATGACCGTCCCTTGCGAAACCGATGCTTTCAACCTGACTCGTTACCGCTCACGACAGGATCGAATCATAGGCGCAATCGCCGCCGCCTCGACCAGGTCGTTGACGGTCGCGTTCATCGGGACGATCTGAACCGGCTTCCAGCCTGATCAGCATCGGCCTGATAATCGTGCCCCCGCCCACCGCTTTGAGCAGCTTGTAGCTGATAGCCGGCCGAGTGCAACGCCGGCATGATCAGCACATTCGCCGGACCCGACAGGCGGCAGAACGGATAGTTCGAGCGCAGCGACATATCCAACGCGACGTCCACGTTCATTCGCCGTCATACTGAAATCCACATGCCGCCCGTCCAACGCCCGCACGCCGGCTCGATCCGCTGCATGTGTTCGCGGTGCGGATAGCCGAAATTCGAGAACGACAGCAGGGCCACTTCTCGGCTCGTGTCCGAAGGCACGGGCGCGTTCCGCCGTCTGAATGGCGATATCGGCAAGCGCTTCGGGGCCCGGCAGCTCGTTGATGCTGGTGTCGGCGATGAACAGGTCGTCGTCCGGGTGACTACGACGCTACAGGTCATCAGCCGCTGGCCCGGCTTCGTCCAGAACGCGGTGATGTATTCATGGTTGACGCCGAAGCTTCCGGTCAGCGCCGGTCACCATGGCATCGGCGTGACCGTGGGCGACCATCGAGGCCGCGAAGACGTTGCGGTCCTGATTGATCATTCGCTGCACGTCGCGGAACAGATGACCGCCAGCTTGCAGGCGCTTGTAGAGCTTGGTCGTGTATTCCTCGTTGTGCACGGAGAGCCGGGCGTTGTGGGATTCTCCATCCCGCTGGTATCGGAAAGCCCCAGGCGGCTATGGTCTCTGCGACGGTTTCCTCGCGGCCGATCAGGATCGGCTGGCCGTAACCGCCGGACTTGAAGGCGATCGCCGCGCGGATCACCCGTTCCTCCTCGCCCTCGGCGAAGACCACCCGTTCGGTGACTGACGGACCTGGCGTAATCCCGCTCAGGGCGTTCGCGGTCGGATTGCGCCGGGCGCGGAGAGTTTCTTCGTAGGCATGGAAGTCTTCGATCGACGCTGGGCGACACCAGGAATCCATTGCCGCCTGCGCGACCGCCGAGGAGACCTGACGATCAACCGCGGATCGAACGGCGCCGGAATGATGGTCGCGTCCGAACTGCAGGGGCCTGCCATAGGCGGCGCTGACCTCGTCGGGAACATCCTCGCGCGCCAGCTCGGCAATGGCGTTGAGGCGGCGATCTTCATCGCGTCGTTGATCTCCGCCCGAACGTCAAGGGCGCCCCGGAAGATATACGGAAGCCGAGCACATTGTTCACCTGGTTCTGGATAGTCCGACCGGCCGGTGGTCGATGGCGTCCGGCCTGATCGACGCGACCTCTTCCGGCGTGATCTCGGGATCCGGATTGGCCATGGCGAAGATGATCGGATTGTCCGCCATGGATTTGACCATATCCGCTGAAAACGCGCCTTTGGCCGAAAGTCCGATGAGAATATCGGCGCCGACAGCCGCATCCGCCAGGGTGCGGGCGTCGGTTTCCACGGCGTGTGCCGACTTCCACTGGTTCATCCCCGCCTCGCGGCCCTGATAGATCACGCCCCGGGAATCGCACATGGTGACGTTCTCGTGCGGCACGCCCATGGCCTTGATCAGCTCGATCCCAGCGATCGAGGCGGCGCCCGCGCCATTAACCACGATCTTCGCGGTCTTGAGGTCTCGTTTCGTCAGATGCAGGGCGTTGATCAGCCCCGCGGCCGTGATAATCGCGGTGCCGTGCTGATCGTCATGGAAGACCGGAATGTCGAGCAGTTCCTTAAGCCGTTGCTCGATGATGAAGCACTCCGGCGCCTTGATGTCCTCAAGATTGATGCCACCGAAGCTCTTGCCTAGAAACCGGACGCAGTTCACCACCTCGTCCACGTCCTCGGTGTTCACTTCCAGGTCCAGGCCATCGATGTCGGCGAACTTCTTGAACAGAACCGCCTTACCTTCCATGACCGGTTTGGCGGCCTGTGCGCCGATATTGCCGAGCCCGAGCACGGCGGTCCCGTTCGAGATGACGGCGACGATGTTGCCTTTGGCCGTGTAGTCATAGGCTTTCGAGGGATCCCTGTTGATCTCCATGCAGGGCACCGCGACGCCCGGCGAATAAGCGAGCGAGAGATCGCGCTGTGTGTTCAGCGGTTTGGTGGGAGCGATCTCGAATTTGCCGGGCTTGCCGAGCGCGTGGAAATCCAGCGCGTCCTGATCCGTCTGTCGCTTGGCGTCGTCCATAGGAGCGTTTCCCTCGTTGATTATGTGACGACCACCCTGCCGTCATTTGGTTCTATTGGGGCATGGCGCGAGTTCCGAATCAACAGCGGAAACCGTGCCGGGTAATGGCGGGGCGGCGACGGCACGTGCTAAGGTCCGCCCGGCGTGGCGCGAAAATCAACGGCAAGTAAGACCCAGTGACAGCGGAACACGATCCGGGCCTTGAGAAAACCCGTCCACATGATGGCGGCAATCAAACTGGTGGTGGAACGGCCCCGGCGCCCGCCGGCCTGACGCCGATGCTCGCGCAATATTTCGAGATCAAGCAAGCCCATCCCGACGCGTTGCTGTTCTTCCGGATGGGTGATTTTTACGAGCTTTTCTTCGACGACGCGGTGGCCGCCGCCGGGGCGCTGGACATCACGCTGACCAAGCGCGGTCGTCACAACGATGATGATATCCCCATGTGCGGGGTACCGTTCCATGCCGCCGATTCCTATCTGGCACGGCTTATCCGCAAGGGTTTCCGTGTCGCCATCTGCGATCAGGTCGAGGATCCGGCGGAAGCCCGCAAGCGCGGCGCCAAGTCCGTGGTCAAGCGCGCGGTTTCCCGTGTCGTCACGCCGGGCACGGTGACCGAGGACACGCTTCTTGAGGCGCGCAGTCACAATTACCTGGCGGGTATCGCCGAGGCGCAGGGAAGCTTCGGCCTTGCCTGGGTCGATGTGTCCACGGGAGCCCTACAGGTTCAGCCCATCAAAGCTCAGGGAATTGGCGCGGCCTTGGCGCGGATCGGACCGAGTGAACTTCTGGTGCCGGACCGTCTGTTGGACCGCGATGGCAGCGGGGCGGCAACGGCCGCTCAGCTTGACGATTGGCGCGCCGTATTGGCGCCGCTGCCGTCCAGCCGCTTCGACAGCGCCAATGGGATCAAACGGCTGGAAGCTCTGTTCGGGGTCGGCGCACTGGACGGGTTCGGGAATTTTTCCCGCGCCGAACTCGCTGCCGCCGGCGCGCTGGTCGACTACCTTGAACTGACGCAACAGGGCCGCTTGCCCAGACTGTCGCCGCCGAGGCGCTGGACGGTGGGCGGCACGCTTGAGATCGACGCGGCGACCCGGGCCAACCTGGAACTCGTCCGCACCCTATCGGGCGAGCGGCGCGGCAGCCTTCTCGACACCATCGACCGGACCGTCACCGGCGCCGGTGCCCGGCTGCTGGCCAGCCGGATTTCGGCCCCGCCGACTGATCCGGAAGCCATCGCCCACCGTCTGGACAAGGTTACTTACTTCGTCGACGCCGAGCGGCTCCGCGCCGATATCCGCGACACGCTGCGCCGCACCCCGGATCTTGAACGTGCCTTGTCGCGGTTGGCGCTGGACCGTGGCGGGCCGCGCGATCTGGTGGCGATCCGCGATGGCCTGGGCGTCACCGGGGCGTTGCGGGACCGGCTGTTGCGATCGGAGGGATCAATTGCCGATCCTCCGACGGGCATAAGGGAGATCTGGGAGGACCTTGGCTATCACGAGCCCCTGGTCGATCTGCTGCGCCGGGCGCTTGCCGACGAGCCACCATTGCTGGCGCGCGACGGCGGGTTCATCGCGGCCGGCCACGCTCCCGAACTCGACCGGTTGCGCGGTCTGCGCGACGAGAGCCGGCGCCTGATCGCCGGCCTCCAGCGGCAATATGCGGAGGTTTCGGGAATCGCGTCGATGAAGATCAAGCACAACAACGTGCTTGGGTATTTCATCGAGGTCACGGCCCTGCATGCCGACAAGCTCATGGGCCACGAGACCTTCATTCACCGGCAGACCATGGCCAACGCGGTCCGTTTCACCACGGTTGAGCTGGGTGAGTTGGAGCGCGATCTCGCTTCCGCCGCCGACAAGGCGCTGGCGTTGGAGGTCGAAATCTTCGCGGGGCTGGCCGGACAGGTGCTTGAGGCAGCGGATGCCGTCGGCCTTGCCGCCGCCGCCCTGGCGAGGCTTGATGTCGCCAGTGGTTTGGCGGAACTCGCTGTCGATCGGCGATACGTCCGCCCCCTGGTCGATGACGGGCTCGACTTCTGGATCACCGGCGGCCGGCACCCGGTCGTCGAGGCACTGGCGACCGACGGCAAGGCCTTCGTCGCCAATGATTGCGACCTCGCCGAGGAACAGCGGCTGTGGCTGATCACCGGACCGAACATGGCCGGCAAGAGCACCTTCTTGCGTCAGAACGCCCTCATCGCCCTGTTGGCGCAGATGGGCTCCTACGTTCCCGCCACCGAGGCGCGGATCGGAGTCGTCGACCGCCTGTTCAGCCGGGTCGGCGCGGCGGACGATCTGGCACGGGGCCGGTCCACCTTCATGGTCGAAATGGTGGAGACCGCCGCCATCCTCAATCAGGCGACCGGGCGTTCCCTGGTAATCCTCGATGAGATCGGCCGCGGCACCGCGACCTTCGACGGGCTGTCGATCGCCTGGGCTTCGATCGAGCATCTGCATGAGGTCAACAAGTGCCGCACCCTGTTTGCGACCCATTACCATGAGTTGACGGTGCTCGCCGACAAGCTGCCGGCGCTGTCCTGCCACACCATGCGGATCAAGGAATGGAAGGACGAGATCGTCTTCCTGCACGAGGTTGCCAAGGGCGCCGCCGACCGCTCCTACGGCATTCACGTGGCCAAGCTCGCCGGTCTGCCCCCGGTTGTGATCGAACGCGCGGAAGCGGTGCTGGAGCAGCTCGAGAAAGGCGACAAGGCCGGCGCGGCGGGTAGACTTGCCGATGATCTCCCGTTGTTTCAGGCGATGCTGGCCCAACCGGCGCCGCGCGCGCCGCGCGGGCCGAGTGCGGTCGAAGAACGGCTTGCCGAGATAAACCCGGATACCCTGACGCCGTTGCAGGCGCTGGAAGCGCTGTACGAGTTGCGGGGAATGGTGAAAAGCTGACGGGCGGGGACCCAGATCATGGACTTCGATTTCACCGAGGATCAACGCGCCATCCAGGACGTCGCGCGGCGCTTTGCCGCCGAACGGCTGGCGCCGGGCTTCATGGACCGCGATGCGGGCGGCCCTATGGACCGGGACCTGATCCGTGAAATGGGCGCGCTCGGTCTGATCGCCGCCGAGATTCCCGAGGAATTCGGCGGCTCGGGAGTCGACGGCGTGACCGCCGGCCTGATCATCGAGGCGATCAGCCACGCGGATCTCAATGTCGGTTATGTCCCGCTGCTCACTGGGCTTGTCGGCGCGATCCTGGTCCAGCATGCGGAGCCTGAGACCGCGCGGCGGGTGGTGGCTGAGGCCTGCGCCGGGGAAACCTTGTTGGCCTTGGCGTTGACCGAGCCGGGCGGCGGGTCCGACGCGGCGAATCTGAGGCTAAAGGCGAGCCGGACCAATGACGGCTATGTGCTGAACGGGGAAAAAACCTCGATCTCGATGGCGGATCAGGCCGATATGGCGCTGGTTTTTGCCCGGACCGGGACCGAGGCCGATCGGGCCCACGGCATTTCGGCCTTTCTGGTAGAGTGCGACACGCCAGGGCTTTCGACGACAGCCTTCGATGACCTGGGCTCGCGCAGCGTCGGGCGCGGCTCCATGTTCTTCGACGACGTGCGGGTCGGCGCGGGCGCGCTGATCGGCGCCGAGGGAGCTGGGTTCCGCCAGGTCATGGGCGGCTTCGACTACTCGCGCGCCCTGATCGGCCTGATGGTGCTGGGCGCGGCCCGGGCCTCGCTGGATGAGAGCTGGGACTTCGTCCAGGAGCGCCAGGCCTTCGGCAAGCCCATCGCCGCCTACCAGGGCGTCAGCTTTCCGCTGGCCGAGGCGGAAACCATGATCGAGGCCGCCCGGCTGCTTTGTTACAAGACCCTGTGGCTGCGCGACCGGGGCAAACCGCACACCGCGGAGGCGGCGATGGTGAAGTGGTGGGCGCCGAAGCTGGCCTTCGATGTCATTCACCAATGCCTGCTGGCCCACGGTCATTCCGGTTACGGCAAGGACCTGCCGCATCAGCAGCGATTGCGTGACGTGCTGGGGTTACAGATTGGCGACGGCACCGCGCAGATCCAGAAGATGGTGATTGCCCGGGAAAGGATCGGCCGGGTAGCTCTGGGCAGGGGTTAAGGAGCGGTATTCTTGGCCGTGGGTGCCTTGATCGGTTTACCCTGGCCGAGATGGCTTTTGTCCGCGCGCAAGCTGAATTTGAACTCCCTGATCACGCCGAGCTGCGTCTTCGATGCCTCGCGCACCTCCTCCATGGTCAACGTGCCGTCATCGATTCTCTTCCGCCAGGGCGCGTCATAGGTCTGGATCGCTTCCATGGTCACAAAGTTGATGTCCAGCATCAGCGCCAGCAAAGTGATGTTCACGTTGCGCTTTGCCCAATCCAGATTTTTCGCCCGATTCATCATCTCGAATGTATTGCCCGTGAAGGCGCGGACATGGGTTGGATCGGAGATAAAGGTCGGATGATGGGGATGCGGAACCGTGATCTCCAGCAGGCCGCCATGCCGCATGAGTCGGTAGAGTTCTTTCAGGATCGCGAAAAAGACCTTGGTTTCCTGTCCGAGATGTTCCAGCACATGGTGGGCGACCAGTTCATCGACCGAGCTTTCGGCAAACGGCCAGGGCGTTTCTTCCAGGTTCCAGAGCACGTCGGGCGCGCATTCCGGAAACTGGTCGACATTGATGTAGCCGTCGAGCTTGTTGAACCCGCATCCGATATTGAGTTTCATGGCGTCCCCGGTCACACCGGCCGCGTCGGCGGCTTGACGCGATCATAAAGCGCGATCACCACGGGCCAAGGCAAATCTCGCGTTTCCCGGTGCCAGGCTTGCAGCCAAGGTGTGCTTCCGTCATGACTTTGTGAGCTTCTCGCGGTTGGAAAGCAGTCACCATGAATGACGATGCCGTATTGACCCTGGCTGATTGGCGCCGGCGAGTCTCGGATCTCTACAGCCGGATTCGAAGCACCGCCGACCCCCGGCGCGCCTGGGATCTTTGGCGTGTGACGAGGGATGAGCTTTTCCGCACCCATCCGCAATCGCCGATCGACGCACCGACACGAGAATCCTACGCCGGCATACCGCTGTTCGACTACGACCCCCAAGTCCGGTTCCTGGTCGAAGTAGAAGCGGTCGACAACGCGCGGGAGGAGACCTGGGACATCGCCGCGGATGGGGCTTTGCGTCTCAAGCCCGCGCTCCGCACCAGCGGTCTGACGGCCGTGCTGGGCGGCGAGTTGACGGTCTTTCAAATCCAGGGGTATGGCGGCGGTCTGTTTCTGCCCTTCAAGGACAGGACCAGCGGTCGCGAGAGCTATGGTGGGGGGCGGTATCTGCTCGATTCCATCAAGGGCGCCGATCTCGGAATGGAGTCGGACAAGCTCGTGCTGGATTTCAACTTCGCCTATCACCCGTCTTGCCGCTATTCGGATGCCTGGGTCTGCCCTCTGGCGCCGGCGGAGAATGTCCTGCCGGCGGCGGTGCGGGCCGGAGAGCGGCTGTCAATGGATCGCTAATCCGAAGCCTTCGGTCAGTCGGTCACGACCGCCGCGCGCCAGACGACGCTGCCCCAGAAGTCGCCGCTGACATTCACATCCTTGTCGAGATAGGGCTCGAACTGATCCGCCGTCGCTGCCGACAACTCCTCGACATTGCCGGGTGTGTCCGAGGTCTTCGCGATCAGCAGATACTCCTCTCCCAGATCGGAGACGAAATGGATCGGGCCGGTTTCGGCCTGCTGGCCATGCATGGTCGGCAGACGCATGACACGGCCTCGTTGGGTGGTTTCCCCGCTCATCTTCCGCTCATTCCCGCTCGTCCTGTCCCCGGCATTTCAAAGCATATCGCGAATCGCCCGGGCAAGCTGGTCCGGTGTTGTCTCGGGTCCGAAATGCGCGAGGAATCCGCCGCCCGGCGCCATGAGATAGGTGATCGCGGAGTGGTCCACGAGATAGTCGTCGCCGCCCTTTTCCTCGGCTTTCTGATAGAAGACGCGGTAGGCGCGCGCCACGGCGGCAATCTGCTCCGAGGTGCCGGTGAGGTTGCTGAAGCTCGGATGGAAATGCTGATGGTAATCGGCCATCACCGCGACCGTATCCCGCTCCGGATCGACGGTGATGAACAGCGGTTTCACCCTCTTGGCATCCTCCCCCAACAGGTCAAGCGCCTCGGTGATGACCGTAAGCCCGGTCGGACAGACATCCGGACAGAAGGTGTAGCCGAAATAGACGATCTTGTGGAGGCCGGCATAGTCGGCCTCGGTCACCGTCCTGCCGGTGTGATCGGTGAGGGTGAAGGGCCCGCCGACCAGGGTGCTCCCTTCGCCGCCGCGCTTGGACTGGGAGACGATCCAAGCACCGGTGCCCAGCGCGCCGATGAAAATCGCTCCGAGGACGGCGATCAGGACAATGAAGGTTCGGTTTGACATGGCAGGCCCGTAAATCCGGTTTCACCGTTTCATATGATGCCTGATCGCCCGGCTTGTCAGCCCCCGGCCCGGCGATTGGACGGCAAAATCGCGGCGATCTGATCTGAGACGTGCATTAGCGGGCCGGAATGTTGGTGCCTCGCAGCCGCCAGCCACCGTCGAAACCCGCTTCCGGATGCAGCCGGTCGATCAGGGTGGTGGACAGATTGTCGGTCGCGAACCGGATCGCCGCCTCAGGCGGGATATCGAGCGCGATCGCGACGGCCGCGCGAATCGTGCCGCCATGCGCGACACATACGATGTCCCGGCCGGCGAAGCGCTCGGTCAATCCGGTAATCGCGGCGCGGACCCGCGCCAGGAGATCGACGAAACTCTCGCCGTTGGGCGCGCGCTCGGTGACCGGCGCCAACCAGAAACGATCGTAGGAATCGCCGTATCGCGCCCGCGCCTCCGCATAGGTAAGGCCGACCCAGTCACCGAAATCCTGTTCGGCGAGGCGCGCGTCGACCACCGGCTCAGGCAGCGTGAGCCCGGCTGATCGGATCGCCGCGAGCGTCTGTTGCGTGCGCTGCAAATGACTGGTGACGGTAACCGCATCGGCGGGAAGCGCGCGCGCCAGGGCTTCGAAGGCGGCACGGTTGGAGGTGTCCGCAGGCTTGTCGGATATGCCGTAGATCCGGCCCTCGGGATTGTCCACCGGCGCGTGCCGGACGATGTGCCAACGGGTTTCCAGCATTCGGTCTTCCGTCATCTCAAATGAGTTCAGCCGCCGATCATGGCGGCAAGGGTCAACAATATGGCGGTTCCCGCCGCCTGTTCCACGGCGCCAAGGACATCGCCGGTGTAACCGCCGATCTGCTTGCGCGCCAGAACCGCCACCAGCGCCGCCGCCCCGCATCCCGCCGCGCCGGCAATCGCCGCCGTCGGGAGCGGCAGAAGGGTCAGCAGAAAAACCGTGCAGATCGCGAGCGCGATCTGCACCGTCGATGCCTTCGGTTTACCCGCCGCGGCCCCGAGCCCTTCCTCAACGGCGTTGGGCAGAGCCAGCGCGACCGAAGGGATCAGCCCTCGGCTGCAGGCATGGGCGACGACGAGCGCAATTGCGGCCGACACGGCGTCTCCCGAGGTGATCAATGCCGCGATCGCCGTGGTCTTTAATCCGGTCGCAATGACAAGCGCCAGCACCCCGTAACTGCCGATTCGGCTGTCACGCATGATCGCGATCTTGGCGTTCTTGTCCCTTCCGCCTCCGAAACCGTCGGCCAAATCCGCCAGCCCGTCCTCGTGCAGCGCCCCGGTCAGCAGCGCGATGCCGCCGAGCGCGGCAAGCCCGCAGGCCATCGCCGGGAGATCTAGAGCAGCCGCGATCCACAGCACGATCCCGCCCGCCGCGCCGATCACGGCCCCGACGAGGGGGAAGCACCAGCCGGCTCGCAGCAGCTTGCGCTCGCCCGGGTTGACCGGCGGCAAGGGCAGACGGGTGAGGAACCCCGCCGCCATGATGAGATCCCTCATCCACCAGGGAACATCGGATGGGCGATTCGGAGATTTCGCGCCGGGGCCTTGCATTGCCGCCGCTCCAGGGTTTTCCAGGCGATCCATCGGGTGTATGGGGTTTCCTTCGGCTTGGCAATTTCTTAAGACATCGGTTCGCGGGGCGCGCCGTTCGCGCCGCGACTCCTTCCTTGAACGCTGCGGGAGTGCGCCAAACATGGCCGAGACCCCACCGCGCGGCCCGGTGGCCACGCTTGATGAAGTCCGGGCGCTGATCGCCGACCTGCCCGGCCCGGACCTGGAGGCCGCGACCGCCGCCGCCGAACGTGAAGCGGTCTTAACCAAGCCCGCCGGCGCGCTCGGCCGCCTCGAGGAGTTGGCGCAATGGCTCGCGACCTGGCAAGGCCGGCATCCGGCGCGGGTGGAGCATCCCCGCACGGCGGTGTTTGCTGGCAATCATGGCGTGGCGGCGCGCGGCGTTTCCGCCTATCCCGCATCGGTAACGGCTCAGATGGTCCAGAATTTCGTTACCGGCGGGGCCGCGGTGAACCAACTGTGCCGGGTCTTTGACGCGGACCTTAGGGTCTATGAGCTGGACCTCGATCAGCCTACCGCCGATTTCACGTCCGCGCCGGCGATGATCGAGGAGGAATGCGCGCGCGCCATGGCCTACGGTATGATGGCCGTGGAGCCGGGTCTAGACGTTCTTTGTCTCGGCGAGATGGGCATCGGGAACACGACCGCCGCCTCGGCCCTTTGCCTGGCGCTGTACGGCGGCGAAGCGGCGGATTGGGTCGGAACCGGAACGGGTGTTTCCGGTAATGCGATGCAAGCCAAGATCGAGACAGTGGCGGCGGGCGTGGCCCATCACGCCGACCGGGCGGGAGACCCGCTTCGGCTCCTGGCCGCGTTGGGCGGGCTTGAGCTTGCGGCCATCGGTGGGGCGATACTGGCCGCGCGGATGGCGCGTTTGCCGGTGGTGCTGGACGGTTTCGCCTGTACGGCGGCGGCGGCGGTGCTGCATGCCCTGCATCCCCGCGCGCTGGACCATTGCGTCGTCGCGCACCTGTCGGTGGAACCAGGTCACCGGCTTCTTCTGGAGCGCATCGGCAAGAAGCCGATCTTTGATCTCGGCATGCGTCTGGGTGAAGCCTCAGGCGCCACCTTGGCGCTTGGCGTGCTTCGGGCGGCGGCGGAATGTCACGCGGGCATGGCAAGCTTCGCCGACGCCGGCGTCAGCGGACCGGCATAGGCGGCGACTTGGAGGAGCGGTGCAGACCATGCTGACGAAATGGACCGTCGAACGCAGTTATACGTTGTATCAGGATCGCTTTCTCAAACACCGGGTGGACCGCTGCCGCACCCGGCAGGGTGTGATCGTCGATCCGTATCACGTGATCGAATGCAAGGATTGGATCAATGTCGTTGCCGTTACCCCGGACTTGGAAATCCTGCTGGTCCGGGAATACCGCCATGGCGGCGGCTTCATCGCCACCGGATTGCCGTCGGGAACCTTCGAAACGGGTGACGATGCGCTTTCCTGCGCGACGCGGGAATTGCGAGAGGAAACCGGCGCGCTTTCGGATCATTGGTTCGCGACCGCGTCGGTCTTCGTCAACCCGGCCGTCATGACGAACCGGGTCCATTCCTTTCTCGCCTTGAATGTGGAACTCGGCGGGGAAACGAAATTCGATGACAGCGAGGAGATCGAGACGCTCGCTGTTCCGGTGGCGGACGTTTTCGCGGACCTGCTGGACGGGCGATTGATCGTGCAAGGACTGCATTTGGCGTCACTTTACGCGGCGGCGGCCCATGTCCGCGGGTCGCAGGACCCGCTCCTCGTGCCTTTTCGCGACGCTATAGAGCACGCCTACCGGAGGTGACGTCGTCGGGGCCGCTCTACGGCGCCGAGAGGCCCGGAGGCGGATCGAAGTATCAGTTTCGGAAAACCAGGGTCAGGTGAGGCTCAAATTGTCCGCTGCCGAACGTCCGTCACGGCCGTCAACCAGATCGTAGGAGACCGAGTCCCCTTCGTTCAGGCCTTGGATGTTCGATTTGTGCAAGGCGGTGATGTGCACGAACACATCGTTGCCACCCGCATCGGGTTGGATGAAACCGTATCCTTTAGCGTGGTTGAACCACTTAACTTTTCCGGTCGGCATAGTTCGTCCAATTCGTTCCGTGGCGAGCCCTGGCGCTGAATCCGCCACACGAATGCGGCCGGTACTCGTGAGTCTCGCCCTACTGCGACATCATGACACGCGCGCCATTTACCGAAGCATCTCAAAGACTGGGCGGATTCGCAACAAGAGTCCGGTATCATCTCGTCAAAAGTGCGAATCGTTTTAGCCAAAAGTCTTGTATTTCCGCGTATTGCTTGGAAATCAAAGCACTTCCGATCCTTATTGATAAGTCAAGGGGGCGGTCGACGAAACGGTGACCGCCTTGTCTTCCCCTTGCCGTAACCTGCCGCGGTCGTGTAGGTGCGGTTAAGATTGTCACCTCCGAACGGATCGGGCATGCACGCTACCTTGCTGAGACAGGCGCTCGCGTCCATCAGGCGTGACCTGGATCATGGCGCGCTTGACGGCGCGCTCGCAGGGTTGAAGAACGTTATGCGCGCCGCACCATTGCACAGCGAGGCGCACTTCCTCCTCGGAGCGTATTTCTGGCGGCGTGGCCAATGGGACCGGGCCCGATCGGCAATGAAATGGGCGGTGCTGTGCGATCCCGCTCTGCCGGAAGCCTGGGAGAACCTGGTGCTTTTGGGATCGGTTTCCGATCACCTCAAGGGCCATGTCGCCGACTACGGGCGCGCACGTATGGCCGGTGTGGCGCCGGCGAGGCTCGCGGAGAAAATTCATGATCCGGCGCATTCGGCCCTTTTGAAGGCGTGGCTCTGCGTCGATCCCGCTGATGCCGAACTGACGGGGATCTTGGCGCTGGCAGTGCTCGACCAGGACGAAGAGGCCCCGGCGAGACGCTGGGTGGCCCGGGCGATGGTTTCCTCCACGGTCGCCGGCGCCGGGGATCTTGTCGATAGGATCTGCGTCGCTTGGGGGCGATGGCTGCAAGCGCGCGGGCGGTTTTCCGGTGCGCTGGCGCCCTTGCGCCGGGCCGTCCTGCTGCAACCGGGAGAATCCGAACGGTATTTCGACCTTGGCCGATCCGACATGGATGCGGGCCGAGACCAGGCTGCGGGCCGGATGGTGGCCCGGTCTCTATTGGTTCAGCCACAAGAAGCGGGATTCGTCCATCAAGAGATACGGCGCCTCGTCGCGGCGCATCCGACCGAGGTCCCGACGCGATCCGGGTATCATTGCGTAGAAACCGCAGCTGGGTTCCCGGTCAAGATCCTGCCGGTTGGCCAGCCCGCCCCGCGTATCGAATACAAGGTTCCGGCGACGTTTCTGGCGCGCGCCGACGACGCGCTTCTGCTGGCGGGGCATCATTCGGTGATCCTGCCGCAAGGCGAGGTTCTGATGGAGGGTTTGACCTATCGTCAGAAACGGCGACGCTGGGACGGGCCGTGCTATGCCTATGTTGCCGACGACGGCGCGGTTCTCGCGATGCTTCCGCCACCGGAACCCGCGATCGAAAGCGATGCCGTGCTGCTCGGCGGCGGCGGCAACTACTATCACAACGTCGTCGACTGGCTTTCCCGGATGCCGGCGATCATTGGTGATCCCCAGCTCGCGGAGCTTCCGCTCCTGGTATCCAATGACGTCCCGGCCTCGGTAATCGAAATCCTGGAAATGCTCGGCGTCTCGCCGGACCGGCTCCGCCTCCTGACCCCGGGCCTCCATCCGGTGAAGCGCTTGTGGGTCCCCTCGCTCGCGCATGGCCGGCTCGGCTGCGTGTCGCCGCGTTACCTCGACTTTCTTGAAGAGCGGCTGTTCAGCCGATTTCGAGCCGGCCCCACGCAAGGGCCTAGGCGCCTCTATTTCGGCCGTCGCGACGACCGTCACCGCCGGATCGTGAATGCTGAGCCCGTCATGGCCTTGCTTGAGAAATTCGGATTTGAAACCGTCGCCTTGGAGAGGATGAGCGCGCGAGAGCAGTTCGAGCTATGCGCCGGCGCGGAAGCGGTGGTCGCGCCATTCGGGGCCGGGCTGACCAATATGCTGGCTTGTCCCGAAACGACAGCCGTGATCGAGCTTACCCACGAGCACGCGGTCCGGCCGCTGTTCCCGATCCTTGCGGGCCTGCGAGGACAGCCCTTTTATCGGATCGTCGGCTCGGCGGAACGGTCGAGAGTGCCGGTCCTGCCTCTGCATGCCGATTTCAGCGTTCCCGTCGCGCAACTCGAATCGGTGCTGCGGGAAGTCGTCGCCTAGCTTTACGATTTCCGCCGGTCCGGGCGGCCTTTCAGCGGAACATCCCGGCGCCGCCGGTCCGGCCCGGTATAACCTTGCGAGCGGATGAATTCCCGGTTTTCAGCCAGCGTCGCCTTCAGGCGCGTGTTCAGCACATCGACCGAGATGGGCTTCGCGAGAAACCCGTTGGCACCGGCGTCGCGCGCCTCACGTACCATTTCGATCCGGGCTTCCCCGGTCAGCATGACGATCGGGATAAACGGGTTGGCGCTGGCGGGGTCGGTTCGGACATGCTTGGTGAACTCTATGCCGCCCATTCCGTCCATCAGGATGTCGCAGATTATGAAATCGGGCGTGAAACCGCGCAGAAGATCAAGGCCATGCCGGCCGTCACGGGCGCGGCGGATATCGTTTATCCCAAGCTCCTGCAGCATGCCCGACAGCATCTCACTGGTCGACGGTTCGTCATCGATGACCAGTACCGACATCCCCGCTAGTTCGATATCCGCCATCGTAAAGGCCCAAGGTCAATCTTCGCTTTCGGGTCGCCGCGTCGTTCGCGCCGGTACCCCGATTGTTTAGCATTGAGCATGGACACCAGGCGAGCGGTTCGTCATTTGGCGCCGAATGATTTTCCAACTCGGCCTTGATTGACAGTGCGCCGATCCGCGCGGCAGGCTGAGCCGATGATTGATCGCCGTGAAACACAAGCCCTCTTAATTGGAACCGACATCGCCGGAGGGACTGGTTTTCCACGTCGCCACGGCGGCGCAATGCATGACTGACACCTCCGATCTCCGCCTGGCGCTCGCGGATCATCAGTCCGGAAGAATCGACGCGGCGATTCCGCGCTATCGGCGGGTTCTGCTGCGCGCGCCAAACACGCCGGATGCACTCTATCTGATGGGCATGGCCATGTCCGGCCTCCGGGATCCGGTCACCGCGAGACAGTGTTTCGAGCGGGCGGTGTTGCTGCGCCCGAACGCGGCCGCCCTGCACCGCGAGCTCGGCAATGCGCGTCGGGATACCGGAGACCCTATGGGGGCGAGGGTGGCTTTGGAGGCCTCCGTGCGGCTGGGGCCCGAGGAGCCCGAGAACCACAACGCGCTTGGATTGGCCCTGCGGGATTTCGGCGACCCGGTGGCGGCTCTCCGCGCCTTCGAAACCGGATTGGCGCTCCGGCCCGACGATTCCGGTCTCACCTATAACCGAGCCATGACCCTTCAGCTGACCGGCCGGTTGGAGGACGCCATTCGCGGCTACGATTCTGTTCTCGATCGCCAGCCCGGCATGCTCGATGCCCGCAACAACCGGGCCAAGGCACTCTGCGATCTCGGATATCTGGACCGGGCCGTGGAAGACTTCCGCGGACTTTTGGCCCTTGCGCCGGGTCATTGGGCAGGCTGGAACAATCTCGGCATCGCGTTGCGCGGACGCGGCGAGCTCAAAGAGGCGGCCGATTGTTTCGAGCGCAGCCTCAGGATCGATCCAGACAATGGCGAGGCCCTGAACAATCTCGGTACGGTCGTCTGGGCCCTGGGAGACGAGAAGCGGGCCATCGACGCCTATGAGCACGCCCTTGCCGCGCGTCCGGATTTGGCAGATGCAAGCCTGAACCTTGCCATTGCATTTTCCGGCCTTGGACGTCATCGAGACGCGGTGTCGGTATTCGACTCCGGCGCCAAGAAGCATCCGGAGGACGCAAGGTTTCCGATCCGCCGGGTGCTGTCCCTGCCGCAGGTCTGTCTCGACACGGCGGAGATCGCTGAACTGCGCTCGAACCTGATAGCTTTCCTCGACTCCGACGCGGCGCACGGCCTTCGGGTCGACAATCCTGTCTTGGACGTTGGAAGCGCGAACTTCTACTGGGCCTATCACGGTCTCGACGACCGGGCACTCTACGAGAAAATTGCGGCGTTCCACCGGCGCTGCTGTCCACGCCTGTCCTGGATCGCGCCGCACTGCCGCGCCGGCCGGCCCGCCTCGGGCAAGCGCCCAAGGCTCGGCATCTGTTCGAAATACCTCAATCGCCACACGATCGGCCTGTTGTTCGCCGGAGTCATCGAAAGGATGGCGCGCACGGGGGCTTTCGAGATCGTCATCCTGCGCCCAGCCGGATGGCGGGATGACGTCGCCGGGCGCATCGATGCGGCCGCGGACCACGTCCTGCATCTGCCCGCGTCTTTCACGGGAGCCCAGGAAGCCATCGCCGAGGCGCGGTTGGATGTTCTGCTCTACACGGATATCGGCATGGAGCCGATAACCTACTTTCTGGCGTTTTCGAGGTTGGCACCGCTACAGTTCGTCACCTGGGGCCATCCGGTGACGACGGGTCTCGACAGCCTGGACGGCTATCTCTCAGCCGGTGCCTTCGAGCCCGAAGAGGGCAATGCGCATTACAGCGAGGGGCTGCATCGCCTCGCTAACATCCTGATGCATTACGAGCCGCCGGGAGTTTCCCGTGCCGCCTCAAAGGACGATTTCGGCCTTGCGGCCACGGGCGCGGCCTATGTTTGCCCACAGAACATCTTCAAGCTGCATCCGGATTTCGACCAATGGCTGGCGGAAATTCTGCGCGCTGACCCGGCGGGCCAGGTGGTGTTGATCGAGGGATCGCAGGCCGGCTGGACGGAGCGGCTGAAAACCCGCCTAAACCGAGCAATCCCGGATGTCGTCGAGCGGATCACATTCCTGCCCTTCCTGCCGACCCAACGCTATTTCGAGCTTCTCACGGCGGCGGACGTGATTCTGGACCCGATTCACTTTGGCGGCGGCAACACAACATTTCACGCCTTGAGCCTCGGAACCCCGCTTGTCACCACGCCGGGCGCTTTCCAGCGCAGCCGTTTCGCCAGCGGGACCTGCCGGTCCATTGGACTGGAGGATCTTGTCGCGCAAGACCGGGCCGATTATGTGGCCCGCGCCGTCGCGCTCGGACGCGATCACGCGCACCGGCACGCGACATCCCAGCGGGTGCGGCGCAACGCGGGCGCCCTTCACCGCCGCGACGAGGCGGCGGACGAATTGCGCGATTTCCTGCTGACGGCGGTCGAGATGCTCTAACCTATTGAATTAGAGCGCGGTCGTACTAGGAAGACCTTGGTGCCCTACTGGACACCCTGGCTTTCGATATAGCTCGCCTTGTTCTTCGCCATATCGAATTTAAGACGCGGCTCCAATTCCAGCTCACGCCCGGTGACCCGGACGAAGCGGGCATTTTCCGGATAGTTGATCGCGTGAATGGCGCGCACGTCGTACAGCCCCGCCTGTCCCGGCATAAGACGGTAGGCCTTGACCTGTTCCAGCTTGGCTTCGCCGTCGCCCTGGTTTCCGTCGAGGCGGCGATACTCGCTCATGTCCGTCCATTCGGTGGCCTGTCCGTAGACCGCCCAGGAGTTGCCGTGATCATGCGGCGGCGAGGAACTCGGCTTCTCGTTGATATGGGCCAGCACGACGAATTCCAGATCCTCGTCCTTGTACAGGGTGTGCACGCCAAGCTCCGCGTCCGGGCCGAGGACATCGTTGACGAATTCCCGGTTAGCCAGAAGCTTTTCCAGCTTGCCGCGGATCACCTCGCGTCCGCCGGGACCGTTGTCGGCGATCAACGCGTCGTGGCAGTCAGTACAAAACTGTTCGAGTGTATAAGCCATGATCCGTCTCCTGTTCCGTTCTCCGGCGCGATTATACCGCCGGGTCCAATTCAATGCACATTTCCGGCAACTTAGTGCTTCGCTCTGGTCTCGGCCGCGACGATCTCGCTCATGAACGGGGCGGCGACGTCGGCGTTGATCTTGCAGTCGAGGAAGATCGGTCCCTCGGGCTTGGCCAGAAGCGGCGCCAGCGCTTCAAGGTCATCCAATGTCCGGATGGTGTGCGCGTCATAGCCGAAACCCTCGGCGATCGGCGCGAAATCGACATCCGGGAAAACCGATTTGGCCACCGGCAGTTGGCGCATGCGCAGGAAATGCAGCTCCGCGCCATAGGCGCAGTCGTTCATCACCACGACGACCATCGGCAAATCCTCGCGCACCACGGTCTCAAGTTCGCCCATGGTCATCAGGAACCCGCCGTCTCCGATCACCAGCACGGTCGGCACATCCGGCCGGGCCCGCGCAAAGCCGAGCGCCGCGCCGAAACCGAGGCCGATGGACGCGAAATCATTGGTCATCTTGAAAAAATCGGGTCCCGGCACCGAGAGATAGGGCACCACTCCAAGGAAATTACCGGCGTCATAGACCATGCTGCGCTTTTCCGGCAGCAACCGGTCGAGCGCCACCGCCAGCGAGCGTGGATCGACGGTGCGCGCCGTGTTTGCGGGCTGGAAATCTTTGGCGATCGAGAAGGATTTCAGGAAATCCTGCGTCTGTTCCCCGTGAAACGGTTTGTCGCCGGCGCTCTTTTCGGCGACCGCCGCCAACAGTTGCTCGGCCACCAGCTTGGCATCGCCGACAACCGCGACATCGGCAGTGGTCCAGCGCCCGATATTGGCCCTTACGGCGTCGACCTGGATCAGCGGCGCGTCGGGGAGCGATTCACCGAAACTCATGGTCAGGATGTTGAGCCCGGCGCCCACCGCCAGCACGCAATCCGCCTCACCCGCCATGCGGCGTGCCGCGGAATGCGAGAACGAGCCGATAATCCCGAGATTGAGCCGGTGACCGCGGAACATGTCCTTGCCCCTAGCGGTGGTTGCCAGCAGCGCACCGGTCTTTTCGGCCAGCGCGATCAGCGCGTCCCTGGCACCCGCTTTGTGCGCACCGTGGCCGGCGAGGATCATCGGTTTCCTGGCTGCGTTCAGCAAACCCGCTGCCGCGTTGACGGCATGGGGCCGGGCCGGTCTGCCCGAACGCCGGGGGATCGGTCCTGCGTCCACGGGCTCGGGTCCTTCGTCATCCGCTGGAATGTCGATTTCGGCGGCCTGGACGTTCACCGGCAACAACAGCACGACGGCGGTGCCGCGCCGTGCCGCTTCCGCCGCATCGGCCAGCGTCTGACGGGCGGTTTCCGGCCCGGTCGGGCGGAACGTGCGGATGCCCGCGGCTTTCAGAACGCCCTCCGCATCGACGCCCTTGTAGTCCGGTCCTTGCCCATTGAGGCTCGCCCCGGGAATCGCGACATCGCCCTGGATGATCAATACCGGATTGCCGGTCCGGCTGGCGAAGCTGGCGCCGTGCAACCCGTTGGCCATAGCCGGTCCGCGGCCGACGCAGACCACCGCGAGCCGCCCGGTCGCCGCCGCGTATCCATCCGCCATAGTAATGGCGATATTCTCATGGCGCGCGCCGATGAAATCCACGCCGGCGGCATCGAGCGAGACGCAGAAATGGGCGGTATCGTCACTCATCAGTCCGAAGACCGTATCGACACCCATCGCCTTAATGTCTTCGGCGAGGATCTGATACACATGGGTCTGCCGCACCGCCGTATCGTCGTGTTTTTCCTGAACCGCCATGGTGAGTTCCTCCGCTTGCGCCCGCCGGCGCGGGCCGCTCTCGCGAAAGCCTAGGACCGTGGCCCCACGTATGTCGAGGGCATCCGGGCGCGTATCCGGGATGCGATGGAACGGGACGGGCGGGGCGATTGGGTCTCCGGATCAGCGCTGGCCTCAGGTTGCCGGGAATCGCCCGGCGGGGTTCAGGGACGGTTCAATCCCGCCTGATACCATCTCCGTATCGCTGCCCGTTCCGCCGGCTCCATGAAGGAGACATTGGCCGGCGGCATCGCGGTGGTGAAGCCCGCCTGCAGGTAGATTTCGCGCGCCTGCGCCGCGATCTGATGACCGGTTTCCAGCGCGACGCCGTTCGGCGCCCGGGCGATGCCCTCCCAGGCAGGTTCCGCCGCGTGGCACATGGAACAGCGTCCGGAAATGATTTCCTGGACGGTTTCGAACCCCGCCGCGTTCGCGAAACCCTGCTGGCCTGGGGTGAGGATCGAGGTTTTCTCCCCGGCGTCGCCCTCCGCCTCGGCGGGCGGGAGGCTGGAAATCCAGACGATTGCCGCGAACAGGACGGCCGTGGCGATCCAGGTCCAAACCGGTTTGCCTTTGCCCGCGTGCATGGTGTTGAAGTAATGCCGGATCGTTACACCCATCAGGAACACCAGGCTGGCGATCACCCAGTTGTACTCGGTGGCGAAGGCCAACGGGTAATGGATCGACAACATCAGGAAAATCACCGGCAAAGTTAGGTAGTTGTTGTGGGTCGAGCGCTGCTTGGCGACATGACCGTATTTCGCGTCCGGCACCCGTCCGGCCTTCAGATCCGCGACCACAATCTTCTGATTGGGGATGATGATGAAGAAGACGTTTGCCGACATGATCGTCGCCGTGAAGGCGCCGAGATGGACCAGCGCCGCCCGTCCGGTGAAGACCTGGGTATACCCCCAGGCCATGGCCACCAGGACGATGTAGAGAAACACCATCAGGCGGGTATTGTCGTCGCCGAACCGGCTCTTGCAGATCAGGTCATAGGCGATCCAGCCGAAGGCGATCGATCCGGCGGAGATGGCGATCGCCTGCCACGGCTCCAGCTCCATGACCGCGGGATCGACGAGATAGAGATCGGCCCCGAGATAGTAGACGAGGCACAGCATCGCGAACCCGGACAGCCAGGTGGCATAGCTTTCCCACTTGAACCAGGTCAGATGCTCTGGAAGCCGTTCCGGCGCCACCAGGTACTTCTGGATATGGTAGAAGCCGCCGCCGTGGACCTGCCATTCCTCGCCATGGGCGCCCTCGGGCATGCCGGGCGCCTGGCGCAGGCCGAGATCGAGAGCGATGAAATAGAAGGACGATCCGATCCAGGCGATCGCGGTGATGACATGCACCCAACGCGCCGCGAAGGACACCCAGTCCATCAGGATCACCGTGTCGATCATCCTATCCTCCCGTGTCAGCGTGTGACAGTGGACCGGATCGGTTGTTTGGAAAATACCGATAATGCCGGAGCACTTCCAATTTTTTCCATAAGATCGCACACTCCGTCCGATGGCTTATCTGACCAATATCCGCATGTTCGTGCGGGTCCTAGAACTCGGCAGCATGTCCGCCGCAGCCCGCGATCAGCGCGTCTCGCCGGCCGTGGCGTCGAGCCGGATATCCGCGTTGGAAAAGCATCTGGGTGTAAGGCTCTTCAACCGAACGACCCGCAACCTGAGGGCGACCGAGCAGGGGCAGATCTTCTATGACGGTGCGCTGAAGGTGCTGGAGGCGATCGAGGAGGTCGAAGCCCGGGTCGCCGATGTGACCAAGGACCCCCAGGGAACCATCCATGTTGCGGCGCCACTGGGCATCGGAAAGCGTTTCATCTCGCCGATCGTGCCGGTTTTCAAGGATACCTACCCGCGCATCGATGTTCGCCTGCGCCTGACCGACCGCCGCGTCGACATGGCCGCCGAGGGGTTGGACGTGGCGTTCTTCCTCGGCACCCTGGAAGATTCCTCGCTGCGTGTGCGGGCCATCGCGGAATGTCCGCGCGTGCTTTGCGCCGCTCCCGCCTATATCGAGAAGCGTGGGCGGCCCAAGGACGGCGATGATCTTGTCGATGGCGCTCATGATTGCCTGTTGCTGCGCTATCCCGGCACGCCGGAGCCCGCATGGACCCTGCTTACCGGGGACGGCCCCCGGAAGTACGAAGTATCGGGGCCGTTCGAATCCGATGATGGCGACGTGCTGACCGGGTGGGCGCTGGACGGGCGGGGAGTTATCAATAAACCGGTCTTCGAGGTCGCCGAGCATCTCGGATCCGGCGCCTTGGTTCCGGTGGCGATCGAGTCGCCGCCGACGCCGGTGCAATTCGCGTGTCTTTATCCGCATAAACGATATCAGGACCCGAAGATCCGGCGCTTCATTGACTTCATGACCGATCACTGCCGCCGAAAGCTGGAGGATTTGGAATCGCGCCCGACGTAGCAATCCTTCAAAGTTTTTTTGAAAATCCTCGCTTCGGAACTGGCCTATCTGTTGAACGACGATTGGCGCGGGAGACCACAGAGTGCGACGCTATCCACGCGATATGTTGGGCCACGGTGCCAGACCGCCGGATCCGCAGTGGCCCGGGGGCGCGCGTCTCGCCGTTCAGTTCGTGGTGAACTACGAGGAAGGCGGCGAAAACTGCGTGCTGCATGGGGATGCCGCATCCGAGGCCTTCCTGTCGGAGATCATCGGCGCCGAGGCCTGGCCGGGGCAGCGTCACTGGAACATGGAATCGATTTACGAGTACGGCGCGCGCGCGGGCTTCTGGCGCCTGCACCGCCTGTTCACCGGCGCCGGGATTCCGGTGACCGTCTATGGTGTGGCGACGGCCTTGGCACGCTCGCCAGTTCAGGTTCAAGCCATGCTGGATGCCGGCTGGGAAATCGCCAGCCACGGCCTGAAATGGATCGATTACCGCAACGTTCCAAGGGAAGAGGAGCGCGACCATATCCGACAAGCGATGGCATTGCATGCCGAGGTGACCGGTGCGCGGCCGCGGGGCTGGTATACGGGCC
Organism: Alphaproteobacteria bacterium; assembly: GCA_038146985.1. Lineage (GTDB taxonomy): Bacteria > Pseudomonadota > Alphaproteobacteria > Thalassobaculales > Thalassobaculaceae > JADHLJ01. The sequence continues at coordinate 203,540 of JAYQSQ010000013.1, forward strand.
GGTGTTCCGACAATACCGTTGACCTGATCGCCGAGACAGGAGGCTTTGCCTACTGCTCGGACAGTTATGCCGATGATCTGCCCTACTGGCACGAAAACGGGCCGAACCGGCTTTTGATGATTCCCTACACGCTGGATGCGAACGACATGCGGTTCGCTTCCGCTCAGGGCTTCAATTCCGGAGAGCAGTTCTTCACCTATCTGAAGGACGGTTTCGATGCCCTGCTTGAGGAAGGGCGGTCCGGCGCGCCCAAGATGATGTCGGTCGGCTTGCACTGCCGGCTCGCCGGCCGGCCGGGAAGAGTCATGGCGCTACGCCGGTTCGTCGATTACGCGCGCTCCCACGGCGATGTCTGGTTTCCACGGCGCATCGATATCGCCGAGCATTGGGCCCGGCTGCACCCGCCACCCGCATCGCGGCTTCGCCCGTCGGCAATGGACAGGAATGCGTTCGTTTCCGCATTCGGCGGTATCTTCGAGCATTCGCCCTGGATCGCCGAGCGGGCCCATGGCCTGGAACTGGGCCCGGCCCATGACTGCGCGATCGGCCTGCATGGGGCTCTGGCGAGGATCTTCCGCAGCGCAACCGCCGGTGAACGTCTCGGCGTGCTGAAAGCGCATCCGGATCTCGCCGGCAAGCTCGTTCAAGCCCGGCGTCTGACATCGGCCTCGGCGGGTGAGCAGGCCTCCGCCGGCCTCGACGCGCTGACCGACGAGGAACGTACTGTTTTTAGCGATCTCAATTCCAGCTATGTGGCGAAATTCGGCTTTCCCTTCATCATCGCCGTGCGTGACCACGACAAGGCCGGAATTCTCGGCGCGTTTCGGAACCGGATCGGCAATGACCGGGACACCGAATTCGCCGAGGCATGCCGGCAGGTGGAGCGGATCGCCATGCTTCGTCTAATGGAGATGTTTTGATCATGAGTTCAGCCCCTATCGCCCGGCCCGGCGCTTCCCGTTCCTACTATGCGCCGACCGGCGGGCATCCCGACCAGACCGCGCTTCTCACCGATCGGGCGATCTTCACCGAGGCCTATGCGGTCATTCCGCGCGGTGTCATGCAAGACATCGTCACCAGCCGGTTTCCCTTCTGGGACAAGACCCGAGCCTGGATTCTGGCCCGGCCGCTATCTGGGTTCGCCGAGACGTTTTCGCAGTACATCATGGAAGTCGCGCCGGGCGGCGGCAGTGACCGGCCGGAACCCGACGCCGGTGCCGAAGCGGCGCTGTTCGTGGTCGAGGGCGAGGTGACCCTGACGATGTCGGGCCGGCCGCACCGGATGGGTCCGGGAGGATTCGCCTACATTCCGCCCGACCTTCGCTATACCGTCCACAACAATGGCAGCCAGGTGACACGGTTTCATTGGATTCGCAAGGCCTACGAAGCAGTCGACGGGTTGGATGCCCCGGATGCCTTCGTCGTCAACGAGGCCGATATCGCGCCCACGGTCATGCCGGATACCGACGGGCGCTGGGCTACCACGCGGTTTGTCGATCCCGACGACATGCGCCATGACATGCATGTCACGATCGTGACCTTCGAGCCTGGCGCCCTGATCCCTTTCGCCGAGACCCATGTGATGGAACACGGTCTGTACGTCCTTGAGGGCAAGGGGGTTTACCGGCTGAATGCGGATTGGGTCGAGGTCGAGGCCGGCGACTTCATGTGGTTGCGCGCGTTCTGCCCGCAGGCCTGTTACGCCGGCGGTCCGGGGCGGTTCCGGTATCTTCTCTACAAGGACATGAACCGGCACCCGAAGCTCGGGAGACCGGGCGCTTTGATCTGAAGAAACGCGGTAGCATTCCATGAGCCGATCCATCGTGATTCAGGATCTGACCGCCGAAGCGTTCCGGGAGTTCGGGGACGTGATCGCGCTTCGCGGGACGCCGGACCAGATCATCAATCAGGGGTTTTGCGGCCGCCACCATGATCTGGCGCGGCTTGATTTCGCGCAGGCGCGCGCCGGGATCAGTCTGTTCAAGGCGGTGCCTCGGACGTTGCCCTATCGGCTCGAGATGATGGAGCGGCATCCGCTCGGCTCCCAGGCCTTCATCCCGATGACGGCGGACCCGTTTCTGGTGATTGTCGCGCCGGATGACGGCGGAAAACCGGGGATACCGCTCGCGTTTCACGTAGCGCCCGGAACGGGTGTCAACTTTCACCGGGGGACTTGGCACGGCGTGCTCACCCCGCTCGCGGAACCCGGGCTTTTCGCGGTCGTTGACCGAATTGGAGAGGGAATCAATCTGGAGGAACACTGGTTCGGCGAACCCTATGAAGTCTTTGCGACTTCTTAGATTTTCTTGTTGGATCGCGCCTTGACCCAGTCCGGCGGCCGCACCTCGGGCTCGACATCGATCACGGTATGGTAGGCCGAACGATCCATCTTCAGGATCTCGCTTAACGCGGTTCGCATCCGCTCGATGGTTTCGGCCCAGGGGTGTGTTGGATAGCGGAAGAACAACCGCATCGACGGGAACCACGGAACGAAAGGCGCGCCCAGTTGCTGCCAGATCCGTCCGGTATCCGAGGATCTGAACACCCAGGTCGGCGTACCGACCGCGGCGGCCATGAAAGCGGTAGAGATCAGGGGCGTCACGACGATGTCGCAGACCTCGCATAAGGCCGTCAGATCGTCGAGGTCGTCTTTCAGGTCGATCTCCGGCGGCGTCACGAATTCATAGCCGCGCTCCCGTCCAACCTTCGAGAGGAGATCGGTCTCCTCCTCCTGGTGATCGTATTGCAGATTCAGCACGACGAAATTTTCATCGAAGCATTGGCCGATTTCGTCGGGCGCGAGATACTGCAGATCCCGGGCGCGGTTGTGGTAGCTGCTGCGCCAGCATATGCCGACCTTCAGACGCTCGTCCCCGAAAGAGTCCAGATAGCGCCGCCAATGCGCGCGGCGCTCCGGATCCACTTTCAGATAGCCGGTCGTGCGGGAGATCGGGCGCGTCGCCACCGGCCACATCTTCATCATATGGTCGCGGGTTTCGAACCAGTAATGCTTGGGAACATGGCCGGCGGGAGTTTTGTACCGCCGATTTCCGGCGGTCGTGGCAGGATCGACAGGATAGCGCCGGGCGACCACCGTAAAAGCCGGAAACGACCTTTGAAACAGTGGGACCAGCCGGTGATCACATTCCACCATGACATGCGCTGCCCGCTGAGCAATAAAACGCATGTACCAGGCGAACATGATCTCGTCGCCCATGCCCTGTTCCATGTAAACCAGCAGGCCGTGATGGAGAAGGTTCTGCCCTTTCCAGATTCTCAGTGGAAACGGGCGACGCGAGGACGGAAATCCCGGATTGTGCCAGCGCTGGTCGTATTGCCGAAAACCCTGGTCGATCTCCCCCGCCATGAGCAGGGCGTAAGCGAGGTTGGTTTGGGCCGTGAAATCCTCGGGATTGAGGTCAATCGCCCGCCGCATCGCCGCGATGGCGTGGGTGTATCGACTTTCCGAGCGCTCCAGAACGCCGACATTGAGCCAGGCCGATGATAGTTTCGGGTCGATCAGAAGGGCGCGGTTGACGGCAACCCGCGCCGCATCGTGTTTGTATGGCATGCAGTGGCATACGCATAGAGCGTTCCAGGCCTTGGCGTAATCCGGCTTCAGCAGCAACGCGCGGGTCGCGTAGGGCTGCGCTTCCTCCGCGAGGGTGGATTCGTTCATCATGTGAGCTAGATTGTATAAGATCACCGGCTGATCCGGGAATTTGTCAGCCGCTATCTTCATGTAGTCGATGCTCAGCGCCTTATCGTTCGCTGCTTTCAAGAAGATCCCGGCGCTGTTCCAGATCGACGCATTAGCTGGATCCTTGTCCAGAACGGCGGTTGTCATGGATTTGAGTTCATCGAAACGGCCGAGATCGGTCAGCGCCTCGCCGAGATTGTCGAAGGTCAGATAATCATCGGGTTTCAGCTCTATCGCAGCCATGAGGTACGGGACGGCGTCGCTGTTTGAGCCGAGCCGGCGATGAATGATTCCCAAATGCCGGTTGGCGTGGAACTGCGTACGAGTTTGGCTGAGGGACGCGGTCAGATAGTCACGCGCCTTCTCCAGATTTCCCCGATCAAAATGAATGCGCCCCAGGGTGTAATTGAGGTCGGCGTCGGTGTCGTCTTGGGAATGCAGCGCTTCCAGGATGGAAAGCGCCTCTTCGTGCCGGCCGATCTGGGCCAATGCCTGTCCGAGGCCCTTGAAGGCTTCCGGATAGGCAGGGCGTAGTGATAGGGCTTCACGGAAATCTGCGGCAGCTTTCGCGGCCTGTCCAAGTTCGAGACGGCACCGCCCGCGCATGTAATATTGGTCGAAATTCAGGATTTCGGTGCCCCCGAGGACTACGAGGCAGGCTTCGTACCTATCCAATGTGAACAGCAAACGCGCATACTTGTCCCGGACCTTCGGGTCGCGGGGATAGTCATCTAGAAGCGCCTGGTATTCGTCATGCGCAGCGTTCAATTGACCGGCCATTTCCAGCGCCATGGCAAGATTGAGCCGGGGTGACACGGACCTATCCGTGTCGAGCCATGTTCGTATCCGAAACCAGCGGGCCGCCATTTCCGCCGCGCCAGATCTGATGATCACGTTTCCAAGAAGGTTATAGGCTTCCAGGGATGCTGGAGTCAGAACAGCGATCTCCTGGGCAAGCGCCTGTGCCCCGGAAAGGTCACCTCCGGAAATGGCTGATCTGCAGCGTGCCGCTCGCGCATCAATGCTTAACATAAGGTTGTTCATGGCCGCTCTCGAAAAGCCCGGCTTCCCGCTGTGGCTGGGTCTTGCCTGTTCAAGATCGAAATCTGACCCCTATCGTCTAGGGAAACGGCAAAACAAAGAGCCCAGCCCCCAAACGCGAAGTGGCGCCCCTGAGGGCGCCACCCGCTTGGCCGTCTTGGCCGGGATCAGGAGAACTCGAAGTCCGTCAGGTTCAGCGTCGTCACGCCGTTCACCGTGATCTTCGCGTAGCGGTCCGCCGACGCGCCGTTCAGATACACCTCGACAAGATTGTTCGTCGTGTTCGCCGAGAGCACGATCGTCCCCGTCGCCCCGAACGAACCGCCCGACGACGACACCAGACCCGGGCTGCCCGAGCTCGTGAAGCCGAAGCCCACAAGCGTGATCTTGTCCGATCCCGACGAGAAGCTGAAGATGTCCGCGCCCGTGATCGTCCCGCCGGTGATCGTCGCAACCGACACCGTCGTGCTCACCACGAACTTGTCGGCTCCGTCCCCGCCGTACAGCGTGTCCGCCAAACCCGAGATCGCCGCGCCCGCATACAGCGTGTCGTTGCTGTCGCCGCCGTACAACAGCTCGCCGCCATTGTCCGTGCCGCCGACCAGCGCCGCATACAGCACATCGTTGCCCGAGCCACCGAACAGCGTGTCACTGTCCGAGCCCGCCCGGATCGTGTCGTTGCCGTCCTCGCCGTACAGCAGATCCGCACCCGCCAGCGTGCCGTCGATCACGTCGTTGCCCGGAACCGCCGAACAGCGTGTCCTCGCCCGTGCCGCCGACCAGGCTGTCATTGCCCGTATCGCCGTACAGAATGTCGCCCTGGGTCGAGCCCGCGATCAGCGTGTCCGCGCCGTCGCCGCCATACAGCGTGTCGACGCCGCCAAACGCGCCCGTGATGCCACCAACCAGAAGGTCGTTGTCCGTACCTCCCGTCAGCTGGTCGTTGCCGGTGCCGCCATACAGCGTGTCAGCACCCGTGCCGCCAACCAGAACGTCGTTGCCGGCCCCGCCATAGGCAAGGTCGTTGCCGGCCCTGCCCTGGATCGTGTCGTTGCCGACATCACCCGAAATCGTGTCCGCATTCGCGTTGCCGTAGATCAGGTCCGCTTCCGAGCCACCGTTCAGCTGGTCGTTGCCGTCACCGCCATACAGCGTGTCCGCACCGCCGCTGCCGAACAGCGTGTCGTTGCCCAGGTTGCCGAACACAAGGTCCGTGCCGTCGCCGCCGCTCAGCTGGTCGTTGCCCTGGCCGCCATACAGCGCGTCCGAGTCACCGCTGGCGATGATCGTGTCGTTGCCCAGGTTGCCGTACAGCACGTCCGAGCGGCTCCGCCGGTCAGCGCGTCGTTGTCCTGGCCGCCGAACAGCGTGTCCGCGCCGTCGCCGCCGTTGATCGAGTCGTTGCCTAAATTGCCGTAGACCACATCGGCGCCGCTGCCCGCAACGATATTTGTCGTTGCCCTGGCCGCCGAAGATCGAGTCGCTGTCGCCGCCGCCCGACAACAGATCGTTGCCGAGGTTGCCGTAGATCACGTCGCTGCCGTCGCTGCCGTCAACCGTGTCCGCGTCCTGGCCGCCGAACACCGTGTCGTCACCGCCGGCCGCCAGAATGTTGTCCGAACCCTGGTTGCCGTAAATCAGATCAGCACCGCCAAGCGCGCTGATCGTATCCGACCCGGTGAGACCCGTGATGTCGTCGGAGTTACCCGTGCCGGTGAGATTGTCGGAAGAAGTCGTTCCGGTGATTGATGCCATTGAAAGTCCCCATTAGCGCATCGAAGCCGATTCTGTGGCATGACTCGGTCAACCAATGCCTTCACGCTCTTTACTCTTACGTGATCGTTGGCGACGTGACCGTGTCAAAAATCCAAACAACTTGAAACCGGCCCGAGACCAGTCCAGTTCTCGATCTAATTACACCGAAACCTGATACCATGCAAGCTACTAATCACCGGTAAATCCGGGCTTTTCCCCGGTTGCGCGCGCGCTTTACCTCCGCGGTGTTGCAATTATAACACGCTCGCTGCCACCATAAGGCCAATATGGGACAAACACGGTGAATTCATTGCGTTTCAAAGCAACTAGGTTATAGAAACCTGAATAACCGGAGAAAATCGGATTCCTCCGAGTTATAACGCTGGCTATTGACCGCGAACCATGAATCCGTCTGCAGCCAAGTCGGGCGCGAGTGAGGTCACGATGGGCGCGACGCCCCCGAGGTTTGACATTCACAAGCAAACCGACCTCGTGACCTGTCGGTTGGTCCATGGGATCGGGTGGGTCGACGGGCCATTCGGCTACAATGTGCATGCCCGCAATTTCTTTTCGGCGCTCGCACGCCGGATCCCGACAATTGTGACGCCGCTTGTAGGCAGACAGGGCCCTCTGGTGAAGGACCGCCGGCTGGTGCGCCGGATCCGGGACGACGGAGAGATCGTTTCGATCGCCCTACTGTATGGAAATCTGGCTGGCGAGATGCTGGAACACGCGCCCGGAGCCCGAATCATCTACACCGTTTGGGAATCAACCCGACTTCCGGACGATTGGATACCCGCTCTGAATATCGCCGACCAGGTCTGGACCCCATCCCATTGGGGCGCGGCGGTCATGGCGCGCAACGGCATTGATCCGGCGCGCATTCACGTGGTGCCGGAAGGCGTTGACCCGGTTCTGTTCAATCCCGATATCCCGGCGACTGGCGTGATTGCCGGCGAACCCGGATACAAATTTCTCAATATCGGACGTTTCGAGGATCGCAAGGGGACCGCAACCCTGATTCGCGCCTTTGACGAGGAGTTTGGGACGAAAGACGACGCGATCCTGGTCCTGGCTTGCCACAATCATCACCAAGAGAACTTCGACATCGGTGCCGAACTCCGGTCCTTAGGGCTGCGGCATCCGGATAAGCTGAAATTCATCCCGCCGGTGGCCCGGCATGACATCCTGGCAGCATTGTACACGGCGTGCGACGCATTCGTTGCCCCGTCGCGGGCCGAGGGGTGGGGACTGCCGATCATCGAGGCGATGGCCTGCGACCTGCCGGTGATCGCGACCGGCCACAGCGCGCCGCTTGATTTCCTGGGACCGGAGGCCTTCCGGCTGCCCGCCGCGATGGTGCCGATCCAAACATCCTTTTTCGAAGCAAGCGATGGCGATTTCGGCATGTGGGCCGAGCCCGACCGGGCGGAACTTCGCCATCTTTTGCGTGAAGTCTATGAGAACCGGGAAGCGGCCAAGGCCGCCGGCCAGAACGCCGGGCGCCGAATCCGGGCGAACTTCACCTGGGACGGGGCCGCCAGCCGGGCCATCGACGCCCTGGCAGGGCTTCGTTGACAGCGCGCCGAGATGCCGCCGCCTGCCTAATAGATCCGTCACAGGACTTCTTTTATTTCAGGTACTTTTTCGGTTAAAGCGATCGGCTGGGGGTGGATAGCCGGTAGTCCGGATTGATCTCTTCGGTGGTCAAACCGTGTTGCTGCAGAAAAGCGGCAATCTCCAAGGCGTCGGGATTCGCCACGCCGCCGACCCGGGCTTCCCATAAAACGCCCGCGACCCTGCCGGAACGCAGGGTGTTGACCGCACCTTCCAAGGCCAGACGTTCGCGGCCTTCGATATCGATCTTGATGCAGATCGGCCGGCCGCGATCGCCGTCCTCGGCGTCGAACCGACGAACCAGGTCATCGATCGTCACCGTTTCGACCTCCAACGCGGCAATGTCTACCCGCTCCGGATTGGCCGTCACATGATGCCCCATGGCGGTGTTTTGCCTGAGCCATAGGGATCCCGTCGTGCCGGCGGCGGCGGCGGCGACCACCCTGGCACGTCCCATGGCGCCGTTTTCGGCCAGATTGTAGCGCAAATGCCGAAGATTCGTCGGATCGGGTTCTACCGCAACCACTCGCACATTCAGGGGAGCGGAAAGGACGTGAAGGCAATAGATCCCCCAATGGGCCCCGATATCCAGAAACAGGGAATTCGGTGAAAGCAGCGTGTCCAGCAGCTGTCTTTCACGGGCTTCGTAGCCCGGACCGTCGAACTCGTCGCGCAGCAGAATGCGTGTGGAGGGATCATCGAGAAGATCGACGGGGATGCAAAGAGTATACCGGTCGCCGCCGTTCGCACCGCGCCACGCTGTCGGTGTGACGCGAATATAGCCATCGCGAATCAGGCGTTTCGGAACTTGTATCTGCATGCGGTTCCCCGACGCGCCGTGTCTCGATCATTGTATCGGAAAGCGAGAAAAACATTATAATCTAGTTGTTTGATGCCTGGAAAATGCTTCACGCGTCAGCCTCCGGCGATCCAACTTGCGGGCGAACCGCGTTTGGTCTTATTACATCCGCGAAAACCGGGTTTCCACGAAAATGCCGTTGGCATTCTCGTGCGTGATTGAGAATCGGATGCCTGACGCCGGTCTGTCTGCCGCCTCGAACCCGAGATCTCGGCGTCGCCTTCCGGTGACCAGAATTGGCCGGGCGGGGACTTCCAGACCGCGCCTCGAGAGACAAGGGAAACACGCGTGCCGATGAGCGGACCGAACACCCTGGCGATCAAGATCTATGCCGATGGCGCCGACCTTGAGGGCATGCTGGCCATGTACGCCGATCCCAGGATCGCCGGCTTTACGACCAATCCGACCCTGATGCGCAAGGCCGGCGTGGCGGATTACGAAACATTCGCCCGAACCGTGCTCGACCATATTCCCGACCGGCCGATATCATTCGAGGTGTTTGCCGACGAGTTGGATGAGATGGAACGCCAGGCAAGGCAGATCGCGACCTGGGGCTCCAACGTCAACGTCAAGGTTCCGATCACCAATACCTTGGGTGAGGCTACGCTGCCGGTCATCAGACGGTTGAGCGCGGACGGCATCTGCGTCAACGTGACCGCGGTCATGACGGTTGCCCAGGTCCGCGCGGTCGCCGGCTGCCTGGACGCCGACTGTCCGGCCATCGTCTCGGTTTTCGCCGGGCGTGTCGCGGATACCGGGCGCGATCCGGTACCGCATATGCAAGCCTGCCTGGAGGAACTATCGGGACGTCCAAAGGCGGCCCTTTTGTGGGCGAGCCCGAGAGAGCTGCTGAACCTCTTCCAGGCCGATCGGATCGGGTGTCACATCATCACCATGACCAACGATCTTCTGGTGAAAATGGCGATGATCGGCAAGGATCTGGACGCGTATTCCTTGGAGACCGTCAAGATGTTCCGGACCGACGCGGAAGCGGCGGGATTTGTCCTTCATTCCGGCTCGGCGGCGACGGACGGGGTTTCCGGGAAAAAATCGAGAGGTGACGAATGAGCAAAGTCCTGATTACCGGCGGCGCAGGTTATGTCGGCAGCCGCCTCGTCCCGCAGCTTCTCGACCTGGGGCATGAGGTCACCGTCTACGATATCCTCTACTATGGCCGCGATTTCCTGCCCTTGGAGAATCCGCGCCTGAAGGTCGTTGGAGGCGACCTTCGGGATATCCAGGCCCTTGGCGCGGCGCTCGACGGTATCGAGATCGTCATTCATCTCGCCTGCATTTCGAACGACGCCAGTTTCGTCCTTGATGAAGCCCTGAGCGAGACCGTCAATTTCGACGCGTTCGAGCCGCTCGTGATCGCCGCAAAGCAGGCCGGTGTGCGCCGTTTCATCTATGCCTCGACGAGTTCGGTCTATGGTGTGTCGGAGGTGCCGAACGTCACAGAGGACCATCCGCTGGTTCCACTCACCCTCTACAACAAATTCAAAGGTATGTGCGAACCGCTGCTGTTCAAGCACCAGTCCGACGACTTTGTCTGCGTAACCATCCGTCCGGCCACGCTCTGTGGCTATGCTCCGCGTCAGCGGCTCGATCTGTCGGTGAACATCCTGACCAACCACGCCGTGAACCGGGGCAAGATCACCGTGTTCGGCGGCACCCAGTTGCGCCCCAACCTGCATATCCAGGACATGTGCGATCTTTATAAGCTGCTGCTGGAAATCGAGGATTCCAAGATTGCCGGCCAGACCTTCAACGCCGGCTACCAGAACATGTCGATCATGGACATCGCGCTTCTGGTCCGGGACATCGTGCAGAAGGAGGTCCCCGGCCGCGAGGTGATCGAGATCGAGACCACGCCCAGTGATGATCTGCGTTCCTATCACATCAATTCGGACAAGATCACCCGGACCATCGGTTTCAAGCCGCGTCATACGGTCGAGGACGCCATCCGCGAGCTTTGCGTCGCCTTCCGCGAGGGCAAACTCCCGCGAAGCCTTGAAGACGACAGGTACTTCAATGTTCAGCGCATGAAAGCCTTGAACGCGGCATGACCGCCAAGCCGACCGCGATCATCACCGGCGGCGCCGGCTTCATCGGCTCGCATATGGTCGACCTGCTGCTGGACCGGGGTTTCTCGGTCCGAGTCGTGGACAATTTCACCGGCGGCCACGCGGCCAATCTCAAGCATCATGCGGGAAATCCGGATCTGACGGTGGATCGCCGGGACATCCGGACGCTGGAGCCCGGAGACGCGGTTTTCGCCGGGGCCCGCTACGTTTTTCATTTCGCCGGCATCGGCGATATCGTGCCGTCGATCGAGCGGCCCATCGACTATATGGATGTCAATGTCCAGGGCACGGTCCGAATCCTCGAAGGCGCGCGGCAGGCGGGGATCGAGAAGCTGGTCTATGCCGCGTCGTCGTCGTGCTACGGCCTCGCCGACACGCCGACGACCGAAGCCCATCCGATCATGCCGCAATATCCCTATGCCCTCAGCAAGAACCAGGGCGAGCAGGCGGTATTTCACTGGCATCAGGTCTACGGGCTGCCGGTGAACTCGGTGCGGATTTTCAACGCGTACGGCACCCGGGTACGCACCACCGGCGCCTACGGGGCCGTGTTCGGCGTGTTTCTTCGCCAAAAGCTCGCAGGCCAACCCTTCACCGTTGTCGGCGACGGCACCCAGACCCGCGATTTCCTCTATGTGACCGATGTCGCCCGGGCTTTTCTCGCCGCCGCCGAGACCGAGCGGTCCGGCGAGATCTACAATATCGGCGCCGGCGATCCGAAGCCTGTCAACCGGCTGGTGGAACTGATCGGCGGGCCGGTCACCTATGTGCCCAAACGGCCGGGTGAGCCGGACTGCACCTGGGCGGACATCTCGAAGATCCGCGATGAGCTGGGCTGGGAGCCGCGGGTGTCCTTCGAGGATGGCGTGGCGAAGATGCTGGCGGATATCGACCATTGGCGCGACGCGCCGTTGTGGGACCCCGAGTCGATCGCCGAGGCGACGCGCACCTGGTTCACTTTCCTTGGCGACGGAAAAGCGTGAATGAGTGATTTGCGGGAACGGTACGGCCACAAGATCCTGAGCCCCACGCAAGTTCGAGAGGCGATCGGGCCGCGCCCGCGCGAGAAGGCGGCGATCATGTGCCACGGCGTGTTCGACGTGGTGCATCCGGGGCATCTCCGTCACATGGTGTACGCCAAATCCAAGGCCGAGATCCTGATCGTCAGCCTGACCCGGGACGCGCATATCGAGAAGGGCCGGTTTCGCCCGCACGTGCCCCAGGAATTGCGGGCGCTGAACCTCGCGGCGTTCGAGATGGTGGACTATGTGATCATCGATGAAAATCGCACGCCGCTCGCCAATATCGAGCTGATTCAGCCGGATTTCTTCGCCAAGGGGTACGAGTACGTCGCCGACGGATTGCCGCCGAAGACCCACGAGGAAATGAGCCTCGTTCGGTCCTACGGCGGCGAGATGATCTTCACCCCCGGGGACTTGGTCTATTCGTCCAGCAACCTGATCAATCTGGCGCCGCCCAGCATCAAGTATGACAAGCTGGCCACGCTCTTGACCTCGGAGGGGATCAGTTTCGCCGATGTGCGCGAGACATTGGCTAACCTGAAAGGCAAGCGGGTGCATGTGGTCGGCGATACGATCGTCGACAGCTTCACGGAAACCACGGTAATCGGCGGCCAGACCAAGACCCCGACAATCAGTGTCCGCTACGACAGCCGGCGCGACGATGTGGGCGGCGCCGCCATCGTCGCCAAGCACCTGCGCGCCGCAGGCGCCGAGGTTGTGTTCTCCACGGTGCTGGGCGACGACGATCTGAGGACTTTCGTACTGGCGGATCTGGAAAAAGCCGGCATCTCCGTCAATGCGCATATCGATGCGAATCGGCCGACGACGCATAAGAACGCCATCGTCGCGGACGGTTACCGGCTGCTGAAAATCGATACCTTGGACAACCGCCCGATTTCCGGAGAGGTGCTCGCCGATCTCACCCGGGCCGTGGCCGACAGCCCGGCCGATGCGGTGGTGTTCAGCGACTTCCGTCACGGGATTTTCAGCCGTGCAACCATCCCGGCATTGATCGAGGCGATCCCGGCGGGCGTCTACCGGGTCGCGGACAGCCAGGTCGCCAGCCGTTGGGGCAATATCACGGAGTTCCGCGACTTTGACCTGATCACGCCGAACGAGCGGGAGGCGCGGTTCAGCACCGGTGATCAGGATTCCCATATCCGTCCCCTGGCCTCGCATCTTTACGACGTTGCGCGCTGCAAGACTCTGATACTGAAGCTGGGCGACCGGGGCGTGCTGACCTGCCGGGACCCGAACCACTACGCGGTCGACGACGCGGTGATCATCGACAGCTTTGCCGAGAACGTGCGCGACCCGGTCGGCGCCGGCGACGCCCTGCTGGCTTACGCGACCTTGTCCATGCTGGTCCGGAACGACGCGTTGACGGCGACGATACTGGGATCGCTCGCCGCGGCCGTGGAATGCGAGCACGACGGCAATGTACCTGTAACACCGAAAGACGTTCTGGCGAAGATCGACATGGTGGAGCAGAAAACGACGTTCCGATAGCGTCGCACCGGGCGGGAGAGGACATGCGGGTCGTTGTCGCGGGTCTCGGGGTTCAGGGCCACAAGCGCCGCGCCGTCGCCGGCGCTGAATGTGTCGCGACGGTCGATCCGGTCAATCCTGACGCCGACCACGCGCGTCTGGAAACGGTTCCGGCAGACAGTTACGACGCGGTCCTCGCCTGCGTGCCAGATGCGCCGAAGGCGGATCTGATCGATTTCTGCATCCGAAACCGCAAGCATATCCTGGTCGAAAAGCCGCTTTGGTCGCCGGACGACGCGGTGCTGCTAGACATTGAACAGCGGGCCCGGGAAGCCGGCGTTATCGTCTATACCGCCTACAACCATCGCTTCGAGCCTCATTTCCAGGCGATGCGGGATCTCGTCGCATCGGGACGTCTTGGGCGGTTGTATCGTTGCCGGATGTTCTACGGCAACGGCACCGCGCGGCAGGTGCGCGAGTCCGCCTGGCGCGATCAGGGCGGCGGTGTACTGCCGGATCTCGGCTCGCATCTCCTGGACACGGCACGATTCTGGTTCGGCGCCGTTTCCGACGATATCCGGGTTATCGCCGCGGACAGGTTCGAAAACCGTGCGCCGGATCATGTCGTCCTGGCCGCGAACGACGGCCAACCCCGCCTGGAACTGGAGATGTCCCTGCTTTCCTGGCGCAATCACTTCACCTGCGATCTGTTCGCCGAGCATGGCAGCGCGCATATCGAGTCCTTGTGCAAATGGGGGCCGGCGCGGTTCACGATACGCGACCGTGTCCTGCCCAGCGGACGCCCCCCGGAGGAGACGCGGACCCTGGTTCAGCCTGATCCGACATGGCAGGAGGAATACGCACATTTCAAGGCCCTGTGCGCGAGCCGCGTCCCTGCCGACCTTGAGGGGGACCGATGGCTGCAGCGCACGCTTCGCCGATTGATGAGCGAGATACCGGCGCCATGATCACCGTTGGCGTCGCCGGCCTTACCCATCTCGGAATCGTCACCGCAGCCGGTTTGGCGGCCAGGGGGGGCCGCGTCATTGCCTGGGACCCGGACCCGGAACGCGCCGATCGTCTCGCCGGCGGTGAGGTGATCGTTTCCGAGCCGGACCTTCCTGAACTGATCGAGCGACATCGCGAGCGGTTGATCTTCACCCCGGCACGCGCGGACCTGGCCGAGGCGGACCTGGTCTATATCGCCGCCGACGTGCCGACGGACGAGGCCGGAAACAGCCGCCTCGACGGTATTCAGGCCTTGGTCGACACGGTAACGGAAGCGCTTCATTCCGACGCGGTCCTGACCATCCTTTGCCAGGTTCCGCCGGGGTTCACCCGCCGGCAGACAATGCCGCCCGAGCGGCTTTTCTATCAGGTCGAAACGCTGATATTCGGCCGAGCCGTCGAGCGGGCCTGCCGACCGGAACGCTACATCATCGGCTGCGCCGATCCGAACCGCCCGCTTCCTCTGGCGCTTTCAGAGGTGCTCGCGGCGGGCGGGTGCCCAATTCTGCCCATGCGCTATGAGAGCGCCGAGTTGGCGAAGATCGCGATCAACTGCTTTCTGGTCGCCCAGGTCGCCACCACCAACACCCTGGCCGAAATCTGCGAAGCCATCGGCGCCGATTGGTCCGAGATTGCGCCGGCGCTGCGTCTGGACCGGCGGATCGGTCCCCACGCCTATCTGGCGCCGGGCCTCGGCATCGCCGGCGGCAATCTTGAGCGGGATCTCGCCACGGTCGGTGCGCTTTCGCGTGCGCAGGCAACGGAAGCCGGCATCGTCGATGCCTGGCGCGTCAACAGTGAATGGCGCAAGAACTGGCTGGTCCGGCGCCTCGATGACGCGGCGCCGCGGCTGCCGGAGAATCCCCTGATCGCGGTTCTGGGCCTCGCCTACAAGGAAAACACCGACAGCATCAAGAATTCGGCGTCGATCGCGCTCCTGCACCGGTTGGCAGGCCAGCGGGTTCGGGCCCACGACCCGGCCGTGCCGGCGGATGCGGCGCCAGAAGGCGTCGAGGTTACGTCTTCGGCGCTGCAGGCCTGCGAGGGCGCCGACGCCCTGGTTATCGCAACGCCGTGGCCGGAATACCGAAATTTGGATATAGGCGCGATCGCCGCGCGCATGGCCGGCCGGGTGCTGATCGATCCTTTCGGCATTCTTGCCGGGCAGAATCCCTCGGGAAGGGGCTTCGAGTGGGTCCGGCTTGGCGTTTCGGAAAGCCCGACCACTCCGGATACCTAACGAAGCGGCCCGTCGCCTAGTTTGTAGAAGAGCGTGATGAAGTTCTGGCAGTGCCGCTTGCGGTTCCGTTCGATGACGCCGGCCTGTTCGGTGAGACCGAACTTCCGGAACACTGACTCCAGGGGCGTGGCGTCCATCCACATCAGTTTGTGGGCCCAGTCCAGGTCCGCCCGGTATTTACGTTCGACTTCTCGCCGCGCCGCGTGGTCCGCGTGCATCAAGGCGCTCCGGACCTCGGTATCTTTATTGCTTTCATAGTCGAACATCCGCCCACGCCGATCATGGACATAACGGCTGAGGTCGGGAAACCTCGGCAGATGCTCATCCATATTCCGCAGGACCACCCAGATTTCCGAGAGGAAATCCAAGAAGCTCGCCGGTCTGGTTCCGCTTTCATCCGCGAAAAAAGTTCCGCCGCGCGCCTCGGCTTCTTTCAAGGCCCGGTAGCCGAGCCCGTTGCCGCCCTTCAGGAACGCCAGAAGCGCCAGCTTATAGATTTTCAGCACCTCGGCGTCGTGACCGGGCCCACCATCCGCCTTGAAGTCTCGCATGGATAGGTGAAAATCGACCTCCGCCCCAAGAGTTTGCCCCGTGCCGTGCATGCCCAGGGTCACCGGTACCGCTTCGTATTCGCCATACGGCTCCATGTGAAAGACCTCGAAGCCGGCGGCTTTGAGATGGGCGAGGGATGCCTCCATCGTAGCAGCCCCGTCATATACCGGATGGATCCACATTTCCGATCTCAGCCAGACCACCGAGTCGCTCAGGACCCGCGCGGCGCCGCGCAGAATGTCGAGTTCGGCGCCTTCGACATCGATCGAAAGATAGTCCGGCGCGGGGATGCCGTTGCCAGGTTCACAGATCTCGTCCAGCGGAACGACGTCCACCTCAAGACGTTTCGCCGCAGCGTGACTTTGACCCAGGCGGGATTGGCCGAGATAGGTCGCCTTGGAGAAGTTTTCGTATCGCGAATTGAAGGGAAAAAGCGAACTTGCATAGGGATCGTTGGCGATATGAAAGGTCTGCTTGCCGCGTTTCTCGCCCAGACAGTATGGCAGCAGAACCGCTTCGCCGACCTTGATCTTGGAACGAAGACTCTCGGTCAGGGCGTCGGCGTCGGCGTCGTAATAGTAGACCGTGAAGTCCTTGCGGATCGGACTTCGCGGGTCCAACGGCAAGGGCACATTCCCGCGCGCGCCGACATGATGATGGATGATCCGAAAATCCATGTCCGATCCTCGCGCCGATTCTTTCCCGACACCGGTATCAGCGGCAGGCGACGGGAGGCGGACTTTTAATTTACCGGTCGCTGATTTAAAAGCGCTTTCCACGAAACCCGGCCGGCGGGTGAAGATCAGGAGAGAGCGTGAGCGGACATGGATAAGCCGACGATCCGGCACGGTAAAGCCCAGCCAAC
The DNA here is from genome assembly GCA_038146985.1 of Alphaproteobacteria bacterium. GTDB lineage: Bacteria > Pseudomonadota > Alphaproteobacteria > Thalassobaculales > Thalassobaculaceae > JADHLJ01. The sequence continues at coordinate 220,771 of JAYQSQ010000013.1, forward strand.
TCCGCCGCAGCGCGCGGTGGTGATCGGCGCCGGCGGGTTCATCGGCGGCGCCGTCGCAGCGCGTCTGGAAGCCATGGGCGCGCCGGTCTTGGCCCTTGGCCGATCCGATGCCGATCTGCTCTCCGAAGACGCTACAGGCAGGCTCTCGGCGGTATTGCGCGAGGGCGACACGCTGGTAATGGTCGCCGCGAAAGCACCGGTGAAGAACCACGCGATGCTGGTTGAGAACCTGCGGATGCTTGGTCCGGTGATCGCCGCCACGCGGACCAAACCGCCGCGGCATCTGGTCTATATCAGTTCTGACGCGGTCTACCACGACAGCCCGGAACCGCTCGACGAGCGGTCTCCCGCCGATCCGGGATCCCTGCACGGCGTCATGCACCGGTCGCGGGAGTTGGTCCTGGAAACCGAGATCGCCCAGCCTCTTGATATCCCTCTGGCCATCCTGCGCCCGACCCTGGTTTATGGCGCGCGTGATCCGCACAATGGGTATGGGCCTAACCGGTTCCGGCGGCTCGCCGAGACCTGCGAGGACATTGTGCTGTTCGGCGAGGGCGAGGAACGCCGGGACCATGTGGACGTGGCCGATGTGGCGGACCTGGCGGCGCGGCTGGTCATGCATGAGAGTGCCGGAATTCTGAACGCCGCCACGGGGACCGTGACCTCGTTCCGGACGGTCGCCGAAAACGTCGTCGCGCTGTCTGGCCGCGATGTGGCGATCAAGGGCTCCCCGCGGATCGGCGCGATGCCGCATAACGGCTACCGGCCGTTCGATGCCTCGGAAACCGGGCGGGCGTTTCCCGATTTCGCCTATACGCGCCTCGAAGACGGCCTCGTGCGGGCCCGCGACGAGGCCCGTCGGATGCGGGAGCGTTCGGGCTGATGGGGCGGCGCGTCAACCTGCTGCGCAGCCTGCCGGTCTCGAAACGGAACCTCCAGGCGCGCAAGGACGGCAAATCCGCGGACGTGATCCGGATTTCCAGCGAATTTGGCGAGATGTATTTCGACGGTCCGCGCGAATACGGCTATGGCGGTTACCGTTACGACGGGCGCTGGATACCGGTCGCGCGGGATATCGTCGCCCATTTCGGCTTGCGGGCCGGCCAGCGGGTGCTTGACGTGGGCTGCGCCAAGGGTTTCCTCGTCAAGGACCTTTTGAGTGTCTGTCCCGGCCTTGAGGTTTTCGGGATCGACGTTTCCACCTATGCGCTCCATCAATGCGAGCCCGAGGTGATTGGCCGGCTGCATCGCGGTTCGGCCGACGACCTGCCGTTTCCGGACAACAGCTTCGACGCGGTCCTCTCGATCAACACGATCCACAATCTGGACCGGGACGGATGTGTCCGGGCGCTCAAGGAGATGCAGCGTCTGGCGCCAGGATGCGGCTACGTCCGGGTCGATTCCTACGCCACACCGGAGCAGCGGGCACTGTTCGAGGACTGGGTCCTGACCGCCCGTTTCCACGATTATCCCGACGGCTGGCTGTCGGTCTTTGAGGAGGCCGGGTACACCGGCGATTACGATTGGACTGTTCTGGAATAGTCGACCGGATCTCAAGGATCGTTAGCGAACCGGTCGATGATCCGCGCAACCGCGGCGGGTCGGTATCCAAAGCTGCGAACCGCATAATCACAGGAAATAGAGAAAGGCCGTCGGTCGTCATCGACCACCGTGACCGGCGATGCCGAGCCGGTCGCCGCCTTCAGTCTCTCCACAAGGGCCTGGATCGCCATCGGCTCTCCGGCAGCGACAGGAAAGGCGTGGACGCCGGACCAATCCTGCCGACAGAGCGCGGCGACAAAGGCCGCGAGATCCGCCGCGTGCACCACGTTGTTGAAACGAAAATCCGGATTTGTGATTTGAACCGGATCTCCGGCTCGCAAGGCCGCCCGACACCGTGAAAGCCAATTGTCATGGGCATGGGGACCGACAATGCCCGGTAATCGAAGGCTAAGGGAGGAGAGCGCCGGTGCCGCCCGGCCAAGCGCCTCTTCCGCCGCCAGCTTGCTCGCGCCATAGAGCGTCGGAAGAACCGACGGGGTGGTCACGTCGACAACCGGTACGCTGATCGTTCCATGAACGGAGATCGACGAGAAATTGATGATTCTCGGGCATCCCGTGGCCAAGGCGCCGTCTATCAGAGCCTGGGTCGCTCGAAGATTGTCGCGTTCGAAAACCGCCGCCGGCAGCGTCGTGCTTTCCAGACTGCCGGCGGTGTGAATGACGATGTCGTGTCCCTCGACGAGGTCCTCGACGCCGCCCTCCCGCGCGAGGTCGACATGCCGCGCCGTGGCCCGGCCACCCGTCTCGGCAATCCAGGCGGGCGCCGGCCGACCGGGGCGCGAACAGGCCGTGACCTGGAGGCCCGCCGCGATGAGCGCGGGGCCGATTGCCCTGGAGACGAAGGCGTTGCCGCCGGTCAAAAGGCACCTCACGGTATCGTCCCTTGTCTGACTGGCACGCCTGCCGCGCCGTCTTTCACCCTAAGAGTCATGAAAACAACCACCAGGCAAGACCCGGCGCCCATGGTGTGCTAATCCCCGAAGCTGCACCAGCACGATGCCTGGGCGTCCACGCAATGACAGATATGGGCCGATCGCATGAACGGCAATCGCATCATCGATGAAATGCAGGTTTGCAAAGCGCTGATCATCGACGGCTCAGGCCGCTATCTCATGCAATTGCGTGACGACATCCCAACCATCGCCTATCCGGGGCATTGGTGCCTGTTCGGAGGCGCGGTGGAGCCCGGCGAAGACGACCTCGCGGGAATGCGCCGGGAACTGCGAGAGGAGCTCTGCTTCGATCCCGACAATTTGATGCCGGCTCTGCGATTCGAGTATTCGATCCCTCAACACGGCGTGCGGATCCGCCGGGTCGCGGTCTTCGAAGCGGCGATCCGAGACGCGGCGGCCGCGGCGCTGGTGCTGAACGAGGGGGCGGAGATGCGTTTCATGACGCTTGGGGAACTGCTTCACCAGAACAGGGTCGTTCCCTGGGATCTTTGCATGGTGATGATGCACGCCAATGTCCTGCCGCACCCTGAACTTATGAGTTCCTCACCAACGCTCTAGAAAGCGGAACCGTTGGGCCGAGGCGATTCTCAGGCTTTGGCGATCGATTTGATTTTGGCCCGGCGCTGACCCGACCGCTGGGCGATTTCATTGTCCTGAGCTTCGATGGCGGTGCGCGCGAGGTCTTCGATCGAGTCCCCGAAGGACTCGTCAAGCTGCTCATTGGCGACCCGGCGGTTGGAGGTGACGGTCCCGTCCTCGTAGGTGACGTTGAACATCACGAAAGCCGGCGCCTTGCCGCTTGATTTTCGACGCGCCATGGAAACTTCCTTTGTTTGAACTCGGCGGGCTTGCCCCGGTTGGCGGCAAGTCCTAATGCCCGGCGCGCGTAAACTCAAGGCCCCGACCGATGCATCGGCCAAGCTGACGACCGTGTTGGGGCCTTCTTGCGATCATGCCGTCGCGGCGACCTTGAGATCCAATTCCTCGATCATCGCCTCGCGCATAACGAATTTCTGGATCTTCCCGGTGACCGTCATCGGGAACGCATCGACGAATCGGATGTAGCGCGGAATCTTGTAGTGGGCGATCTGGCCCTGGCAAAAGGCGCGTATCTCGTCCTCGTCCGCGCTCTCGCCGTCGACGAGCCTGATCCAGGCGCAGAGTTCCTCGACATAACGCGGGTCGGGAACCCCGAAGACCTGAACATCGCTGATCTTGGGATGGCGGTAGAGATATTCCTCGATCTCGCGCGGATAGATGTTCTCGCCGCCGCGGATCACCATGTCCTTGACCCGTCCCACGATGTTGAAGAACCCCTCGCCGTCCATGGTCGCCAGATCGCCGGTATGCATCCACCCCGCGACATCGATCGCCTCGGCGGTACGTTCCGAATCCTCCCAATAGCCCTGCATGACGTTGTAGCCGCGCGATAGCAATTCTCCCGTGGTCCCGGGCGGCACGATCCGACCGTTCTCGTCGACGATCTTCGCCTCGACATGCGGAAAGATGCGCCCAACGGTGGAGACCTGTTTTTCCATCGGGTCGTCGGTCTCGGTCATGGTGATGACCGGGCTGGTCTCGGTCATGCCATAGGCGATGATCATCTCGGAACAGTACATGTCGGCGACGACCTGTTTCATCACCTCGATTGGGCAGGGCGACCCGGCCATGATCCCGGTCCGCAGCGAGGACAGGTCGAACTCCTTGAAGCGGGGATGTGCGAGCTCGGCGATGAACATGGTCGGCACCCCATGCAAGGCGGTGCAGCGTTCCTCGTGCACCGCCTCCAGGACGGATAGCGGCTCGAAAGCCTCGCCCGGATAGATCAGCGCGCCGCCATGGGTCAGGATGGCGATGTTGGAGAGCACCATGCCGAAACAGTGATACAGCGGCACCGGCACGCAGAGGCGGTCCTCCGGCGTGAACTTCAGGCCCTCGCCGGTGAAATAGCCGTTGTTCAGGATGTTGAAATGGCTGAGCGTCGCCCCCTTGGGAAAGCCCGTCGTGCCGCTGGTGAACTGGATGTTGATCGGGTCGTCGAACTGCAGCAGGCCCGAGAGTTCCCCGATCCGCTTGTGATGCGTCGCATTGGCGAGACCGGCGATCTCGGCGAAACTGAAGAACCCTGCCGCGGTACTTCCGCCGATCTGAATGGCGCTGCGCAGATGCGGCAACCGTTTGCTTTTCAGCGCGCCGGGCGCCGCCGCATCGATTTCCGGCGCCAGTTCCCGCAGCATCGCCACATAGTCGCTCGACTTGAAGGTGCTGGCCAGGATCAGGGCCTTTGCGCCCACCTTGTTCAGCGCATATTCCAGTTCCGAAACCCGGTAGGCCGGATTGATATTCACCAGAATGAGCCCAGCCTTTGCGGTGGCGTACTGGGTGACCACCCATTCGCAATTGTTGGGCGACCAGATGCCGATCCGGTCTCCCGGCTCCAGGCCCAGGGCCAGCAGCCCGGCGGCGAAAGCGTCGACCTCCCGCTTCAGATCCGCGTAGGTCCATCGGACATTCTGGTGGCGGACGATCAGCGCATCCCGATCCGCCCATTTGGCGGCGGCCTTGTCGAAGTTCTCGCCGAGTGTCTCGCCGAGCAGCGGTTTCAAGCTGGCGCCATGGACATAGCTCTGGTGAAGCATCGCAAATCCTCCCGCCCGTGTGTTGTTTCGCCGGGTCCAATTGTGTCCGGTTCTAGCAAAGCCGGGCCTTTGGCGCCATCGTCTCGCCCGGTCTTCCCCGTGACGTGATCGCGTGCGATATCGCGTGCTTGGTGCCGCCGCGGGCGGCGACGAGCTACCATCGTCGGATCGTCCCGTGAACCGCCGCATCAATGGAGCCGCGCCATGCTCGATGACCCGCCTCTTCTCACTGTCAAGCGACCGAGCCGCCGGCCGACCCAGGCCCAGATCGACGCCTTCAAGGGCGCGATGACCGGCAACGTCGCCGACTGCATGGGCGGGCGCGGCGCGATGGCGCATTTCATCAAACCCCACGACCCCTCGATCGCGGTCGTGTGCGGACCGGCGCTGACCTGCTTTGCCTATCCCGCCGACAATCTCGGCGTCATCGCGGCCCTGCATCTGGCCCAGCCGGGCGACGTCATCGTCTGTGCCAACGACGCCTATACCACGACGGCGCTGGTCGGCGATCTGGTCTGCGGCATGATGAAGAACAAGGGCGTCGCGGCGCTGGTCACCGACGGGATGATCCGAGATCAGGTGGGCATCGAGCCGTGGAAGCTTCCGCTGTTTCACCAGGGAGTGACACCGAATTCACCGGCCAAGACCGGTCCCGGAACGGTCGGGCTGGCGATCACCATCGGCGGGGTGACGGTCGAAACCGGTGACATGATCGTCTGCGACCGGGACGGTGTCGTGGTGGTGCCGTTCGGCCAGATCGACGCGGTGGCGGCTCAGCTGCCGACGCTGGTCGCCGCCGAAGCCGAGGTCGAGGCCAAGGTCAAGGCCGGGATGAGCGAGCCCGGATACATCGCCGGGATGCTGGCGTCGTCCCAGACCCGCTACGTGGATTGAGCCATGGCGGTATCGGAGATATCGCGCCGGAACGCGGCCGTCGAGGCGCGGCCTCTCGGCTACGCGCTTGGCGGTGAGATCCTCGGGGTCGATATGCGCGCGCCGCTTGATGCGGAGACCGTCGCGGCGATCCGCCGGATCTGGCACGACCACCATGTGATCGTGCTGCGCGATCAGTCCGCCTCGCCCGAGGATATCCTGCGTTTCGCCCGCGGCTTCGGCGCGTTGGACGACCATGCCCAGACACCTTTCTATCGCAGCAAGGACCATCCCGAACTGCTGGAGATCACCACCAAGCCGAAGGACGGCAAACCGTCGGAAACGCGCAATGTCGGCCGCAACTGGCATTCCGACTATGCCTACACGCCGAGGCCGGCGGCGGCATCAATGCTTTATTGCGTCGAAAGGCCGCCGGTCGGGGGCGATACCATGTTCTGCAACATGGTGAGGGCTTACGAGACACTGTCCGACACCATGCGCGGCATCATCGACGGACTGCATTCGGTCTATGACATCAGCCTTGTCGCGGGCTTTCACGAACGCGATCCCGCCGAGGTCGCCGAAACCAAGCGGTTGAACCCGCCGATCGCCCACCCGGCGGTCAAGGTCCATCCGGAAAGCGGCAAGCGCGCGCTTTATGTCAGCGAAAGGGTCTCGTATTTTCACGGGATGACCATGGCGGAAAGCCGCCCGCTCATCGATTTCCTGTGCGCGCACGCGACGGCGCCGGAGAACGTCTACCGCCATGTCTGGAGGCCCGGCGATCTCGTCTGCTGGGACAATCGGACGACCATGCATGTCGCCTTGACCGATTTCGACCAGAGCCAGCCGCGCCACATGTTGCGCGCCACCCTTGTCGGTGAGCCGTCGGGTTTTCTGATCAACTAGCGAGCCACCGACCTCATGCCGGTATGGTGCCGCGCAAGCCGGCGACCAGATCGAAATAGTCGGGATCGTCGGGCGCGATCAGCCCGTGGCGGATCAGGAAATCGATGATGACCAGATTGCAATTGAACTTGAAGTCATCGAGCGAGCCGCGCACCGTTTCCGCGACCTCGGCGATCGGTTGGAGCCGAAACTCCTCGACCTCGCCGTCGAAGGGCCGGGGCGTGAAATCCCGGGGCAGATCCAGGTCGTAGACATACATCGCGTGCCGCCGCAGCCCGTCTTCGACGGCCATTGTATAGCTGATGAGGCCCACGGGCCTGGCGCGGCCGGCCAGCGAGGCGGGAATATCGGCCTCCTCCTGGCACTCCTTGATGACGTTCTGCGCGACCGAGAGGGTTGCCGGCTGCCCGCCCGCGACGATGTTGTCCAACTGGCCGGGGAAAGTGATCTTGGTGAGCGAGCGCCGCGCGACCCACATGGCGAGATCCGGCCCCGTGCCCACGGTTCCGTTCAGATGAAACCCGGTGCTGATGATGCCCAGAACACTGGCCGCGGTCCTGTCAACGGTCATCAGATGCGCGCCGCCGACCCGTTCGGTGACCGCATAAGGCTCGTTCCTTGGCGGACGGCAGAAACCCTCCTCGCGAAGCCGGGCCAGCACGCCTTCCATCGCTTCGGTCCGCGCCGCCGGCGTGGACAGCGCCGGCACCATCGAAAGTCCCGCCGGCCCACCGCTGAAGACATCGCCGAACGCGCGCAGCCGCTTGGCGAGATCACGAAAGACAAAACCGGCCCGGACACCGCCGATATTCCAGGGAACATAATCCGCCATGTCATGCGCGTTGCAGCGCCGGATGTGATCGAGATAACGCATCGTCGGCTTCCAGGATTCGCATTCCGAGTTTCTATCGAAGTCGCCAACAGGCCGGCGACTTAAAGGGTCCGGGCAGCGACCGGCCCAGTCCGCAAATCGCCGCCGGTTTGAGTCCGGTGTAACGCCCGCAGCTTAGACACCCCGCCCGCGTCCCGCAAAGACTCCCCCGCGACCCTTTCGCGCCTTGATTCGCCTGGGCCTCTCCCCTATTTTCTCGCACCCGCAGCATAAACCCCGGAAGTGGCGAATTCCGATGGCCGAGAACGGCGCGCCCCGTACCGATTTTCAGTCCCTGATCCTGACCCTTCAGCGGTATTGGGCGGACCAGGGCTGTGTCGTCCTGCAGCCCTATGACATGGAAGTGGGCGCCGGTACCTTCCACCCGGCGACAACCCTGCGCTCGCTCGGTCCGGACGAAGTGTGGAACGCCGCCTATGTGCAGCCCTCGCGGCGGCCGACCGACGGGCGCTACGGCGAGAATCCGAACCGGCTACAGCATTACTATCAGTTCCAGGTCCTCATGAAGCCGTCGCCGGTGGACAGCCAGGAGCTTTATCTCGGCTCCTTGAAGGCGATCGGGCTCGACCCGATGGATCACGACATCCGGTTTGTCGAGGATGACTGGGAGAGCCCGACCTCGGTGCCTGGGGCCTCGGCTGGGAAGTCTGGTGCGACGGCATGGAGGTCTCGCAATACACCTATTTCCAGCAGGTCGGCGGCATCGAGTGCGATCCGGTTCCGCTGGAGCTCACCTACGGGCTGGAGCGGCTCGCCATGTATATCCAGGGGGTCGACTCGATCTTCGACCTTGACTGGAACGGCATGCCGGCCGACCGCGGCGGCAAACGCTATCGTGAGATCTTCCATCAGGCGGAGCAGGAATACTCGGCCCATAATTTCGAGGCGGCGAATACCGACGCCCTGCTGCGCCATCATGGATGCCGAGGCGGAATGCGCCAGTCTGCTGAACCTGATGAGCCCTTGCCGTTGCCCGCCTATGACCAGTGCATGAAGGCGAGCCACCTGTTCAACCTGCTGGATGCGCGCGGCGTGATCAGTGTGACCGAGCGTCAGGCCTATATCGGCCGGGTCCGAACTCTGGCGCGCGGCTGCTGCGAGGCCTGGGTCGAGGCCGGCGCCGCCTGGAAGGCACGCGAAGCGGAGCGGTCCAATGGCTGAACTGCTTCTCGAACTTTTCAGCGAGGAGATTCCGGCGCGCATGCAGAAGCGCGCGGCCGAGGATCTGCAAAAGCTCGTGACCGACAAGCTCGCCAAGGCCGGGCTCGATTTCACCTCCGCCGTGGCACATGTGACGCCGCGCCGGCTCGCTCTGGTGGTGGACGGCCTGCCGAAACGTCAGCCGGATGTGCGCGAGGAACGCCGGGGTCCCCGCGCCGACGCACCGGAACAGGCCATCGCCGGCTTCCTCGGCTCGGTCGGCCTCACGCGCGACCAGGTGGAGGAGCGCGAGACGCCCAAGGGCGCCTTTCTCTGCGCTGTGATCGAGAAATCCGGCGCGGAGACACGGAGCGTGCTGCCGGCGATAGTGCTGGAGGCAATCCAGGAACTGCCCTGGCAGAAGAGCATGCGCTGGGCCAAGAACTCGTTCCGCTGGGTGCGCCCGCTGCATCATGTGCTGGCGGTCTTCGGCGGCGAGACCTTGGAGGGCGCGCTGGCGCTGGGGGACTGGACCCTCGACTTTACCGACACCACCCGTGGCCACCGGTTCCTCGCCCCGGGTCCGGTCAAGGTGGCTGGGTTCTCGGATTACAAAGACAAGCTGCGCCAGGCTTTCGTGGTCATTGACCGCGAGGAGCGCAAGCAAATCATCGCCGAGGGCGCCGGCGCGCTCGCTAAGGCGGAGGGACTGACCCTGAAGGACGATCCAGGCCTGCTGGAAGAGGTCTGTGGCCTCGTCGAATGGCCGGCGCCGCTGATGGGGACCATTGAAGACGCCTTCATGGCGGTGCCGCCGGAAGCGCTTGTCACCGCCATGCGGACTCATCAGAAATATTTCGCGCTGGAAGCTGGCGACGGCTCGCTGGCGCCGCGATTCATCACGGTGTCCAACATGACGCCGGAGGCGAAACGCGACGCCACCATCGTCGCCGGCAACGAGAAGGTTCTGCGCGCTCGGTTGTCCGACGCCCGCTTCTTCTGGGATCAGGATCGGGCCGAGAGTCTGGAAAGCCGGGTGCCGGCGCTCGCTACCGTCACGTTTTACGACAAGCTCGGCACGCTCGCCGACAAGATGGCGCGGGTCGAGGATCTGGCAGGGCGGATCGCGGTGTTCGTTCCCGGCTGCGACGGAGGGCTCGCGCGCCGGGCGACGAAGCTCGCCAAGGCGGATCTCACCACCGAGATGGTCGGCGAGTTTCCCGAGCTGCAGGGCATCATGGGCCGCTACTACGCCCAGCACGACGGCGAGCCGGAGGCGGTCTGCGCCGCCATCGCCGAGCATTACTCGCCGCTCGGCCCGTCCGACAGCTGCCCGACGGCGCCGGTCAGTGTCGCGGTGGCGCTGGCCGACAAGGTCGACACGCTCGCCGGCTTCTTCGCCATCGACGAGAAGCCCACCGGCTCGCGCGATCCGTTCGCGCTACGCCGCGCCGCCCTTGGCGTGATCCGGCTGGTCATGGAGAACGGGCTTTCTATCCCGCTGCGCCAGCTTTTTGGTTATGCCCATGACCTGATCTCGGTCGAAGGCGGGCTCCCGAAGGCCGAAACCGTCGATGCATTGCTGGATTTCCTCGCCGACCGCCTGAAGGTGCACCTGCGCGAGCAGGGGGTGCGGCACGACCTTATCGCCGCCGTCTTCGCGCTGGGCGACGAGGACGATCTCAACCGCCTGATCGCCCGGGTCGAGGCGTTGAGCGGGTTCCTCGCGTCCGAGAACGGCGTCAATCTGCTGACCGCCTATCGCCGGGCCGCCAATATCGTGCGGATCGAGGAGAAGAAGGACGAGGCCCGTTATGCCGATGCGGCCGATCCAAACCTGTTCCGCCAGGAAGAGGAACGGGCGGTGCTGACCGCGCTTGAGGTCTCGGCGGCGGCGATGGGATCCAAGATCACCTCGGATGATTTCACCGGCGCCATGGATGCCCTTGCGGAATTGCGTGGTCCGGTCGACGGCTATTTCGACGAAGTCACGGTCAATGTTGACGACGCCGCCTTGCGGGCAAACCGGCTGAAAACGCTTTCCGGAATCGTCGCGACCATGGACCAGGTCGCCGATTTCTCCAAGATCGAGGGATAACGAACAGCTTTCCGTCGCTTTTCCGGCATCCGGTCCGGAACCTCCGACGGATAACAGGCGCGGGAACCTCCCGCCGACGGGACAGAACGATGACACAGTGGGTTTATGGATTTGGCGGCGGCACGGCGGACGGGGATGCCTCCATGCGCGATCTGCTGGGCGGCAAGGGCGCGAACCTGGCGGAGATGAGTTCGCTCGGCCTCCCGGTGCCGCCGGGTTTTACCATTACCACCGCCCTTTGCACCCACTATTACGACAACAACGAGACCTATCCGGATGATCTCAAGGGGCAGGTTGCCGCCGCTTTGGCCAAGGTCGAGGAAACCGTCGGTGCGAAATTCGGCGACACACAAAACCCGCTGCTGGTCTCGGTCCGCTCCGGCGCCCGCGCGTCCATGCCGGGGATGATGGACACGGTGCTGAATCTGGGCCTCAACGACGTCACGGTCGAGGGGCTCGCCAAGCGTTCCGGCGATGCCCGTTTTGCCTATGACAGCTATCGCCGCTTCATTCAGATGTACTCGGACGTGGTGCTGGGCGTCGACCATTACCAGTTCGAGGAACTGCTGGAGCTGCTGAAGGATGAAAAGGGTGTCGAGCTGGATACCGAGCTTGATGCCGAGGATCTGAAGCGCCTCGTGATCGGCTACAAGGCGGCGGTCAAGGACGAGCTTGGTGAGGATTTCCCGCAAGATCCCGAGGCTCAGCTCTGGGGCGCCATCGGCGCGGTGTTCGGTTCCTGGATGAATCAGCGCGCCATCACCTACCGCCGCCTGCATGACATCCCCGCGAGCTGGGGCACGGCGGTGAATGTCCAGGCCATGGTGTTCGGCAATATGGGCGAGTTGCGCCGGCGTTGCCTTCACCCGCAATCCCTCGACCGGCGAGAACCGCGCTTCTACGGCAGTTCCTGATCGCACCGGGCAGACTGTAGTCGCCCGGCATCCGTACGCCGCAACCAGCCCGACCCTCGCCGGCAAAGGCGGAACAACCAGCGTTTTCGAACTTCCTGCCATGGAAGAGGTGATGCCGGAGGTCTTCGGCCAGCTCGTCGCCGTGCGCGACCGGCTCGGGACTCCCGCGCCTACCTGGGACATGCAGGGATCGAGGTTCACGGTGCAGAGCCGGGCAACTCTACATGCTGCGAACATTCCAGCAGCGCACCACCTTGGCAGCCGTGCGGATCGCGGTCGTGGCCGAGGCCGGCATGATTACCAAGGACGAAGCGGTGCTGCGGAGTAGGAGCCGAACGCGCTCGACCGGCTGCTGCATCCGTACGTTGGATCCGTCGGCAGGCGCAAGGTCATCGCCTCCGGGCCTGCCGGCCTCGCCCGGCGCCGCCAGCAGCACCGTGGTCTTCACCGCTGACGAAGCCGGGCGCTGCCAGCAACGACGAGAAGGTGATCCTGGTGCGCCAGGAGACCAGCTGAGGATATCCAGCATGCATGCCGCCCAGGGCATCCTGACGACAAGAGGCACATGACCAGTAATACGGCGGTGGTAGCGCCATCGGCGCGGGCAGCCTGCATTTCCCGGCGCCGGACGCATCCGGGTTGATACCGAGGCCGAGCTCGCTTCTTCGTCGGCGATGTGGTAAATGCCGGGGAATGGATCTGCCATCGACGGCTCCAACGGCGAGGGTGATGCTGGGCCAGGTGGCGACAGTGGAACCAGGCTGTCGGAGATTTCGGAACCTGATGGGCTGGGCCGGCAAGGCGCGCCGCGCCATCCGTGCCAACCGCCGGAAACCCCGGACGATGCTCGCACCGCGAAGCTTCAGCGCCGAAGAGGATCGGGCTCTGCGGATCACGAGCACATGTTCTTCGATGCCGAGCGGATCGTCGCGGTGCGCGAGATGATCCTGGCCGACCGCGAGGCCCGCCGGGCAGCGACCAAGATCCTGCCCATGCAGCGCGCCGATTTCATCGAGCTGTTCGGATCATAGCCGGCCTGCCGGTGATATCCAGCTGCTTGACCGCCACTGCACGAGTTTCTGCCGCATTCGGAGGAATTGGCGGAGTTAAGCCAGGCGATGGGCCTCACCGTCAATACCGTGCGCCTGCACCGGGCGCTGGGCTACACGAGGCAGAACGATGCTCGGCCATCGCGGCTGCCGGCTGGCGATCAGCTATCCAGCGAGATCGGAAATGCAGGTATGAGTCTTCAGGCGGAGGTCGCCGCCAAATCAAGGAAGACCGGCGAAACCGTGGTGTGCCAGGGGTGATGATCCAACTCATACTCCACCAGATCGGGATCGATATCTGAAGGAGATCATCGCTCAGTCATAAGGGGACCGTCCACCGGCGCAAAGGACTTTCGGCGTTGCCATCGACTATCTCGTCGGCACCATGATCGAACTGCCCCGCGCAGCGTTGCGCGCCGGCGAGATCGCCGAGTCCGCTGCGCTGCTTCAGCTTCGGCACCAGTCTGACCAGACCACCTTTGGCATCAGCCGCGACGATGCGGGCTCGTTCTGCATGCGCTCTATCCCAGGACCAGGGCATCATCGAAAAAGACCCCTTTGTGACCCTCGGGATTCCACGAGGTGTCATTGAGTGGTCCAGGAGATGGGAGACCGACAAGACCATGCCACCCACCCGATCTCAGATCAGCATCTGCGGCTGTTCCATGGCGTGATCCCGCCAGCGTCGCCTTCTTGCGAGACAGCCGGGCTGGACTACGTCTCTGCTCCCTACCGGGTGCCGATTGCAAGGCTTGCTGCCGCCCAGGCGGCATTCGGGAGGCAGGAAGGGTGATTTCCGGATGGACATAACGCAACCGTCACGATTCAATCTCTGGACTCGCCGGTGATTCGCATCGCTCCGGATAAGGTTACAGGCGTATATTCTGATCGCGACCGATGCGTGGTATCCGATGATCAACGGGGTGGTCAGGTGCTCGACTCGGCACGCCTGAGGCTGTTCGGCAGAGGGCATCGGGTCACCATCATTTCTCGGACCAGTTCGCCTCGATTCCCTGCCCAGGCTGTGCCGAGATTCCACTGGCCATCGCGCCGCAGAGGCGGATCCGGCATTTTCTGAAAAAGAGCCGTCGAGATTATCGTTCATATCGCGACAACCGGAAGGCCGGTCGGCTGGAGCGCGGGCGGGCTGTCTTGCCCATGGTTGCCACACCCCCGCCAAACTACCACACAAAGTTTCCGCAGTACCTGACCGAAGCGGCTTTGATCCAGTTGATTGGGGCTATTCGGTGATGCGCCGGTTCCACGCCTTCGCACCGGGTGTTCTCATGGCTCGCCGTCGGTCTACGCCCGAGCGAACTTGCGCTGCGCGGATTACGCCCGGCGATGCTGGAATCGGAGTCACGGCGTCGATGCCGGGACGCCTGGCCTCGCGGCAAGCTGCTGGTGCCGGAGCCGATCTTCATGTATCGGCCGGATCGCCGTGGAGAGAAGAACCTACCAGCGTTCCTGGATCTCGATGCCCGGCAACAAGGTGGTCCGTTGGACGCGCGGTCCCGACCGTGACGCCTTGATGAGCAGTATTATCCGGACCGTGCATTTCACGTCTGTCGCCAACGTGAGCTCACGATGCGCTCCGCCGCCGACGTTTTCGTTTTCCCGGGCGGACAAATACCTTTGGTCTGGTCATGCTGGAAGCTCAGCTGCGGAGTCCGGTTGCCGGATATCCGTGCCGGTCGCTGATCTGTTCAGCGCGACGGGCCGGTCGACGCCGAGCATGTGCGTCACATGATGAAGAATGCCAAAGGCAAAAGCCGCGCTGGCGGCCTCAAGGAAAATCCCCTCGGCCTGCCGGCGCCGCCGAGGCGTCGGACTGGGAGAGGGGTGACGGACCAGTTTCTCGGCAACACATGTAACGGTCAACTGCGACCAGCCAGCCGTCAAGCGATTACCTATGCCGGTCGCCGCCGTGCATCACCCACATATGCGAGGGACATCCCCGCCTCGGCGAGGAACTGCTGAAATGGCCAGCCATGAGTCTCCCGTTCGTCGATCAGCCGCGCCGGAGAAGGGCTGGTCCGATAGATCCAGGAAATCGCCTTTGAGCCGCGTCGCGTGAACGTTCCGCGTCCAGCCACAGCCTAACCGTGGATACCGAGATATCAAGTGTTCCGTTCAACAAGGCCTTCGATCGAACGGGGATTGAACAGATTGACATGCTCGACATCGATCGCCTGGACCAACCCCTCCAGGTGTCATCCAAGCCTCCGCCGTTGGGGCAGGACGCAGGATAAGCAGCCGCCAGGTCTCAGCAGCCGGCGCAGCGTGCGACAAAAGTCTTTTTACAGTGCAGGTGCTCGTTAACCTCCAGGAAACCAGAACGTCGGCGGCAGGGGCGTCGTCGTCGATGTCTTCGATCCGGCTTTCGACAACCTCGAGACCGGCCGTCCTGCAGGCCGCCGCCATCTCCGGCGTCGGCTCGATCGCGACCCATTCGACGGCCGCTTTCCGGCGAGCGACGAAGGTTCCAGCAGCGGCGCCGACCTCGACAAAGTGCCGGTCGGCCACGCCATGACGCCCGCACGGCGCGATCACCCGTTCGACCGCCCGCATGGGTTTGTCGCGCCGTACCGCGTCGGTCGCCGGAAAGATGTTAAAGTGCTCCAAAGGCGCAGTTCTCGGAATTGGCGCAATATTCGCCATCAATCTTCCGACGGCCGAGGAGTGTATAAAGAAGAGGGTTCCGCGACCTCGCAAGCGAACAGCGAAACCGTATTTCTCGAACGCGTAGGTGAAGACTCCCGAACTCGCCATGCCGGGCAATCGACGTCGACGATCCGGTCGCGGCGCAGTGCAGGCGGTCAAATGTCGCTTGAATGCCTGCTCCGAGCTTCGTGTGATCGTCAAGGGCAGAATCCGCCACCGAAAGGGGGCTCGCCTAGATCCTCGGCCATCTCATCTTTCCACGAGAATGCGTAAGCCTAATTCAGGATATCTGGCGTTTCATTCCGTCTTCCGTGTCCACCAGACACGCGGGTCCCGGAAGGTATCGGCGATCCCACTGGTCGAACCGGTCCTCGTCCATCCCCACGCCGGACAGCCACACCGGTAAGGTCTTTGGGTTTGACAGGGTCGCGTTTGATCAGCTCTGATCGCTTCCTCCCGGAGTATAGAGCCCACACCTATCTATCCTTGGACACGTGATCGTTTTATCGCCCGTAGCCGAACTTGATGAATTTCAGATAGTCGTGCGCTCCGCGTTCTCGTGCATGTCGTCCAGGTTGGACATCATCCGGTAAGGTCAGTCGAACGGCTCCTTCGGAAGCTCAAGTCGTATTGTCGATGATCAGTTCGACATGCTTGTTGGCATCCCAGAACACATGGTGCCAGATAAGTCCCCCGGCAATCGAGGTCGTATAGTTCCTGATCGCTCGGATCCGCCAGTGAATAAGGTCCCGGTTCCTGCAGTCCCTCGCGGCCGACAAATGCGTTCCACTCCATAGCCTCTCGCAAAATGCTCGAGCCGGTCGCCGAAGCTCACTCTCGGGAAAGTCGTCGAGGTCGAACTGCCCGCACAGGTCCAGATAACCGTGCTCGCCCCAAATGACGATCGGGATCTTGTTTTTCGACAGCCACTCTGACCGGCACGGTGGTGATCCCCACATGGGCATGCCAGCTCCATATAGCGGGATTTCGACTCCGAGCCGGTTCAGTTTCTTTAGCGCGTGTCGGTCGACGGAGAGACACGATATGGTCACAGCCGAACACCTCCTTCATACGTAGAGTTTGGAATCCGACTTCCGTCCAGTTGTTACACCGTCATAGGTGACCAGCAGTGGGTTCAGCCCGAGCTCGTTCTTGATCACATGGATCTGGAACCAGCTGTCGCCGCCGCCCGCTGACGCGATGACGCAGAAGTCGTGCCGCGATCAATCACGCGACCGGTTGCGTTCAGATCCATCCTTCAGCAAAGCCTTTCGCCGTTTCTCAAAATTCTGACGGCGGTATCGTGTCCTTCAGCACCGACATCCGGCAACCGGTGCACACGCACTCTGCCCTCGTCAAACTCCATGGGCTCACGCTGATCAGGATAAAGACGCCTTTTTCTAACGAATGGGCGCCCTTGGCCCCCGGCGTCGCGGCAACATACCGGCGCTCGGAAAGCGCGCGTCAGACGGTCATTGACCGCGCTTCCTCGGCCGGCTGGTCGTAGACCGAAGCTCGCGCGGGGAATAAGCGGCTGTTCAGCTTGACCGGGCGCAGGGGACCCCGTCCTCGATCATCTGCTTGGCGAACGGACAGGACAGTTCAGAAAGTAGGAAGGAATGAAGCCGGCCGCCGCCACGTCGCTCTTTAGCTTGCAGGGATACCCGGTGACAGATCCTCGCGCCGACCGCCGCGGGCAATTACCGGGACGGTCACCGCCTCAGTGATCTGGTGGATCAAAGTCCAGTCGTACCCCTTGCCCCTGACCGTCGCGGTCGATCGGAGTTGAGCAGAGTTCACCGCCCCTGATCCTCGACCCGCGCCCAATCAGCAGGGCAGGATGCCCGGTCATAGCCCGGTGCCCGAGCCGACATACACTTCCAGTCAGGCCGTCGAGGATCAGCACCAGCACCGATGCTGGCGACGATGGCCTGGCTGCGAAATTCTCCGCCGCCGTGCGAATGAAGCCGGGATCGTCCACGCCGTGGTAATGGTCGTCCTTGTCGGCGCCGGTCGCCAGGCGCCGTTCGATGTCGGGCAGCGAGACGATCTGGCCACCAAGGTCAAGGGGCATAGAGCAAACCTTGGTGATCTCCGCCAGGACGTCCAGTACGGATTGGCCGGCATAGCGATGCTGAGGTCGTCCCGGCGAAGGTCGTGGTCAGATCGCTAAATGTCATTGATGATCGCTCATCCAGCGATTTCAATGCGAGAACCGCCCGATGGTGCTTATGGGGTTGCCGATGATGACCTGGTGCGTGTGAAATCCGGCACTGCGCACGACAGGCCTTGTTCGCTTCAGGACCGGGGGGATCAGCCTCCGGATAGTTCATGACCGCCGTCCGTCGTGAGAGAGGCCATGACATGGTCACGTTGATTTCAGGATCTCCACGATGATGTCGCGAGGCTTTTCTCGGGAGTGGAACTGCATGCCGATGATGTTGTCGCGGGCGATCACCGCGGCGACGCGGCGGTTGCCATGGGTGATCGTGGCGGCCATGACCGCTTTCAGGCTGATGAAATAGGCCTTTGTGCGCGAAGTAGCAGGCCTCGCCGTCGAATGCTCGCAGATAGGCGGGGCTTTCCGGTGGAACATCGAGATCGGACCAGCCCATGTTGGGTACGATCTTGGTGCCGTTGGAGGAAAGCCTTTCGACGAGTTCCAGGGATGATGCCGAGACCCGCGTGGCGACCATGCATTCGAAGCCGCTCGTCCGCGAGCAGTTGCATACCGAGGCAGATGCCGACCAAAGGCCGGCCCCTCTCCAGTGCGTGAGCCCGAAGCGCTGCCGGCAGGTCAGCTCAAGCAAACAGGTCATGGCCTATAGGCACCGACGCCGGGAAGGATGACGACGTCGGCGGCTACATCGCGCGCCGAAGCGCCTACGGTGGTCAGGACGCCGATACGTTCGAGCCGCCTGTTCCACCGATTTCACGTTGCAGAACTCGAGGCTCAACGAGGATCATTCTGAACCTTGGAAAAAGATCGTCGGACCCGGTCCCTAACTAGGGCTGAAGGCACGCGGCGACGGTTGGATACTCGAATCGATACGGCACCATCAAGACCCCGGTTCTGGGATGCCTGGAAATGTATCTGCTGTCTGGGGGCTTTTCCGATGGTATGTTCCGGCGGTTTTCTCGTCGTTTAAAGGGTCGCCATATAGTCACGATGATCATGGCGTGCTGAAATCGGAGCGCCATCAATTGTTTCGGCACCAAACCATTAAAAAAAAATCCTCATGTCAGGGACCGATCCAAGATGTCGCATAGTGGCCCGACGGGCGCCGATAATTGCTCCAGGCTTTACAGCATGGGCTGGCGCTGCGTCGGTCGGTTTTGCCAGAAAGCGGCGGAATTTACCGGGAGATCCTGCGCCGCTTTCCGTCAGGATCAGCCCGGAAACCCTCGACCTTTACGGCGTATTCCACTATCAGACCGGAAACAACCAGGACGCGGTGGTCGGCATTCTCGAAGCTCAGGCAGTGCGGCGTTGCGCGACGAAAATCAAACCTCATCACCAGATCACTACGGCGCGGTGCAGCGTGGTTGAGCGATCTGGAAGGAGCGATCCATTTCTTTTCAGACCGCTGCCCCGCCTGCAACCCAGCCGCTGAGGCAACATACAATCTCGCGGTCTCCCTCGATCAGGTCAGAGGACGTTATCAGGAGGCCTTGGTAAGAAGCACGCGAGGCAGTCGACTGGCTCCGGATAATCCGGAGTACCGCTTGGCGCTGGCGGCGGCGGCTCTCCGGCGCCTGGATAGCGACGAGGAAGCCGTGACGAACTGCGCGCCGCCGTGTCGCTGGGCGGGCCGCGCACGCTTCTTCTCCGCTGCCGTCTTTGCTCAAAGCAGATCCCATGGACAGGTCGGCGCGTGGTCAGGAAGGCGATCGCGCGTCGTTCAGCCGGACGAAAAGGACGGATACGGCATATTGGCCTCTGGATCAGAGCCATCCGGTTTGGCGAGGGCGGAGCGCTCACCCATCGCGCCGGGCGACGGAGTCAATTGGAGCCTCTATGCAGCAGCTTTGCGAGAGACTGGAAAGACATTACCGCCGCGTGGCCGAGAAGGCGATGATCCTGCGACCGGACCTCATCTCGGCCTATCTGACGTTCTCCGACAGCGTGAACCGGAAATATCTTTATCGGCAGGCTCTACGAGCGCCGCCAACCGGGAGCTGGTGATCGATCCAAGTCTCATCAGTTGGCGGTCTGGGCGTTCGGCGAGTTGCTTCTCGGCGATGTTGCCGCGGCTGGAAAACTTTACGAATGGCGCTGGTTGCCGGACGAGTATCCGCGCCTGGGCCTGCCGCCGGTTTTAGACGACACGGCGGCACCCGATAGCCTGCTCATGGTCTGTGCCGAACAGGGCCTCGGTGATGAATATCTGTTCACGAGCTGTCTGCCGGACCCTGTTACGCATCAAAGCGCTGCTGTTGTTGGAGTGCGATCCTCAGGATCTTGCCCTTTTCCAGCGCTCCTTCCCGGACATCCGGTTTTCACAGACCATCACCAAAAGAGCGGGCGGAAGGCGGGCCGGTCTGGGATCTCGAGATCTGCGGCGCCTATCCAGCCGACCCGCCATGTCTGGCGGCCGACCTTATGGAGAGATTTGGCGTCGGCGTTGGTATCGGCGCGCTGGAGACGCGGCTATATCCGCGCCGATCCACGGAGCGTGGCCACTGGGCCGGTGGCTGCATTCCCTCGGAGACGCCGAAGAGATCGGATATCCTGGCGATCCGGCGCGGCGTGGATGCAGTCCGTTCCGATTTTTATTTCACCCTTGAAGTATCATCGACGCGCTTGGCGGCGATCAAGCGATCTTCGTATCCGTGGTCTATGTCGATGCGTCGGAGGAGCTTCAGGCGCTGGCCAGGCGGCGGCAGATCAGGATTCGATCCCCCCGGCATTGATCAGCGGAACGAGCTTGACCGCGTGGCGGCGCTTCTCACTGAGCTGGATGCTCGTTGTCCGTCGATAACGCGGTGGTGGCGATCGCCGGGTCTTGCGGTGTTCCGACGATAATCTTGAGCGCGGAACCTTCCCAGTTTTCCGGCGACGGCGATGCCTTGTTCGCGAATGTCCATCCCGCAATATCTTGAAGGATCAGGTTTCGACCGCGGAGAGTCGCTGGCGCGACAGCCAGTCGGTTCCGAGCGCTGCTCGGGCGGACCAGCGCCTGAAGCAGGGTTCCGCCTGCGGCTGTGCTGGCGACGTGGCATCCTGATTTCAAGTCGCAAGATGTTTTACTGGCGTCGAGCGTAGCAGCCACTCTTGTCATCAATTTTCTGTTAGTCATTTCCGGGAATCGCCATGTGCGATCGACCGACCCCTAGCGCCTTCAGTATTTCGAAGCGTACCCTGCCCCATTTGCTTGACGTCCATATCCCGACCGAAGATGTGACTTCCTGGCTGGTTTCCCAGGCACCGGTGGGTCTATGACAAGCTGCGCGTGGCGGAAAGCCAAGGTTTTCAATACGGACCTCACACGGGCTTGAGCCGCCGTCGTTCCCGGTTTTTCTCAGCGGTCTTCAACATGCGCGGCATGAATTGTAGCAGCCAGGTGAGTCCATGCCTTCCTGCGAGTACAAGGCAGATCGGCGGCTGAAGATCTGTATCACCGGATGCCATACTCTGGCGAGCATGTCTCCACCGACGTGTGGCGGTCGTCTCGGGCAAGGCGGTCTGGCGGCAATCTGTGTCATCGGCGCCCCTGGAGGGCGGGATGTTCTGATCTGCTGGTTGGTGCTCGCGGCCTCGCCGGAGATCGAGGACTATCTCTCGGATTGGATCTCGGTCAATCGCAAACTACACAGGGCGGTAATTCAGAATATCGGCGGCAAGATCATCGAGGTTCATCTGCACGGTTCGCGGATCAATGGCCGGATCTCTACGGTGGCAAAGACTGGGTCGGATCGGTGGTATCTTTGTATGAGAAGAAAGGGCGATGGCAGCCGCGACGACTCAGACGGCAGGACGGTTTCAGTGTGGTGCTTTTTCGGTGGACACGGCCTGCCGTATTCCCATCCGCCCGCCGATCTGCAGCGGGAATACGCGCGACGCCGGGCATTAAAGCCTCAAGGTGACCTTCCGAAGACCGTCCGCCAGCTGTGATGCCGCCGGCGCTTCGGCTCGCGATCGTCAACACCTTCGATTTCGACCTTGGCTTGCGCATGCGCGAAAGCAGCTCAGCTTCTGGTCCACCAGTCTGAGCACCGAAGCCCGCCGGGCGCTGCGGGCGGCGCTCAGTATCAGTTGAGGCGCCGGGGTTCGGCGACGGATCTGATCGCATCACCGGGAAGCCAGAGAACGTCTGAATCCCGATGCCCGACGGAACCCGGCTCGCGGCGCGGCGGCTGCCTAGGAACGCGGAGGCCAGGCGATCCCAAAGCGATCGCCGGAAGGTATCGTCTCCGCTATCTCGGCACGGCTTCCATGCGGCCGCGACGAGCCCATGCACCGCTGTTACGCGTTGTCCGGCTGTGCCAGCGTCTCCGGGTCGACGTGCGGGGCCAGGAGAGTTCCGAGGGGCGATCTCGGACGACCGCAGACCAGGCTCGAGGACGGTCGCTGTCATCGCGTGGCGGGCTTTCAACCTGTGCGACGGCTCGGTCGGCATGACGGGTATCTCCTGGGGCGGTTTCAGCGTGCCTGCAGATCATGGCGCTCATGCCAGCACTCCAGAAGGTAAATCATCACTGCAGCCAGAGCGACAGGTATGTGATGATGCGCATTACAAAGGTGGATGCCTGCTGAACGAGAATATGCAGTGGGGCTCCATTCTGATGAACAATGCCCTGCCGCCGGATCCGAGATCGTCGGCGGCGGGTAGCATCGTTGGCGCCAGCGCATTCCGTGCCACGGACCTTCCGCGCTATGAATTGCCACCAGCCCCGAGACGAGAGAGTATTGGCGCCACGGTTCGGTCTGCGAGGATTTCGCGATCGCTGCCCAGTCTACGCCATCGGCGGCTGGGCGGACGGTTATTCGAACGCGGTTCCACAGGCTGGTCGTAAATCTCGGGTCGGTGGACTGGCGGTCGGTCCCTGGGCACCAACCTTCTATCTCGTAAATTTTGGACCAGCCATCAGCACTATCTGCCGGCGGTCGGTGGTGGACCGATACGGCTGAAGAGATCGATATCGGTCTTCGGACGAACTAAGCGATGCGGGTCTGGATGCAGGTCCGCACCACCGATGCCGCAATGCAAGAAACCGCCTGGACGCTGGTCAGCGGAGGACGTCACGGCCGAGCCGCCATTCGATCCGCGTGCTGCATCGGTGGGGACATCTGCGCCGACCTGCCGGGCGATCGAGGCGGCCTGGTTTTGATTCGCCTGAGCCGCTCGGGGTTCGGGCCGGGAGGAGTGGTGCGGAGTTCAGGCTCGGACAGTGCAGGGCCCACGCCGATCGGCGCTCAGGATGACTTGGTGGTTCACTGGTTTCACCAGTGACGGGCTGGAAGAGGCAGTCAGGATCTTCTCGGCGCCCCTCGGCTCAGCCTCGACATCCAAGTCAGATGAGCCCGTCGCCGCGCTCTGGTGGCTCCGGCACCGCGATCATTATCCGGTGATGGCACCATCGGCACGGATCGCCACAGCGTATCCGTCTTGCCATCGTGACGGGCACGACCAGCCGCCGCCGTCGTTGGTGCCAGTCAATGGTATCGGATCGAACTGACCACGCCGATGAGTTGGCGCAACCGGGTTCACGCCGGCCATTCGCTGCGCGGTTGGCGTCGGCCAGCTACTGGCCGGTGATCTGGCTGACATAATACAGCAACTCCACGACGACGCGGATTGGAACGGGAACGATCCTGCCGGTTCAGCCCGCAGCACCGACAGCAACCGCATTGCCGTTACCGACCTTGTTTCCAGGCAGGCGTCCGCAAAACTCCGCATCTCAAATCTTTGCGGCGGATCGAGATCGACCTTACAACGAACCCAACGGTGACCATACGCTGAAGGCGACGGCGGCGAACGGTGGCGCATCGCTTGCCAGGCTGGAGGATATCCTGGCCTCGACCTCGCCAACCGCGCTTTGATGAAACGCTACAGGATCCACGGAGGGCGACCACTTTCGGCTGAGACGAACCGGCCCCTCTCGACGATGCTGCGCCGCGAGGACTGGGCGATCGTATCGGCTTCCGCCAGAACATTTAATCCTGTACGGCGGCGGCATTCCAGTTCAGCGCCGATCTCGACACGAGCCGAACGATCATCCCCTTCGCGTCCGGAACGGGTGATCGCCATCCCTCGGAACCACCTGAGCGTCAGTTCTTTCGAGCGCGGCGTCGATGATGCTCGGCATCGCTGGATATCGTGATTCCGTCGAGAACCAGCCATGAAGGCGACTTGCCGTCGTTATTTGACCGGAATGGGATTGACCTCAGCAGTTTCGGACGGCCCGTCGGCCGCGCCAGCTATCGAACCGGCCATAGTCTCCGGCCGAAAGCCGACAGACAAGCGAGCCGGCCAGTCGCGTCGAGGCCGGGACAATTGGCGTCGTTGAGACCGGCCGCCTCCGGGCAGATGTCGGTCAGTGGGCGACCTCTGGGATCAGTCTGGTTCGGAGAAGAGATCGGCGTCAGACCCGCCGGCAGTGACGTCAGGCCCCGAAGGGGGAGGAAGTGCCCGCAAACCGACGCATCCGGGTTGCCGATCAATCCAAGACCGAATTCCGGACGGGAGATACCTCTTGCCTGGCACGTCCGGCCAGCAGTTCTCGGCAGAACACTTGAATAGGCGCGCCTCAGCCTGACGTCGGTGACGACCGCATCCTTGAAGTGATGCCCACGCTGCCGTCGGCGGTGTTCGGCTTCAGGAAGCGCTGGATGAATGTGCGGCGGCGTATCATGATTCTTCGCTCCATGGCAGGTAGCGTTCGTGGGACCTCGATGCCGAATTTCCGCGACAAGGGCGCACGATCTGCTTGTCGTAGCGAGATCGCCATCGCCTGGCGGTAATCGCGCCGGCGCCGGGAATGTTCTACCTGAAGCTCCAGCCAGGCCGGGAGGTGCAGTTCATGGCTGGGCACGCAGTTCCAGCGCGAACATAAGTAATCACCAGAAGTTCACGGTGACCAGATCCGGACAGGGCTCCTGTTCAGCCGTTCGAAAAGCTCGCTGTGATCGTTACCAGGCCGCGTGAGCTGAAAGCGGCCAGGCTTTCTGACGCCTCGACCATTGCCATTACGCCAGTTTTCAAATCCTCGGACCATAAGCCGCGCCGTGCTTGGTGGGGTCGGCGCGGAAGGCGTCGTCTCCGGTGATGACGACAGATGGGGCGTGGCAGCTCCGCTAAGCCATCTCTTCCGCTTCCCAGGAGCAGAATGCCCGACATATCCAACAAGGAAAACCAGACCAAAATCATTGAAGCCCGGTAGCGGCGCAACCAAAGGCGATGCCGATCAACAGGGCGAGTGGCACCGGCGCAGACCAGGATATCCATTGACGCGATATAGCAAAACTTCCCGCGTCAGACCGCCAGCGGCAGCAGGATACCGGAAATATTGAAGATCATTGCTGCCGACAATGTTCCCGAAGGCGATGTCGGATTGACGGCGCAGCGCGGCTTCGGTGGAGGCGGCAGGTTTTGGGCGGCGATGTTACGACCACGATAATGGTCGATCGAAGGGTTTCGGATATTCCTGATCCGCGAGCCGTGGCGATCGGCACCGTCGACCAGCCACTGCGCGCCAAAGATCAATGAAACGCGTCAGAGCGGCGACAAGGGCGAGGGGAAAAAGATATGTGCGTTCGGAAGGGTGCTTGTTTCTTGACGCTTCCGGACGACGTATCAGCGCTTTTCGCGGAGGTTCAAGCTCAATAGACATAGATCCGCAAAGTCCAGCCAGCAGGAAGGCGGCGGTTGCCCAGGTGAGCGATCGAACATCGATCAGCGAGCGCCGATGCCGTCGCCCCGGCCAGCATCGCGCAATCACATCGGATCGTATCAGCGACAGCGCCGGCAGATAAAAAGTTGCCGCGGCTTTTGATGAGAGATGTTCTGCGGTGTTGCTGCCAATCGCGTTGCCGTCGGCAATTCCCAGATCCGGCGAGTACCGCATCACCGTATCAAGTTCCGGACCAGTGCCGAGACGACCATCCAAAATGATCACCATAGGAGAAACCCGCAGGCGCGTGTGTGACGGGACCCTCGGACCAGTTCTGCCATGATCGGCAAGCCCAGACCGGCGGTCATAGCGAAATTCATCCATCGGCGTCCGATGCAGCGCCAAGTCGCGCTACCTGCCTGTGAAAATACCTATCCACTTTCGTCATCTTCCCAAAAGAACAGCGGCTCGGCTGAGATGCCAGCAAAGAAGGCGATGCTTCAAGATTGAATGGGTATCGTATCGGGCACATGGAAAACGCCGAGGAGCGCCCCGGGTGATCGCCTCAACGACACCTCGGTGATGGCGAGATCATACGGTCGATGCCGTAGCCCGTTGATGATTTTCCAGCCGGTCTGCAGTGTGCGATTACGTATCGAACCTCCGCCAGCACGGAAGCCGGCGCTGGTGACCAGCAGGGCTGCCGGGCGGACGGGATATGGTGATCCACCAATGGCGCCACAAGGGGATGAAATCAGGCCGGAACGATTTCAGACAATACAGAGGCGGTGCTGGTAATTTCGGCGGCTAGTCGAGTTAGGTGAACGCGAAATAGGCGCCGCCGTCACCGACATCGGTGAAGAAAACACGGTACCCGATCTCCGTACCACGTCGGTGGCACCGCTCATCACTACCTATTACCATTTACGTTCCTGGTACACCTTGCCGTTTCAGTCTCGATGCCGTCTTCAGGGATGGCCGTGACCACGGACACGGCGGAAAAGGTTTTTCAAGCAGGCCCGGGACGCTACGCCGTCATCGTGACGAAGGATACAGGTCTAATGACACCAACAAGAAGATTAAGGGGCGACAGGCTTAGTGACGCGGGCGTAAAAATCATTGGCCGAGAGGCTCGATGGAAGCACCAGCGCCGACCAGCGCCGCGAGTACCAGAACGCGGATTGCAGGAACGGTGCGGTTGCCCATCGTGAACTCCTTTCCAGAAAAACGGAGCGTACGCAACTTGGCAGCGTCGATTCGGCGTCGCCCGGCGCCAGAAGGCGACAATACCGCTTTTGATGGCGGATCCGGATACGCTCGAGCGCCCGGACGACGGCCTCGAGTTCGGTTCCTAACCTTCTAGCTAGGCCGTGGTCGCGATCTGCGGGTGCCGGCTGGCGGGGTCATGATCGGGGAAGGTGCCGGCTGGTCTCGATCCGCCAGCGTTTACTTCGACCGTCCCGGCTTCCGCGGTCTCAGCGCCGTGCTGGCGTCGCGTTCTCGGATGGCGCCCGGACGCGTTCAGAACGCTGCTTTCACGGACTCGAAAATTCGGCACCAGCTGTTCCTGGCGCATTGATGTGAGCGATAGTGAATCGACTGGCTGGCGTTCGGCGGTACGGTTTCAGGACGTCCTCGATCCGGCTTTTGGAAAAGCCAGTTGATGGATCGAGGTCGCGATCAAACAGGCCATGTTCAAAACCACCACTATCGCCATATCATTTCCAGGTTAGCGTCGACAAGGTCAGGCGTTGTCAGCTCGATCATGATGTCGGCCCTGGACCGGAAAACGCCAGCTCACCAGTTGCCCTTACGTGTTTCGGCGACAACCGGTCGATGGCTCGCCGATAGACAAGTTGGAAAGGTGACCGGCGCGCAGCTTGATCAGATGCGCCACGACGGCGTGGCGGCGCGCAGAGATCCTGATCAGCAGCCAGCTGAATGATTCGAAACCACTGAAAAACGCGGCGTGCCATCCGATCTTATCACCACCGCCGCGATGAAGCGCGTCGATATTCACGATGATGGCGAGACCGGCAAGCGACGAAGAAACCGATGGTGGCCAGCCAGGGTTATTTGCGCGATGCCCGAACGCGTTGGCGCGGCTACTTCTTTCTTCCCGATCGCCGGTCATGTCACGGCCTTTCCCAAAAAATGAAACGGTAAGAATAGAAAATTGATTTTAATTTTATTGTTAATTAAATAAATGCCTTGTGTTCGCCTCCGCCTGAACTCTTGAGTGCCTAAATATCCAGCCGTGAGAATATTAGCGCCGTGTTGATGCCGACGCCTGTGGTACAGGACCGCCGGCAGCTCAGGTTTCGCAGAGGTCTGCTGACGGCTGATCCGTGGTGGTCGGCGGCCGGGTCACAGGATCTCATCCCCGGATGATCCTCATAGGGCGAGGTCACGACGCTCGGCGGTCGTCCAGCGGGCCCCGAGATCACCTCCGCCACCATTTGGCGGTCGATGGCTTTCTGGATACAGTGATTTTGCGGAATGAAGGCGGGGTTCACCGCCACATAGCCCGGCGGCGCTCAATGTCTCCCCGGCCGTCGGACTCAGACAAACCGCCGCCGGTATCCCCAGGCGTCATAGGCCGCCGGGTCGTCGGGCTGCTGCGCCGAGACCTGGCGGTCGCGCCAGATCGCCGGCAGGCGCATCCGAAGCGGCAGTGAGGTGAAGTCGGCCCTGCTGGGCCGCCATGCGCCGAGCAGATCGTTGCCAAGCGCGATATCCGGCATATGGCCGCCGGAAGGCCGATCTTGGCGCAGAGGCCGCCGTGGAAGGCTTTCTCGAAACGCGGCCAGTAGCCCGCAAGAACCTGTTTCGCCTTTTCGATCGCCGCCTCCTGGTTCGCATCGAACAGAGGCAGCAGGGTTTCGGCCAGCCGGGTCATGTTCCACAGGCCGATCGCGGGCTGCTGGTCATAGGCGTAGCGCCCGCCGGTATCGATGGAACTGTAGACCGTCTCAGGATGAAAAGTGTCGATGAAGGCGCAGGGGCCATAATCGATGGTCTCGCCCGAGATCGTGCAATTGTCGGTGTTCATGACCCCGTGAATGAAGCCCACCAGCATCCAGGAGGCGATGAGATCGGCGGTATTGAGAGCCACCGCTTCCAGCAACGCGAGATACGGATTCTCCGTCTCCTTCAGATCGGGGTAATGCCTGTCGATGACGTAATCCGCGAGCAGCTTGATCGAGGCATCGTCGCGCTGGCCATGAAAATACTGGAAGGTGCCGACCCGGACATGGCTGGCGGCGATCCGCGTCAGGATGGCGCCGGGCTCCGGTCCCTCGCGGCGGACGATCTCGCCGGTACTCACCATCGCCAACGCGCGCGACGTGCGGATGCCGAGGCCGGCCATCGCCTCGCTGACCACATATTCCCGTAAGACCGGGCCAAGCACCGCACGGCCGTCCCCCATCCTAGAATAAGGCGTCGGGCCGGAGCCCTTGAGCTGAAGATCGCGCCGGATGCCGTCGGGCCCGACGATCTCGCCCATCAAGATAGCCCGCCCGTCGCCGAGTCTCGGCACCCAGTTCCCGAACTGGTGACCGGCATAGACCTGGGTCAGCGGCTGGGCGCCGGCCGGGATCAGGTTGCCGGCCAGAACCTGGGCGGTTTGCGGGTCGGACAGGAGCGCGGGGTCGATGCCGATCTTTTCCGCCAGTGCCGCATTGGCGCGAAGCAGCCGGGGCGCCGCCACCGGTGTCGGGTTGAGGCGGGTGTAGAAGACCCCGGGAAGCCGGGCGTAGCTGTTGTCGAAGGGAACGGCGTCCCAACCGGTCTCGCTCACGCTCTCTTGGGTGATGGCATCCACGATCCGATCTCCCGGTTGTTGCGGCCAGTGCCCTGGCGACGCCCGCCTTGCAGGCAGTTGTACCGTGACTCGCCTCGGATTTCCCGATTAAAGTCGAGCCGGCCATCGCAAGAGGGGAATATGGGCATGGTGTCCTTCGAGTTCCATTTCGATTTCGGCAGCCCGAACACCTATATGAGCCACCGGCTCATCCCCGGGATCGAGGCGCGCACCGGCGTTGCCTGCACCTATGTGCCGGTGCTGCTGGGCGGGATCTTCAAGCTCACCAACAACCGCTCGCCGATGGAGCAATTCGGCGACATCAAGAACAAGCCGGAGTATCTCCAGCTTGAGATGCAGCGCTTCATAGCCAGGCACGGTTTTGACAAGTACAAGCGCAACCCGCACTTTCCGGTGATCACGGTGCAAGTCATCCGGGGCGCGCTGGTCGCCGAGGAAGAGGGCTACTTCAAGGACTATGTCGAAGCGGTCTATGTCGCGATGTGGGAGAACCAGCAGAAGATGGACGACCCCGAGGTGATCCGCACCAACCTGGACGCGGCGGGGCTGGACGGCGCGCATATCCTTTCCCGGATTGGCGAGCAGCCGATCAAGGACAAGCTGATCGCCAACACCCAGGCCAGCGTCGACCGAGGCGCCTTCGGGAGCCCCACCTTCTTCGTCGGCGACGAGATGTTCTTCGGCAAGGACCGCTTGGTGGAGGTGGAGGAGGAACTGATGCGGCAGGTGGGCCGGGCGTGACCTAGACAAGACCCTTCGAGACGCGGTTTCACCGCTCCTCAGGGTGAGTACCTAAAATGCAACGACTCACCCTGAGGAGCCGCGATGTGGCGCCTGTCCCGGACTAGATCCGGGATCTCGAAGGGTCTTGTTAGCCGTACTGTCACGCCACTACCTCGCAACCTCGCGCAGCCGGTTGAGCACCATCTCCGAGACCTCGATCCGGTCCCGTTTCAGCGCCGCGCGGCGGTCGGCGGCGGAGCGGTCGAAGGGCATGCGGACGGGACCGCCGCCGGCGACCGGGCGGGCGGCGCGGACCGACTCCGCATAGTCCGTGACCTTTTGTCGGTACTCTGCCTCGGGCATCATCAGATCCGGCTTCATCGCGATCATCAGATAGCCAAAATCCGCCATCTCCGGCACGTTGACCGGGGAGCCGGCGAGAATGCCGAGCATCTGCACCACCATGCCGAGTCCGGCGCCCTTATGCCCGCCCCAGGGGGTGAAGGCGCCGGAGAGCGCGGCGTCGGGGTCGGTGGTCGGCTCGCCGGCCGCGTTGAAGGCGCGGCCCTCCGGAATCTGTTCCCCAAGACGCCGGGCCAGCATCACCTCGGCATGCATGATCGAGGAGGTGCCGATGTCCCAGATCACCGGGTCGCCGGTGCTGGGAAAGCCGAAGCAGATCGGGTTGGTGCCGAACCGCCCGTCGACCGAACCGTGCGGCGCCACCCAGGGCGAGGCGTTGGAGGCGATCATGGTCAGCAATCCCTCGGCCGCCGCCATTTCGGCGAAATAGGAGAGCATGCCCGTGTACCAGGTCCCATCGGCCCCCACCATCGAGATCCCGCTGGCCTTGGCCTTGGCGACGGCGATCTCGGTCGCCCGATAGGCGACCACATAGCCGAGATTGTCGTTGCCCGCGAGGCGGGCCGAGACCGGCGTCTCGTGCAGGGTCTCGACCGGCTTTGCCGCCTTGCCGGTGCGCCCGATCCGCTCGATGATGCTGACCACCCGGGGCAGCCCGCCATAAGAGAGGCCGCGCAATTCGCAGTCGATGATGTGGTCGGTAATGATCCGGGAATCTTCCGCATCGTGCCCCAGCGCCTTCATGACGCTCTCGACCAGGCTCCGGGCCTCGGCGACGGTAAGCTGCATGTCCTTCTCCCGCGTCGATCCCACCGTGCCAAGCACGGTTGGGATCACTTCCAGTGTTTCGTGGGCGAGGTTGAGGCGGTTCGGCCCACTCGGCAAGATGCAAGCGCGGTTTTCTTAACCGGTTGGAGGCAAGGATCATGAGACTGAAGGACAAGGTGACACTGGTGGTGGGCGCTGGCCAGGCGCCAGGCGATACGATCGGCAACGGGCGCGCGACCTCGATCCTGTTCGCGCGCGAGGGCGCCAAGGTGGTCGCCGTCGACCGGGATCTCGCCAGCGCCGAGGAGACCGCCCGGATGATCCATGCCGAGGGCGGCGACTGTGTGGCGGTGCGCGGTGATGTGACCAGCAACGAGGATTGCGCGGCTTTCGTTGAAGGCTGCGTCGACCGGCACGGGCGCATCGACATCCTGCAATACAATGTCGGCATCACCGGCGAGGGCAAGGACGAGAGCCCGATGCAGCTCCCCGAGGAGGTCTGGGACCGGGTGATGGACGTGAACCTGAAAGGCCTCTACCGCACCGCGCGCCTTGTCGTGCCGATCATGCGGGGACAGCGTTCCGGCGTGATCATCGGAATTTCCTCGATCTTCTCGATCTGCAGCGTCGACCGGGTGATCTACAAGGCCTCGAAGGCCGGCATGAATGCCTTCTGCCACATGCTGGCCAGCACCAACTGGGATTACGGCATCCGCTGCAACGTCATCATGCCGGGTCTGATGGACACGCCCATCGCCATCGGCTACCGGGCGATCAAGGATGGTGTCTCGCCCGACGAGGTCCGCGCGGTCCGCGACGCCAAGGTACCACTGAACAAGAAGATGGGCACCGGCTGGGACACCGCCCACGCGGCCCTGTTCCTCGCCTCCGACGAGGCACGCTTCATCACCGGCGTGAACCTGCCGGTGGACGGCGGCATGACGGCGCGGATCGGGTGAACGCAGGCGCGTTGTTGAGATCCAACAAGCCCCTTCGAGACGATGCTTCGCATCTCCTCAGGGTGAGTCAGATTTTGCGCCGATGAGTCTCACCCTGAGGAGCGCGCTGCGGCGCGCGTCTCGAAGGGTCTTGTCTTGTCTGGTTCCCTTCCCCCTACATCTTCTCCGCCTGGGCGGTGTAGATCGAGCCATAGCCGACTTCCTCCCAGTTCGGCGGAACCGGGCAGGGGCGGGGGTCGACATGGGCGAAGCGGGGCGGGGTGCCGCGCACCAGGTCGCCGGTCCTGCTGGTCGGTGACGGCGCCGGCATCCAGGCGAAGGCATCGGCGGAACCATAGACATAGAGCGCGAGCGGCCGCACTTCCGCGGAGCTGTTGGCGCGCGAGCCGTGCAGGGTCCGGCAGTTGATCGCCACCAGACTGCCCGGCGCACCCAGCGCCTCCACACCGGTGGAAAGATCGACATCGGTCAAGTCATCGTCCGCGACCGCCCCGGTCCACGTGCCGGCGGCATCGGTATGGAAATAGAGCGGGCCGTCATGGCTGCCCGGGATGCAGATCAGCGGCCCGTGCGCCGGTGTCACCTCGCCGAGATTGATGCCGAGGGTGACCAGGCTGTAATTGGTGTGAGGCCAGGCGGTGATATCCTGGTGCCATTTCACCACCTCGCCGCCGCCGGGCCACTTGTAGTTCAGCTTCGAGCTGTGAAACATGACGTTGGGGCCGACGAGGTCGGCGGCGATGTCGGGCAGCGGCGAGTCCTCGGACGAGGCGAACTCCCAGAACACCGGGTCGCGATCAACCAGCTTACGCAGGCGCCGGACATGCGGCTTGTCGGAGGAATGCTCCGGGCCGATGTCATAGGCTTCGTTCGAAGCGGTGACCCGGCGGCTTTCCTCCAGCAGGCGCTCCGAGGTCTCACGCAGCCGGTCCATCCAGCCTTGCGGGATCACCGGCCCCGTGGCGAGGAACCCGCTCTCAAAATACGCCTCGCGCTGGGCCGTTGAGAGGACGCGTGACGGGTGCGAGAGAATGTCTTCAGGGGTCATGACGGCCTGCCTAGCCCGGTCTCGATGCCGGTCCACGTGGAAGCGGGAATCCAGCATCGCAAATTCGGTTGCGGTAGTGCAAACCGGAGGGCGCATTCGCGTGCCTTATCAGCCCGCTGATTGCACCCGGCGGCGGATTGGCACACCATTGGCGTGGTAGGTATCGCGTCCCGCGCCGGTGGCGGCGGGGTCGCGTGACTGGGAGACAAGCCGATGCAGAAACTGACGGAACGGCAACGCACTGATTGGGCCGTTGACGGCTATATCGTGATCGAAAACGCGCTTTCACCCGATGAGGTGGCTCTGCTTTCCGAGCAGATAGACAGGATGCGGGCGCGCCCGGGCTGGGAGCCCGTGTCTGGCATGCTGCCGCGCGGCCATTACGGCTGGGTCGACAAATGCCCGGACCAGAGCCCGGACGCCTTCATGGATCGGCGCGACATCCTCTCCTACCATCAGGCCTTCATGGACCTGATCGACCGGCCCAACGTGTTCGACCTGATCGTCGACATCATGGGCCCGAACATCCTGTTCAGCATGTCCCAGGCGATCGTCCGCGGCTCCGGCGACGGGTTCCCCGGGTATATCCATACGGACGGCGGCGAAGGCCAGCGCGAGGTCCGGGTGACCGAGACCAGCCGGCCGCTGGCGGTGAAGGCGATGTATCTGCTCTCGGATGTAGAGGGGCCGGATTCCGGCAACTTCACCGTCTTCCCCGGCAGCCACATGCGGCCGATCCAGTTTGACCGGGACCCGCCTGTGGATCCGCATACGCCGGGCGCGGTGCCGCTCAACGGCAAGGCCGGTGACTGCTATATCTTCCCGCATGCGCTGTGGCATGGGCCGTCACCGAACAATTCCGGCAAGGGCCGCAAGACACTGCTGTACAACTACTGCCAGATGTTCATGCGCTGCTATGATTTCGGCGCCACTCCGGATATCGCCCAGCGCGCCACACCGCGCCAGCGCCGGCTTCTCGGCGATCTCGGTTATGACTTCCGGCCCGGGTCCTACTTCTACGTACCGGAAGATCAGACCCAGATCATCACCGGCGCTAGGGCGTAACGGTCGGGTTGGTCAAAGCGGCTCCGTCGGCAGGCCCATCGCCCGCCAGGCGGAGATGCCGCCGTCCAGCACGCTCGCCTTGATCCCCTTGGCGCGCAGCGCGGCGGCGGTATCCTCGCTGACCCAGAACCCGTACAGGCAGTAGACCACGACATCCCGGTCCCTGGGCAGGTCTTCGGCCCAGATGTCGACCTGTTTCATGTCGCGCCAGGGTGCGCCGGGTAGCGCATCGCGTTGCCGGTCCTCGGCAAGCCGGACATCAAGCACAAGCGGCGCCCTTTTCGGGTCGGCGAGGGACGCTTGAAGGTCGGCGACGGTAACGCCGGGCCGGGCCGGCGTACGGGGAGCGCCGATGTCGGCGGCGGTCGCGGAGGCGAACCGCGCGGCCACGTGGCTCCAGTCGATATTTTTCATGAAAGTGTCGACATAGGCTCCGGCATTGGCGCCGAAATCCATGTGATAGGCGTGTTCGTACATGTCCAACGCCAGGATCGGCACGCCTCCGGCAAGGCCATGGGCATGGTCGGCGGCCCACTGGTTCACCAGGCGTCCCAGCCGGTCCGACCAGCACAACAGAACCCAGCCCGACCCGCCACCAAGCGCCTTGCCCATAGCGATGAACTCGGTGCGCCATCTTCCGATCGACCCGAAATCCCGTTCCAGTGCCGAGACGAGCGATTTGTCCTCGGGATCGCCACCCGTGCCGCCGAGGCTATCGAAATAGGTCTCGTGCAGGACCACCGACCCCGCCGCGATGAGTTGCTCGCGTTTCAGACCATTGATCTCGAAACCGGGAGTTGCCGTGAAATCGAGATCTTTCAGACGGGCATCGATCGTATTCAGCCGGCGCACGGCGCCGCCGTAATTGTTCTCGTAATGGCTCTCCATCAGGGCGACGCTCAGCCCGTCGAGACGCGGTGGTTTCATGGTCAGCGGGGCGGCCGCGATGGGCATGATCGGCTCCTTTCGTTTGCAACTGTCTGGCCGGACTGTCGACCTAGGCATGATTGCCGTCAAACGAGGAGTTTTCATTCTATCATTAATTTTTTTAATCACTATGGAGGACGGAAAATCGCTAGAAGGTTTCTTTCTGGCCATAAATATTTTTTATATTAATAAGATAAGGGATTTTCGTGTTACGAGGTAGCTCAGTCGTGAATAAAAAATCTATGAGAAATTCCGTCTCTTGTAGACCGCGTATTAGGTCGGCAAAAAGGAAATTTCAGAAATGGACGACCTGATCCGTGGCTTCAGACCTTGGCGACCCGGCAGAGCAGAGCCTTCAGATTGGTCTGCTCCGAGATCGGGTCGCGCTGGCTCTTGTCGGTGAGGAAGTTCACAGGGCGCCAGGGGTTGAAAGGCTGGCGCTCGCCCCAGCCGATGGGCAGAAATACCGCCCGGCGCCGGATGCCCGCATAGACCCAGGCGATAGCCTCGACCGCGCCATGGCTGGTC
The DNA here is from genome assembly GCA_038146985.1 of Alphaproteobacteria bacterium. Classification (GTDB taxonomy): domain Bacteria; phylum Pseudomonadota; class Alphaproteobacteria; order Thalassobaculales; family Thalassobaculaceae; genus JADHLJ01. The sequence continues at coordinate 256,506 of JAYQSQ010000013.1, forward strand.
TCCACCCGCGCCCGGTCGCCGTCCGAAATTCCGAGCTCGCCGGCTGTGTCGGGATGGATCTGGACATAGAGGTCCGGCCACATCTCCTGAGCCTGCCAGGAGTAGTGGGTCCAACTGTGGAAATGCGGCGCGGCGGGCCGGCCGGTCAGCAATTCGAGCGTGTAGCCCTGGGCCCGCAGGGCGGCGGCGGGCGAGGACTCGTCCGGCTGGACGATCCGGCCCCGCGGCGCCAGGCCGCCCGAGGCGAAGGCGCCGGTGATGCCGTCCTCGTCATCTCCGTCCAACAGTTCGATATGCGGCACGTCGATCAGGCCCTCCGCCTCGCCATAGAATTCCGGCAGCGCGGAGAGCCCGTAAGGATTGAACTTGGCTTCCAGCGCCTCGGTCCAGAATTCCAGCTTGCCGCTGGCGGTGGGAAAGCGATGGCCTTCCGGCGCCCCATGCGCCGTGGTGCCCTCAAGGTATAGCGTCTGGATTTCCGGCGCGTCCTCGGTTTCAACCGGGAACCGCACCCAGCGGTACGGGTTGGAGTGCAATCGCTTCTGCGTCACCCCACGAAGCTGGATATTGCCGATCAACGCCTCATCCCAGAATTTGGCACTGTCCTTCCATTCCTCTTTCAGCACGTCTTCAAAACCGAAGCGCTTGCCGAGCTCGATCCAGATCCAACCGTCGGGCTTGGCCTCGCCGGGCGGATCGATCATCCGGTCGATCCAGACGATGCGCCGGTCCTCGCAAGCGCGGCCGACCTCGCCCTTTTCGATACCGGTGGCGGCCGGCAGGATATAGTCGGCCCAGACGCTGGTCTCGTTCGGAAAGAGATCCACATGCACCAGCAGGTCAAGCGCCGCCAGGGCCTCGCGGGTCCGGCTCTGGTCCGGCCAAAGGGCCATGGGATTGTTGTTTACGATCATCGCGCGCAACGGATAAGGCTTGTCCTGGAGCATCGCCTCGGTCCAGCCGACCGGGCTTGTGCGCAGCTTCGGACGGTTGACCTTGGCCACCCGGTCGGCGGGAATATCCAGATCGATCGGCAGCGATGCGGACATGTTGAAATAGGCACCGCCTGGCCGGCCCCAATTGCCGGTGATCGCCGCCAGGAACATCAGCGCCCGGTTGGCCTGGGTCGAATTGGTATGCTGGTTGATCCCCCGGCTGCCATAGATGATGCAGCCGTCGGCGCCCGCGATCTCCTCGGCGAGACGGCGAATGTCGTCCGCCGCGATATCGGCGATCGGGGCTGCCCAGTCGGGCGTGTACCCTTTCTCGGCGATGAAATCGCGCCAGGCCTCCCAGCCCAGCACCCAATTCTCGCAGAACCCCCGGTCATGCAGATCGTTCGCGAAAATGTGGTGCGCGACGGCGAGAGCAAGCGCCAGATCGCCGCCGGGGCGGATTGCCAGATGCCAGTCGGCCTTAGACGCGGTCACCGTCTGGCGCGGATCGATGGCGATCATCCGGGCGCCCTTCCTCAGACGCCAGTCATTGATCATGCCGAAATGGACCGGCCGGGTCTCGGCCTGATTGTCGCCCCAATAGACATGCAGGGCGGCGGACCCCATGTCGCCCTCGGTATAGGTGTTGCCCGGTCCGCTGTAGCCCTGGGTCATGGAGTAGGCGAGGTTCTTGCCGGACGAGCAATAGGGTTCCGTCGTCACGAAATTCGGCGTTCCCCAGAGCTTGGCGAACATCCGGATATAGCCCCGGTTGGTGAGGGTGCCGGTCCGGGTGCCGGAGAACAGCCCCAAAGCCTCGGGGCCATGCTCCGCCCGAATGGCGGTGAGCTTCGCCGCGATCTCGTCCAGCGCCTGGTCCCAGGAGATGGGCTCGAACGCGTTCTCGCCCCGCGCGCCGACCCGCTTCAAGGGCTGGGTCAGCCGTTCCTTGCTGGAATAGAGCTGCAGGGATAGCTGTGATTTCGGGCACACCCGGCCTTCCAGAGCCGGGTCCTCGTCATTGCCGGTGATCTTGACCAGCCGGCCGCCGTTGAAATGGAACTTCGCCGTGCAACTGTTGAAACAGAGGTTGCAGCCGCCGGGCTCCACCCGGTCGGCGGTCCGCTCTTCCCGCGCTGCGCCGTAGGGATAGGCGGCGGCATCGGCGGGCATCGCATGGCCTGTATCGATGACCGATGGAATGCGGCGCTGTCTGGCGTCGAGGCCAGGCACGGCTGGGCTTTCCCGGTCGAGATAGATGGTCGCGGGACCGAGCAGGAATGGGTCGTTATCGATGCGCCGCCGCCCCGCCGCCGTCGCCCGCGCGTCCAACTCGTCGCGCTCTCCGAAGCTGATCGCCCGGGTCGGGCAGACAGCGGCGCAGGCGGTGGTCGGCTCGCCCTCGGCGCGGCGGTCGACGCAGAGATCGCATTTGACGGCGTGATGGCCGCCCGCGTGATAGCCCATGGCGCCGTAGGGGCAGGCGGTCACGCATTCCCCGCAGCCGACGCAGCGGTCCTCGTCCACCCGCACGATGCCGGTCGCGGGGTCCTTGGTGATGGCCTTGGGCTCGACGGGGCAGGCGCGTAGACAGGCCGGGCGCTCGCAATGCTGGCAGGCAAGTGCCAGGAAATCGAGCGGCGGACGGTCCCCTTCGGCTTCGCCCGCCTCGCCGTCGAGCCAGACCACCCGGTTGCGTCGTTCCCCCGGCCCCAACGCGTGCTCGGTCTTGCAGGCGGCCTCGCAGCTTTTGCACCCCGTGCAGCGCTCCAGATCGATCATCAGGGCAAGACGGCTCATCCGCCCCACTCCGCCAGATGCCACCAGTAAATCTCACGCCCCTCGGCGACATAGCCGGCGAAGAATGTGACGGTCAGGATGTGGACCGCGAGCCCGATGAGAAATCCCCAGGCGATCAGGCGGTGGAAGATCCGCCAATAGGCCAGCACCGGCGAAACCGTGGCCCTTGTGCCAATCAGCCGATGCTCCTCCAGCACCGCCTGGTGATAGGTCCAGGCGCGGGCCGGCGATGCCAGCCAGTGGCGCGGCTGGAGGGAGAAGGTCGCTTCGGATGCGCCCGTTTCAATCTCCCTCAGCAAGGCCTGCTTCTCGCCGATCAGGGCCTTGAGTCGGGTTCGCGTTACCTCATCGGGTTTTGAGAACCCGGCCATCTTGGTTCCGAAAATCCGGGCCATCTGCCGCGATCCGAGAACCCGTGACCAAACCCCGAGCGCGATCAGCCCGGCAAGTGCCAGCAGCAGCAGGCTTGGGATCTTGAACAGCGAACCGGTGGAATGCACCGCCACCAATACCGCCCCGGCGCTCGCCAGCCAGACATGGGCACGGAAACCCGCTTTGCCCGGATGGCCGGCCTTCTTGCGCAAGACCGCCACGAAGGACGCGAGCAGAAGCGCGGAGCCCAGGATCGCGGCGGTTTGCAGCACTGGGCCGCCGGGGCGCCCCAGACCCCCCGGCAAGGACGGCAGGACGACGAGCCCGAGTAAGGCTAGCCCGACAGCCGCGACGGTAATGGCGGCGAGGCGGGAATCGGGCAGATCGGCGGATGCAGCGCGGGCCGGCTGGCCTGTCAGCACGGCCGGTCGCCCTTGATGGTGATTCGGCGCATGTGCCGGCGCTTGCCGGCATAGTCGTTGACCGCGTGATGCAGGGTGGTCCGGTTGTCCCAGACCGCAAGCGAGCCGGGCTTCCACTGGAACCGACAGGTGAACTCGGGCCGGATCATATGCTCGCAGAGGTAGCTGATGAGCGGCGCGCTCTCCTCGACCGTCATGTCCTTGAAGCGCACGGTGTGGGAGCGGTTGACATAGATGGACTTGTGTCCGGTTTCTGGATGGGTCCGGATCACCGGATGCTCGCTCTCATAGGTCCGGGCCTCGGCCTGGAAGGTGCCCTTCATCGCGTCCAGCCGCGCCATCCCGGCGGCGCGCCCGCCCTGGTAGCCCTTCTCCGAGGAATTCACCCCCACCAGCCCCAACAGCAATTCCTTCATGCCGCTCGACAGCGCGTCATAGGCCATGGCGGTATTGGCATAGAGCGTATCGCCGCCCGCCTCCGGCACCTCCAGCGCATAGAGCGTGGTGGCCAGTGCCGGGCACTCCATATAGCTGGTGTCGGAATGCCAGGAGCCGCCGAAATTCTTGGTGTCGGTCTCGGTCTTGATGATGTCGATCACTTCCGGCGCCTCGGGCAGGCCCTTGATGAAGGGATAGATGTCCGGCTCCCCGAAGAGATGCGCGAACCGCACGAACTCGGCCGGCGAAAGCTTCTGGTCCCGAAAGAACAGTACCCGATGGGCCAGAAACGCCTCATGCACCGCCGCCGCGTCGCTGTTCGACAGCTCGCGCGCCAGATCGACGCCGGCAATCTCCGCGCCCAGCGCGCCCGATATGGGAGTGATTTGCATAACCGGTTTCCGCTCCGTGAACTGGGCCGCCAGGGTAAACCGCCGCCCGGTTCGTGAAAAGACCAGCGGGCGGATGAATGGGGGAGCGAGCGGAGGCCGGTACACAAACCGGTAACCGTCGTCCCAAATCATTCGTCGTCCTCGCTAAAGCGGGGAACTCTGCGCTGTTGACGCAGACCTCGGCTTTTCCATCGTTCCGAGGCCCCCGCATTCGCGAGGGCGACGGCTTAGGGTTGGTGCGGGCGGCGGACTATGAGGGCGTCTCCAATGCTCGGCCATTTCGTCAATACCGGCCCGCCCCACATCACTCGTCGTCCTCGCGAAAGCGGGGACCTCTACCCGGTTGACGCGTCCCCCGGCTTTTCCGTCGTTCGGAGGCCCCCGCATGCGCGAGGGCGACGGCATGAGATCGGTGGATCAAGGCGCCGATCAGAGTCGGGCCAGCGCTGGAGCTGCCCGAATCCGCGCCAGGTTTGTGCTCGGACGCTTAAAAATCAGGCAGCCGGCGCGCTGGTTCAGGTGCAATTCGCGCCCTGGGCCTTGGTTTGCGCCGGTTCGGCTTTTGGCACGCATCGTGAAATGACCCCCGGTGATTGTTCGTTCGAGAGGGGATGGGATGCGGTCCGTGTCCTGCAACTCGCGAGGCGCCGGAAGGAGGGGGAGCTCCTTCCGGCGCATCTGTCATGGCCCAGCGCCGTCTGGTCATTATCCGGAACTTGCGGCATGGTCGCGCTCAGGGCCGGCGCTCTGGCGATGAGCGTCGAGACTCCCAGCCGCACCTTGTCGGACAGGTGCATGGTCGAAGGCCCGAGGACTTGGAGGGGTTCCCTGACGCACGCGCTCGACACGGATGGACTTGCCCGGTTCGATGCGCGGGGGACTTTGGCATTCTCCGGCGGCGGATCGGCTCTTTCGGTTCTCCGTCAGCAAGCCCCGATCCGGTTTCTTCAACCCTATCCGGAGGTCGGCGATCCGCGGACCGGCGTCATTGTGAACACCGCCGGCGGTATCGTCGGCGGTGACCGGCTGGATATCGCGATCTCCGCGCATGACGGCGCCCAGGCGCTGATGACCGCGCAGGCGGCGGAGAAGATCTATCGCTCGAACGGAGCGACGGCCGAGATTGCCATGACGTTCGAAAGCCGGCGTGGCGCTGCGCTGGAGGTGCTTCCGCAAGGGACCATCCTGTTTGACGGGGCCCGGTTGAGACGGCGCACGGCGCTTCGTGTCGATGCCGATGCGACCCTGCTTTTCGGCGAGATCCTGCATTTCGGGCGGGCGGCGATGGGCGAGACCTACGCAACCGGCGCCATCGATGACCGGATAGACGTCACCTGGGGCAAACGGCGCGTCTGGGTTGACGCGCTGCGCCTTCACGGCGGGCATATCATGGCAATGCGGGCGGTATCGGGCCTCGCGGGTATGCCGCATGCCGCGGTCCTGGTCCTGCTGACGCCGGAACCCGGCCGTTATCTCCCGGGTCTGCGCGACGTCTTGGATGCCCATGCTCATGAGGGCCTTCGCAGCGGCGCCGCGGTCTTCGCGGATGGACCCCTGGTCGCACGCTGGCTCGCGCATGATTCCGGCGCGCTCCGGCGGTCCTTCGCGGCGGCGTGGCGCGGGCTGCGTTCCGAGAGCCTGGACCGGCCGGCACGCATGCCGCGCATCTGGAGCATTTGACCGGTGTTTCGGCGATGCGTCACTCTGCGCGGCGGGCGGCCATGTCCGCAACCGAAGCCGCGCCACCTTGAGCTACCGAAGGACTTCTTGAGATGAATCTGACGCCCAGAGAGAAAGACAAATTGTTGATTTCCATGGCGGCGATGGTCGCGCGCCGCCGCCTGGAGCGGGGCGTGAAGCTCAACCATCCCGAGGCGGTGGCGCTGATCACCGATTTCGTGGTGGAGGGCGCGCGTGACGGGCGCAGCGTTTCCGACCTCATGGCCGAAGGCGCGACAGTCCTGCGGCGTGATCAGGTCATGGAAGGGATCGCCGACATGCTGCACGACGTTCAGGTCGAGGCAACCTTTCCGGACGGCACGAAACTGGTGACCGTCCACGAGCCCATTCGTTGAAAGGCACGGCCATGAAACCCGGCGAGATCCTGCCCAAAGACGGCGACATCGTTCTGAACGAGGGCGCCGAACGCATCACCATCTCCGTCTCCAATACCGGTGACCGGCCGGTTCAGGTCGGCAGCCACTACCATTTCGCGGAAACCAATCCCGGTCTGGATTTCGACCGCGACATCGCCCAAGGCCGGCGGCTCGATATCCCGTCCGGCTCGGCGATCCGCTTCGAGCCCGGACAGACCCGTGAGGTAACCCTGGTGCCGTATGGCGGCTCCAATACCGTGATCGGCTTCAATGGAAGGACCATGGGCACGGCGACGCTCAAGCCGGCGGCGGGGGCGGGCGCCCGACGTGGCAATACCGCCGCCAGAATGACCCGATCCGCCTATGCCGGCATGTTCGGTCCCACGGTCGGCGACAAGGTCAGCTCGCCGATACACAGCTCTTCATCGAGGTGGAGAAGGATTTCACCATCTACGGAGAGGAGGTCAAATTCGGCGGCGGCAAGGTGATCCGCGACGGCATGGGCCAGAGTCAGGTCAGCCGGGCCGAAGGCGCCGTCGATACGGTCATCACGAATGCCGTGATCCTGGATTGGACCGGAATCATCAAGGCCGATATCGGACTCAAGGATGGCCGCATCGTCGGCATCGGCAAGACCGGCAACCCGGACGTTCAAAGCGGCGTCGACATCGTGATCGGTCCCGGCACCGAGGCGATCGCGGGCGAGGGAAAGATCGTTACCGCCGGTGGATTGGACGTGCATATCCACTTCATCTGCCCACAGCAGATCGAGGAAACCTGGCGTCGGGCGTAACCACGATGATGGGCGGGGGCACCGGGCCCGCGACAGGGACCAACGCTACGACCTGTACCCCGGGCCCTGGCACATCGCCCGGATGCTGCAGGCCGCCGACGGTTTTCCGATCAATCTCGGATTCTTCGGCAAAGGCAACGCGTCGCTTCCGGATGCCCTGGTCGAGCAGATCGCCGCCGGAGCGTGCGGCCTAAAGCTTCATGAGGATTGGGAACCACGCCGGCGGCCATCGACTGCTGCCTGCGGGTCGCCGACGAGATGGACATCCAGGTGATGATCCATACCGACACGCTGAACGAGTCCGGTTTCGTCGAGAACTCCGTCGCCGCCTTCAAGGGCCGCACCATCCATGCCTTTCACACCGAGGGCGCCGGCGGCGCTCACGCGCCGGATATCATCAAGGTCTGCGGCGAGGCCAACGTCCTGCCGTCCTCGACCAACCCGACCCGGCCCTTCACCGTGAACACGCTGGATGAGCACCTGGATATGCTCATGGTCTGCCATCATCTGGACCCGCGAATCCCCGAAGACGTGGCCTTCGCCGAGAGCCGGATCCGCAAGGAGACCATTGCCGCCGAGGACATCCTGCACGATCTCGGCGCGTTCTCGATCATGGCCTCGGACAGTCAGGCCATGGGCCGGGTCGGTGAAGTGGTGATCGGACCTGGCAGACCGCCGACAAGATGAAACAACAGTTCAGGTCCCTCGACGAGGAGACCGGCGACAACGACAATCTCCGCGCTCGGCGCTATGTCGCGAAATACACCATCAATCCGGCAATCGCCCAGGCATCGCCGAGCATGTCGGATCCGTCGAAGTCGGCAAGCGGGCGGATCTGGTTCTCTGGTCGCCGGCGTTCTTCGGCGTGAAGCCGGACATGGTGCTGGTCGGCGGTTCAATCGCGAGCGCCGCGATGGGCGATCCCAACGCCTCGATCCCGACGCCGCAGCCGGTGCATAGCCGGCCGATGTTCGGCGCCTTCGGTGGCGCGGTCGGGGCATCGGCGCTGACTTTCGTCAGCCAGGCGGCGCAGGCGGCGGGCATCGGCCGTGCCCTCGGGCTCGCGAAAAGTACCGCGGCCGTCGCCAATACCCGGAGCGGCATTTCCAAGCGCTCGATGAAACTGAACGACCTGCTGCCGGTGATGGAGGTCGACCCCGAGACTTACGAGGTTCGGGCGAACGGACGCCTGCTGACCTGCGAGCCCGCGAAAAAGCTCGCCATGGCGCAGCGGTATTTCCTGTTCTGATGCGCCGGCTCGTCATCCACGGCCCGAAGGGGCATTGGCCGGACGCCGAAGCCAAAGGCTCGGTCACGCTGGATTTCGATGCACGCCACCGCCGCCGTATCCGACTCGAACTTGATGGCGGCGGAGAGGCGTTGCTGGATCTGAAGCGCGCCGTTGCGATGGCCGGCGGCGATGGTCTCGCAACCGCCGAGGGGGAATGGATTTTGGTGAAGGCCGCGCCCGAGCCGCTGGTCGAGGTGTCAGCAGGCGACCCGTTGCTGTTCACGCGCCTAGCCTGGCATCTGGGTAACCGGCATATCCCGGCGGAGATCACCGCGAGCGCTATACGCATTCGGCCGGACCATGTGCTGGAAGAGATGTTGGTGAAGCTCGGCGGCACGGTCCGCGCGGTCACCGAGCCGTTCCAGCCCGAGGGCGGCGCCTACGAGGATCATGGGCACGGACACAGCCATGATCACGGGCATGAGCATGGCCACCATCACGGCGAAGGACACCACCACCACGGCGAACACAACCATGACCATGCTCATGCCGATGGATGACATCGCCCATATCCGTCTTCTCGGTTGGCTGTCGCCGGCCTTTCCCGTCGGCGCCTTTGCCTATAGTCACGGCCTGGAAGCGGCGGTGGAGGCGGGGCTGGTCTCGAACCGCGAGAGCCTTGCCGAGTGGCTTGAGGCGCTGGTTCGTTTCGGGTCGGCCCGCAACGACGCGGTCTTGCTCGCGGTCGTTCATCGCAGTGTCTCGGCAGGCGATACCGCACTTGTGACGGAATGTGCCGACCTTGCCTCCACGTTGTTCGGCGCCCCGGAATTGCAGCTTGAATCGCTTGGTCAAGGGGGTGCCTTCTGGCGCACGGTGACGGCCTCCTGGCCTCATCCCGACTTCGATCATTGGGCGACGTGCCTGCCCAAGGGCCGGATCGCCTATCCGGTCGCACTGGGGATCGCGGCGGCGGTTCATGCCCTGCCGCTGCGTCGCGTTTCTGCCGGGTTCCTGCATGCCTTCGCCGCTAACGGCGTCTCGGCGGCCATCCGGCTCGGCGTGATCGGCCAGACCAACGGCCAGCACGTTCAGCACGATCTGGAGACCGCCATCGCCGAGACCGCACGCGAGGTGCTGGACGCGGGCCTCGACGATGTCGGTTCCGCCGCCGTCATGCTCGACGTGATGGCGCTGTCCCACGAAACCCAAACCACGAGGCTGTTTCGATCATGAGCACGGCACACCCCCTTCCTTCATCCCACGGCCCGCTGCGCGTCGGTGTCGGGGGACCGGTCGGCTCCGGCAAGACCAAGCTGCTGGAATGCCTCTGCAAGGCGATGCGGGACCGGCACGATATCGTGGTGATCACCAACGATATCTATACACGCGAGGACCAGGAAATCCTGACCCGCACCGGCGCCCTGCCGCCGGAACGGATCATGGGCGTCGAAACCGGTGGCTGTCCCCACACGGCGATCCGAGAGGACGCCTCGATCAATCTCGCCGCCGTCGAGGAAATGCACGGCAAGTTCCCGCTCGCGGCGTTGTGTCTCATAGAGTCCGGTGGTGACAATCTCGCCGCGACCTTCAGCCCAGAGCTCGCCGACCTGACGCTCTACGTCATCGACGTCTCGGCAGGCGACAAGATCCCCCGCAAGGGCGGCCCCGGCATCACCCGCTCGGACCTCCTGATCATCAACAAGATCGACCTCGCCCCGCTGGTCGGCGCCGATCTCTCGATCATGGACCGGGACGCGAAAAAGATGCGCGGCGACCGGCCCTATGTCTTCACCAACCTCAAAGACGGTACGGGACTGGCGGAAATCGTAAGCTTCGTCGAGCGTGAGGGCGGGTTGTAGGGGGCTCGAACCGAACCGTCACCCTGTCACGTCCGCGCAAAAACTCCGAACTGTCGCCCTGGCGTAAGGCAGGGCCAAGCACCGCCGCCCGTTCCGAACGGTCTCGGGTTCCACAAGGCACCGGCAGGCCGACTTTCGCGTGCTACCGCCGAAGCAGGGCCCTGCCGCGCGCCAAATCAACCCGCCCCTATTCCTCTGCATTTGCCCGTGCTAGCGTCCAGCCCATCCATAAGGAGCGACGACAATGGCCGGCGGACTTGAGATCCTGGTTGGGACCACCAAGGGTGCCTTCCTGATCCAGGGTGATGGGGCGCGAGCCGATTGGGAGGTCAGAGGACCGTTCTGTGACGGCTGGCCGATCAATCACGTGATCGGCGATCCGGACACCGGCGCGATCTGGGCGGCCGGTGGCGGCGGTGATCAAGGCGCCGGCGTTTGGCGGTCGGGTGACGGCGGTGAGAGTTGGGAGCTTGCCCGGTTGACCAAGGGGACGATGGACGACTGGGCGGCGAGTGATCCTGAATTCGCCAGACTAACCGGATGGGAGCTAGTCCCCCTGCCCTTCGGGGAGGAGTTTTCGCAGATCTGGTCGCTGGGGCTGGCCCACGGTACGCTCTATGCCGGAACCAAGCCGGCCAGCCTGCTGGCAAGCCTCGACGGCGGGGTGAGCTGGCAGCGGGTTCAGGGTCTGAGCGACCACCCGTCGGCGGGAAGCTGGAATCCCGGCGCGGCGGGGCTGGTACTGCACACCATCCTGTCCGATCCCGCTGACCCAAGGAAACTTTGGATCGGCATTTCCGCCGCCGGGGTGTTCGCCAGCGAGGATGGCGGGATTACCTGGGAGCGGCGCAACCGACTCTCCAACGCCGAGGCCTGCCCGCATCACCACCATCCCGCGGCACCGCGCGACGGCGAGATCGGGCATTGCGTGCACAACATGATGCTGGCGCCGGGTGGCGGGCGGATCTACCAGCAGAACCATCATGGGGTCTGGCGTTCAAGCGATGGCGGGCGAAGCTGGGACAACATCACGGCGGGTCTGCCCTCGACCTTCGGTTTTCCGATCCGGGTGCACCCCCGCGATCCGGAAACGATCTGGACCCTGCCACTGAACGGCGACATGGCTGGGCGGTTTCCGCCCGACGCGGCGGCGGCGGTCTGGCGCTCCCGCGACGGCGGCAGGAGCTGGCAGGATCTGCGCGCCGGGCTGCCGCAACAAAACTGCTTCTTCACCGTTCTGCGCCAGGCGATGGCCGGCGACCGGCGCGATCCGGCCGGCATCTATTTCGGCACCAACAGCGGCTCGGTCTTTGCCAGCCGCGACGAGGGCGATACCTGGAACGAGATCGCCCGGCATCTGCCGACGGTCCTGTCGGTCGAGATCCTGGACCGGGGTTAGGCCGTCATTCCCACACCTTGCGTCCGGCAGGCTCGGCGGCGTTATTCCGCCGCCGCCTTGGTCGCTTCGGCATGGCGCGAGAAGGCCGGCATCACCTCTTCGGCAAGCAGGGTCATCGACCGACGGCAAAAGGCATGGTCGTCCCACTCATGCGCCATCGCGGTCAGCACACCGAAATGCCCGGTGATGTCACGTAGCGCGACCAGCTTGTCGACCACTGTCGAGGGCGAGCCCCAGGCGACCTGATAGTCGGCCACTTCCTGCCAGGTGATGGAGTCGGGATCGGCATAGCCTTCCGGGGCGGCGAACTTGATGAGGCCGCGCGACTTCAGCGAGGCGACCAGATAGCGGAACCAGAAGCTGATCGGGCCATCTTCTTTCATAATGTAGTCGCGGGCCTCCTGGTCGGTGGGCGCGACGACGACGCTGCGCGAGACCCGCCAGATTTCCCGGTCGGGCGCCCGCCCGGCCTTCTCGCAGCCCTCGGAATAGGTCTCCCAATGGCCGGCGGTATAGCGCGGGTTCAGGAAGGCGGCGCCGGAGATTGGAATCCAGCCGTTCTCGCCGGCCAGCTTCGCGCTGCTGGATTTCGGCGACATGATTGAGATCGCGATCGGCGGGTGCGGTTGCTGATAGGGTTTCGGGAAATGCCCGACGCCGTATTCAGCCCGGCTCACATCCTTGATCTTGACGTTCCAGTATTTGCCCTCGCGGTCATAGGGCGGCTCGCCGGCCCAGATGGCCAGGATATGCTCGATGGATTCCTGGACCATGGCGGCGCGGTCGGTCGTGCCGCCGACGCCGAACAGCTCCACATCCGATGAGAGGCTGCCGTTGCCGATGCCCATCTGGAAGCGGCCCTTGGAGAGGTGGTCGAACAAGGCAGCCTGGCCGGCGACCTGGGCCGGGTGGTGATGCGGCAGACAGAACACGCCGGTGCCCATCTTGATATTTTTGGTCTCGCCCAAAAGGGTTGCGAGGAAGACCAGCGGCGCCGGGATCGGCTCCGCCGTCGCCGAGGCATGCTCGCCCACCCAGACCTCCTCGAAGCCGAGCTTGTCTGCCAGCAGGATCGCCTGGCGGTCCTCCTCGAGGATCTCGGTCAGGTTGCGCGCCGGATCGTGCACCGGTTGCATGAACATCCCAAGTCGCATCATCGCCTCCCTAAATGCCCAGCCATGGTCGGGCCCGTGGATTTATCCTTGGAAGAAATGCTAACACGGCGCCGGCCACCCGTCAGGATGATGAAGTGTCGCGGCGATACCTATCGCGTGGGTGGTTCGTCGCAGGAACCTTTGCCTTGGGAGTGTCGCAATGCGTGCGTCGGTCGTGATCTCGCCCGTGGTGGCGGTACTGGTCGGATTCGGCGGCTCGGTCGCCGTGGTGCTCGCGGCGGCGCAAGCGGTGGGGGCAAGCCCGGCAGAGACCTCGTCCTGGGTCTCCGCTCTCTGCTTCGCGATCGCCGCGATTACGGGCTATCTCAGCCTGCGCCACCGGATGCCGATCGTGGCGGCCTGGTCGACGCCGGGCGCGGCGCTGATCGCGGCGTCAACCGGGATCTCCTTGGAGGCCGCCGCCGGTGCCTTTGCGCTCGCCGGTGTTCTGTTGCTGCTGACCGCGGCGATCCGGCCGCTCGGGACCCTGATCGAGAAGATCCCGACGGCCATCGCCTCGGCCATGCTGGCGGGCGTGCTGTTCGACTTCGTGGTCGCGGTCTGGGGGTATCTGGAAACCGATTGGACGCTGGTGCTGCCGCTTATCGTGGCTTTCGTGGTGCTGCGGCTGTTCTCGCCGTCCTGGGCCGTGCTGGCGGTGCTTGCGCTAGGGGTGGCGCTCTCGCATTTTTTGGGCCTGACCACGCCGGTCGGCGATTTGGGAGTCTCGAGCCTGTTGCTGATCACGCCGGTCTGGGATCCGGCGGTGCTGGTCGGGCTCGGCATTCCGCTCTATCTGGTGACCATGGCTTCGCAGAACCTGCCGGGCTTCGCGGTTCTGCGGGCGGCGGAGTACCCGGTGCCGACACGCTCCATCTTGACGGTCAGCGGGCTTGCCTCGCTCGCCACCGCCTTTGCCGGCGCCCATAGCAGCAACCTCGCGGCGATCACCGCGTCCATCTGTACCGGCCCGGACGCGCATCCGGATAAGGATAAGCGCTGGCTGTGCGGACCCTTCTACACGCTGTGCTATCTCACGCTGGGATTTTTCGGCGCCTCGGTGGTGACCCTGTTCGCGAGTTTCCCGGAGGCTCTGATCGTGACTGTCGCCGGCGTCGCCCTGACCGGGCCGCTGGTCGGCGCGCTCAGTTCCGCCATGGGAGAGCCTGATGACCGTTTCGTTGCGGTCTTGACCTTCGTGGTCACCGCTTCAGGCCTCAGCGTCCTCGGTATCGGCTCTGCCTTCTGGGGCCTGGTCGCCGGACTGATCGCCCACGGCCTGCGTTTGGCGGTGGCGGCGCGTTGACCCAGGTGCTTGACGGATCTGGTGTCAATGTTCCCGTCGCCCCGGCGAAAAGCTGGGCCAAAAATCGGACCGGTCAGCGTGAAAAACCCGGCGGCATAGGGAACGAAGCGGGAGGAAACCTCGAGACCGGGCCCTGCCGTTCGCTTGGGGGACGGTGAAGGTCGCGTCACAGTCCGGTCTCAGCCATCACGTCTTACCTGTTCAGGAAGTGCAGCCCCAGCCCCGGCCTTGGCCACTCCATGGCGACAAGCCGCCCGGTATTGGAAAGAGTGATGAACGCGATCGTCAGGTCCGGTCCGCCGAAGCAGATGTTGGTCGGGAACAAATCCGGCATTTCCACCGTCTCCTCGGTGCTGCCATCCGCCGCGTAGACGCCGATGGCCCCCGGCAGGGAGCCGACACAGACATTGCCGGCGCTATCGACGGCGAGCGAGTCGAACAGGTGATAACCCGCCGGCGCGCCGATCAGCCGCCCGCGCTCCCACGGCACCGGACCGCGCGTGCGTTTGATCTTGCCGGGCCCCTCGATCTCGAATGCCCAGAGCCGGCCACAATGGGTTTCCGCCACATAAAGCTCCCGTCCGTCCGGTGAAAGGCCGATCCCGTTCGGCCCGTCCATCGGCGCGACGGCCGTGGTGATGAAGGAGCCGTCGGCACGCGCGTAGTAGACCGCTCCCCGATCCCGATCGCGCCGCCGCGTGTGGCCATGGTCGGTGAACCACAAGCCGCCATCGGCGTCGAAGACGATATCGTTCGGCCCGATCAGCGGGTGGCCGTCGCATTCCCGATACAGCACCTCGCTTTTCCCGGTCGAGAGATCCACCGCTTCGATCCAGCCATGCGGAACATCCGGGGTCGAGAGGCTGGGAAAGTATTTGCCGTCCTTCTCGAAGAACGGCATGCCGCCGTTGTTGCAGACATAGCAGCGGTCGTCCGGACCGATCGCGAGGCCGTTGGGCCCGCCGCCGGTTTCGGCAACCAGGTTCTTGCTACCGTCCGGCGTCACCCGGGTGATGCAGCCGGCCGCGATCTCGACCACCAGAACCGAGCCGTCCGGCATCGCGACGGGCCCCTCGGGAAAACGTAGGCCTCTCGTAACTTCTCGAAGATCGGGCATCGCCCTATTCCGCGGCGATCTTCATCTCGCGCACATGCGGCAGGACCTCCTTCGAGAACAGGCGCAGCATGTCGATGGTCTGCTGCTGGCCGTAATAGGGCGGGTAGTGGACCATGATCGAGGTGGCGCCGATATCCCGGAAGGCTTCAATCTTGCGAATCACCGTGTCGGGCGAGCCGTGCAGGATGGTCTTCTCGACCAACCGGTCATAGGCGAACTGATCCTCGTCGGACTTGCCGGTCACATCGCCGAGGTAACTGCCGGCGGCCATGAAGGTCTTCATGTGATGGGTGATGCCGGCCTCGCTCTGCTCGCGAGCCTGGGCATCGGTCGGCGCGACATAGACCATGCGGACAACGTCGACCCGCCCGAAGGCCGGATTCTGGTTCAGCGGCGCAGGGGCCGAGTGCATGTGCTTGCGATAGTGGCGGATATGTTCGCCGATGATCTCCAGCGACGGCAGGGTCGACTGCATGAGCCCGAAACCGTTTTCCGCCGCGAATTGCATCGACTCGTTGGTGCCCGCGCCCATGAAGAAGGGCGGGTGGGGCTTCTGAATCGGCTGCGGGAAGATCTCGTATTGCGGGTCCATCTTGAACTTGAAATGCTTGCTGTCGGAATTGACCCGCTTGTCGTGAAAGCCTTTCAAGATAAGCGGGATGGCCTCCTGCTGGATCTCGCGGCGCTGCTCGTAGCTGATTCCGAGCCCCTCGAATTCATAGGGCCGGTAGCCGGAGCCGAGACCGAGCTGAAAGCGGCCGTTGCTCAGGATGTCGATGAAGGCGGCGTTCTCGACGATCCGCATCGGATGGTGCAAGGGCACCACCATGACCGCCGCACCGAGCTTGATCCGCGTGGTCTTGGCCGCGAGGTAGGCGAGATAGCTGAACGGGTCGGGCAGGATGCCATAGGTGTTGGAGAAGTGGTGTTCGGCGATCCAGACGCTGTCGAAGCCAAGCGCCTCGGCTTCCAGGATCTCACGCGTCACCCGCTCGTGGATCGCCTGATGCGGATAGGGCTCGGTCTTCGGGTCCGGATGCGAGGTGAAGAGAATTCCGACTTCCACGGCAATGGCTCCCCTGGGGCTGGCGCATCGGCGATACGCGGTTTGCTGACCGAGAAAGACTAGCACCGCCGCATAGGGGGTACACGGCACGCACCCGGAAAATCATGAGGGGGATCGCTCTGCCGCGAGGCGCCTCCAGGCAGCGATCATCAGGGCGGCGGCCTGCTCCATCTCTTCGGCCGCCGTGAAACGGCCAAGGCAGAGCCGGACCGTACGCGCCGCCGCTTCGGGGGCAAGGCCAATGGCCGAGAGGACCGCCGATGGGGCGTCGGAGCCGCTGGCGCAGGCTGAACCGGCGGAGATCGCGACCTCGGGCATCTCCAGCATGAAAGCCTCGGCCTCGACCGATGGCAGGGTCAGGCTGAGATTGCCGGGGATCCGCGCCGTCATCGAGCCGTTGACCCGGAGTCCCGGAATCGCGGCCTTGAGCTTGGACAGCAAGTTGTCCCGCAACCCGCCGATCCGGCGCCTGTCGGCCTCCAGTTCCCGGCTCGCGATATTCGCTGCGGCGCCGAACCCGACCGCCAGGGGCAACGGCACAGTCCCCGCGCGCAGGCCCATCTCCTGGCCGCCGCCGGTGATCAGCGGTTTGACATCGATCCCACGACGGATGAACAGCGCGCCGATTCCCATCGGACCATAGGCCTTGTGAGCGGAAAAGCTCGCGAGGTCGACATCGAGCCGTCGAACATTCACCGCCGTCTTACCCAGGGCCTGGGCACAATCGGCGTGCAGCAGCATTCCCTTGTCATGGCAGACCCGCGCGATCTCTTCGATCGGTTGGACAACGCCCAGTTCGTGATTGACCAGGGCAACCGAGACCAGCCGCGTTTCGCCGGTAATAGCGTTCGCCAGACGCTCTGCGTCGACCAACCCGTCCTGGCCGACCGGCAGTATAAGGACATCTCGGGCGTTCTGGACGCTTGGATGTTCAATGGCGCTGGCCAGGACGCCACCTTCAATGCCGCGCAGCGCCATGTTGTTGGCTTCGGTCGCGCCGGAGGTGAAGACAATCTCGCTGGCCTCGGCGCCGATGGCCGCCGCAACCTCGCGTCTGGCGGTCTCAACCGAATCCCGGGCGCGCCAGCCGGCCGCATGATCGCGGGAATGCGGATTGCCGAACTCGTTCCCGAGGTAGGGCAGCATCACTTCCCGGACGCGCGGGTCCAAAGGCGTTGTCGCATGATGGTCGAGATAGATCACCCCGCCGCCTCGGCGATCCGAGCGAAGGCCCGGGATTTCGCATCCGCCGTGATGAAAGCGCCCTCGAAACTGTTGCGCGCGAGCGTGACCACCTCGCCATCGCTCAAGTCTAGAGCGCTGTCGAGCGCCAGGAAGTTCTCCTTCACATAGCCGCCGAAATAGGCCGGGTCGTCGGAATTCACCGTCGCCATCAGCCCTGCGTCCAGCATGCGGCGTATCGGGTGGCCGCGCATGTCGTCGATCACGCAAAGGCGGAGGTTGGACAAGGGGCAGACGGTGAGCGGAATCCGGTCACGGGCGATGCGCCGGACCAGTTCCTTATCTTCGAGCGCCCGGTTGCCATGGTCGATCCGGTCGACGCCGAGGACATCGATTGCTTGCCAGATATAGTCCGGCGGCCCTTCCTCGCCGGCATGGGCGACGAGCCGAAACCCCTCGTCACGGGCGCGCCGGAAAACATTCCTGAACTTGGCCGGTGGGTGACCGAGTTCCGAGCTGTCCAATCCGACGCCGACAATCCGGTCCTTGTTTGCAAGCGCCAGATCCAGCATGCGTTCAGCGTCGGCTTCGTCCAGATGCCGCAGGAAACAGAGGATCAGATGACCGGAGACATCAAGGTCGCGCGCGGCGATATCGAGCGCGTCCGTGAGGCCGTCCAGAACGTCGGAGAACGAAACACCGCGTGGGACATGGCCTTGCGGGTCGAAAAAGATCTCGACGTGCCTGACATTGTCCGCCGCCGCGCGCTGCAGATAGGCCAGCGTCAGGTCCCGAAAGTCCTCTCGGGTCTGCAGGACCGACATGCCTCGGTAATAGATGTCGAGGAAATCCTGCAGTTCGGAAAAACGGTAGGCTGCCAGGACATCGTCACGCGTCGCGAAGGGTAAGGTCACGCCGTTGCGGGCCGCCAGATCCAGCATCATCGAGGGCTCGAGGCTGCCCTCGATATGGATGTGCAACTCGGCCTTCGGGATGGTGCCGATCAGACCCGCCCGAGCCATGCTTCCTCCTTTGGAAAAATCCCTATCCCTTATGGCGAACGCCCCGCTCCGGTCGAGGTGACGAAGCGGGGCGCCGGTATTGCATCCGGGTCCACACCGGAAGCCTTGGTGTTACTTCGGCAGCGAGCCCTCGACGCCTTCGACATAGAAGTTCATGCCGAGAAGCATGCCGGCGTCGGCGATCTTACCGGCCTCGACGACGACCTTGCCCGACTGGTCCTTGATCGGGCCGGTGAAGGGGTGCAGCTTGCCGCTGCGGATCGCTTCCTCGGTCTCCTTGGCCAGCTTGGCGACATCGTCCGGCATGTTCGTATAGGGCGCCATCGCGACCATGCCTTCCTTCAGCCCATGCCAGACGTCCTGGGATTTCCAGGAGCCGTCGATCACCGCGCGGGTACGCTCGACATAATACTTGTCCCAATCGTCGATGATCGCCGAAAGCTGGGCCTTGGGCGCGAAATGGATCATGTCCGAAGCCTGGCCGAAGCCCTTGACGCCGCGGTTCTCCGCGACCTGAAGCGGCGCCGGGGAGTCGGTGTGCTGGGTGATGATGTCGGCACCCTGGTCGATCAGTGCCTTGGCCGCATCGCCCTCCTTGCCGGGGTCGTACCAGCTGTTCACCCAAACGACGCTGATCGACATCGCCGGGTTGACCGAGCGCGCGCCAAGCAGGAACGCGTTGATGCCGCGTACGACCTCGGGGATCGGGAAGGAGGCGACATAACCGATCTTGTTGGTCTTCGAGATCTTGCCGGCGATGACCCCGGCGATGTAGCGGCCCTCGTAGAAGCGCGCGCTGTAGGTCGAGACGTTCTTGTCCTGCTTATAGCCGGTTGCATGCTCGAACTTTACGTTGGGGAACCGCTGCGCGACCTTGAGGGTCGGATTCATGAACCCGAAAGAGGTGGTGAAGATCAGGTTGTGGCCGGTGGAGGCGAGCTGGCGGATCACCCGCTCGGAGTCCGGGCCTTCCTTGACGCTCTCGACGAAAGTGGTCTTCACCTTGTCGCCGAACTCCTTCTCGATGGCGAGGCGCCCCCGGTCGTGTCGGTAGGTCCAGCCATGGTCGCCGATGGGCCCGACATAGACGAAACCGACCTTTGTCTCGGCCGACGCGGACGCCATGCCCGCGGCGACCACGCCAGCCGCAAGCGTGCCGGCCAATGCCTTGAATACCGTTCTTCTGTGCATTATCGATCCCCCGATTTAAGGATAGAGTTGAAAGGTTCTTGTTTCCTCCCGAAACGGCGCTCCCGTTCTCCCGCCTCGATCAATGGGCGGCATGGAACACCTTTCCGATGCATTGCGGCGCGTTCAGCCGGATCTTTGTCTTGTCCCTGGAAATTAGCACCAAAACCAGGATGGTCGCGAGATAGGGCAGCATCGACATGAACTGAGACGGTATCTCGATGCCCCAGCCCTGGGCGTGAAGCTGCATGATGGTGATGGCGCCGAACATATAGGCCCCGAGGATCACCCGGCCCGGCCTCCAGGTTGCGAACACCACCAGGGCAAGCGCGATCCAGCCGCGGCCCGCGGTCATGTTCTCGGCCCACATGGGCGTGTAGGCAAGCGACAGGTAGGCGCCCGCAAGCCCGCTCATGGCGCCGCCGAACAGAACCGCGGCATAGCGGATCGCGATCACCGGATAGCCCAGCGCATGCGCCGAATCATGGTTCTCGCCGATCGCCTTCAGGATCAGCCCCGGCCGAGTGCGCGACAGGAACCACGCGACGGCGGCGATCATGGCGAAGGAGAGGTAGACCAGAATGTCCTGGCCGAACAGGATCGGTCCGATCACCTCGATTTCGGAGATCACCGGTATCGCAAGCTGCGGCAACGGCTCCAGCGCGAAACCGACGAAATCGGCGCCGATCAGGGCGCTGATGCCGATCCCGAAGATGGTTAGCGCCAATCCCGTCGCCACCTGGTTGGCGAGAAGGGTCAAGGTCAGGAAGGCGAAGACGAATGACATCCCGGCGCCGGCCACGGCGCCGGCGGCGATGCCGGCGAGCCCGCTTCCACTGGTGCTGGCGACGGCGAAAGCAGCAATGGCGCCGACCAGTATCATGCCCTCGACACCGAGATTGAGAACGCCCGACTTCTCGGTGACGAGTTCCCCTGTCGCCGCGAACAGCAGCGGTGTCGATGCGGTGATGACGGTCAGGATGACCGGAACGAAATCCACGGCTCAGCCCTCCCTCACGCGACCCGGCGTGCCGAAACGGATCCGGTAATGGGTCAGCACGTCACAGCCCAGCAGGAAGAACAGCAAAATTCCCTGGAACAGTCCGGTCACGGCGGCCGGCAGGCCGATCTCGATCTGCGCCACCTCGCCGCCGATATACGATAGCGCCATGATCAGCCCGGCGAACAGGATGCCCACCGGATGCAGGCGTCCGAGAAAAGCAACGATGATCGCCGTGAAGCCGTAGCCGGGTGAGATGGTTGGCAGCAACTGGCCGATCGTGCCCGCGACCTCCGACACGCCGGCGAGCCCGGCAAGCCCGCCACCGAGCAGCAGCGCGAACCAGATCAGCTTGTTCTGGCTGAAACCGGCGTGCCGTGCCGCCGCCGGCGCCTGGCCGACGACGCGGAGCTGGAAACCGATCACCGCCCGCGAGAGCACGATCCAACCGCCGACGACGGCCAAGACCGCGAACAGCGACCCCAGATGCAGCCGGCTGTCCTCCCAGATCACCGGCATCGTCGCCGCCGCGGGAAACAACCGGCTTTCCGGGAAGTTGTAGCCACCCGGATCGCGCCACGGACCGTGCACGAGGAAACTCAGCAGCAGCACCGCCACATAGGTGAGCATCAGACTGGTCAGGATCTCGTTGGCGTTGAAGCGGGTCTTCAGGAAGGCCGGGATCGCCGCCCAGGCCATCCCCCCGAGAACGCCGGCAGCCAGGACGACCGGCAACAGCAACGGGTTTTCGCTCTCATGGAAGGCAATGGCGATACCGCCGCCGACGATCGCGCCGATGGTGAATTGTCCCTCGGCGCCGATATTCCAGACATTGGCCCGAAACCCGATGGCGAGCCCGATGCCGATCAACACCAGCGGCGTCGCCTTGACCAGGAGTTCGGTCACGCCGAAGACGGTGGTTACCGGTTGAACGAAATAGGTATAGAGCGCGCGGGCCGGGTCGACGCCCATCGCCGAGAAGATCACCACCCCACTGACAAGGGTCAGCACGATCGCCACCACCGGTGAGAGCAGGCTCCAGGCCCGCGAGACGCCGCCTCGGGTCTCCAGCCTAACCATGGGCGTGGCCCCCGCTTGCGACCGCATCGGCGAGGTCATGCAGGCCGCCCATCAACAGCCCGACTTCCTCCACCGTTATGTCCGTGATCTCGCGCGCCTCGGATACCGTCCCTTCGGAGATCACCACAATGCGGTCGCAGATCTCGAAGATCTCGTCCAGATCCTGCGAGATCACCAAGACCGCGCAACCTCGGCGCGCCAGATTCATCAGCGCCTGGCGGATCGTCGCCGCCGCGCCGGCATCCACGCCCCAGGTCGGTTGCGAAATCACCAGGATCTTAGGCTCCTGCAGGATTTCCCGGCCAACGATGTATTTCTGCAGGTTGCCGCCCGACAGGCTGCCGGCCGCTGCGTCGGGGCCGGTTGTCCGGACATCGAAGGCGGCGATCACCTTGCCGGCATAGCCATGGATGCTGGCGTGGCGCATCAGGCCCGCGGCCATCAGCTTCATCCGCGTCGCGGCGGTCAGGAACGCGTTTTCGGCGAGGCTCATGTCCCGAACGGCGGCATGGCCGTTGCGCTCTTCCGGAACGAAATTGGCTCCAAGGGCGCGCCGTTCCGCCGGGTCGAGGGAGGCCACCGATAACCCGTCGAAACGGATGCTGTCCGGCTGACGGCGGTTGATCGTCTCGCCGGACAAAGCGGACATCAGCTCGGTCTGGCCATTGCCCGCGACGCCGGCGACACCCAGGATCTCGCCGCGCCGGACCTTGAAGGAAACATCGACAAGGTCGACGCCGAACTGATCTTCCGATGGGACAGAGAGGTGCGAGACCAGAATACGGTCGGTTTTCGACCTTTCCGCTGCATCCCGCCGCGTCGGCGTCAGTTTCTGGCCGATCATCAGTTCTGCCATGCTTTGTGCGGTTTCCTCGCGCGGATCGCAGGTCGCGACCACCTTGCCGCCGCGCAGGATCGTCGCTGCCTCGCAGAGCGCCTTCACCTCGTCCAGCTTATGGCTGATGTAGAGGATCGCGCAGCCTTCATCGGCGAGCTGACGCAAAGTCTCGAACAGCCGGTCGGCCTCCTGGGGCGTCAGCACCGATGTCGGCTCGTCCAGGATCAGCAGTTTCGGGTTCTGCAGCAGGCATCGGACGATCTCGATCCGTTGACGCTCTCCGACCGACAGGGAATGGACATGGCGTGCCGGATCAAGCGGCAGGCCATAACTCGCCGAGACTTCGACCACCTGCTTTGCGAGCGCCGTCATGTCGCGCTGGTCGTTCATGGCAAGCCCGATATTCTCCAGCACCGTCATCGCTTCGAACAGCGAGAAGTGCTGAAATACCATACCGATGCCGAGCTCCCGAGCGGCCGAGGGGCCGGCAATAGCCGTCGGTCTGCCGTTCCAGGACAGGGTTCCGGAATCGGCGCCGAGCACGCCGTAGATGATCTTGACCAAGGTCGACTTGCCGGCACCGTTCTCGCCGAGCAGGGCATGGATTTCGCCCGGCATGATCTTGAAGCTGATCGAATCGTTGGCGACAACGCCGGGGAACGCCTTGGTGATCCGGTCGAGGTCAAGCAGGGGCACGGCGTCGGGCGCCCGCGCTCCGCCTTGCTCTCCGGTTTTCCCCTGATCCTGGTCCGTCACCTTCGTGTTCCCCCGCCCTTTTCGCGACCCTCGGCCGGTCAATAGGGTATCTTGTCTTCCTTATCGCGCCATTCCTGAAATATCGAGCCTGCTTCCCGCGAGGGCAGGTGGATCAGCGGCAGCGACCGTTCGCCGATCGGCTTGGCGATCTCATCATAGAGGAAGGAATCGTCGAAGCCGATGGCCGCCGCGTCCTCGCGGTCATTGGCGAAATAGGCTTTGTCGATCCGGGCCCAGTAGATCGATGCCAGACACATCGGACAGGGCTCGCAGCTTGTGTAGATCTCGCAGCCCTTGAGCGAGAAGGTGCCGAGTGTCCGGCAGGCCTCGCGGATCGCCACCACCTCGGCATGGGCGGTCGGGTCGTTGGTCGAGGTGACTTGGTTGGCGCCCTCGCCGATGATCCTGCCGTCCTTGACGATAACGGCGCCGAACGGGCCACCCAATCCCTTGCGCATATGCTCGCCCGAGATCGCGACGGCGCGGGCCATGAATGTCTCCGGGGTGCTCACCGTCTCCGCTCCCTTCTCAGCCTGTCATCGCCGCCGGCGGCCGACACTCCGCCAGCAGCCCTTCATGGAGCCGCAGGATTTGGGCAGCAACCGAAGCAGCGATCACCGCCGGCTGCTTGCTTGTGATGCCCTCGATACCGATCGGGCAGACCAGACGCGCAAGCGCCTGCTCGCCATGGCCGCGCGCCTTCAGCCGGGCAAGAAACCGGGCCCGCTTGGTGGCGCTGCCGATCAGGCCGATGAAGGCGAGATCCGCCCGTTTCAGCGCCGCGTCGACGATGTCGAAATCCTGGGCATGCGAGTGGGTCATCACCAGCACCATCGCCCCCGCCGGTGCCGACGCGATTTCCAGATGCGGAGCGAGAGACGCGAGAGTCCGGCTCTCGCCACTGATGCCCGAAAGGAATTCAGGCCGGCTGTCGATGCAGGTGACCCGCAGTGCCAGGGGTTCAAAAGCCCGAAGCACAGCCCGTCCGACGTGCCCGGCGCCGAACAGCCAAAGCTCGGTGATACCGGCATCTAGCCGGTCGAGCCAGGCGTCGAGCGGCACGAGATTTCGCCCGTTTAGCGCCTCGTATCGCAGGGTCACCGACCCGCCGCAACATTGCCCGATCGCCGGGCCGAGGGGCACGGTCTCGGTATCTGGTGTCGCTGCCCCCGCCAATACCTCCCGCGCCTTGGCGACGGCCCGGTGCTCCAAGGTGCCGCCGCCAACGCTGCCGACGATCCGGTCGGCGAGGACCAGCATCGTGGCACCGGCCTCGCGCGGCGTGGAACCGGCCGTCGCATCAACAGACACCAGGACTCCAGGCTCCCCCACTGTCAGCCGCTCTTTCGCTGCGAGGATGTCTTGCCGGAGGAAACTCATCGCGCGGCCTCCCGTGCCTTCATGTCCTCGACAGCGGCGAGAATGCGTTCCGGCGTTGCCGGCATGTCGAGATCCGCCAGCAGCTTTCCACCCGAAAGGCTGGAAACCGCGTCGGAGATGGCATGCGCCACCGAGATCGCCAGCATCAGCGGTGGCTCCCCCACCGCCTTGGAGCGGTGGATGGTCTCCTCGGTATTCTCGCCCCGCTCCCAGAGCCGGACGGTGAAGGCCTCGGGACGGTCGCTGCAGGCGGGGATCTTGTAGGTCGACGGCGCGTGGGTCGCGAGCCGCCCTTGCTTGTCCCACCACAGCTCTTCGGTGGTCAGCCACCCCATGCCTTGAATGAAGCCGCCCTCGACCTGGCCGAGGTCGATCACCGGGTTCAGGGACTTGCCGACATCGTGCAGGATATCCACCGCCAGGACCTTGGACTCCCCGGTCAGAGTGTCGATGGCCACTTCCGAGATCGCGGCCCCGTAAGCGAAGTAATAGAAAGGCCGGCCCGACGCGGTTTGGCGGTCATAGTGGATCTTCGGGGTACGGTAGAAGCCGGTCGCCGAAAGCTGAATCCGGTTGAGATAGGCCAGCTTCACCAGTTCGGCGAAGCTCATCTCGTGGGTGCCGGCACGGACCCGGTTGGCCTCGAACGCCACCTCGCCGGCGGAGACCTTGAAGTGCTCGGCGGCGAAGTCGGTGAGGCGCCGCTTAATGGTCCGGGCCGCCGCCCGCGCCGCCATGCCGTTCATGTCGGAACCCGAGGAGGCCGCCGTCGCCGAGGTGTTCGGCACCTTGGCTGTGTTCGTCGCGCTGATCTTGATCCGCTCGAGGTCGATCTGGAATTCCTCGGCAACCACCTGGGCGACCTTGATGAACAGGCCCTGGCCCATTTCGGTGCCGCCATGGTTCAGATGCACGCTGCCGTCCGTATAGACATGGATCAGCGCGCCGGCCTGATTGAGAAACGTCGTAGTGAAGGAGATCCCGAACTTGACCGGCGTCAAAGCGATCCCGCGCTTGAGGACCGGGTTATCGGCGTTGAAGGCGGCGATCTCGGCCCGGCGTTCCGTGTAGCGGGCATCGCGCGCCAGTTCCTCGATCAGCTGATCCGCGACATTGTCCTCGACCGTCATGAAATAGGGCGTAAGGTTCCGTCCCGTCCCGCCGTAGAGATTGCGGCGGCGGACCTCAAGCGGATCGAGGCCTCTCTCACGGGCGATCGCCTCGATCACCCGCTCGATAACCACCATGCCCTGGGGTCCGCCGAAGCCCCTAAAGGCGGTGTTGGAGACCGTGTTGGTCCGGCAGCGGTGCGCGGTGATCTCCACATTGTCGAGATAGTAGCAATTGTCCGCGTGGAACATGGCCCGGTCGACGATCGCGCCGGAAAGGTCCGCCGAGAAACCGCAACGCGCCGCCATCTCGATATTGAGGCCTTGAATCACCCCGTCCTCGGTGAAGCCGACATCATAATCGGCGATGAAGTCGTGCCGCTTGCCGGTCATGATCATGTCGTCGTCCCGGTCGAGGCGCATCTTTGCGGCCCGCCCGGTCCTGATCGCCGCCAGAGCCGCCAGCGCCGCCCATTGCGAGGCCTGGGTCTCCTTGCCGCCGAACCCGCCGCCCATGCGTCTGACCTCGACGGTCACGGCGTTGTCAGGCCGGCCCAGCACCTTGGCGACGTTGTGCTGCACCTCGGAAGGATGCTGGGTCGAGCAATGGACCAGCACATCACCGTCTTCGCCCGGGATGGCGAGCGAGACCTGGCCCTCGAGATAGAAATGGTCCTGGCCTCCGATCTCGATCCGGCCCTTGAGGCGCCTGGGCGCCCCGGCCACCGCCTGCTCCGGCTCGCCCCGGCGCATGGTGTGCGGGTCAAGTACGAAGGAGCCCTTGGCCATCGCATTCTCTATGGTGAGGATCGGCTCCAATGGCTCAATCTCAACCTCGGCGAGGGTGGCGGCGGTACGAGCTGCCTCGATGCTTTCGGCCGCGACGGCGAAAAGCGGCTGGCCGAGGAAATGCACCACGCCGTCGGCAAGGCAGGGATCGTCATTGGTGCCGGTCGGGCTGACATCGTTCAGGCCTGGAATATCGCCTGCCGTCAGCACGCAGGCGACGCCCGGCGCGGCCGCCACCGCCGAAACATCGAGCCGGATGATCCGCCCATGGGCGAGTTTGGACATCGCCGCCACCACATGCAGGCAGCCCTGGGGCTCGGGGATGTCGTCGATATAGAGAGCCTCGCCCGAGACATGCTTGGCGCCGCTGTCATGGGGTAGAGGCTCGCGCACGCCGCCCCTGATCCGAGCCCCGCTGGTTGCCGGCGAGTCAGGCATGCGCCGGCTCCCCGGACCTTGCAAGGCCACCCGGCCCGACAAGGCGCGTCGCGGTCTCCGGCACCGTCGTCTCGATGAAATGCCGGGTCAAGAGGTTCCGCGCGACCGCGAGCCGGTACCCGGCGGAGGCCCGCATGTCGGAGATCGGCTGAAAATCCTCCGCCAGCGCCTCCCGCGCCGCGTCCACCGTTGCCTCGGTCCAGGGCTTGCCGGTCAGTGCGGCCTCGGCAGCGGTGGCCCGTTTTGGCGTTGCCGCCATGCCGCCGAAGGCGATCCGGGCCGACTTCACGACGCCGTCCTCGACCGCGATATTGAAGGCGCCGAGCACCGCCGTGATGTCCTGGTCGAAGCGTTTCGAGACCTTGTGGCAACGCAGCTGTCCGGCATCGGTCAGCGGCACCAGCACCGCCTCGAGGAACTCTCCAGGCGCGCGGTCCTGCTTGCCATAGGCGATGAAGAACTCCTCTAGCGGGATCTCTCGCACCGTCTCGCCGCTTCTCAGCACCAGGGTCGCGCCAAGGGCGATCAGCGCCGGCGGCATGTCGCCGATGGGAGAGCCGTTGGCGATATTGCCGCCGATGGTCCCGGCATTGCGGATCTGACGCGATCCGATCCGCCGCATCAGTTCCGCGAGATCCGGCGCGCGGCCCGCAATCGCTGCCAGTGCGTCCTCGTAGGTGACGCCGGCGCCGATCTCCAGCATCCCATCCGATACCGAAAGCCGCTTCAGTTCGGCAACCGCGCCGACGGAAATGACCGGGTCGAGACGGCGATGCTGCTTGGTGACCCAGAGCCCGACATCGGTCGCCCCGGCGACAAGGCAGGCGTCGGGATGCTCGCTTGTCAGCGCGGCAAGCTCGGCAAGGCTGGTGGGCGCGAAATACCGGGTGCCACTGGCCTCCAGCGCTAGGGTCTCGGCCGTATCAAGCGCGGCCAGCCGGCTGGCGGCGTCCACGCGGTCCAGCGGGCCGCCCTCGGCGCTGGAGAGCGGACCCATCTTGCGAGCCGCTTCGATGATCGGGCCATAGCCGGTACAGCGGCAGAGATTGCCGGCGAGCGCGTCATCAATCCGGCCCCGGTCCAGCGTATCTCCCTCGGCCTGCAAGGCTAGCATCGACATCACCAAGCCCGGCGTGCAGAACCCGCATTGTGAGCCGTGCGCCTCGACCATCGCCCGCTGAACCGGGTGTAGGGCGCCGTCCTTGCCCTTCAGATGTTCCACCGTCAGAAGCTGCTTGCCGTCGAGGCTGGGTAGAAACTGGATGCAGGCATTGACCGCCCGGTAGCGGAGCGCGCCGCCTTCCAACGCTCCCAGAACAACAGTGCAGGCCCCGCAATCCCCCTCGGCGCAACCCTCCTTGGTGCCGGTCAGCCGCTCCTCGCGCCGGAGATAATTCAGCACCGTCATGGTCGGATCGACGCCGCTGATCCGGCGTTCCTCGTCTCCCAGCAGAAAGCGGATCTCGTTTCTCACCGGCCGGCTCCCTCAGCTCCCACGATAAGTGGAATAGCCATAGGGCGAAAGCAGCAACGGGACGTGATAATGCGCGTCTTTGTCGGAAATGCCGAAGCGGATCACCACTTCGTCGAGAAAGGCAGGATCGGGCAGATCGAGCCCCTGGCCCCGGAAATAGGCCCCTGCGTAGAAGACCAGCTCATAGCGCCCGGGTTTGAACGCGTCGCCCTCCAGCAGCGGCGCCTCGCAGCGCCCGTCGGCATTGGTGACGGTATCGGCCAGCCGCTCCCCGTCGCCGTCGAGGCCGAACAGCTCGACGCGCACCCCTTGAGCCGGGCGCCCGCTTGCCGTGTCGAGCACATGCGTCGTCAACCGCCCCACGCGCCTCTCCCGGATGTTCCGTTTTCATGCCGAAAGGAACGGTCGCACAGGCGGGATTATCCTGAAATCCAGGAAGATCCGAAAACACTATCAAATTTTTGGAGAAGGTGGGGTTGGGGAGAGGTCGCCTCCGTCTTCGTCGCCCCGCATACCTGCTCCCGCGAAGGCGCGGTAGCGTCTGGGAATATCTCTGGACCGCTCGAAGCTTCATCTTTCGTCGTCCTCGCGAATGCGGGGACCTCGACATGCCCGAAAACCATGCGCGTTTCGACTAACCCCGCCGAGGCCCCCGCGTCCGCGGGGGCGACGGTGAGGTTTTTCGGATTGGTAGCGTGCGTCGGCGGACATGTTCCATCATCGCTCGTCCTGTCTCGAATCCCTGGCAAAAGCCATGGCCCATGTAGCCTTCGGTTCAAAACAACGGATCGTCGATCAGGATTGGAGACAAAAGCGAACCTTCAATCATTCCCCGAATCGTAAGGGACGGCGGCATGGACCCTAGCTTTCGCCAGGGATTCGGGGTTCTTGCCTGGGTGAAGGACCACCCCTAGCTCATCAAACCCCCATCGCCTACTCTCCAACGTCCGCCTTCCAACTCGCCAGAGAGCGTCCCATGCCACCGATCACCGAGATTACCCACCACCATGCCGAGCTTGGCGAGGTGATGCTGCACTATGTGACGGCGGGAGAGGGGCCGCCGGTGGTGTTGCTGCATGGCTGGCCGCAGACCTGGTGGGAGTGGCGGCACGTAATTCCGGGGCTGGCGGAGCGCTATACCGTGGTCGCGCCGGATCTGCGCGGGCTGGGTGACAGCTCCCGGCCGCTGTCCGGTTACGACAAGAAGACCGTCGCCAATGATGTCTGGCGGCTGATGAGCGAGGTGCTGGGCCACCAGCGGTTCCTGCTGGTCGGCCATGACTGGGGCGGGCCGACCGCCTATGCACTGGCGGCGGCGCATCCCGAAGCCGTCGAGAAGCTGGTGATCCTGGATGTCACTATTCCGGGCTGCGGCGGCGATTTCTCCGAGGGCGGGCGGCGCTGGCATCATCAGTTCCACATCACGCCGGACCTGCCCGAGGCGCTGGTCGCCGGGCGGGAGGAGATCTATCTCGCCTGGTTTTACCGCACCTTCGCCTACCGGCCCGACGCGATCACCGAGGATGATCTGGCGGAGTATCTGCGCACCTATACCCAGCCCGGCGCGATGCGGGCCGGCTTTGCCTATTACCGGGAGATGCCGCGCGACGCGAAGGAGAATGCCGAGATCATCGCCCGTTTCAAGCTGACGATGCCGGTGCTCGCGGTCGGAGGCGGGGTATCCTACCCGCACGGGCGCGGACGCGGTGCCCAGGCCGGCGAGTCACTGAAGCGGGTCGCCACCAACGTCCGCGCCGAGGTGTTTGATGCTTGCGGCCACTTCATCCCCGAGGAGGCGCCGGAGCGGCTGGTTCCGCTGCTGCTGGAATTCTTCGCGGAGAAAGCCTGATGGAGCACGTATCCCGCACCCTCGCCAGCTTCGTTGCCGGCTCGCGCTGGGAGGATCTGCCGGAGAAAGTCAGGCACGAGGCGAAGCGTTCGCTCCTCAACTGTTTCGCCACCGCCTTCGCCGGGTGCCGGGACGATGCGGTGGAGATCAGCCTCAAGACCCTGACGGAATTCGGCGCGGCGGGCACGGCGAGCCTGATCGGGCGGGCCGAGCGGGTTGACCCCCTGACAGCGGCATTCCTCAACGCGGCGGCGGCGAATGTCCATGATTTCGACGACACGCATCTGCGCACGGTGATCCATCCCGCCTCCCCGGTGGCGCCGGCTCTGCTGGCGCTGTCCGAGAAACGCCCGGTGAGCGGCCAGGACCTGCTGCATGCGCTGGCGCTGGGGATCGAGGCGACCTGCCGGATCGGCAACGCGGTCTCGCCCGGCCATTACGCGCGTGGCTGGCACATCACCTCGACCTGCGGGGGGTTCGGCGCGGCGCTGGCGGTGGGCAAGGTGCTGGGGCTGGACGCGCCACACCTGGTCTGGGCGCTCGGCAATGCCTCGGCCCAGGCATCTGGCCTGGTCGAGACCCTCGGCTTCATGGCCAAGAGCATCAGCGTCGGCGGCGCGGCGCGCGGCGGCCTGCTCGCGGCGCATCTGGCGGCGGGCGGCCATGACGGCCCGGACGCGCCGCTGGAGGGTGTGCGGGGTTTCCTCAACGTCACCGGAGACGCTCCGGATTTCGATGAGGTGACCGGCGGGCTTGGCTCCCGTTGGGAGGCGCTCAGCAATATCCACAAGCCCTATCCCTGCGGCATCGTGCTGAACGCGGTGATCGACGGTTGTCTTGAGCTACGAGAGAAGGGCACGGCGCCGGTCGAGGCCATCGCCTCGATCACGCTGCATGGCCACCCGCTGCTGCGCCAGCGCGCCGACCGGCCCGATGTCGCGACCGGCCGCGAATCCCAGGTCAGCGCCCAGCACGCGGTGGCGATCACCCTGCTGCGGGGTAAACCGGGGCTCGCCGCCTTCACCGACGCGGCGGTGAGTGACCCGGCGGTTCTGGCGTTGCGGAAATGCGTCCGCCTCAGCGATGATCCGGACGGCGCCGTTCCCGGCGTCAGGATCGTGGTGGCGCTCAAGGACGGAAGCGAGCAGGAGGTGGTGATCGCCCATGCAAGGGCACCGACAAGCGTCCGCTGACCGACGCGGAGATCGAGGAGAAGTTCCGCACCCTGGTGGCCGAGAAATCTCCCGCCTGCAAAGATGCCGAGCATCTGATCAATGCCGTCTGGGGCCTTGACGGAGAGAAAGACGCGGGCAAGCTTTGACATTCACGCGCCCAATCTGATCCTGGCATGCAGGAGGAACCATCATGGCAATCGAAATCACCTAATTGATGCACGCGGGCATCCGCGTCGACCCGACCGATGAGGCGGTGAACCGCGCCAATGAGTTCTACGGCGGCCTACTCGGTCTGCAGCAGGATGCTCAGCGCCCGCACATCCCCTCGATCCCGGGCTTCTGGGTGAACCTGAAGGACGGCGACCGGAGCCAGCAGATCCACATCATGGGCGCCGAGGGCATGTCGCCCGCCGCGCGCTCGGAAAAGCACGATCCGACGCGCCAGCATCTTGCCTTCGCGGTCGCGCGACCTCGACGCCGCTCGGGCCGAGCTGACCAGCCGCGGCATCGAATTCTGGGTCTATGAAGGGCTGGTGGGCAGAGGCTCCGACCAGGTCTTCTTCGAGGATCCGTTCGGCAACGTCATCGAGCTGCAGCAGGACCCGAGCTGAGGCTGCATCGCCGGGAATCGTGTAAGAGAGCGTCGCAGAGAGTGAGGTCATGGCACATCCGTTGTTCGAGAAGGCCGCGATTACCGGAATCGGCGAGACCGCCTATACCCGCGGCTCCGGAAAGAGCGATATCGCGCTGCAGATGGAAGCGGCCTTGAAGGCGATCACGGACGCCGGACTGCGGCCTTCGGATATCGATGGGGTCATCCCCTACGCGCCTGGCGCGGCGGTGGCCGAGGATTTCATCACCAATTTCAATCTCCCCGATGTGCGGTTTTCGGCGACCACGCCGCTGGGCGGCGCCAGCTGTGTCGCGGCGATTCAGGCGGCGGTAACGGCGGTGACCGCGGGCGTGGCAAACCACGTGCTCATCCCGATCGGCCGCAATGGTTACTCCGGCGGTCGGATCGGCAACCGGGTGCAGCAGTTGCCCCAGTTCCGGGTGATCGGCGAGTACGAGATGCCGCTCGGCAGCTTGGCGCCGGCCCAGCTCTACTCGCACATGGCGCGCCGGCACATGGAACTCTACGGCACCAAGAGCGAGCATTTCGCGAAGATCGCCATGACGGCGCGCCGGCACGCGGCCATGAACGACAACGCCTTGCGCCGGGAGCCGATGAGCCTTGAGGATCATCAGACCTCGCGCATGATCGCCGATCCGCTCCGGCTGTTCGATTGTTGTCTTGAAAGCGACGGCGGCGCGGCGGTGATCGTCAGTTCCGCGGAACGGGCCAAGGACATGGCAAGCAAGCCCGCCTATATCATGGGCATCGCCGAGGGCCATCCGGACTCGCCGAGCGCCATTACCCAGCGTCCGGACATCACCACCCTCGGCACCGCCAAGGCGGCGCCCCGGGCCTTTGGGATGGCCGGTATCAGCCACAAGGATATCGATGTGATGGAGATTTACGACTGCTTCTCCTACATCGTGTTGTGCCAGATGGAGGATCTCGGGTTCTGCGGGAAGGGCGAGGGCGGAGATTTCGTCGCCGGCACGAATTTCAGTTTCGACGGCGATCTGCCGCTGAATACCCATGGGGGGCTGCTTTCCCAGGCGCATATCGTCGGCATGAACCATGTGGTCGAACTGGTTAAACAGCTGCGCGGTACGGCGGGTGCGGCCCAGGTGAAGGATGCCGAGGTCGGCCTGGTGACCGGGTACGGCGACATGGGCGACGGTACCGTCGCGATCCTGCGGGCTTAGGGAGCGGATGACGGCCATGGAAATCGAGCGTCTCTACCCCCTGCCGAATCTGGACTCCCAGCCCTATTGGGAGGGACTGAAGGACCGCCGGCTGATGCTTCAGCAATGCGGAAACTGTGGCGCCATCCGGCACTACCCGCGTCCGGTCTGCGGTGAGTGTTTCTCGATGGAGGTCGACTGGATCGAGGCCTCGCGCCGAGGCACGGTGCATAGCTGGTCGGTCTCGCATCACGCCTTTCACCCCTCTTTCAAAGCGGATCTTCCGACGACCTACGTGACGGTGGATCTGGAGGAGGGGGTGCGCCTGGTCGGCATCCTGCGCGATCCCGACGCGACGCTTTATCTGGGCATGCCGGTCGAAGTCCGCTTCGAGGACGCAGCGGACGGCGCGTTCGCGATTCCGATCCTAGTCGGCGACCGGTCAGGGGATGGCCGACGGCGGGACGAGCCCGTCGGGGGGCCAGGCCGCGACGCCGTCCTCTAGGGGAATATTCAGGCTGCGCAGCACTTCCGAGAAAGTGCGCCAGTTGCCGATCGCGACCACCATCTCCATCAATTCGGCCTCGCCGCCGACATGTTGGGCGCAAACCCGCCAGGTCTCGTCGGAGATCCGTCCCCGATCCAGGGTCTCATCCGTCGCCGCCAGCACCGCCTTGGCCGCGGCATCGAGCGTTCCCGCGTTTCGCCAGTCCCGCACCGACAGGATATCCGCCCCGCTGATGCCGATCCGCTGGGCGACGTGCCAATGCTGGGTCCATTCGTAGACAGATCCCGTACGCCAGGCGATACGCATGATGATCAATTCACGCAAGCGGTTGTCCAGCCGGTTGGCTTTCCACAGCAGCATCGACAATTGCGCCGCCGTGGCCCCGGCGAGTTCCGGATGGTTGAGAAGCGCCCGATAGATGTTCAGATGGCTCATCGACGAGGAAA
Organism: Alphaproteobacteria bacterium; assembly: GCA_038146985.1. Lineage (GTDB taxonomy): Bacteria > Pseudomonadota > Alphaproteobacteria > Thalassobaculales > Thalassobaculaceae > JADHLJ01. Next base: position 290,917 of record JAYQSQ010000013.1, read on the forward strand.
CACCGGCCTCCCGGCCCCTGGTTTTCGCCTCCTCGACGGGCAGAAGTTTCACTCGACTTTCCTGCGGACCGGCCGTCATCGCATCCTCCCCGCGCCGTGGAATCAGATGGGAGTTCCCTTCCTGCAGCTATATGCTGAGCGATTGTCGCGGCGGCATCAAGCTTGCTAGGATCAGGGGAACGGGCGGTAATCTAGGCGGGACCGGGATGCGTATTCGGGTAATCGAAGGAAATTGCCAGGGACATAATCGCTGCAAGGCGATCGCGCCCGACCTGTTCGATCTGGATGAGTACGGCAATGCCAGTGCCGCCAACGGCGGCGCCGTTCCGCCCGGCCAGGAAGACATGGCGCGCCTGGCCGTTGAGAATTGCCCGGAATTCGCGATCGAGATCGTCGAGGAATAGATCGGGAGGGGGTCATGAGCGAGGAAGTGCGGCCCGTCGAGGATTGGACCACCGATTTCGATATCTTCGACGCCGACTACGTCCGGGACCCGTCGCCCGTTTGGAACGAATTGCGCGCGAAATGTCCAATCGCGCATACCGAACGCTGGGGCGGTGCCTGGATGGCCACCCGGTACGAGGATCTGCGCGAGTTGGTGCGGATGGTCCCGGAACTCTCCTCGCGTTCCCCCGCCGTCGTGCCGCTGCCGCCGGAGATGCGGGAAGAGGCGATCGCCGAAGTAAAGATGTACGGCACCGAGAACCCGCCGATCACTGCCGATCCGCCGGAGCATAAGCCCTACAAGCAACTGATCCTGCCGTTCTTCACGCCGAGCGCGGTTGAAGCCTATCGCGGCTTCACCGAGGACCTCGCGCACCGGCTGATCGACAAGGTGATCGCCAAGGGTGTCTGTGACGCGGCCGAGGACTATGCCCAGCAGATCCCGCCCCGGGTCATTGCCGAGATGTTGGGGATCGACGCCAACCGCGCGGACGAGTTCACCCTGTGGACCCGCGGTGTGCTGGAGATCGGTCAGACCGACCCCGCCGCCCGCTGGAAATACCGCCGGATCATCCGGGAGTTCTTCGCCGAACTGATCCCGGCCCGCCGCGCCAAGCCCGGCGACGACATGATCTCGCGGCTTGTCCAGGCCGAGGTCGAGGGCGAACCGCTTACCGATCACACGATCTCCGGGATCTGCTTTTTGCTGCTGGTGGCGGGGATCGATACGACCTGGAGTTCGATCGGCTCCTCGCTCTGGCATTTCGCCGGCCATGCCGAAGACCGCCGCCGGCTCGCCGGCGATCCGGAACTGTTTCCGACGGCGATCGAGGAGATGCTGCGCTTCTATGCGCCGGTCATGATGGCCCGCAAGGTGACACAGCATGTCGAGATAGGCGACAAGGTGCTGTGCCCGGGCGACAAGATGATCCTGAACTTCCCGGCCGGGAACCGTGATCCCGAGATCTTCGACCGTCCGGACGAGGTGGTCCTCGACCGCGAACGCAACCGGCATGTGGCCTTCGGCCTCGGCATCCACCGTTGCGCCGGCTCCAATCTCGCGCGCATGGAGATGGACGTGGCCTTGCGCGTCTGGTTCGAGCGGATCCCCGAGTTCGAGTTGTCGGACCCGGACGCGGTGACCTGGGCCGGCGGCCAGGTGCGCGGGCCCCGCAAGGTGCCGGTCCGATTTCCCGCCGGGTGAGCGGTAAGCGGGTGAGGCCGCCTATCGCTGTTATGCAACCGGCGTTCGGGTCTTGGATCAGAATCCCAAACCATTTTTCTCCCTTTTTCCGTCGTCCTCGCGCAGGCGGGGACCTGAAACACCTATGAAAGCCCGACGCCGTGCATTCGAGATCGCGGCGGTCGCCGCCTGCGCGAGGACGACAATTAAGAATCGCGAGCACATGTTCAGGCCCCGGCCATGAGCCTCATTGACGCCGCGCTTGGCCGCACCCGAACGACTTTGGCGAGCCTCGCGTTGATCCTGATCGCCGGAGCCGCGGCCTATATCGGTATCCCCAAGGAGGACGCGCCCGACATTGATGTGCCGGTCATTTTCACCCGTATCGCGCAGTCCGGCATTTCCCCCGAGGATGCCGAGCGGCTGATTGCGCGGCCGGTGGAACAGGCCATGCGTGGCATCGACGGGGTCAAGCAGATTCGCTCCGAAGCCTATCTTGGCGGTGCCACCATAGCGGTTGAGTTCGATGAGGATTTCGACGCGGAAAAGGCGTTGGAAGATGTTCGCGAGAAGGTCAAGGTGGTCGAGGGAGAGTTGCCCGCCGATGCAGGCGAACCGACGGTTCACGAGGTCAATCTCAGCCTTTTCCCAATACTGGTGGTCACGATCGGCGGCGACGCGCCGGAGCGGGTGCTGGTCCAAACCGCGCGGGACCTGCGCGATGCTCTCGAAGCCTTGCCGGATGTGCTCGAGGCACGGCTGGTGGGCGACCGCGACGAAGTCGTGGAAATCATCGTCGATCCGGTCAAGCTTGCGAGCCACCGTGTCGATCCGGGCGTGCTGATCCGGCAGATGGCCCGAAACAACCGGCTGGTCGCCGCCGGAAACCTGGACACCGGCGCCGGACGTTTCGCGCTCAAGGTGCCGGGCATATTCACCTCGTTCGAGGAAATCAATGATCTGCCGGTGACGACCGAAGGCGACGCTGTGGTCCGGATCGGTGACATCGCGACGGTCCGCCGCGCCTTCGCGGACCGTGCGACCGATGCCCGGCTGAACGGCAAGAGGGCGCTTGCGATCGAGGTCTCGAAACGGCTCGGCACCTCGATCATTGAGGTTACCGACACGGTCCGCGCCACTGTCGACGCGCGCGCCCGATCCTGGCCCGAGGGGATTGACGTCGCCTTTTCCCAGGATAAGTCGACGAAGATCCGGGACCGGGTACGGGATCTGCAGAACAACGTGCTGAACGCGGTACTGCTGGTGATGATCGTTCTGATCGCGGTGCTGGGGCCGCGATCCGCGGCGCTGGTCGGGGTGGCGATACCGGGGTCCTTCCTGCTCGGTATCCTGGCGATCTCCTTGGTCGGATTCACAGCGAATACGGTCGTGCTGTTCGCCCTGATCCTGGCTGTCGGGCTGTTGGTCGACGGGTCGATCGTGATGGTCGAATACGCTCAGCGACGGATCGCTGCGGGACAGGCGCCGGCCGAGGCCTACGCCCTTGCCTCCCGGCATATGGCCTGGCCGATCATTGCCTCGACGGCGACCACGCTGGCGGCGTTTCTGCCGCTGGTCTTCTGGCCGGGGACGGTGGGGGAGTTCATGAAATACCTCCCCGCGACGGTGCTGGCGGTGCTCTCCGCCTCGCTCCTGATGGCGCTGATCTTCGTTCCGGTCCTCGGCGCGGCGTTGGACCGCCGCAAGCCGGAGCCCAGTGTGGTGGATGCGGATTCGCCGGAGCAGCTGGACCGTGTGACTGGCCTCTCCCGGCTCTATCTCGATCTGCTGAAACTGGTCCTGAAGCATCCGGTGAAGGTGCTGTTTCTCGCCTTCTGCGCCATGCTTTGGGCGCCTTGGATGTATTCCCAGCACGGCCGGGAGATTGAGTTCTTCCCGAAGGTCGAAGGGACCGGCGCCCGGGTCCTGATTCATGCTAGGGGCAATCTTTCGCTCGCCGAGCAGGATGCGCTGACCCGCGACGTCGAGGCGGTCGTGCTCGCGATGGACGGGCTGGAGTCGCTTTACACCTTAGTGGGACGGAACGACCAGTCCGGCGGTGGCGGACCCCAGGACATCATTGCGCGCCTGCAGCTTGAACTGAAACCCTGGGATCAGCGCCGGCCGGCCGTGGAGATCCTGGAAGACATCAAGACGCGGACGGCTCATCTCGCCGGGATCCGCATCGCGGTCGAGGAGGAACGCACAGGGCCGGTGCGCGACAAGCCGTATCAGATCGAGATCCTGTCCAGTGGGCATGACGGCATTCCTGACGCTGTCCGGCAGATCACCGATTTCCTTTCCAAGCAGCCCTATATCCGGGACATCGAAGACTCTTTGCCGGTACCCGGCGTCGAATGGCGGGTCGAGATTAACCGGACCCAGGCGCTCAAGTTCGGTGTCGATGTCGAACGGGTCGGCCAGTTCGTGCGGTTGGTGACCAAGGGGCTCAAACTGACGGAATACCGGGCTAGCGACGCCGACGACGAGATCGATGTCCTGCTCCGGTTTCCCGAGCGCTATCGGAATTTGCATCAGCTCGACGGACTGATGATTGAGACCAACAATGGTCTCGTGCCGCTGGGAACCTTCGCCGAACTTGTGCCCAAGCCGCGCCGTGGAACCATTAGCCGGGTCGACGGGTTCCGCTCCGCCTTGATCAAGGCGGATGTGGTGCCCGACACGCAGCCGGAGGAGTTTCGCGGCGAGATCAAGGGTTACGCGGTCACCGCCCGGTTCGCCGACGGCACGCGGGCACGGATGAAGGGGGAGGAGGAGGATCTCGACGAGCGCGAGAAGGACAGGGATTTTCTACGGCGTTGTTTTTTCGCGGCTCTTTTCCTGATGGCGATCATCCTGGTGACCCGGTTCAACAGCTTCTACAGCGCCTCCCTGATCCTCTCGGCGGTGATGCTGTCGATCATCGGCGTGGTTCTGGGCTTGCTGATCATGGATCTGCCCTATGGCACCATCATGAGCGGCATCGGCGTGATCGCACTGGCCGGGATTGTCGTGAACAACAATATCGTGCTGATCGACACCTATGATCGGTTGAAGGCGGACGGCATTGAAGCGCGCACCGCCTTGCTGCTCACGGGAGTGCAACGCATGCGGCCGGTGCTCCTGACCTCGGCGACGACGATCGCCGGGCTGATCCCGATGGTCTCGCAGACCAGCATCGATTTTCTGGACCGCACGATCCGGCATGGCGGGCCGGCTTCCCAGCTCTGGGTACAGCTTGCGACATCGATCGCCTTCGGGTTGGCGGTCGCCACGGTGCTCACCCTGGTCGTCACCCCGGCGGCGTTGATGCTGCGGGCCCGGTTTGACGCAAACCGTGAGCCGCGGCGGATCTGGATGCGGCAGGCGTTTCGCCGGCTGACGGTCCGTGGTCCCATCGAAACCATGGTCACCGTGCTCGCCGTGGGGGTCGCCTGGGTCCTGGTTCTGGAAATGATCCTGGTGCGGATCTTCGACATCGTCACCAAGCAGTTCTCCGACCCGCCGTCCGTCTGGTTCCAGGCGGTGGAGTGGTCGGCCTTCTGGACCTTCATCATCCTGACTGTCGCCTTTGCCTATTTCCGCGACGCCCATGTGCGGGTCGATATCATCCGCGAGCGGCTGCCGGTCCGGTTCCAGGCAGCCATCGAGGTCTTCGGTTTCTTCGTGCTGCTGGCGCCGGTCTGTCTCATCGTCATGTATTTCGGCCTCGACTATGTCGCGCGGTCCTATATCGACGAGGAACCGTCCGGCGCGCTGTTGGGCTCACCGACCGGATTTATCTTCAAGGCGATGCTGCCGTTCGGTTTTCTGCTGCTGTTCCTCGCTGGGATCAGCGTGACCATCCGGAACATCCGGCATCTGGCGGGCGTGCATCGGACCGTGTCGCCGGAGCGGGACGGGCGGCGCCTGCCGGCGGCGCGGCGGAGTGATCCTGCCTGATGGAGATTGTCGACTACATTCCCGCGCTGATGATCGTGACGCTCGCGCTGATGCTGTTCACCGGCTACCCGGTCGCCTTTGTTCTCGCGGGAGTCGGCGTCCTGTTCGCCGGCCTGGGTGCCGCGATCGGCGAGTTCCCGATCGTCGCCTTCTTCAACATTCCTGCCAGGCTTTGGGGCAGCATCAACGGCAGCCTGATTTTCCCGACCGTGCCGATGCTGATCTTCATGGGCGTGGCGCTGGAGAAAAGCGGCGTGGCCCAGGAAATGCTGCTTGCCCTGCAGGGCCTGGTGCGCCGCTTGCCGGGGAGCATGGCGGTGGCGATGACGGTGCTGGGGATTCTGCTTGCTCCGTCCGCGGGGCTCGTCGGGGCATCCGTGGCGACCCTGGCGCTGATCGGCTTGCCGACCATGCTTGCCCAGGGCTATCGGCGTTCCTATTCGATCGGGTCGGTGGCGGCGGCCGGTACCTTGGGGATAATTCTGCCGCCCGGGATCATGCTGTTCTTCCTTTCGGACCTCATGCAGATCTCCATGGGCCCTATATTCGTGTCGACCTTGGCGCCGGGACTGCTGCTGGCGCTCTTGTTCATGGTCTATTACGTGATTCGTGCGCTGATCGATCCAAAGACGGCGCCGAAAATGCCGGCGGATCCCAGCCAGCGGTTCCGCGACATCCTCCACACTGCCTTTCGGGGGCTGACGCTGCCGGTTCTGCTGATCGCCTCGGTCCTCGGCTCGATCATCGCGGGTTTCGCCACGCCGGTTCAGTCGGCCGCGGTCGGCGCCGCCGGAGGCTTGCTGATCATGCACCATCGCGGGCGGCTTACCCGGGAGTATCTGCATGAGGTGATCGTGACCACGGCGACCACCTGTTCGATGGTGTTCTTCATCATTCTGGCGGCCTCGGTCTTCTCTTACCCCTTCAACTTCTTCGAGGGCGGCGATCAGATCCGGGACCTCTTGCTCGGTCTGCCCTTGAACGACTGGCAGATGCTGCTGACCATCCTCGGGATCATCTTCGTTCTCGGCTTTTTCGTCGACTGGATCGAAATCACCGTCATCGTGCTGCCGCTCCTGCTGCCGATCCTGAACGGCCTTGATTTCAGCGACCATGTGGGAGGCGCGAGGGGCCTGGTGCCGATCTGGCTGGCGGTTCAGATCGCGTTGGTGCTGCAAAGCTCCTTCATGACGCCGCCTTTTGGGTTTTCACTGTTTTTCGCCAAGGGCGCCGCCCCGCCGGAGGTCACCCTTGCCGACACCTATCGCGGCGTCGCCCCATTGGTGCTGGTTCAGCTCCTGGTGATCGCCCTGGTCCTGATCTATCCCGGGCTCGCGACCTGGCTGCCGTCCCTGGTGATGGAATAGGGCGTCGATACGAGCGAAGGTTTATAGAGACGTTGTGCCTGAACCATTGCCGGGCACTCCGCCGTCTTTGAGAAGCACTCCAGCCGGCGCGCTGACGCGTGCCGGCTGGAGGCTGTATCACCGTCGTGACGGTCGGGAGGCGGTGGCGCTCAGGCGCGCTTGACGTCGATGCGTTTCGCCTGGTTCGCGGGTTCCTTCAGTTTCGGAATGGCGATGGTCAGCACGCCGTCCTTGTTGGTCGCGGAGATCTTGGCCGCATCCACGTCGGTGGGAAGCCGGAAAGCGCGGCGGAATTTTCCGAAGGACCGCTCCGAGAAATAATAGTCCTTGCCGGTTTCCTCGCGTTCGGCGCGTTTCTCGCCGGTGATGGTGAGCTGATCGCCGTGCACTTCAACGTGGATGTCCTTCTCCTCGACGCCCGGCAACTCGATGGTGATTTCGTAGGCGTCCTTGGTGGTCGCCGCCTCCGAGCTCGGCGAGAAGAACTCGGCGACCCGCTCGCCGAACTGGCGCAGGGGCGTTTGAAGCTGGGACCAGAAGTTCGGGAAATTGGGGGCGATGTCGGATTTCTGCAGCATGTCAATCTCTCCTGTGTCGATGCCTTCGCGTGGGCGTGCTCCTATCTCACGCGGGTCACGCGAAAGGTCCGTTGAACTCCGTCATGCTCGGTGATCGTGACGTATTCGCCCTCGACGAATCGGTGACGATCGAAGCGGAAGATCGGCTCGTCATGGTCGCTGTCGGTGCCGTCGTAATGAAACGCCCAGGAATTCCTGTGGTGCACCAGACGACCGTGCTCGTCCTCTTCCCCGGCCCAGAACCGGCGAACCTCGCAGGTCCGCTTTTCACTTTTCCAGACCTCATCGTCCAGGGTTCCGTCGGGGCCGAGCGGCGCCATGAATTCATAGCCGTGCGCCGAACTCCCCTCCGGAAAGTCGGGGTTGCGGGCGAGTTCCAACCGAATGTTTCGCATCATCGTCGCGTCTCCGGGATAGTCACGGTGTCACCGGGTTGAGACGGTCCACCGATCCGCCGGACGGGTGAGGGTTCCGTCCGACGGACCACTCTCTTGGGCGTCAATGCGCCATCAGTACCGGCATCCGAGCCGCGTTCATGATGTCGTCGGTGACCCCGCCGAACACAAACTCCCGCATCCGGCTGTGGCTGTAGGCGCCGAGCACGAGTGCCTGTGCGCCGACATCCCTTGCCTCGGATTGCAGACGGCCGGCTTGATCGCCCGAGAGCGTGAACGTCCGGGATTTGGCGTTGATGCCATGCCATTTCAAGGATGCGACGAACGCGTTCACCTCGGCGGGCGTGAGCATGTCGCTGGTGCCCGCCAGAACCGTCACGGTCTCGGCGCGTTCGAGCACCGGCATCGCCAGGGCCACGGCGCGCGCGGCCTCGCGAGATCCGTTCCACGCGATGGCCACCGACTTGACCGGCTCGCACTTCCCGCCATTGGGCGCCAGGAACAGCAACTTGCCGGTCTCCAGCAGAGCGGCGGTGATGAGATCGGAAAGTTCCGGATCGTCGCTTTCGCTGGGCTGGGCCATGCAGATCACGTCAGCCATTCTGCCGGCCTTGGCGAGGCTGGTTGTGGGCTCTCCCTGAACTTCCGACAGATGGGCGGTGACGCCCGTCCTCGGCCCGGGACCGTCAGCCTCGGTTACGCCGTTGGCCTTGCGCCAGCGATCGAAACTCGACTGAGCGGCGGCCCGATCGGCTTGCACCCGCTGCTCGGCGGCATCCATCAACGTGTCGATCATGGATGCCGTCATGCCTTCCCCGACCTGCGGAAGGGCAATGGTCCTGGGGTCGCGGTGGAGAAAGACCGCCTGGATATGCGCGTTGGTCGCCCCGGCCATCGCGAAGGCCGCGTCAAGAGCCGGACCGTCGGCCGAGCCGCCGGTCAACGGAGCAACGATCGTAATAATGGACATCTCAGACCTCATGGGTTGGAGGAAACGCTTAAGTGAAAGCTATTCCACCGACCCACAAGGCGATTTGATCTGGATCAACAGGTCAAAAAATTTACCTTCACTGCATAAAAACACACGGCACGTGGCGCCGGCGAAAGCCGGGGCTTCTGGCAAAGGGCGTTTAGGCCCCTGATTACGCACAGGCGATGGGAAACGCGGCTCAGGCGAGCGGGCGGGTTCCGCCGAGATCGGCGCGGCGCACGATGGCCCAGCGGTACTGGTCGGGCCAGCCGGCCTGGGCGTTCTCCTCGTCCAGGATCTCGGCGGCGTGCAAGGTCCAGAACGGGTCGTACATAAGCTCGCGCCCGATGGCGATCAGATCCGCTCGGTCTTCCGCGAGGATCGCCTCGGCCTGGCGTGCTTCGACGATCCGGCCGACCGCCATGGTTTTGATCCCGGCCTCGCGGCGTACCTGTTCGGCGTAGGGCACCTGAAAGCCGAGCGGACGGTCACCGCCCTTCGCCGGGCTGCCGTCGTCCTTGGCGCGGAACGCCGGGGCACCGCTGATGCCGCCGGCGGAACAATCTACCACGTCGACACCGCGTGCCTTCAGTTCCTTGGCCAGTGCGACGGTGTCTTCGATCTTCCAGCCCCTGTTATCGACGGCGGAGATCCGGAAGAACAGCGGCAGATCCTCGGGCCAGGCGGCGCGCACCGCCTCGGTGACCTCTAGGGCGAAGCGCATGCGGCCGGCGCGGTCGCCACCGTAGCGGTCGTTGCGCTGGTTGCTGAGGGGAGAGAGGAAGCTGTGAATCAGATAGCCATGGGCGCCGTGAATCTCCAGCACCTTGAAGCCCGCCGCGACCGCCCGCCGGGCGGCGTCGGCGAAGGCGGTGATCATCTCGGCGATTTCCGCCTCGCTGAGGGCGTGCGGGGTCTGCCAGCCCTCGGCCAGCGGCACTTCGGACGGGCCGACCACCTGCCAGGACGGATCGCCCCAGCTGGTATCGCCCATGGGCAACGGTTTGCCACCGTCCCAAGGCGGGCTCGCCGACGCCTTGCGTCCGGCATGGGCGATCTGCAACCCGGGAACCGAGCCCATGGACTCGATGAACCGTGTCGTCGGGATCAGCGCCTCGGCCTGCTCATCGGTCCAGATCCCGAGACAGCGTGGGGTGATCCGGCCTCTCGGCTCCACCGCCGTCGCCTCGGCGAAGACCAGCCCGACGCCGCCGCGTGCGAAGGTCGAGAGATGTGCGAACTGCCAGTCCGAGGCGACGCCGCTATTCGCGGAATACATGCAAAGCGGCGAAAGCACGACCCGGTTCGGCAGGGTCACGCCACGGATTTTCAGGGGCGAAAGAAGGAGAGGGGAAGAACTCATGGCTCAGGACCTTCGGGAGATATGTCTGTCGCGGGGTTTTAGCACAGCGAGTGACGATTGCACCTGAAACGGTTGGGATCGGGGTCGTGGTGTTGGATAGGTAGTCCAGGGAAGATCATGGACACGTTCGGAGCAGGGCTATGCCGTTCGCCAGGGCGACGGGTGAAAATTGGACAGGTACGGATCAAGCCGCGCCTCGTCCGAACCCCTGGCGAAGGCCAAGGCCCATTCCGTAGTCGGGTCGGCGAAGTGTTCCTTGTCCTATCCAAGCGCCGCCTTTGCCTTTGCAGCGAGACCGGCACGGGTGACGGTTGGCTCGTAGCCCAGCCGCTCCCGCGCCTTGGTGATATCAAGGACCGACGCGGTCGCGAGCCGTTCATAGACCTTAGGCCGGCGGACCTCCGGCATCCGTTCCCAGCGTTCTGCCGCCATTTCCAGGGTCGGACGCAGGTTCAGTCCCTCGGCGGCGGTGATGGTGAACACGTCGAAGCCACGATAATCGCCGGTGTTAACCGCGAGGTCGAAACCCTGGGACACGTCGTCCGGATCCACCCAGGCCCAGAAGTGATAGTTCTGCGGGTCCGCGCCACGGGCCTCGAACTCGGTATAGCCGCGCGGAAAGACGATGTGGCTCGGCCGGATCGCCATCACCTCCAGCGCGCGGCGTGCCGCGTAGCTCTCGGCGATGGTCTCGGTCACCTTCTTCGAGAGCGAGTAGACCTCGGTCGGCCGGGTCGGATGCGACTCGTCCACCGGCAGGTACTGCGGCGGCCAGTCCGGCGGGTTGTAGGAAAGGCCGAAGACCGAGTCGCTGGACGCGACCACCACGCGCTTCACCCCGGCCTCGGCGGCCGCCTCAAAAACCGTCCAGGTGCCCTGGACATTGTTGGCAAAGGTCCGCTCCGCCGTCGCCTCGCGCGGGTTGGGGATGGCGGCGAGATGGATCACCGCGTCCTGGCCCTTGAATGCTGCTTTCATCGCCGCGAAATCGGTGATCGAGGCATCGATATGCGCGCCGAGACCGGCATTCGCCTCGACCGGCGGTTTCATGTCGATACTGGTCAGATCCGCCTTGCCGGCAAGCCGCCGCATGACGTGCGAGCCGAGCAGACCGGCACCGCCGGTGACCGCGATCTTTTCAAATGCCATTTGCTAGGTTCTTTCCTCGATTTTCAGGAGCGCAGGACCTGGCCGGCCTTCGCGCCGGTCAGGGCTCCGTTCGCGTAGGTGACCGCGCCATTGACGATCGCGCATTCGACTCCGCGTGACGGCATCACCATGCGCTTGCCTCCGCCCGGCAGATCGAAGCGCCGCTCTCCCCGGTTCGACGAGCCGATCGAGGCGGGGTCGAAGATGGCGATATCGCCGGCCAGCCCCTCCTTGAGGCGTCCCCGGTCGGTGATGCCGAAGAAATCCGCCGGGTCGGTGGTCAGCCGCCGAACACCCTCTTCCAGGGTCAGCGCGCCGCGATCCCGGACCCAGGTGCCGAGCAGGAAGGTCGGGTAGCCGGAATCGCAGAGCATGTCCACATGCGCCCCGCCGTCGCCGAGCCCGAGCAGCATGTCCTTGTTATTCAGAATCTCCACCATCCGGTCTTCCCGGTTGTTGAAGGTCGCCATGGTGTATTCGAGCTGGAGATCGTCGGCCAAGGTCAGATCGAGAAAGGCATCGACCCCGTCCTTGCCCTCTGCCCGGGCGATCTCGGCGACGGTCATGCCTTCGAATTTTTTGAGCTCCGGGTTGAACACCTCGTGCAGGGTCACCCGCTCCCAGTTGCCGAAGCTGAGCGGTCGCTTCAGTTCCTCACGGAACTGGTCGCGGAAAGCCCGGTCGGCATAGACTGCCGCCTGGGCGTCCTTGGACTTGTCCCGGAAGATCCGGTTCCAGGACGGGAAGGACGCGAAGGAAAAGGGGCTGCGCATATTGACCTCGCGGGTCAGCGGCAGCGGCGAGGTCTGCGGGCGGGCCCCGATATCGATCAGCGGCGCGGCCTTTTTCAGCGTGTCACGGACCGCTTCCGGAATGTCGTCGCGGTCGAACATGGCGATGAAGGTGACCGGTCGCCCGCTCTCGCGCAGCAGCAGTTCGAGAGTGTCATACTGGTCGTCCTCGAGAACCGCGATCTGCCGGGTCAGCGCCACCTCGATCGCGCCCTTGCCCTTTTCCTTCAGGACATTGGAATAGGCCTTGAGTTCGGCATTGTCGGCAAGCCGGCAGGCGAGCGGACGGCCGTTGAAGCCAAGATGCTGGTTGAGAATGGTGCTGGAGAAGCCGAAGGCGCCGGCATCCATCGCTTCGCCGAGCAGCGATTTGATCTTCCAAGTTTCCTCGGGATTGGCCGCGCGCTCCATGGATTCCTCACCCATCACATAGTGTCGGAATGGCGTCAGCGGGGCCAGGAAGGCGAGGTTGAGCGACGGTTCCCGCGCCTCGGCGGCGTCGAGATACTCGGGAAAGCTTTCCCAGTCCCAGGTGATTCCCCGGTCGAGCACCTCGTAGGGGATCGCCTCCACATTCACCAGATCATGCATCGCCACTGACCGGGCCTCGGGCTTGCAGGGCGCAAGGCCCACGCCGCAATTGCCCATGACCACGCTGGTCACGCCATGCCAGGAGGACGGTGTCACCGCGCCGTCCCAGCAGATCTGGGCGTCGTAGTGGGTATGCGGATCGATAAAGCCGGGCGCGACGACACAGTCGCTGGCATCGATCACCTGGTCCGCCACCCCATCGACATCGCCAAGCCCGACGATCTTGCCATTCTCGATTGCCAGGTTGCCGTGCGTGCCGGCGGCCCCGGTGCCATCCACCAGCAAGCCGTTCTTGATCAGAATGTCGTAGGCCATGGCGTCCTCCATCTTTTGGGGGCGGATCATTGCCGCCCCGATGGACGGATCATGCTGGACTGAAGCGCGGCGAGGCAATTCGTGGAGCGGGCGGGGCCTGGGTTATCGCCAGCATGATCCGGTTCCGGCGCCGATTTACACGCCCCTGGCGAGCTTTTAGTTTTCAGGCTCCAGCGACCGCGTATTCACCAGTGGAGGAGAAGGCATATGACCGCGCGTGCCGCCGCCGTGGCATCAGACGCTTCCGCAGAGCCATGAGCAGTCCCGCCAAGCCGTTGAGCGGTGTCAGGGTGCTCGATATCGCGAGCTTCATCGCCGCGCCGCATGCCGCCTCGATCATGGGAGAGTTCGGCGCCGACGTCCTGAAGGTCGAGCATCCCAAGGGCGGTGACCCCTGGCGCCGCTACGGTACCCATTCGGGGGAGGCCGACCGCTCGCTCGCCTGGCTGACCGAGGCGCGCAACAAGCGCTCCATCACCCTCAATCTGAATTCCCCGGGCGGCGCCGACATTTTCAAGCGGCTGATCAAGACCGCCGATGTGGTGACCGAGAATTTCCGGCCCGGCACCTTGGAGAAATGGGGCCTCGGCTGGGACGTTTTGAGCGCGATCAATCCGGGCCTCGTGCTGCTCCGGGTTTCCGGCTATGGCCAGACCGGACCGTACAAGGACCGTCCCGGCTTCGCGCGGATCGCCCATGCCTATGGCGGGCTCACCTATCTTTCCGGCATGCCGGGAGAGATACCGGTCACGCCGGGCTCGACCTCTCTTGGCGACTATATGACCGGGATGAACGGCTGCATCGGAATCATGATGGCGCTGCGTCATCGGGAGGCGACCGGGCGCGGCCAGGTGATCGATTGTTCGCTTTATGAAAGCGTGTTCCGGGCCCTGGATGAAATCGCCCCACGTTACGCAAAGGACGGCTTCGTGCGCGAGCCCGAGGGCACCGGCACGGTGAATGCCTGCCCGCACGGACATTTCCCGAGTGGCGACGGCAAGTACCTGGCGATCGCCTGCACCACCGACAAGATGTTCGAGCGGCTGACCATCGCCATGGGGCGGCCCGATTTGCTGGAACGCTTCGGCGATCAGAAGCCCCGCCTCGCCAACCGGAAAATCGTGCTGGCCGAAGTCGAGGCTTGGACCTCGTCCATGCCGCGCGACGACGTGATCCGGGTCTGCACCGAGAACGGCGTGCCCGCAGGCGCGGTCAATACCATCGCCGATATCTTCGCCGACCCGCATGTCCAGGCGCGCGGCTCCCTGGCGACGGTCCAGGTGCCCGGCATCGGGCCGGTCACGGTGCCGAACGTGTTTCCGAAACTTTCCGAGACGCCCGGAGAGATCGATAGTCTCGGCCCGGCCCTCGGTGATGCGAATGACGCGATCTATCGCGGTGAGCTTGGCCTTACCGACGAGGAAATGCACAAGCTCAAGCGGGACGGCGCGATATGAGGCGGCATGCGAACCGCACCTATCTGTTCGCGCCGGGCAACCATGCGCGCCGCGTCGAAAAGGCCCTCGGCCTCGGCGCCGACGCGGTGATCCTGGATCTTGAGGACGCGGTCGCCATCGCCGAGAAACCCGCCACCCGCGCCATCGTGCGCGAGGCCTTGGCGCGGCCCCGGGACTGCGCCGGCTTCGTTAGGGTCAATGCCTACGACACCGAGTTCTGTCACGGCGATATCGACGCGATCGTCGCCGAAGGGCTAGACGGCATCGTGCTGCCGAAGCTGGAGAGTGCCGCTGATATCAAATCCGTCGACTGGCTGCTCACCAATCTCGAGCGCGAGCGTGGTCTGCCGGTGGGCGGTATCGAGATCATGCCGATCATCGAGACCGCGACCGGCGTGGTGAATGTCCGGGAGATCGCCACCGCCGGAACCAGGGTGCGGCGGCTCGCCTTCGGCGGCGGCGATTATACCCGCGATCTCGGCATGGACTGGTCGCTGGGCGAGAGCGAGCTGCTTCCGGTCCGCTCGGAGATGGTCCTGGCGTCGCGCCATGGCGGGCTGGAGCCGCCGGTCGACACGGTGTTCATCCATATCAAGGAGCACGAGGCCTTCCGTGCCTCCTGCGAACTGGTCCGCGGACTCGGCTTCCAGGGCAAGATGTGCATCCACCCGGATCAGGTGCCGGCCGCCAACGCGGTCTTCACGCTCGCCCCGGACGCCATCGCCTGGTCCGAGAGGATCGTCGCCGCGTTTGAAGAAGCCGAGAAGGCCGGCATCGCCTCGATCCAGGTGGACGGCTATTTCGTAGACTATCCAATCGTCGAGAAGGCGCGGCGCACGCTGGATACGGCAACTTTGCTGCGCGATCTTGGAAAGCTTTAGGGGGACATCTTCATGACTACCGTTCTCGGATATCTGGGCCTCGGCAACATGGGCAACCCGATGGCGACGCGGCTGCTGGATGCCGGCCATACGGTTGTCGTGCGCGATGTCAGCGAGGCGGCGGTCAAACCCTTCATGGAGCGCCAGGTCAAGGTCGCGGCGTCGGGCAAGGATCTGGCCGACAACGCCGAGGTCATCATCTGCTCCCTGCCGTCGAACGCGATCATCCGCAATGCGGTGCTGGGAAAGGACGGGCTGATCGAGGGCGGCAAGATGCGGGTCTTCGTCAATGCCTGCACCACCGGCTCACCCTTCGCCACCGAAATCAGCGAGGCGCTGGCCGCCAAAGGCATCGGCTATTTCGATGCGCCGATCAGCGGCGGGCCCGCCGGAGCGAGCGCCGGCACCCTGTCGGTGATGACGTCCGGGCCGAAGGAGATCTACGAGGAGATCGAGCCCTATTTGCGGGCCTACGGCAAAACGCTGGTCTATTGCGGCGAGAAGCCCGGCCTGGCGCAGGTACTGAAGCTCGCCAACAACATGCTCTTCGCGGCCGGCATCATGGTGACCTCCGAGGTGATGGCCATGGGCGTGAAGGCGGGGCTCGATCCCGAGACCATGATCACCGCGATGAGCGCCGGCTCCGGGCGGAACGCCTCGCTGGAGATGGTCATCCCGCGGGCCGTGCTTCCCCGGACCTTCGATTTCGGCGCCACCATCGACATCATCATGAAGGATGTTCATCTGGCGCTGGAGGAGGGTGAGGCCCAGGGTGTGCCGCAGTTCGTCTCACAGCAGACCCGGCAGCTGATTCAGCTCGCGGTACATCGCGGCTGGGGTCAGCGCGACTTGAGCGAACTCGTCAGGCTGGTCGAGGAATGGTCCGGCACCGAGATCAAATAGCGCTTATTCAGCTCGGGAGGCGGCAAGATGGGGCCGGCGGGCCCGGCCCCTTTGCCCGGTTTGTTATTCCGCCGCTTCGATCTTGTCCTGGGTCTTGGTGTCGAAGTCCGAGGCGTCGTGCCGCTCGCGGAGCTGCTCATGCGCCTCGCCTCGGATCCGGTTGACCATGCGGCCGCGCTTGGCGGGTTCGCGCGCGTGAATCTCCTCGGCCCAGCGCAGGATGTTGGTGTAGCTCTTGGCCTCGATGAACTCCTCGGCCTCGTACTGGTTGAAGATCACCAGTCCGCCGTACCACGGCCAGATCGCCATGTCGGCGATGGTGTATTCGTCGCCGCAGACATAGCGGGTATCCGCCAGGCGCCGGTCGAGGACATCCAACTGGCGCTTGGTTTCCATCGTGAAACGGTCGATCGGGTATTGCTGCTTCTTGTCGGCATAGGCGTAGAAATGGCCGAAACCGCCGCCGACATAAGGGGTGCTGCCCATCTGCCAGAACAGCCAGGACAGGCACTCGGCCCGGTGCGCAGGATCGCTCGGCAGGAACTCACCGAATTTCTCGGCCAGATAGAGCAGGATCGCACCGGACTCGAAGACGCGGGTCGGCGGGTTCGTGGAATGGTCCATCAGCGCCGGGATCTTCGAGTTCGGGTTTACCGCGACAAAACCGCTGCCGAATTGATCGCCGTCGCCGATCTTGATCAGCCAGGCGTCGTATTCGGCGCCCTTGTGTCCCTTCGCCAGCAACTCCTCAAGCATCACCGTGACCTTCACGCCGTTCGGCGTGCCCAGCGAATAGAGCTGCAACGGGTGTTTGCCGATCGGCAGTGCCTTCTCGTGGGTGGCGCCGGCGATCGGGCGATTGGTGCTGGTGAACCGCCCCTGTTTCTGACCTTCCCATTTCCAGACCTTCGGCGGCGTATAGGTCGTCGTCATCGTGAGTTCTCCATTGCTTGCGTCTTGGCTGAGACCGATGATTCCACAACAGGGCTTGTGGTGGCGAGCGGAACCATTTTTGATAGACGAGACCCTACCGTACCGAGACGCCGTCCGCTTGTACAACCCAGTCCAACCCTTCGGAAAACGAGGACTTCCCCATGCCAATCTTCGAGAATGGTCCGACGCGCATCCACTATGAGGAGGCCGGCTCCGGCTTTCCACTCCTGGTGATACCCGGCGGCGGCCTGAACGCCACGATCGCCGGCCTCGCGACCCATGCCTTCAATCCGCTGGAGGTGTTCAGCGACACCTACCGGGTGGTCGCGCTGGATCTGCGCAACGCCAATGGCGGACAATCCGAAGGGCCGATGGAGATCGAGCGGACCTGGGACGGCTTCACCGATGACCAGCTCGGCCTGATGGACCATCTCGGGATCGACCGCTTCATGGTCTTGGGCTTTTGCATCGGCGGCCCGATGATCTGGAACATGCTGAAGCGCGCCGGCGAGCGCGTCGTCTGCGCGACACTGGTGCATCCGAGCGGCTACAGCTCGGCCTTTCCCAGTATCTTCTATCAGAACAACATCGGCGGCTGGGCGCCGGACTTCGTCAAGCGCCGTCCCGAATACTCGATGGAGATGGTCTCCGACTACCTGAACAACATGTATACGAAACGGGCGGATTTCGTGTTCACCGTCGACCGCGATTTCGTGCGCGGTTGCCGGACACCGGTTTTGATCCTTCCCGACGACATTCCGGCGCATCCCTACGCAGCGGCGATGGAGACGGCGATGCTCGCGCCGAACGCGCAGGTCAGTCTCTATCCCTGGAAAGAGAACGCCCGGAAGATCGAACTGGCGATCCGTCATATCCGCGGCTTCATGTCGACCAGCGTTCCGGCCCGCTAGCGCCGGGCCGGGCAAGGGACTCAGGAAAGCTCCGGACTCGAAACCGCCATGCCGGGAGATTGCCGATGACAGCGCCGCACCGCCCATCGGAGTTGCTGGACACGCTGAAACGCCTTGGTTTCCGGCTGGCGGTGACGGTGCCGGACGGCTGGCTGAGCGACACCCTGGTGCAGATCGAGCGCGATCCGGCGATGTCGCTGATCCGGGCGACCCACGAGGAGGAGGCGCTGGCGATTGCTTGCGGCGCCAGGCTGGGCGGGATGCGCACGGTCCTGGTGGTTCAGAATGTCGGGCTGCTGACCATGGGCGCGGGCATGGTCTCGCTGGCCCAGCGCTATCAGTTTCCGCTGCCGATCCTCGCCTCCTACCGCGGCACGCCCGAGGATCCGATCTACTATCACATCCCCAAGGGCCGTGTGACCGAGCCGGTGCTGCGCGGCTATGGCCTGCCCTATGCTGTGGCCAAGCCGGACCGGCCGATCGGGCCCCAGGTGGAGAGCGCGGCGACCTATGCCGAGGAATCCTCGGCTCCCTTCGTTCTGCTGCTCGGGCGGGAGGACATCAAATGGTGAGCAATACCCGCCCAAGCCGCGCCGACTATTACCAGGTGCTCGCTGGAACGCTTCCCGAGGATACGCTGGTCGTCACCTCCCTCGGCAACGCCTCCTATCTCTGGGCCGCCACCCACGACCGGCCGGAGAATTTCTATCTTGAGGACGCGATGGGTCTGGCGCTGCCCCTGGCTCTGGGCCTCGCCACCGCGCAGCCGGACCGCCAGGTGATCGTGGTCGAGGGCGATGGCGGCCTGCTGATGCATATGGGCACCCTGGTGACGGTGGGTGCCGTCGCGCCCGCCAACCTCACGATCCTGCTGATCCAGAACGGCGTCCATGCGGCCTCCGGTGGCCAGGCGCTCACCAACGCCGGTCTCGACATCGCCGAGATCGCCCGGGCCATGCACCTCAAGCATGCCGAGACCGTCACCTCGCCTGATCAGTTCAGTGCAGCACTCCCGGCGGCTTTGAATCGTCGGGGACCAACCCTGCTGGCGCTGGCGACGGAGCCGGATCTCGCGCCGGTCACCCCGCCGGCCATGCTCGACCCGGTCGCGACCAAGCAGCGGTTCATGACCGCCGTCAAGGCGCCGCGCTATCTCTCCGTCTTTTTCGGCGGCGGCACGCTGTCCGGGTAGGACGGACCTCTCATGGCGGACATCTCCCCGGAAGACCTGATCGCGATCGAGCAGATCCGCCAGCTCAAGGCCCGCTACTGCCGCCTGTTCGATACCAAGCAATGGGATCGGCTCCGCGAGATCTTCACACCGGACGCGCGGCTCGAGGGTTTCTCCTCCATGCCCGACGGCTCCGGCGTCGAGATGTTCCTGGACGCGGTCTCCCGGCGCCTCGGCCCGGCCATCACCATCCACCATGTCCAGGCGCCGGAGATCAAACTGCTCACCCCCGACAAAGCGCGCGGCATCTGGTCAATGTCGGACTATGTGGAGTTCGTACCCGCCTCCGCCTCGCCGGGTGCGCGGGGCTGGCGCGGCTGGGGCTGGTACGAGGAGGAATACGTAAGGGCCGGCGGCGTCTGGCGGATTTCCTTCATGCGGCTGGTAAGACAGCGCATGGACGATCTCGCGGCGGATGGCCCAGCGCCGAAGCCGGGGCGGCTGAAACCGACCGGGGATTGGGTATGAACTTTCGGTTAGGGGTGGCCGGTTCGCCGCGCGTGACCGCGAGCGAAATCAGCAATCTGGGAACATCCAACGCTTTCATCATCAGGTTTTCGTCGCCGAACTCGTCCCCTAATTCACGAATCCCCGGCGAAGGCCGGGGCCGACGCCTGAAGCGCCGGCAATAGCGAAAAAGCGGAACACTTTCAAAGACCCTGAACGTGATAAACCACCCGCCACACGGAACAGCCACAGGCGTCGGCCCCGACCTTCGTCGGGGATACGATAGAGGCCGGGACAACTGCCGAGCCTCGCTTCAGCCAGGCGCTGGCGCCAGACTTGAAAGGTTAATTAGGTGACTGTCCCCGGACTCGCCCGAACTCGTCCCCTGCTTCACGAATCCCCGGCGAAGGCCGAGACACCTGAAGCGTCGGCAATAGCGAAATCAAGTCCGGCAAGTCCGGGGACAGTCACCTAATTACCATAATGGCTGGGCGGCAAACCGATGCCGCCACTCCCTCACGCGACTCAATCCTGAAATGAAAATTGGTCAGGGAGAGAGGATTCGAACCTCCGGCCCCTGCCTCCCGAAGACAGTGCTCTACCAGGCTGAGCTACTCCCCGACCGTGGGAGCGGCTTATAGCGTTTTGGGGGGGTGTGGGCAAGAGGGGTGGGGCGGGTTTTCGGCGCTCGCTTGCGGGAGAGACTTCGAGGTGCGGGGGCGCGGCGAGCCGGGGGCCGGTCGGGGCGGTTTCAACCCTCCATCTCCGCGACGATCTCCGCTGCCTGCTGGTCGAAGAAGGTGGTCTCGGGGATCTCCGGCACCTCGATCTCGAAGGCGACGGCGCGGATGCGGTTCGGCTCGGCGCCGCGCAGCAGCAGGCCCTCGTGGACCGACGGCAGGTGGTTGGGAACCAGGGGCTTGGCGTCGGCCGCGGCGATCTGGGCGATGAAGAGGTTGCGGGAGTGCCCGCTCCGGTTGGCGGCGGAGCCGTGCAGGACCCGCGAATGCATGAAGCAGACGCTGCCCGCCGGGCCGCGATGGCTGACCGCCCCAGCCTCGGCGCCCGCCGCGATCGCGGGCGCAACGGCGCCGGTGAAACGGCCCTTCTGCCAGAGCGAATGGATCGGCCCCCGGTGCGAGCCCGGCACCGTCTTTAGCGGGCCGTTCTCCGCCGTCACCTCGTCCAGGAACACAAGGCACGCCACCATGTCGTCATTGGTGTGAGGATCGAAGGCGAAATCCTGATGCCAGCCGACCTCGGTGCCGGAGTCCGGGAGCTTGCAGTTGACCTTGGAGTGATGCAGGCGCAGGTCCGGGCCGATCAGATCGGCCAGCATCTCGATCATCGCCGAGCCGGTGAGCAGCGCGAGATAGGCGTCCGAGATCTCGGTCGGTGATTGCACCCGGCGCAGCGCCGGCGCGGCGGCGGAGTGGCCCGGCTGCACGTCAAAGCGCGGGCGGCCGTCGAGGGTCTCGCCGAACGGGCCGTCATGACGGCGGCTTTCCTCGATCCAGCCTCGTAGGTCTTCGTTGAGCCGCGCGATTTCCGCATCCGCGACTACGCCGGCCACGGTCAGGCATCCGGTCTCGCGGAACTCCGCGACTTGCTCTCCTGTCAGAGCATTCGGCACGGCGGGCCTCTTGATATCGATCGGGCGTTCGATCCTAGACGCGCCGGTCGAGTGTGGGCAAGGCGCCGACCCTGCGTCAGCCCGGGGATGGAGCAGTGCCGTCTGCGATCCACCCTCTGTCTCCCCGACCTTCGTGGGCGATACGGATTATTGAAGTCGCAAACGAACCACGGTACCGGCTGCGGACTGAACGCGCTCAGGTGTTCTTCCGTATCCAGTCGCCGAGCCAGGCGCTGATCTCGGCGGAATGCTCGTCCATCATGAACATGTGGGTGGCACCGGGGAAACCGACATCCGGCAGTTCCACCAGCTCAGAGGTGCCTCCATTCGCCTTGACCTTCTCGCCGAACGCGGCGGTCTGGGCCTTGGCCGTGGTCCAGCGCTCGGAATCCGTAATGAAGTCGCCCAGCAGCAGCAGCCATGGCTTGCCGCCGACGGAGGCCAGGGTGATCAACTCGTCCGCCGGCCAGCCGGAGCCTTCGGCGCTGATGAAGCCCTTGATCACATCGGCGTTCCGCACCGCGGCATTGCTGCCGATATAACCGCCCTGGCTGTGGCACAGCAGGACACAGGGACCGATCTTTCGCAGCGCCGCGCCGACGCCGGCGATCTGCGGCTCCGATGTCGAGGTCCAGCGCGGCACGAACTGGCGCTGGAAGTTCTCCAGCGCGGCAAGCGGGAAGCGCTGGCCGGGATAGGGCTTGCGGGCGGGAAAATCCTCCTTGCGGCCAAAGCGGAACAGGTCCCAGGCCTGATCCTGGGTTCGGGTGACCGGCGCGCCGTCCCAAATCCCTTCGATGGCGCAGAAGCCCGAGCGACCGCGCTCCACATTATCGATCACGTAGACGGCAAAGCCCTGGCGCAGGAAGTCATGCAGCCAGCCGGGCCGCCCGTCCGGCGTCGTCTCCCAGCAAGCGCCGGTCAGCCCGCCGCCGTGCAGCAGCACAAGGGGCAATTCATTACGCTGGTCGGCGGGGATGTAGTACTGGACATAGACCTGCTCGATCAGAAACGCGCCGTTCGGGTCATGCTCGTAGGGCATGGTGGCGCTGAACCAGAGCGTCTCGGTCGGCTGTCCCGACACTTCGACCGTCCGGCCCCCGACGTGAAAACTTCCGAAATCCTTAAGCGCGTACATCACCCATCCAATCCGCGAACCACACCCCGAGACGAGCCGCATCGTCCTCGTAATGGGTCCGGTGATCAAGGACCTTGGCGCTTGACCCACGATGCCCGTCCCAACACACTCGCGGCAAATCACCGATCAGCCGCAAGAGGATAACGCCATGCGCATCGCGCGGATTGAAGTCGACGGCGCGCCGGTTCACGGCATTGTCGAGGGCGACACCATTCATCTGGTTGAGGGCGACCTGTTCGCGCTCGGCCCGCGCACCGGCAGGACCGTCGCGGTGAAGGACGCGAAATTCCTGATCCCGTTGGAGCCGAAGACCTTCTACGCGGCGGGCCTCAACTACGCCGAGCACGTGATCGAGGTCGCCAAAGCCAATAACCGCGAGCCGAACATCCCCAAGGAAGCTCATATCGGCTACCGCGCCAACAACGCGTTGATCGGCCATAACGCGGCGATCGTAAAGCCGAAGGACGCGTCCGAGGAGTTTCAGTACGAGGCGGAACTGGTGGCGATCATCGGCAAACAGGTGAAACATATCAGCGAGGCGGACGCGCTCGATTGCGTCTTCGGCTACACCATCGGCAACGATGTGAGCGAGCGGGTCTGGCAGCGCGCCGACCGCACCCTCTGGCGGGCCAAGAACACCGATACCTTCGCGCCCATGGGCCCGTGGATCGAAACCGATGTCGATCTCGAGAGCCTCGAGACCACGGTCCGGCTCAACGGCCGCGAGGTGATCCGGTTTCCCACCAACAACATGATCTTCGGTGTCGCCCACTACATCTCCGAGATGTCGAAATACTTCACGCTCTATCCCGGCGACATGGTCTGGATGGGGACCGAGGGGCATGCCGAGAATATGAAGCCCGGCGATGTCTGCGAGATCGAGATCAGCGGGATCGGTATCCTCCGCAACCCGATCGTCGCCGAGACCTGACGGCGCGGACGGGAACAGCCCCATGAAATTCGGCATGTTCGGCGGCATCAGCGCCTCCGGCGGTGACGTCACCGGATACCAGAACAGCTATGAGGCCTATATCGCCGCCGTGATCGAGGCGGAGGCGCTCGGCTATCACGGCAATTTCGTGGTCGAGCATCACTTCACCGGCATGGGCCAGGTATCGGCCTCGCTCAATCTGCTGACCTATCTGGCGGCGCGCACCAGCCGGATCCGGCTCGGCACCGCTGTTGTCGTGCTGCCCTGGCACAATCCGGTGCTGATCGCCGAGCAGGCCGCGACCCTCGACCTCTTGTCCGGCGGGCGGTTCGATTTCGGGGTCGGCAAGGGCTATCGTTTCTCGGAATTCGAGGGCTTCCGCATTCCCATCGAGGAGGCGACCGAGCGGTTCGAGGAGGCGATGACCGTGATCCGGACCGCCTGGACCACGGAGGGAAGATTCTCCCATCGCGGCAAGCGCTGGAGTTATGACGACATCGTGGTCGAGCCGGCCACGGTGCAGCAGCCGCATCCGCCCTTCTGGATGGCGGCGGGACGGCCGGACTCCCTGCGCGCCGCCGCCCTCGGCGGCTACAATCTGCTGCTCGACCAGTTCCAGACCGTCGAGGTGGCGCTGGAGCGGCTCGCCCTCTACCGCGACGCGCTGGCCGAGGCCGGCCGCCCCTGGACCCCGACCGGCGCCGCCGTCGCCCGGGCGCTGTTCATCACCAACACCCCGGCAGAGCGCGAAGCCGCGGTCGCGGCGCGGATCCGTCATCTCGGCTTCATGAACTCCCACGGCCAGTCCGCCGACGGCAAGCAGCGTTCCAGCATGGTCTCCGACGACGATCTGGTGAAAGCGACCGAGGAAGGCGTGCTGATCGGCACGCCGGAGGAGATCATCGACCGCCTGCGCAGGCTCGAAGCGGGCGGCGTCGGCTATGTCCTGCTGTCCCCGCAGACCAAGGGCGCGATGCGGATCTTCGCCGAAAGGATCATGCCGGCCTTTTCGTCCTGAATACGGGACGCCCCTGCCAAAAATTAGCGGCTGGACGCGCGCCGGATTTCGATGAACAGTGGATGGCCTCCCAATTCAGGAGTCCGCCTTGGACCAGGAAAACGCCGATCTAGCGAAGAGGTTGCGCGCGGTCGCGGGGCCGGTGCTGAAGCTGCTGATCTTCCTGACGGTGGTGTTCATGTTCCTGGGCCTGCAGATGTCCGCGCCCTACACGCGGGCCGGCCCGGAATGCTCCGTCTGGTGCGTACTGGAATACAAGATCAAGGCCTTCATCGGCCTTGAGGTGGAATCGCCGTTAAAATAGAGCGCGCCCGGACCGCCACACTATCTGAACAATCCAAGCACGCTGCTTCTGGAATTGTTGGCGATACTGAAGGTCTGAAGCGACAGCTGCGACTGAACGCTCTGCGCCGCCAACCGGGCGGATTCGCGACCGAGATCGGCATCGACGATATTACCGAGCCCTTCCTCGGTGGCATCGGCGATCGCCTGCAGCGATTGGTTCTGTTGGCCGATCTGACGCTGATCCGCGCCGAGCGAGCCCAGTGCGCCATTGAGCACGGATTCGAAAGCCGCGAACTCGTTCTGCAGGATCGTGTTCGGGTCACCACCAAGCGCGCCTTGCAGCGCCGTAACCGCGTCGCCCACCGCGCCCTGGGCGGATACGGTAACCGTACCGCCCTCTGCATTGGCGAGGGTGTTCACGTCCGTGGCTCCGGACTGCAGTAGGTTGGTGCCGTTGAAGCTGCTGTTGGAAACGAGGTCCTGAGCCTGGTTCAGCAGGTTCGAGAGATCGTTCTGCAGGATGCTCGACTGTTCCGCCGAGATCCCCGGGTTCGACAGTTCGATCAGCTTGACGCGGATATCGGAAGATAGGTTCGACAAACCGGTCGCACCCGCCGTGGCCACGGAGGTGGTCCCGGTCGTGGCGTTCAATCCCTGCGTCAGTGCCGAAAAGGCCCGCAACTCGCCCCGAAGGCCCTGACCGATCGCGAAGTTGGACGCGTTCGACAGGGCGCCGGTCACTCTCAGGCCCGTCGAAACCCGGTTCTGCGTCGTCGCGTTGCTGTTGTTGATCGAATTGATGGAACGCAGCGACGCAAAAACCGATGAACTGGTGTTGATGGAGTTTATGGCCATTATCCAACCGCCCTATCCGTTTCACCTCGTGGCCAGACCTACCTGAGCTTCGAGGGACCATGTTCGTCGTTGTTGTATGGTGAACATGGTTAAACAAAAGCGAAGAGTCCACGCTATCCTAGCACGAGCCGGGAAAAGCCGTCGAGGTCCGTGCAGTTTCCCACATTTTTGCGTTTTTCACGCGTTGGGAAAGCAAGCGCGGCTCCCGAGCGTCCGGATGATGGCCGCAAATCCGGGCCTCCGGCGGCCAATCACGATTCCGCTGATTCTCTATCCCAATCGCATGTGCGTTGACCCGTCCGGAGACCGACTCCATGGTTATTGCGCAAACAACTCGTGGAGGCGGCCATGAAGTTCGCGCTGCATTTCGGCAATATCAACCACCCCGATCCCGGTGACGCCAAGCGCCTGGTTCAGGCCGGCGAGGCCGCCGGTTTCGATTCCGTGATCGCGGTGGAGCACGTGGTGATCCCGACGAACTACGGCACCCGCTATCCCTATGATCCGTCGGGCCGCCTGCCCGGCGGTATCGACATGGCCTGGCCGGACCCGCTCGCCTGGCTGACCTATGTGGGCGCCTTGACCGAAAGAATGCGTCTGATCACCGGGGTTCTCGTCCTGCCGCAGCGCAACCCCCTGGTCCTCGCCAAGCACCTGGCGACAATCGACCATCTGACCGGCGGACGGATGATCTTGGGGATCGGTGCCGGTTGGCTGCGCGAGGAGTTCGACGCCCTGGGCATTCCGTTTGAAAGACGGGGCGTTCGGGTGGATGAGTACATTCGCGCGATGCGCGCGCTTTGGGACGGAGACGATGCGAGCTTCGACGGAGAGTTCGCCTCCTTCCACGGCATGAGCTGTAATCCGAAACCGGTCAACGGCCGGGTGCCGATCATGGTCGGCGGGCATTCCAAGGCGGCGATCCGGCGCGCCGGGCGCCTCGGTGACGGCTTCTTTCCCGCGACCGGCGCGATTGTCGATGTCGCCGGAGTGATCGAAACGATGCGCCAGGAGGCCCGGGCGGCGGGCCGGGACCCCTCTCAGATCCAGGTCATGACCGGCTGTCCCGACGCGCTTCCGGGGTCCGGCAAGGACCCGCTCGCGGCCGTGGCCGAACGGGCGGCGGCAGGCGTTCACCGCATCGCAGTGCCGGTCGCCGCCTTCAAGGACGACCTGGAAGGCGGGCTTGCCGCTTTCGGCGAGACTGTGATCCGCCAGTCCGGAGCGTGAAGCCCGGCAAGCCCCGGCTCATCCGAAGCGCCGTTGCTCTCGGTTCGGCGGCAAAGCCCTGGTATGATGCAGTATCAGGCAGGCAGACCGACCCAACGGATATCCCTCGCATATGACCGAACAGCAACGCGCCTTCACGATCGCCGAGGCCATTGGCGAGCCGGCACCGGAAATCACCATCCTCGACATCGGCGCCATGCCCACCGGAACCGAGCGCTATCATGCTCTGGTATCGCAGGGTTGCGCCAAGGTCTTCAGCATCGAGCCGAGCGAGGAGGCCTTGAAGGAAGCGGCGGTTTCGGCCGAGGACCGGGAAAGGTTCATCCCGCATTTTCTGGGCGACGGCAAACCCGCGACCTTTCACCATGCCCGGTTTCCCGGCTGCTCTTCCCTGCTCGAGCCCAATGCCGAAATGATCAACCTCTTCCAGACGATTGGCGCCGAACCGGAAACCGGCAACTTCGCGGTAACCGGTACCGAGACGATCGAGACCGTCAGACTGGATGATCTGACGATGCTGCCTCCCATCGATCTCGTCAGCATCGACACCCAGGGCTCCGAGCTCGCCATTTTGGAGAACGGCGCCAATGTCCTCGGCAAGGTTCTGGTGCTGGAAACCGAAGTCGAGTTCGTGCCGCTCTACAAGGACCAGCCGTTGTTCGGCCATTTGCAGGTCGCGCTCTCGGAACGCGGGTTCGTGATGCACAAGCTGATCGACATCGTCGGTCGCGCCTTCCGGCCGTTCCGAGGCACCGACCTGTTCCAGCCGATCAGCCAGATGCTGTGGGCCGACGCCGTCTTCGTCCGGGATTTCACCGCCTTGGAGCGGTTCAGCGATCTGGATCTGATCAAGGCGGCGACGATCCTGAATGACGTCTATCTGTCCTACGATCTCGCGTTATTCTTCCTCATGCGCCACGACGAACGGCGCGGCACTGCCCACGCCGCCGCTTACCTGCGCAAATACATCGAGGTGAAGCCGAGCCATATCTACTATGGGAATTTCAAAGGCGTCGCATGATGCCTTCGCGACCGGCGCCCCGGTGCGATTCAGGTATTGCGATAAGTCATTGAAAACCTTGGTGGGCGCACCAGAACTCGAACCTGGGACCCGCTGATTAGAACCGTTCGACAGCGATTCAAAGAGAATATCCGCCATGACCAAGAAGGATACCGACCAGTTGGCTCGTCGCCCCAGCGCCACGGCGTTGAAGAAGAATTACCAGCCCTTCTCTGCGCCGTCAGCGCCTTCCAAATGACGCAAGGCAGCCGCTCTGCTTGGAGACCGGTCCGGTAGCGCACTTCGTTTGAACCGGCTGTTGAGATATCTCGGATATCCGTGTCGGACTTTCCGTCGCCTTCGTACCGATGCAGCGCCTCGGCAGGCATCCCATTCACTTCAGTCGCCGCCGATTTCGGAGCGGTCGGGTAGCAAACAGGATAGTGGCGAGGAACAGCGCGGCGAAGGTCGGCTTACGGGAAGCAACGCCAATCTGATCTTCCATTTGGCTTGCATTTCGTATATTATGTTGGCAATCCGCGACTAACCCTGTTTTCGCGCCTAATCGAGGGACCGGGGCATCATGTCTGTGCGCGCTGAGCGCTCAGGATGTCCTGGTGGGCCTTACAAAACGCCAAAATTACGGTGAGTTGATGCTTTTTCTGCAGCGCGCCTCAGCCTCGCTGGTTTTCTTTTCAAAGGTGGCGTCATCATCCAGCAGCCTGTGCCATTGGCGGCCCACTTTGTGCATTGATCAAAAGCCAGGATGCCGTTGAACACAGACCTCGGCAGACACGCCTCATGCATCTGGAACACGGTGTAGCGGACATAGCAACAACCTTGGCGCGGTCACCAGTCCAGCGCTCCCGGGCGGGTCAGCGACCAGGATGCGATAACTCCGGCGTCTCGCTAGTGCGCAGAAAGTTGGCTAAGGTTGTAGGCTGGGGCGTGAAGCTGGAGCCGGACAGCATGCTCTGTTGGCAGCTTCCGGGACATATTAGCGAATGATTATTACCCCCCGAAACCTCCGCATTTGATAACGAGGTCCGTCGCTGAGGAGACGGACAATGAAGCAAAAGCAGGTTTAGCGAGGAGCGAGATCATCAGGATTCTGTGTGAGCAGGAGGCTGGCGCGAGCGACGGCGGTTTGTCGGCGGCGCAGTGTCGGTGAGCAGAGCTTTTACCGATGGAGATCCGAAGTGACGGCGGCATAGGGCCATCTGATGCACAGCTAAGAGCGTGGAGGGACGAGAACCGCCGGCTGAAGAAGTTGCTGGCGATCCCGATATGATTGTCGCCGCACTGCTGAAGGATCTGGCAAAAGCCAGATCGCCCAGGGGCTGGCGGCGGGAGGCGGCACCGCGTCTGACGGAGCGCGGCTTCCTCAGCGCCGATATGCGAACCTGTCGTGTCGATCCAAGACGGTGCGGCGCAACCGACCGAACGCGCCTGAGATCCGAGGAACGTTTAAAGAAATTGGCGGGGAACGTCGGCGCTGGCTACCTGGGCGCCTCGGCATCCTGCTGCTGGCGGCCAGGAAGGGAATGATCATGAACCACAAACGCCTGTATCGGTTTGTACCGCGAGGGGAGCCTCGCGGTGCGTCGAGAGACGGACGCAAGCGGGCGACCGGCACCCGCGCGCCGATATGACCGTCCACAAAGGTCCGAACCAACGATGGAGCCTGGACTTCGTCGCCGATACTGTGCAGGAACGACGCGCCGGGTTCTTTGTGTGGTGGACGACTTCACCGGCGAATACCTGGCTGATGGTCATGACACCTCGATCAATTTGGCGCCCGCGTGGTGCGCAGTTGGACAGCCTGGTGGCAGACGTGGCCGACCGCGATGATCGTCTCGGACAGCTGGAACAGAAGAAGCTGACCTCGCGGGCCCGTGCTGGAATGATCCAGCTTAGGACCGGCGTGGGTGGCATTACCTTAGCTCCGAAACCGACCCGGAGAATGCCTTCGTGGGTCGTTCAACGCCAAGTTCGAGATGAATACTCAACGAGGGAGGTGCTTCGTGAGCCTCGCCGAGGCTCCGGTCGGTGATCGAGCACTGGAGGACCGACTATGACGTCAGGCCACATTCACCCATGGCGGGTACCGCCAACCTGCACCGTGTTCAACGGCGGTCCGTGGCGACCGGCTGCACAACACCAACCAGTTCCGCCGGACGCCACTACCATTGAGGCTGGCGGACACGCTCAATGCAATCAACCAGGACTCTCAATATCAGTGAAGAGGTTCATCACGGGGCAAGTCGCAACCGCTCAATACATACGGCATCATTAGCCATGCGGTACCAAAGAGAACCAGATCGAACACCTCCACCAGCTCAATCATCCTGGACGAACGGGCCAAGTCGAACGATTGAACCCAAACCAATCAGGATACCACGGTCGACGTTACACTACGAAACGCATGTGTTGAGACAGCATCAGCCTTCTACTTCTTGGATGCTTACAACTTCGCTCGCGACAAAACCTGGAGCGGTCTAACCTACGATAAAATTCTGCAAAATCTGGACAGAACAACCGGCGGATTAAAATCAGTCCCGACCCATCAATCACGGGACTAAACGCACCTGATTGCATTACTCGCCCATTCACATGCAGGTGGTTTCTTACCAGTTACAGAACAATGACACTCTGCGCTCGACTCTGTGAGTTTGGCCTTTAAAGTTCGTTTGCGGTCTTATGTGCGCCATCCGCACCCAGCGTTTCGGCGCGCCGCAATAACGCAATGCCTAGCGGGACGGTGGTTGTACCAGTAACTGTTTGCGACACGGCGCATTGTGCACAGATACTTCACCGCGTATATCTCAAGCTTTGGAAGGCGGCGGGTAACATTCACGGGCGAAGGCAGCGCATACAAAACTCAAGGATACTGATTATCGGAGTGTTGAGATCCTCACCTTCGTTTAGTGAACAACAGAGGGGCCTTCCCAACTTTGTACTGGGGACTCGGGTCAACTCATTGTACCATATTGTTACTGTTCACGTGTATTTCTTTGGCGCATTGGCGCCTTCCAGTTGCGGCGCCCAGCACAGCCGCCCAGCGTGAGTAGGACGAACGCACCAAATGACCATATTGGTAGATTTTACTGAACATTTTAAACCCTCCTCCGTGTTAAGCTATAAAAGCTAATCAAATGATGTAATCGACGCGGTCTGTAAAGTTCAGTGAACCACGTTTGTCAAATCGGGTCGACGTTATTATATGCTGCTGGCATTTTCAGATGGAAGTTTTAGCGTAGTCCACTGTTCGTCCGCTAATTTTTTTGAATGTCTGGACGATTAAATTGTAGCAAAGAAATTTCCGTCCCTATCGAAAGCAGCCCCCGCGACCGGCCCCCTCACTCAGTTTTGGGAAGCGCTCAAACTTTTGCCTTTGGTTAAAATTTCCCACATGACGTTGCGCGTTCCTCCGTGTTAAATTCTATCAATATTCGGACCAGCGAAGAACACGATAGGCAGAGCATTCTTAAACGGTATTGCGAGACGTTTACCTCGCCCTCGGGCGTCACATACGTCGATGTGGCTACATTCAAGCTCATTAAACACATATTGCCGTCGGGACCCGCGGCTGCTATAAATCCGGTTTTGCAGGCGGTTGACCAACGAAATCCGCATCGTGCCACTCTGAACATCAGGCGCCCGATAGCCATCCCTTGCTTTTCCAGTCCACCGATATCCCCTTTTCTATCGACGCCAAGACCGTTGCGGTCAACTCCTTTCTTGGGGATGATCAGCGGTTACTAATCTGACCGTCAGCCCTATGAACTATTTCATCTAAAAACTCAAGCTTTATCCAGATTTGTGCTTGTCTGTCGGAATATAGTCCAGGAGACTGACAGCCTTTGAAATTAGTATTTTGAAATTACCAGAATTTAGTCAGCGTGCAGGTTTCCCCTAGTTAGCTGCGTAATCAAAGATGTCCATCGGCCCATTACTGTTTCTGCATCAACACTGCCGCCTTGTGACGGGATCTAAATTCCAACTCGTAATCTGTGTCTCGTCCAGCAAAGCATCAGATAACGTCGGCGCTGAAACGCGATTAAAGAAGCTACAACCAAAAAATAAATACAATTACATATAACATAAAGATTCTCTCTTAAGAGAGACCTAAATATCAGAATAATATATAATATACTTTTGAATGCTAAAGCGTAACGATGATGGTCAGAGCCCATCTAAGAATGTTGGATCGGCACGCGGTTTCACCCTCGTTGTCGGCTTCGAACGTTGACCCCTACAACGTAAGTTAAACCGCCGTAAATACACGAGATGTTATTTGCATGTACAGTCTGGTGGGCGCCGAACTGGGGTCAAACAAACGCCGATCCACATCTGTGAATCGGCATGCAACATTGGCCACGGCCCCCTTATTGGTAATCGGCGTCTCGTGATGCCCCCTGACCACCGCGCTGCTCGACCGCCTGACCCATCACTGCGACATCGTCAGACCGGCAACGAAAGCTGGCGCTTCAAGAACCACGACTGATCCAACCCATCTCCCGGCGGCCAGGTTGACCACAGGCCCCTCCACGCGTCTACAACCGTAACGCTAAAGCGCTATAAACCGCGTGGGGACCCTCCCGAGGACTAAACCACGCACACCATAGGATCGCTCTGTTGAGTTGAGAGCATCTGGATCTCAATCGGGGAGCATCAGAGATGCCAGAAAGCGGTACTCGGTGAACAGGTCGTCAGTGTCTCCGCGAAACCGACATTCACTGTTGGCCCAGGGTGGAACGGTGGGAGATCGCATCGTCGGATCGGTGTGTCAGGGCAAAGTTACCACTACCGCTGGCGCCGTGAATACGGCACAAGTGAGCCGAGCTCGGCGGTTGAGAACTCGAGCGGAGAACACACGCCTGAAGCGCGCATTGGCCAGAGGCTGACCCTGAACAAACTGATCTTGGAAGACTTCGCCAGAGGAAACTGGTATTAAAACCGTCGCAAAACGCTACGTCGATCACGTGCCGTGGGGAGCCTTCGCTGTTTCCGAAGCGCCATGCTTGTCGTGTGCTGGGCCATTCCCGAACCACACCGCTATCAGCCGATCCAGGATGACGAAGGGCAGCGGCAGCGGCGATCGTCAACTGGCGGAGCCAGTATGGCCGCTACGGCTATCACATCAGTCACGGCTCTGCATCACCAGGGCTGGCGTGAACCACAAGCAGATTGGACCGGATCTGGCAGCGGGAGAAGGCTCAGTTCACGAAACAGCGGAAAGCGGGGACACCTCTGACTGAATGACGGGTCGTGTCGTCTACGACCATACTGGACGACACTGTGTCTAGACCTGACTTCGTCAGGGCGCACCCACGATGGCCGCCTTCCGCGCATGCCTGGCCGCGAATCGGCCAGGCTGATCAGAATGCCTCCGCGATCAGGGTCGCCCGGCGCCCCACGGTCGAGACGATGTGCTCCGCGCAGATCTGTTCACCCTGCATGGCCCGCCAGACCACATCAGGTCCGACAACGGTTCGGAGTTCACGACCGGGTAGTGCGACTGGCTGCGGTCAGAGGTGAAGACCCTATACATTGAACCAGGCTCTCCATGGGAAAATGGATACAACGGCGAGGGCTTTAATGGCAAGCTCAGGGACGAACTGCTGAACGGGGAGATCTTCTAATTTCACTCTGGGACTGAGAGTCCTGATCGACCAATTCGGCGGCGCTGCTCGACCGCCTGACCCATCACTGCGACATCGTCGAGACCGGCAACGAAAGCTGGCGCTTCAAGAACCGCGCCTGATCCCAACCATCTCCCGGCGGCCCGGTTGACCCACAGGCCCCTCCCACGCGTCTTCGCTCCGCGTAACGCTAAAGCGCTACACGAAGCCGCGTGGGGCCCTCCCGTGGACTACCGAGACAACCTCCATCGAATAAGGGGGGTCACTTTTGCACGCCGATAGGGGGTCAGGATTCAATGCCGATTGACAGTACCACTCAATGCAGGCAGGTCAATCGAGTTTCTCGACCGTTATATGGATGTCAAGGCCGATGCGGTGTATCTCGACCGCGTGGTCAATCTGATCAACGAGGGGTTCGAAGTTGCAGTGCGTATCGGCGCCCTTGCGGAGTCCAATCTTATGGCTGTTCGTGTCGGCGCGGTGCGCCGGGTGGTCTGCGCCGCCGACACCTACCTGTCGGACAACGGCCGGCCGAGGACCCCATCGGATCTTGCCGCGCACCGCATCGTCGCCGCGCGTCCGGTCACCCCGTCGAACGACTGGCGGTTTGCCTCTGGCCGCGCGGTGACGGTCCGACCGAAGATTTCGTTTTCGTCGGTTCCCGCCGCCATCGCCGCCGCGAAGGCCGGCTGGGGACTGACGCGCGTTCTGTACTATCAGATCGGGCCGGATCTGTGGGCCGGAAGTCTGGAGACGGTGCTAGACCCGTTCGAGCCGGAGCCCCTGCCGATCCACATCGTTCACGCCGAGGGCCGCAGCGCCTCCGCCAAGGTTCGCGCCTTCATCGACATGGCCGTGGACAGGCTTCGCGCGGACCCGCTTCTGAACGGCTAGGCGAGAAACCGGCGCCAGCAAGTTCCGGGATGTCCCAGCATCGCTGAGAGATGAGTATGGCATGTTCGTGCGACGGGACGTAGAGTCGCGCCTTGGCTAATTAATGGGGTGATAGATGATGTTGAGTTCTCGAATTTTATCCTTCGTCGCGACCTTGTCCGTCACGGCATCGCTGATGACTTCCGGTGTCCTGGCTGGTGGTCACGCTAAGGTCGTCGAGTTCCAGATCCCATCGAAGGGCGGCAGTACTCACGAGATAACGGCCGGTCCGGATGGAAATCTCTGGGTCACCCAACAGAACCAAGGCAAGCTCGTGCGGGTGTCACCCACTGGCGACTTCATGATCTACGATCTCGGCGCCAAGTCGGGGCCTCACGGGCTGGAGTTCGACGGCCAAGGCCGGATGTGGGCGACGCTGGAGTTCGCCAACGAAATCGTCCGCCTCGGCCTTGATGGCGAAATCAAGCAGCGCTTCAAGGTACCGATGGACGGCGCTGGTCCCCATGGCCTTGGCATCGGCCCCCACGGCGGGATCTGGTGGACCGGTAAGGCGGGAGACGTGATCGGCCATCTCAATCCCGAGACCGGTGAGATGCGGCTGTTCCTGGTCGGACAAGCGCCGGCAAAGCCGATCTACATTGCCGCTGGCCCAGACGGGAACATGTGGTTCACCGAACTCGAGGGCAGCCACATTGGACGGATCACCCCCGATGGCGTGATCACGCGCTTCGACATCCCCTTCGAGAACGCGCGGCCAATCGTGGTTTTCACCGGGCCAAATGGCAAGATCTGGTACACTGAGGAACGCGGCAACGCCTTCGGCACCATCACGACCGATGGCAAGTTCGAGCGCTTCGAGACTGGCGTGGCGGGTGGATTGGTCGCCGGCGCGGCTTTCGACGGCGAAGGCAATCTTTGGGTGCAGTTTAATACTCCCGACATCATCCAGCGTATCGGCGCCGATGGCGTTGTGACGACGTTCGAATTGCCATCCAAAAACGCCGTCCAGCACCGAATCACGCTCGGACCCGACGGCCGGATGTGGTTCACCGAACTCGCCACCGACAAGGTCGGTCACATCGTGTTGGGCAAGTGACGGCCAAAGCTGAAGCTTACGCTCGTCGGCGGCGAAATAGACGGCGATCCACGAGCTCGCCTGGTCTGTCTGACGTCAGCGCCCGTGGGACAGATTAGGTGCTTTTTTCGTAAGGAGGATTTCTGGCTCATCGTAGTGACCCAAGAGGAACGCAGATGAGGTAGAAATCGCGGAAGTCAAAGAGCCCGCCGAGGAGGTGGTGCAGGATGTCCGTCGCAGGACACGGCGGCAATATTCGTCTGAAGATCCGGATCGTTCTGGAAGGAGGTTGCGGGGCGGGGAAAGCATTGCCGGACTGGCACGCGGAAATCGCGAAGGTATCGCCGAGGACTGTATTACGGCTGGTCAGAAGGAGTTCCTGGGTGAGGCGCAGCGCCATTAGTTCGAGGCAGAGCGCCGAACGGCAAGAAGCGGTTGGCAGAGTGACACCCCAGCGCTTAACGACAGGCAGCCCCAGGTGGCGGACAGCCGCCGTGAGATGCAGAGGCACAGAG
Source organism: Alphaproteobacteria bacterium (assembly GCA_038146985.1). Taxonomy (GTDB): domain Bacteria; phylum Pseudomonadota; class Alphaproteobacteria; order Thalassobaculales; family Thalassobaculaceae; genus JADHLJ01. The sequence goes on from JAYQSQ010000013.1 coordinate 326,987, forward strand.
AACTGATGTCGATCTGAGCCCTGGAAAGGGGACCGGCTGCTCAAAAAAGCATGCTCAGGGGGCTAGGGACGACGACATATGAGATATCCGGCATCCGAAGCTTGAGATCATCCGGTTGGTCGAGAGATCCATCACCGGCACGCCCGGACCCTTTCGGAAGTCCTTAGGCATCCGAGCGACCTTTGCAGGTGGTACGACCGATACCGGAGCTTTGGCCGTGCCGGTTTGAAGGATTCGCACCAGTGGCCCCCAGCCGGGGTAATGAGACCGCATCCCGACGAGGTCCGCCGCCAGATTATAGCGCTGGCTCTGGAGTGCGGAGCTATCGCCTCGGGAACTGGCAGTACAGTTTTACCGACACGCGCAGCTACTTCGTCTCGAGGCATCAGTCTACCGCTTGCTGAAGGCGCCCTTATTACGATCACCAGCCCGTCGCTCGTAGTCATCAAGGCGGCGGATGAGTTCCGCGATAAGACCACCGCGCCCAATCAGCTCAGCAGATAAACTTCCCTTACCCTGAAGGTGATTGGTGGGAATTAGTTCTGTCTGTCGACCATCCTGGACGACTATTCACGCTACGTGGTCACCTGGAGCTCCTGCACCACCATGCCGGAGCTTGAGCGATGTCACCGACACGTTGAATCTGGCGCTGGAAGCCTCAGGCTGCGACAAGGCCGAGGTCATCCACAAACCCCGGCTGCTAAGCGACAACGGCTCGTCTTACTCGCCAACGATCTCGCGACTGGCTGGGCGAGCAGGGCATGGGCCATGTCGGGCGCGCCCAACCATCCCCCAGACCCAGGGTGAAGTGAAGCAGGGATCAACATCAGCGATGCGTATATAAACAGTGAACCAGCGTTGGCATCAGACCTTGAAGAACCGGATCCTGCTGGAAAACTACTTCCCTGCAGGAGCGATCTGGGCGGCAGGTCAAGTGCGTCTCCTCTACAGCAACCACCGGTACTACGCAGGAGGCCTCGGTAATCTCACGCCGGCCGACGTCTACTTCGGCCGAGATCGAACCATCATCAGCGAGAGAAGAGACGCATCAGAAGCAAGACACACCATGAAAAGCGACGCGCGTATGCGCCAAGCGGCATATGCACATCAACAAACAGGAGCCGAGCCTCCGTTGCAGGATCTGTTCTCATGTCCCATTTAATCTGACGACGGACAATCACCACATGAGGTAGGGATGGTCGAGATAATATCAGTCTTAGCCAGTCCAACCGCTTCAGACAGCCTCATGCCGGTATCGCTGATCGAGGCAATGATCCATCCGGATATCGTCATCAATCTTCACGCATTCTGATTGAACACGGACGATGGATTTTGAGGCACAGGGAACCCGTTCCCTCACACCATCGGTTCAATTAAATATATGGAAGCGAAAATGGAGTTCCTTAGATCCAGTCCGTACTCCGGGCGAGGCCAGAGGTGAAAACCGATTTGATGGTGGTGAAAACGCGGACAATCGAACTACCCGACAGATCCATATCAACAAGGAAGTCTCTGAACTGTGTGGCATCAGACCTTTTGATATCAGCCAGATCCCTTATCGCATACAACACTCCGTCAGATACCGACCAGCTCGCCTTGCCGCAGATGGAAGGTCCTGGGTTTGTGTGCCCTTTGAGACAAGGAGATAGAGTTCAATCGCTTCAGAGAACAAGACAACATCGTCAGTGCACTCTCCTTCTGTATGGAAACCTTCAGGAACCGTGATCAAGATCGCAATCCCTGAAGCCGCAGATGCTGCCAGTAACCTTCCAGCTTCACAGACACCGCTGATGCCAATTGACGACATCCTCGGCCAGACTTAGTCCTCAAGGAAAAGTTAAATCTCCTCGACTGATAATGCTCTTTAGATCGATGTCAGGACCACTTCGATTGAAATAGGAGCACGCCTCGCTTTTGATAGGTGTAGGGGATCTTGGATAACACCCGAATTATCTACCCTCTCTGTCTAATCCAGACACAAAGTACGAATGAATCAGTGTGTTAATTGAAAAATGGTGCCCAAGGAGAAGACTCGAACTTTGACGCGATCACTGGCACACAAGCCAGCGCGTCTAAATTCCGCCACCTGGGCGCACCATTTGGGTCGTCGGCGATGGCGCGAATTGTATTTTCTGACAATGCGTCACGCGACGGGGACTCTCTTTTAGCGACGCGCGCCCAGATTTAGCAAGGGGTATCGTCGCAGAATCGGAAAGGTATCAGGTAATCCGGCCTGCATTCGTGCGGGCATGTGCACCATAAATCCTAGACGATCGTCAGGGAGTTGAGACGGATGGAAGGCAAACAGGTCACGGTGTTCAGCGGAGCCGAGTTCCTAGGACGTACGATCGTATATGAACTGGCGCGCCGCGGCCGGGTTTTGCGTCGGATGCCGCGACGTGGAGCGCGCGAAGTTTCTGAAGACCATGGGGAGTGGTCAGTGGTGCGCCTGTCAAGGCCGGACGTGACCAATGCGGGGCTCAGAATCGCTCGCGCCGCAAGAACGCCGACAGTGATTTTCCTGGATTTGGCATCCTTTTTCGAGACCGAGTGGCAGCACACGTTTGACGCCAGTTCCAGGCCAAATGGCCCATTATCATCGCCCGCGCGGCGGCGCGGATGCCGGCGCGACCCGTTGGTGCATGTCTCGGCGTCGGCGCCGACGCCGGGCGACGTCAAGCTACGCCAGATCCAAGGCATTCAGCGAAGCGTCAGTCGAAGGCGTTTCCGGCTGCGACGATTCTGCGTCCCAGCATCATTTTCGGTCCCGACGACAGCTTCTTCAACAAATTCGCCGCGCTGGCCAGCTATTGTCCCTTTTCCTCCCGCTGATCGGCAGGCCATGCAATTTCGGCAGCCGGTTTTCGTGCAGGAGATGTCGCGGGGGCGGCGATCGCGGCGCTGGAAAACGGCGATGCGGTAGCAAGACCTACGAACTCGGCGGCCGAGCGTCTGTCTTTCAGGCAACTGTTGGAGCTTATGATGGCCCGCAGCGCCCGAGGAGCCGCTGGTCCATGTATGCGATTCTGGCTAGCCCAGCCAGTCACAGAGCCGGCTTCCTCGAATTGCTGCAGAACTGCTGACCGGGATCAGGTTGAGCACACCGTCGGACAGGGGCGAGGAACCCGGGCTTTCGGATCTCGGGGATCGGGGCGACTCAAATGCGAGACCGTACTGTGGAAAACCTATCTCGACCGGTTCCCGCCCCGGCGGCCCGCTACAACCGCTCGCGGGTTTCCCACCTGATTTAATTTCTAAGCCGATGAATTAGAGATAGATCCAGGCGGGCAGAGCACCGCCAAGCAGGATCAGTAGACCACGAACGGCATGAAGCCGGCCCGCCGCAGCCACGCCATCATGGCGGTGATCAAGAAATCAGGGCGGCGACAGAGAAGGCGATGCCCGCGGCAAGTACGGCATCGAGGCTGGGGACACCATCCGCGCTCGGTACAGCTCAACCCCTTGGGAATTGCCCGCTCAAGAATTGCCGGAATGCCCAGGAGCTAACGAGAACCGCGCGGCGTCCGCCCGTTCGAAACCGAGAAACCGTGCGGCGGTCATGGTCACACCAGGCGGCTGGCGCCGGGTATCAGAGCCAGGGCCTGGGCAGCCAATGAAAGGGAGTGCGGCGCCGTGGAGTCATATGCTCGATGCGCCGGATGGTCATGCCGATGCAGTCGAAGAGCCAGGCAACAGCGAACCACGATGGTCACCCCGAGCGATGACCTCAAGGCTCCGAGGCAAAGCTCAAATAGTGGGAGACCAAGAAAACCACGGCTCGATCACCACCGGCAACGACTTACGATGATCAGCGTAACCAGACGCAGCCCTGGCTTTCCCGCCGCCCCGCCAGAAAAAAGCAGAAAATGCCTGCCAGCATCGTCCGATATCGCGCCAGCAGTAAACCATCACGGCGCCCAGCGTACCCACATGGACGGCGATATCGATCAGGATCCCTGGTCAGCCAATCCATCAGATGCGGTACCAAAGGCGAGATGGCCTGAGAGGGAAACCGGGAGGAAGGAACTCAAGTCAGACCCTGGATGACAACCAAAATTGCAGAGATGAAGAAGCGGCAATTATCCTCCCACCGAGTTCTCAGGCACTTTGGGCAGTTTTTCGGCGCGCACGCAGACCAGCCCGTGTATTTCTGAAGCCTAGCACGCGAACCAAAGATCGAAAAACGAAAGTTCAGAAATTTTTGATCAAGGCCGGGATTCCGGCTGCCTCTGCGCCTCTCGCGGAATTCTGACAGGAAAAGTTGCGGGGCCCCACTATCCGCCGAACACGTTCCCTAGAAAAACCGCGTGGTCAGCATTCCGCGACATCAGGACGCTCGTAAAGGGCGCAAATGGCCGGACCTGGAATCGCGGACACGTCGATATCCGCAGAAAAATTCAGGCAGGCGGTCGCTCCACTCGGCACCAGGACAGGGTCGCTGTGAAAGCGACAGGTAGGATGTCAAGGACGCAGCTTGGCAGGAACCGGATTGGTCATCGACCGGATGCGGATGTCGTTGAAGCCGATGTACCAATCAAAGCCGCCCTGGATGTTGCCAGGCTGCATGGGAAATTGTCGACCCAGGCCTCCAGATCCTCGTCGAAGGCATGCAGGTCGTGCGCCCAATGCGGAAGGAAATGCCTGAAATAGATCCGGCAGGTATCCAGGTTTGTAGCCAAACGAGCTCGGCAGCGAAGGCTTTTCTAGTGAAAGGACTGAGTACCAGATCTCCTTCGTGCGGGCTCGGCCAGCGTCCGCCGATTCCCGGATAAAGGGGCAGTCCGAAGAGCAAGTCCCGCGATCCGTTCCGGCCAGCGTCAGGCAAAGGCATAGGCCGGCATAGGCGCCGACATCGCTGGCTGACAATCCCGGCGCTCTCGAGGCCGAGCCCGTCAGTAAATCCGCGAGATCCTCGGCTAGGACATCCCGGAGTCGTGGGGGTTTCGTCCTTGGCATCGCGCAGCCAGGTGTACCGAACTTGCGCAGATCAGGCGCGATCACGTCGAAATGCTCGGCCAGCGCCGAGATGTTCTTGCGCCAGACGCCGGGAAGTCAGCCCATCCGTGCAGCGGCACCGGCGGCCGGCCGGCGCCGCGCGCAGGTGGACGGAAAGGCTCTGGTGTCGAGCTTGTTCGGCGCGCTAATCAGGCATGATTATGGTGAAGCCGCGAGAATGATCCAGCGCACCATCATGCTCGCCGAAATGGTGTGCCCCTTGCAACCGGCATCCGGCGGGCGGAAAATCGTTTTCCCTGCTTTTCCTTATGGCGCGTTGGAGAGTAGCAATGTCGTTTGCCGAAGATGCGCGTAACGACCGGCCTGCCGTTTTCGGTCCATTCACCGGGCCCAATGCCTGGACCGGCTCGAAGCTAGGGGTGGAGCAGGGGAAGATCATCCTGTCGCCGGAGTGCCAGATCGAGATCCGTGAGACGGCGAAGCTGTTGCGGGCCAATCCACTGCCGGTTCTGAGACTGGCGCCGGGCGACGTTGAGATGCCGGCTTGTGCGGCGGCGATGGCGGCGGCGCGGCGCGAACTCGACCAGGGCCTCGGCTTCGTCATCATCGACCGGCTGCCGCTGGACGAGATGAGCACCGAGGAGGCGACGGCGATCTACTGGCTGCTTGCCCAGATGACGGGGCGCCCGGTGGCTCAGAAATGGATGGACGGCCGGATGCTGTATTCGGTGACGGATCTCGGCAAGCCTTCCGGCAACGGGGTGCGCCCGGATGTGACCAATGAGGACCAGAGTTTCCACACCGACAATTCCTACAACCTCTGCCCGCCGGATCATGTCGGTCTGCTCTGCCTGCATCCGGCCATGGAGGGGGGGATCAGCCGGGTGGTCAGCATGACCGCCGTCCATAATCGCATGGCGGGCGAGCATCCGGATCTGATCGGGCGCCTCTATGAGCCGTACTTCTTCGACCGCCAGCGCGAGCATGCGGAGAACGACGCCGCGACGATCCAACGACCGGTTCTGAGCGAGGAGGACGGGGCCTTGCGGGTCCGGGTCTCACGGAACCTGATGTATCAGGGCTATAAACTTGCCGGCAAAGCGGTTGACCGGCACAGCGAGGCCGCGCTTGCCGCCTGGTTCTCCATCGTCGACGATCCCGCCATGTACAAGGAATTCTTCTTCGAGGCGGGGCAGATCCAGTTCGTGAACAATCGGGTCATGGGGCACAAGCGGACCCGGTTCACCGATTGGCCCGACCAACGCCGCAAGCGTCACCTTCTGCGTGTGTGGCTGCGCGAGAACGGTCGGCACTTCTACAACGGTTGAAGCGGACCGCCCGCCGGTTCGCACCACAATGCATAACGAACAAGGCCCCGCCGCGGCGTGACCAGCGGCGGGGCCAAGGTCTTGGGTCAGGAAATTCCGTCTACCGGTTCTCGATCACCAGTTTGAGCAGCGCATTCGTGAAGGCGACCGGCTGTTCGATATTGGCGAGATGGGCAGCATGCGGGATGAGCTCCAGACTCGCGCCCGGAATGGCGTCGGCGATCTCCTTGGCCTGGGCCGGCGTCGTTCCGGTGTCCTGCTCGCCGCAGATCACGACCGTCGGTTTCTTGATCGACGGATTGGTCGGGCGCATGTCCATTGCCATGATGGCCCGCCCGCAGCCGATGAAACCGTCGACCGGGGTCGAGAGGATCATATTGCGGACCTTTTCCACCTCGTCCGGGATCCGCTGCTGTCCTGGATGGGTGAACCAGCGGTCGATCGTGCCGTCGACCACCGCCTCCATGCCGCCCTCCTTGACGGTTGCGATCCGCTGTTCCCAGACATCCTTGGCCGGCATGAAGGCCGCCGTATCGGCAAGCGTCAGCGTCTTCACGCGGCTGGGATGCCGGGTGCCAAGCATTTGACCGACCATTCCGCCTTTCGACAGGCCGCAGAAATGGGCCGATCCGACGCCGAGATGATCGAGCAACCCGACGGCGTCATCGGCCAGCATCTCAAGGCTGTAGGCGCCGGACGGTGCATCGGATTGTCCATGGCCGCGGCTGTCGTAGCGGATCACCTTGAAGCCTTCCATCTCCAGAGGCTCGACCTGGAGATCCCACATGGTGAGGTTCGAGGCCAGTGAGTTCGACAGCAGGATCGGCGTTCCGTCGCCAGGCCCGGCGACCTCGTAGTAGAGTTGAATGCCATTGATCGTCGCGTGTGGCATTGATTTCTCCTTCGCGCATTATGCCAAGCGGTCGACTGGGATCAGATCGCCGCCGACCGTCTCTTGATGTCGATGTTCAGGATCTGGTCGTTCTCTGCATAGTCCACCGGACAGTCGATCAGATGTACGCCGGGTTCGTTGAGTGCCCGGTCGAGGATCTTCGGCAATTCCTCGGCGGAATGGACCCGGTGTCCAATCCCGCCATAGGCCTCGACATACTTCACGAAGTCCGGGTTGCCGTATTGCAGACCCCAGTCCTTGAGCCCCATGTTCGCCTGCTTCCAGCGGATCATTCCATAGGCGCTGTCGTTCAGAATCAGCACCGCGATGTTCATTTTCTCGCGCACCGCGGTCTCAAGCTCCTGGCTGTTCATCATGAAACCGCCATCGCCGCAGATCGCCAGAACTTTACGGTCCGGATAGACCAGACGCGACGCCATCGCCGAGGGTAGACCAGCGCCCATGGTGGCAAGTGCGTTGTCCAGGAGAACCGTGTTCGGTTCGTGCGCCGGATAGTTACGCGCGAACCAGATCTTGTAGACCCCGTTGTCCAGGCAGATCATCCCGTCGCTCGGCATCGCCTCGCGGATCTTGGCCACCAGATGCTGGGGATAGATCGGGAAGCGCATGTCGTCCTTGCCCTCGGCGATCTGCGCGTCGCCGTGCAATTTAACTTCCATCATGCGGCTGAAGTCCCAACCCGCCTCTTCCTTTTTGCGGACCCCGTTTTTCAATTGCCAAATGGCGTTGCCGATGTCGCCGATCACTTCGAGTTGGGGGAAATAGACCGGGTCGACCTCCGCTGTGTTCATGGAGATGTGAATCACCTCGGTTCCGCCCCTCTGCATGAAGAAAGGCGGTTTTTCGATAACGTCGTGACCGACATTAATGATCAGGTCCGCGGCATCGACGGCCCGATGCACGTAGTCGCCCGCCGACAAGGCCGCGCAACCCATGAACAGGGGATGGCGTTCATCGACAACGCCTTTGCCGAGCTGTGTGGTCACGAACGGGATGCCGGTCTTCTCGATGAACTTCGTCAGCATCTTCGACGTCATCTTGCGGTTGCCGCCGGCGCCAATCACTAGGATCGGCGACTTGGCGGCGTGAATCTTTTCGAGCGCGCGGATGATCGCCTTGTCTTCGGGGATCGGACGGCGCACGGGTTTGGGCGCGACCGGCCGTTCGTCGGTTTCCTCATCCGCGATATCCTCGGGCAGTTCTATGTGGACCGCGCCCGGCTTCTCTTCCTCGGCGAGCCGGTAAGCCTCGCGCACGCGGCTCGGAATGTTGTCGCCGGCGACGATCTGCACCGCATATTTCGTGATCGGCCCCATCATGTCGACCACGTCGAGAATCTGGAAACGCCCCTGTTTGGACTTCTTCACCGGCTTTTGGCCGGTAATCATCAGCATCGGCATGCCGCCAAGCTGGGCATAGGCGGCGGCGGTGGTGAAGTTCGTCGCGCCCGGGCCGAGAGTGGAAACACAAACGCCGGTCTTGCCGGTCAGCCTTCCATAGACCGAGGCCATGAAGCCCGCGCCCTGTTCGTGGCGGGTCAGGATCAACCGAATTTTCTTTGAACGGGACAGCGAATCCAGGAAATCCAAGTTCTCTTCGCCCGGTATCCCAAAAATATACTCACAGCCTTCCGCTTCCAGACATTCGATAAAAAGATCCGATGCTTTGGTCATGATTACCCCCCTGACCTTCAATGAACGCGAACCATAGCGTGTCCGGCCCGCCGGGTACCGACGCGTGTCCCGGGAACCTAATCGCGTCAACGGTAACACGCATCGGAGCGGGGGATATAGTGACTGACCGCACACAGGGCCATTTTCCGCAAAATCGGAGGTGTGATCCGGCGTCGACGCGGGGCCTTCCATCATCACTCCCGCGATCCGACAGGGTAACGACCGAGGCTATAGTTGCGGTAACGCCGGTGCCGATCGGGCGTGGCCGGCCGCACCAGGGACGGGAGAGCAGGAATGGGCCATCAGGGAAAAGTCGCCATCGTCACCGGGGGTGGCGGCGGATTCGGCGCCGAGATCTCGAAACAGCTCGCGGCCAGGGGCGCAAAGGTCGCGGTGGTCGACATCGCGGCTGAGAACGCCCGGCGGGTCGCCGGCGAAATCGGCGGCGCCGCGATCGCGCTTGAGGCGGATATCGGCAAGGCGGGCCCTGTGAGGGAGGTGATCGCCGCGACGGTCAAGGCTTTCGGCGGCGTCGACATCATCGTCAACAATGCCGGGCTCTCCTATCCGCCGGTCAAGGTCGTCGACATGGACGAGGATCTTTATGACCGGGTCTTCGAGGCCAATGTGAAGTCGATCTTCCACTTCACCAAATACGGCGTGCCGGAACTGGACAAGCGTGGCGGCGGGGCGATCGTCAACATCGCCTCGACCTCGGCGGTCAAGCCGCGCGCCGGCAACACGGTTTACGCAACCAGCAAGGCGGCGGCCATCGCCTTCACCAAGTCAAGCGCGCTCGAACTCGCGCGGCAGAAGATCCGGGTCAACACGATCCTGCCGGTGGCCTCGATGACGCCCATGTTGACCGGCATGTTCGCCGCCGATGACGGCAGCCGGATCGCGGCCATGGAAGCGGGTATTCCGCTCGGCCGGCTCGGACAGCCGAAGGATATCGCGGCTGGTGTGATGTTCCTGCTTTCGGACGAAGCCGAGTTCATCACCGGGGTCGCACTACCGGTCGACGGCGGCTGGACGGCGGGGTGAGGGCGCAAGGCAGCGGCACCGACCGATAGGGGAGCATGGCGATGACGGGAAGACTTCAAGGCCGGCCGGCAATCGTAACCGGCGCCGGTTCCGGGATCGGACGGGCGACGGCGCTGAGATTTGTCGCCGAGGGAGCGGATGTACTCGCAGCGGATCGCAACGCGGAAGGAGCGGCGGAAACCGCCCGGCTCGCGGGTAACGGTCCGGGGCGCTGTGTCGCCGTCGGTGCCGATGTCGCGGAAGACAGCGTGCCCGCCGACCTGGTAGCGCGCTGCATCGCCGAGTTCGGCAGTCCGCGCATTCTGGTGAACAATGCCGGGATCGGCGGCGCGCGGTCGGTGGACGCCACCGAAGACGCGGATCTCGACCGCTTCATCGACGTGAACATCCGCTCCCTGTTCCGTTGTGCCCGTGAAGGAATCCGTGCGATGCGCGCCGGCGGAGAAGGCGGCTCGGTCGTCAACATCGCCTCGGTGTTCGGGATCATGGGGTTCCCCGGCAGTTCAATCTACTCCGCGTCAAAGGCGGCGGTGATCGGCCTTACCCAGAATATGGCCGCCGACTATGGCCCCTTCGGAATCCGAGTGAACGCCATCGCCCCCGGGCTGATCCGCACCGGCATGACCAAGGGCCGCTTTGATGCCAACGATGCCTTCTTTCTCGACGGCATGATCGGGCAGACCCCGCTCGGCCGCGCTGCTGAGCCGTCGGAGGTGGCCGCCGGCATCGCGTTCCTCTGTTCGGACGACGCCTCGTTCATCACCGGTCATACCCTGGCCATCGACGGTGGATGGTCGACGACGAAATACCGCCCGTTTCCGGCGTCAGACCCCGGTTGAGAAACGATCCGGCGGCCGGGCGAGCCAGATAACCACAGCCGCCAGGACCGAAAGCGCCGCGAAAACCTCGAGCGAAAGCAGATAGTCGCCGGTCCAGTCTCTCAGGACCGCGGATATCATCGGGCCCGACGCTTGGGCCGTCACCTGGACCGACAGGGCGACGCCGCGGATGGCGCCATAGCTGCGCCGGCCGAAGAAATCCGCCCAGGCAAGCGGCGGGATGGTGAGCAGCCCGCCGAGCCCGAAGCCGAACACGACGACCGCGAGATAGGCGCCGGCGGCGTCTTCGACCCTGATGATGAGGCCGCATCCGAGGGCCATGAGAAGCCCGGCCACCGACAAGGTCAGCCGCACACCGAGCCGGCGCGTGACCAGGCCGTACAGAAAGCCCGACACCCCGGTCATCGCGGAGAAAAGACTGACCACGGTGGCCGCCACGGTCGGGTCGAGCCCGCGCTGGAGCAGATGTGGCGCCTGATGCAGGCTGACCCCCGCCTGTACCGGATAAGCAAGCGCGGTAAATGCCAGAAGGGTCCAGAAGGCTGGGCTGCGCATCGCCTCGGCGCGGGTGAAGACCGGCTCCTCCCCTTTGGCACCGCGCGTACCGGTGCCGCTCGGCGCCGCGTCTCCATCGGGCCGCATCCCCATATCCTCGGGCTGCCGCGCCATCAGCAGAAAGCTCGGCAGGAAGCCGATCACCAGGACCGTCAGGCCCACGGCGATCCACCCCGATCGCCAGCCATCGCCATTGACCATGGCGAAATGCGCGATCAGCGGCATCGAGGTCAGCCCGACCATCAGCGCCACCGTCACCATGGAATTGGCGATCGGCCGGCGGCGGATGAACCAGTTGTTCACCGCGCCGTAGATTCCGAGATCGAAGGGGCCGGCGAAGTTCATCCGGGCGATGCAGAAGCACAGATAGAACATCAGCAGCGATGTGGTCTGCGAGAGCAGCAGGGCCGCGATGCCGGTGACCAGCACCGCCGCGCATAGCATCGCCCGCGCGCCGTGCCGGTCGACCAATGGCCCCAGGAGCGGCGACGTGAAGGCCGCCAGCACCCCGCCCAGCGCCACCGCGCCCGACATCTCGGAAGACGACCAGCCGAATTCGGTGGTCATCGGCACCACGAAAATGGTGAGCGTGGCTACCGCCGGTCCCTGCCGCGCGAAAGCCGCGCAGGCCGCGCAGGCCAGCACCACCCAGCCATAGAAAAACGGCAGCCGGCGCGCGAGCATGATCTGGAGCTGATGCAAGACGGGTCCTCGAAGGCGGCGAGCGGCTGCTCTTCTTACACCATTTCAGGCCGAGGGAACCTCCTCGCGAAGGGTCTTGTCCTCAGCCGCTCAGATCGCCAGGTCTCTGGTGTTGTAGTCGCGGATCACCCGGTCGAAGACCGCCGGCGAAAGGCGGAACTCGTCCTCGCGCCCGGCGAAGGGCTGATAAGTGAACGGTGTCTCGTCCGGATAGTGCTTGGCCCGGGCATCGATGCCGACCTGTATCACTGCCGAGCGGTCATGAATGCGGGTCTCGTCGTAGACGGTCTCGGGGCCCATGGAGAGCGCGCCCTTTTGCCCCAGCACTGAGGAGCGGCGGTGGAAGCCGAACGTGATCGAAATCCGCTGCTTGTCCGAGGTGTTGGCGAAGGAGCCGTGCAGCATCTGGCGGTTGACCATGGTCACGTCGCCCGGCTGGCAGACCAGCGGCACCGCGCCCGGCAGGGTTTCCGCCCCGCCGTTCTCCGCCACCGCCTTTTTGATGTCGACCCGGCCGAGCTTATGGCTTCCCGGCATCACCCAGAGGCAGTTCCCCGGCGTGGTCTCGTACAATTGAACCTGAAAATTGAAGCCATGGATGCCCATGTCCCATTTCGGGTTGTCCCAATGGGTAACCCCGTCCTGATGCCAGGCGACGGATCCGCCGAGCCCGGCCTGCTTGACGAAAATCGCGTCGTTATAGGGCACGAAATCGTCGCCGTTGACCGAGGCGGCGATCGCCAGCAGGTGCGGGTGGCCATAGACCCGGAGGCCGGCCGGCATTTCCTGGCACATGCCGTACATCAAGAAGACGACCTGATCGGGCGCGTTGGCATCGGCGACCGGTTGCGTCATCTTCGAGGGATGGCGCCCGTTCAGCTTGTCGGTGCCGCCCCAGGGGTCGCCGAGCGGCTTGGTGAAGGTATAGGGCTCGCGCGCATGATCCCGGCCCAGCGCGGGACGGCCCTTGGCGTCCACCGCCGCACCCGGTCGCACGGGCGCCCGTTCCAGCATGTTCATCGCGTCGGCGCGAAGCGCCTCGACCTCTTCGGCGTCGATCACGCCTTCGAAGATGTAATAGCCGTGCTCCCAATAGGCTTTGAGGATATCCGGGTGCAGCTTGCCGTCAGGCCCGAGCCGTACCGGCCCGCGATTGCCGATCTCGGCGGCCCGCCGTACGCCCGCCGCCTGATAGGCCGCCATGCCGGCGGCGTGCTCGGCCCGGGTCGGGGATTTGGCGGGAGGAGAGAGCTCATTCATGACGGCCTCCATGAGGGGCTGATAGGGGCGGATTTCGCTTTTGAAGAGTATCATTTCCGGCGCGCTCGCGGCAATGCGAGGCGCAATGGGCAGATCCCGATCATCGGAGACCTGATGGCGGCGCAGGCCGGAAGGCAGGAACGCGCGATCGCTTCGAGTACAAATCACCCCGTTGGATTTCTTCCGGATCAATCTCCGGTATGGTCCGGCCATAGCAATCCGCAAGTCTGGGAGACTGGAAATGGACACCAAGGAACTTTTTGACCAAGGCCTCGCCACCCGCAAACAGGTGCTGGGTGAGGAATACGTCAACAATGCGATCAATAACGCGGACGAGTTTGCCCTCAAGCTCCAGGAATTCATCACCACCCATGCCTGGGGCGCGATCTGGGGACGCCAGGGCCTGCCGCTGAAGACCCGAAGCATGATCAATATCGCCATGCTTGCCGCCCTCGGCCGCACGCATGAGTTCCGCCTGCATCTCGGCGGCGCGATCAACAACGGCGTCACCAAGGACGAGATCGCCGAGATCCTGATCCAGGTAGGCGGTTATGCAGGCTTTCCCTGCGCCGTGGACGGCTTTCGCCAGGCGCGCGAAGTGTTCAAGGAGAAAGGCATCTGACGCCTTGATCGGTAGCCACCGGCTCTCGGTGCTTTCGCGCGGGCGGGTCAGCGACTAAGCTTCGTTCATGAGTCGCGCACCGTTCCGCTTGGTTGTTGGCCTTCTGGTCCTCCTTCTCGCCGCCTGCGAGGAGGAGCCGCCGGAGGTCGTCAACCACCGAGAAGCCAAGCCACCGCCGGGCGTCGGCGGCACCGGCGATGTCTGCGTGATCGTGCGCAACCGGGCGCCCTTCACGATCACCGGGCGGGTGCAACTGAAGACCCGCGAGCGGGCAACTTTCCGGCTTGGCCGTAACAAGTCCCAGAAGCTGTGCCTTTCGGGACAATTGTTCGGCGGCGACACGGTGTCCTTCATCATTACCAGCTTCGTCACGATCCCGATCTTCTCCTGCTACACGCGGCACGATCAGGCGGTCGACGTTTACGCCAAGAAGCAAGGTGAAGGCTGGCTCTACAGCGCCACCTGCGTGCGATAGAGCGGTTGATATCCCTCTGGCGTTCGGCGGGTCGAGGCCCTATCTAGGATAGCCATGGATTCCTTAACCCAGGCAGTGCTCGGCGCCACGGTCGGTGTAGCGGTTGCGGGCCGGCGGATCGGTGCGCGCAAGGCGGCGGTACTGGGTGCCGTGCTCGGCACCCTGCCCGATCTCGACGTTTTCATCTCGCATGGTGATCCGGTCTCGAACTACATCATGCATCGCGGGCCGACCCATTCGCTGGTTGTCCAGGCGCTGGTGACACCGTTGATGGCCGAGCCCCTGCGCCGGCTCCTGGAGGAACTGCGGACTCATCGCGCGATCGCCTATGCCCTCGTCTTCCTGTCCCTGTCCACACACGCGCTGCTGGACGCGATGACGATCTACGGCACCAAGCTGCTGTGGCCGCTGACCGATCATCCCTTCGGCGTCGGCTCCATGTTCATCATCGATCCGCTCTACACCTTGCCGCTCCTTGTCGTTGCGCTATGGGCCCTGTTCCGCGCCGAACTCAATCCACGGTTGAAAAAAGCCACCGTTGTGGCGCTGACCGTTTCGACCCTGTATCTCGGCTGGTCGGCGGCCGCACAGTCGGTCATCACCGATCGCGCCAAGGAAGTTCTGGAGGCGCGCGGCCTTGCGGCGGAGCGCCTGTTCGCCACCCCCACCGCATTCAATACCCTGTTCTGGCGTGCCGTCGCGCTCGACGGCGACCGCTATCTCAATCTCTACGTTCCGGTATTCGGATCTGACCGCGAGGTCACCGTGCATGCCCATGACCGGGGCACCGGATTGCCGGTCTGCCTCGACACGCTCAAGACGGCGGGCAGGGTGAATGATTTCGCGGGCGGTTTCGTGCGTTTCAATCAAGTCGGCGACGATCTTCTGGTCGGCGATCTGCGCATGGGACTGGAGCCCGGCTACGTCTTCGATTTCGCCGTGGCCCGCTGGGACGGCCGGGTTTTCGAGCCGATAGAACCACGCCGGGTCCGTTCGCCCCGCATGGCCGAGGGTGACCTCGAATGGCTGCTTGCCGGTCTTCGGGGAGCACCGACGGTTCGCCTCGCGGAGCAAGGCAATCTGTTGCCCGACGCGGCGACGCAAGTGGCGGCGGCGGGCGCGGACAAGTCCGCCTGCTGAGTACGTCTCCCCGAAAAGCCTCACCGTCGCTCTGGCGATAGGCAGGGCCATGCTTCAAGGGCGCCGCGTGGCGGGTTCGGTCTTGGACGAGCCCGGGGATACGGCCAATCGCGCAAGCTGAGCAGCCCGGTGACAGGCCCTGCCATTCGCCAGGACGACGGGAAATGACAGCCCTGGATGGCCCTTTGCGGACAAGATCCGGCGTGAAAGAACTCAATGCAAACGAGTGAAATAAATTAACTTTCCCTGAAAAAGAGAATTTTTTCACCCACCTCTCTTGAATAACAGTGCTCAACCCCAAGCTAGAGCGCGTAAGGAATTCACACCTTGGCCGGGTTGGCGCGGGATGCGCGGGCCGTGCGGAGCGGGATGCTCGCAGCCGAGGGTCTCCACATCAAAACCAACAACCGGCGAGCGCGCCTGGCGCGCCGCCCATGACAAGGGTACCTATGATGAATATCGACTGGACCTTCATTTCCCAATTCGAGGGCGGCCAGAAACTGGAAGGTTATTTTCCAGGCGGCAACTCGGGCGTCACGGTCGCCACGGGCGTGGACATTGGCCAACGCAACATGATCGACCTCAACCGGCTGAACTTGTCGCCGGATCTCAAGAAAAAGCTCGAACCCTATCTCGGCGTAAAAGGCGAAGCCGCGCGGCGGCTGTTAGCCGACCTGCCGCTCAAGATCTCGAAAATGGATGCCGATCAACTGGACCAGAACATCAAGCGCGATGTCCTGGGCATGTTCGAAAGGCTGTATGATCAGGAAGTCATGGGCAAACCCGGCCTTGTCCGGTTTTCACAACTTCCGCGTGAAATTCAGACTGTCATTGCGTCGCCTTTGTGGCAATATGGACCTCATATCAAGAATCCCGGCATCGCGCCGAAGTACTGGAAACATATCACCGAGCAGAATTGGCACGCGGCGGTAAAGGAGTTGATGAACTTTGGTGATCTGAAAACTCCAGAGCGGCGGCTGAAGGAAGGACGGTATCTGAAACAATGTTTGGACAGGCAACCAAAACCGTAGCGCGAGCGCTGTTCGTTCTGATCCTGGCCCTGGGCATGACGGCGTTGAGCCGTCATGCCGCGGGTCGGTGGTGGGAGGCGGTCGCCAATCGCACCACCGTCTCGAGGGATTACTGTATGGCAACCTTGGCTAAAGGTTATCTAGAGTCCAATGAAGGACAACCGGACGGATTTGACGGCGAGATTGGTCGACTCGAGCAAGGGATCGCCAAGCGGTGCCAAAAGTTACTTGACCTCCTGACCGACGGAAAGGCGCTTCGCGCATTCGCGGACGGAGCGGATGATACCCAAAACGGTCTCTATAGCTGTATCGTGATGATGGTGCTGACCCAGGCCAAACCCGCTCCGTTAGACACTTTTGATACGAGCGACCTGCCTTCCGATATAGAGGCTCGGTTCAACTTGAAAACATTCCGCTCCTCTCTTGGTGCGGGATTTCATGATGGCCCCGAACCGTTGTTCGTCCGGGATCTCACGAAGGACTATGGTGACAAGGATGCAAACATCATCTCGAAGGACCACGCGCGTCTAAGTATACTTTCACGTTCAGAAGGCATGGATATTTGGCTGCGGGAGATCAATCTGCTCGCGGCGGCCGACTGGACCGGTGATGGGCATGCCGACCTGCTGATCCTATATTTTGACCGCTCGCTCAGCGGGGGCACTTATTCCATCCTCTTTCCACTAATCCTGACGACCGGTTCGCGGTCGGACCTCATCTCCGCAATTGAACCGGATTATTGGATCGTCGACCACAGGGAACAGCTTCTCAGAGCCCTGGGCGACTTACGGAAGTAACCCGGCCCCGAGTGCGCTGAGGCCTTAAACACAATGGTTGGACAGACAACCAATACCTCAGCGCGGGTCCGAGAGCCGGTCGAGGCGTAGGCGGTGGCGGTTGTCGGTCAGGCGCCAGAGGCCGCCCTGGACGGCGAGGATTGTCCCGATCCCGGTGCCGCCGGATATCAGCAGCATCACCAGAAGCTGATACTTGACAGCCTCGTGCGGCTCGACACCGGAGAGGATCTGGCCGGTCATCATACCGGGCAGGGTCACCAGGCCTGTCGCCGCCATGGCGTTGATGGTCGGGATCAGGGCCGTGCGCATCGCCGCGCGGACCACCGGCAAGGTTGCGCTCCGGATCGTCTCGCCCAGAGCCAGGCGTGCCTCGACCCCCGCCCGCCCGCTCGCCAAACCGTTGGTCAGAGAATCCAGCGCCAAGCCCACGCCGGTCAACGCATTGCCCAGGACCATGCCCAATAGCGGGATGGCGTATTGCGGGTGATACCAGGGGTCATGCGCCACCTGGGTCGTGAGCGCGAAGGCGGTGACCAGGACCGAGGCGAAGGTCACCGCGCCCGCGCCGAGACCATAGGACCAGATCCCTCTCAGGCGTCGTCGCTGGCGTCCCATCGCCTCGTACCCGGCGAAGCTCAGCATCACCAGTACCGCAAGGCCGGTCCAAAGCGGCGAGACCGCCGTGAACAGCGCTTCCAGGATCAGACCGACCAGCAGAAGCTGGACCGTCATGCGCGCCGCCGCCACGGCAAGGCTGCGCACCAGCCCGAGATCGAGCGCCAGCGACAAGCTGCCGTTGATGAGGAGCAAACTGGCCGCGATCAGCAGATCCCAATAGTCGAGCGCGACATAGGTCATGACCGCCAGACCTCGTGAAGGCGGCCGTCCTTCAGGCGGTACCCGCGGGTCGCGAGACGATGCATCTGCTCTTCGTCATGGGTTACGATCAGGGCGCAGTTTCCGGCCTCCAGCCTTCCACGGATCAGGGCTTCGACCGACTCTTCGGCCTCCTGGTCAAGGCCGCTGGTCGGCTCGTCGAGGAGCAATGCCCTGGGGTTTCGCTCCAGCAACCGGGCAAAGCCCAGGCGCTGGCGCTCGCCGGTCGAGAGACGCTGAACCGGCCAGTCGCCGCAATCCTCCGCGAAGCCCAGCTTGCGGACGGTCTCTGAAGTCTCGCGCCATGCCAGGAAATGCTCGGCGACGGTCTCGGCCCACCAGCCGGGTTCGGCGGCGAGGTAGCCGACGCGGGAGCGCCAGGCCGGCGCGGTCATCGAACGGCGGTCGGCCCCGTCCAATAACACACTGCCTTCCGAAACGTCCAGATCGGCGATGGCTCTTAGGATCAGCGACTTGCCGGAGCCGGAGGGACCCATGATCGCAGCACAGGTACCGGCCTCGATATCCAGGGTCACCGGCTGCAGCTTGTCCGGCCCGAGATGGGTCGGGCGCAAGGCGGAGAGCGTCAGCACGTTGCCGGTCCCCAGATTTCCTTTCTGTCGCGCGGCAAGCTATCCCGCCCGGGCGAGCTCGGTCTCGACCAGCCGCGACCAGTAGCTTGCGCCGATCGGCAGGGCTTCATCGTTGAAGTCGTAACCCTGGTTGTGCAGCTGCTGTCCCGGGCCGGCTGGGCCGTTCCCGATCCAGATGTACGAGCCTGGCTTCTCCTGCAGCATGAAGGCGAAGTCCTCCGCCCCCATGCTGGGCTCGGGATCGCGGATCACGAACTCGGCCCCACTGATCTCGGCGGCGACGGCGGCGGCGGTCTCGGTTTCCGCGTCGGTATTGATCGTCGGCGGGTAGCGCTTCTCGTAGCGCAGCTCCGCCGTGGCGCCGAACGCCTGGGCGATGCTCTCGCAGATCTGGCGCATGCGCGGCTCGATCTTGTCGTGCACCTTGGGGCTGAAGGCGCGGCAGGTGCCGGCCAGGCGGACCTGCTGGGGGATCACGTTATAAGCATCTCCGCCATGGATCTGGGTGACCGACACGACGACGGATTCCATCGGATTGATGTTGCGGCTGGCGATGGATTGCAGAGCGACGACGATCTGCGAGGCGACGAGGACCGGATCGATGCCGAGATGTGGCATGGCGCCATGGCCGCCGACACCGGTGACGTCGATCTCGAACATGTCATAGGCCGCCATCATCGGGCCCGAGCGCGCCGCGAAGGTCCCGACGGGCATGCCCGGCCAGTTATGCATGCCCCAGACCGTTTCGGCCGGGAACTTTTCGAACAGCCCTTCCTCGACCATCCGGCGTCCGCCGCCCTCATTCTCCTCGGCGGGCTGAAAGATGAAATAGACGGTGCCGTCGAAATTCCTCGTCTCGGCGAGGTATTTCGCCGCGCCGAGCAGCATCGTCGTATGACCGTCATGACCGCAGCCGTGCATCTTGCCAGGATTCAGCGACTTGTGTTCGAAATCATTGGCTTCGGTCAGGTCCAGCGCATCCATGTCGGCACGGAGCGCGATCTTGCGGCCATTGTCACTGGCCCCCTTCAGAACCCCGACCACGCCGGTCTCGGCGATCCCGCGATGCACCTCGATGCCGAAGGATTCCAAGCGCTCCGCAACAAAGTTCGAGGTCCATACCTCCTCGAAGGCGGTTTCCGGATGCCGATGCAACTCGCGCCGCCACCCGGTCAACTCCTCGTGGAAGTCGGCGATACGGTTGATGATGGCCATGTCTTGAGCTCTCCGGGCTTGGACGTTCCAACGCGAGGACCGGGGGTAAATCCGATGTCGACCGCGCGGAGTGGTTTCTTCAGGGTTCTCGGATACTGTATTCTAAATCGCCGATTCGCAACTTGTCCCACTTTGGGACCACGATCGCGACACGGCCCTCGTTGAGTTCTTCCCAGAAATCGGGTCCAGGCTTGCCGCTCCACGGTCTTTGATCTCCACGCGCTACCAGCGCCCAGTTCTTGTCTCCCATGCGACCAAACACCGAAATTGTGTATGCGTTGTCAGCACGAACGAAGACCATTTCGGGGTTTCCATCACGGTTAAGATCGATCGCGATCAATACGCATCGCCCAGACGACGTCACGCAACCGGAAAGGTTTTCCTGCTCCTTGTTGAGCAACAGATCCATCAGTTCTGTAGGCAAGATCAAATCTTCCGGAACCCTTTTTAGTCTTGCGGTTACACTTTCCGAGCTTGGTTTCTCGTCCGGGGCGTTCCATGACCCGCCCTCGTGTTTGGCCGCCAACGCCCGTTCAATGACAGCTTGAGCGAACGGTTTTCCTGCCAATTCGGGCGCATTCCGCAGTTCACGCAAGGCATCCAATCCCTCCCGTCCGGCCCGAAACCGGAGGAAATTTAGATCGAACGCGTCAAACATCACCTCGCCGCTCGCAAGACGTTGAACCTGGCTTGCCACTGCGATCGCGCGCGGGTTGATCCATGGCAGGTTGACCGCCACGAGAACCGCCATGACGGCCGCGGCAAGTACGGTGTTCCATCGCGAGATGCCTGCCAACCAGGACGTGCCACGCCGCACGACGCTTGTCGCGTAGCCGCAGGCGTACAGAAATAGAAATAAACAGATAATGGCGGCCCAGACGCGGTCCACTGTCCACCCGTACTGCATTACCCGCAACCATAGAGCATATCCCGCCAACAGCCCGAAAATCGGCGCGACCAACAGTGCCGCTTCCACCAACCTGCGGACAGCTATCGGATAGGGGGGCTGCAGCGAACCATCTTGATAGACTCCATTGGTGAAGATGATCAGCACGAGCAAAAAGGTCATCAGGATTCCGGCCCCGATCCGTGTCCCCCAAAGCGGCTCAAGCCCTGTGGAAGGTAGGGACAGGATGAACAGAATGGCGATCAGTCCAACGACCGGCAGCAACCCCCGGAAGATCGCCAGAACAATCGCCAAAAGCATGCTGGTCGCCCGATGTTGGGTCCGCCCAGCAACCAGCCCGACGCCGACTACAATGCCAGTGACGGGATAGTAAAACAGCTTATTTGCAAACAAATTTTCAAAAACGGCTATCCCGATGATTCCAAACAATTTCTGCCACAGGAACAGCAGGAGCCAGAATAAAAGTGTGAAGATCCCTGCAATAGCCAGGGCAAGGCCATTGTCCCAGGCATGGGCGAACAAGTCCGGGTAGTTGAAATGCGTCTTTCCACGATCGAGCCATGTTTGGGCGAATGGCAATGACACGAAGAGCAAGACGATCAAACTCAGAGCAAGCGGAACCACAATGATGCCGTCCGCGACGCTTTGACCGCCATCGAGATGGCTTCCCCCATAGGCTGCGAGGGCACCATTGAGCGCAACGGCGGCGGCCGCGAACATCCAAGGTCGCGCGTCCCGATGATCTCGCAAACAAAGGGCTATCGTGGCTGTCCCAGCCAAGGTCCCGGCGTACCAGGCGAGCCGAACGATGTTGCTGAAGTCCTCAAAAAAATGATCCGCAACCAGCAAAGCCAAGCCTTGAAGCGTCGCGACTACTTTGATGATCCAACGCTCTATATCGCCCAGGTCTCGGACACCCTCTGGTCCGCCCGCGCCGTTCTCCACCGCGTATCGGGGATGCTCGGTTTCCATCTGTGCTTCTCGCCCATCTCTTTAAATTGCGATTTGACGAGATGGGGATACTTTCAATTAAGGGCCGGATTATGACAGCAATTAGAACCCCGCGCTGGCTGCCGTGGCGAAGCGGCCAATGGGTGGCGCGCCGGCGATTGTATTGGATTCGGCATCGCGATCCTTGGCGATGATGCCGTTCTTCATCACCATCCGGTGGTTGGCGGCCTGGGCGACCTTGGTGATGTCCTGGACCGGGTCGCCGTCGACCACCAGCAGGTCCGCCTTCTTGCCGACCGCGATGGTGCCCCGGTCTTCGAGGCTCAAGAGATCGGCGGCATTGCGGGTCGAGATCACCATGGCGTCAGTCGATGAGATCCCGATATCGGTCATGTAGGACAGCTCAAGCGCATTGGCGCCGTGCATGTTGAACGGCGTGCCGGCATCGGTACCCATCGCGATCAGGCCGCCTGCCTTATAGAAGCGCCGGACCGACTGTTTGTGGATGTCCAGAACCCGCATCGCCTTTTCGATCACATAGTCGGGAACGCCCTTGTCCGCATGGCCGGTGATATTGGCGACCGCCGCCAGGGTCGGGACCAGATAGGTTCCCGCCGCCAGCATCTCCTTGATGCATTCATCGGTCATGAAGATGCCGTGCTCGATAGAGGTAATGCCGCCCCGGACCGCGTTCAGGATCCCCTCCGAGCCCTGGGCGTGGCTTGCGGACTTCTTGTTGAAGCGCTTGCCCTCGGCGATACCGGCGCCGATCTCCTCGGCCGTGTAGTGGGCATCCTCGGGATTGACGCCGGGGGTCATGACGCCGCCGGTGGCCATGATCTTGATCTGATCGGCGCCGGCATGGATCTGTTCGCGCACCGCGCGGATCACGTCCTCGACCCCGTCGGCGACCCGGCCGACCCGGTTGCCGTGGCCGCCGGTCATGCAGATCATCCGACCGACGGCACGGATGGTCGGACCGAGATGGCGTCCGGCATTGACCGCGTCGCGCACCGCGAATTCGAGATAGTCCTTGCCGCCGCAATCCCGCAGACCTGTGATACCGCCGGCCAAGGCCGCCTGCGCGTGCTCCAGCGCGCGGATGGTGATCTGTCCGTCGGAGAGCTTACCCTGCGCCGTGCCCGGGTCGGGTTCGCCGCCATAGACGAGGTGGACGTGGCAGTCGATCAATCCCGGCAGCACCGTGCCACCGGACGTATCGATCCGGGGCCCCGCGTATCCCGAGAACTCGGCCGCGGGCGCCAGCGCCGCGATCGTGTCGCCTTCGACCAGGACGGCATGACCGGCAAGCGCGCGGCCGGTTCCGTCGAACACCTGACCACCTTCGAAAAGCACGGGCATCGGTTGGATCTCCACCAGGGTGGGTTCGGCAATGGATGATCGGGCTTAAACCAGCAATGCGGCGGACGCAAGACGAGGCGTTACGCTCTCGATCTCGGCCAGGGTGGGCAGGCCCGACTGCGCACCCTCCTGCAGACAGGCGAGCCCGGCGGCGACGCTTGCTTGCCGCAGGGCGTAGGTGATCGCCGCCCCGCCATCCAGGCTCGCCGCCAAAGCGCCGACAAAGGCGTCCCCGGCGCCGACGGTATCGACCGGTTCGATATCCAAGGCGCCGATCCTGAACAGCATATCGTCATTCGCCAGCACCGCCCCATCGGCGCCAAGCGTTATGATGCAATCCAGGGCATAGCGGGCCGCGAAGCTCTGGGCGTGGCGTTCCGCGTCGTCGTCGGTACCGGCAAGCGAATTGGCCTCGCCTTCGTTCAAGACCAGGACATCGCAGGCGTGCAAGGCGGCTTCGGCGATCGGCAGGGCCGGCGCCAGGTTCAAGATGATCCTTGAACCGGCCTGGCGGGCCCGATGAATGACGGCCTCGGTTTCCGCGGCCGGAATCTCCATTTGCAGGACGACGGTGGTATCCGGACCAAGCAGCGAGTCCGGCACCTGATCGGCCGTGACCGCCAGATTGGCGCCGCTGGCGACGACGATCTGATTCTCGCCGCTTTCCTCGACCATCACCGCGGCGGTACCCGTCACGCCGGTGGTCTCGGCGATCAGGTCAATGTCGACCCCGCCGTCCCGCAACGCATCCAGGACCGGGCCCGCGAAGGGGTCGCGTCCGACCCGCCCCACCATCCGGACATGCCCGCCCGGCCGGGCCGCTCGAGCCGCCGCCGCGGCCTGGTTCGCGCCCTTGCCGCCGGGGCGGAAAACATAGCTGGGACTGAGTACGGTTTCACCCCGCGCGGGGAGCCGGGTCACGTTGAAGAACAGATCGGCGTTCACCGAGCCGAACACCAGGATCATTGCCGCCTCTTTCGTCTCTTGGATATAGCTGTTAGAGCGTGGGCACGCGCATTGTCCTGGTCAACCCCGCGATCTGCGAAGGACCCATGAAGGCACTTCATCCGGTGATCCTCTCCGGCGGTTCCGGAACCCGCCTCTGGCCGGTTTCCAGGGCGTTGTATCCCAAGCAATTGCTGGCGTTGAACGGCTCAAACACCATGTTGCAGGAAACCGCACTTCGGGTGCGAGGCGGCTTGTTCACCGACCCGATGATCGTCTGCAACGCGGAGCATCGCTTCATTGTCGCCGATCAGTTGCGCCGGATCGGCATCATACCCTCGGATATCATCCTCGAGCCCGAGGGCCGCAACACCGCCCCTGCCGCCGCTCTGGCGGCGCTCCGAGTGGCGCAAAAAGACCCCGAGGGGCTGGTCCTGCTGCTGGCATCGGACCATGTGGTCTCCAAGCCCGAGGTCCTGCGCGAGGCGATCCGGACCGGCGTCGCGGCCGCGGAGCAAGGCCGTCTGGTGACCTTCGGCATCCGCCCGCACCGCCCCGAGACCGGCTATGGTCATATCAAGGTGGGGGGAGCCTTGGATGGCGCCGGCGGTTGTTTCACGGTTGAAAAGTTTGTCGAGAAACCCGACTTCGCCACCGCGAAGGCCTATGTGGCGTCCGGCGAGTATCTTTGGAACGCCAGTCTGTTCCTGTTCAGGGCGCAGGCGTATCTCGACGAATTGCACCGCTTGGCGCCCGACATCGAAGCCGCCTGCCAAGCCGCCCTTGATGGCGCCGAGGCGGATCTCGGCTTTCTGCGTCCCAACGCTGAAGCCTTTGCCCGGTCACCTTCGATTTCCATCGACTATGCGGTCATGGAGAAAACCGACAAGGCGGCGGTGGTGCCCGTCGATCCCGGCTGGAGCGACGTCGGCTCCTGGACCGCGCTCTGGGAGATTTCTGAACACGACCAGCACGCCAATGCGCTGATCGGGGATGTTGCCGTTCACGACGTGCGCAATGCCATGGTTCGCGCGGAATCGAGACAAGTCACGGCGATCGGCGTCGAAAACGTGATCATCGCAGAAACCTCGGATGCGGTTCTGGTCGTCGGCATGAACCACGCCCAGGACGTCAAGCTTGCCGTCGACGGGTTGAAGGCCGCCGGCCGACGCGAGGCGACCGCCCATGCCCTCGTCCATCGCCCCTGGGGCACCTTCGAGAGCATCGACGACGGGCCGACCTATCAGGTCAAGCGCATCACGGTCTCGCCCGGCGCCGCGCTATCCCTGCAAAGCCATGAACGGCGCTCGGAGCATTGGGTGGTCATCGATGGGGCCGCCCGGGTGACCAAGGGCCCTTCCTTGGACGCGCTGCAGACCAGCGTGCTGTCCCGAAACCAATCCGTCGATATTCCGCTGGGTTGGGTCCATCGCCTGGAGAACCCGGGAGAGGAACCGCTGATCATCATCGAGGTCCAGTCCGGTGACTATCTGGGCGAGGACGACATTCAGCGATACGACGACGTGTACGGCCGTGGCTGAGGCAAACGCTTCGAGAAATCCGGACGGTCTCGCAATAAGCTCTCTTTAGGAACCGCGGCTGGTGGGCCGGTTCGCCCCTGCTGGTCACGCCGTCGCGATATAGGTCCTGAGGTCCGACGCCTCGTTCTCCAGCTCCTGAAGCCGGTGTTTCACCAGATCTCCAATGCTGACGATCCCGGCGAGGGCACCGTCCTCGATCACCGGCATGTGGCGGAACCGGCGGGCGGTCATGGTCGTCATCGCGTCGGTGACCATCTCATCCGGCCCACAACTGACCACCGGCGTGGTCATGTTCTCGGCAACGGATTCCGATAGGACCACCTGGCCACGGGCGGCAAGCGAGCGCACGATATCCCGCTCGGACAAAATTCCCCTGGCCGGATTGCCGCCGCTCGAGATCAGCAGGGCACCGACATTTTCGTCGCGAAGCACCCCCAAAGCCTCCTCGATCGTGGCGTCCGGCGAAATCGTCGTCACATCGGCGCCCTTGTGCCGCAAAATCTCCCTGATCTTCATGAGATGGTCCTCCAAATCCTGTTCAAAGGTGCGAGGACCACGAATCATAGCACGATTTCCGGCGCCGGCGACCGGAATCCATAAGACCGTCAAGGGAGAGGCCTAGGAATGTGGTGCGGGCGGGGAGGCTCGAACTCCCACTTCCAGAGGAAACCAGATTTTGCGTACCACCTCGGCTTTCGCCGCCGCTCC
>JAYQSQ010000014.1:0-345696 GCA_038146985.1 Alphaproteobacteria bacterium
TCCATTCCCTCCCGGCACCCCGTCATGCTTTGAGATCAGTAGCTTATAGAGTCAGCGTAGAGCGGCAGCCCTGCCCTGTCCAGGTTGAATCGGGTAACTCCCCTGTCGCCCCGCCGTCCGCTAGGCGTTCGCGACACTCCCGGATCGCGCTTTGTCCCCAGGCCTGAACACGAAAAGCCCGTCACCGACGATCTCGAAACCGTATTCGGCTGGCACCCCCAATGTACCGACAATCCGTTCTAATCGCAGGCAGATCGTTGTCTCATCGATATGGGCCTTCGACCAGGAATAACTCGCTCCGCGCAGGCCGGCGACTTTGGCCTCGTACGCTTCACGCGTTCTGACAAGATGGTCGGGAAAATCAGGGCGCCAAATGAACTCACGGCTCACGCACCCGCCGCCGGCCCGGACCAGCTCCGTCAGCTCCTCGACCGTCGCCTGGAACGCGAAACGGCCGTCCAGACCGGCGATATACGGCTGCAGGGCGACCTGCCGGGCGGCTCTGTTGGAAAGCACGGGCGTATCACCACCGTCGAGGACGGCGCTTGCCGCCGCGACCGCCGCCGGCGCGCCGACCGCACGCTCGTTCGCGATGTAAGAGATCAATTCATGATTGAGCAGCTCTTCCGCCGTTTCCGGCAGGATCGCCAACGCTGGAACCCCGAGAATCTCCGCTTCCAGACCCGTCGTGCACCCGGCATGCACCACGAGCGCGGCCCCGAGCAGCCAGGGAACGACGGAACCCTCCGATATCACCTGAATATTGCCGCGTTGTCCCTCATAGGCCCGCTGCCATGGCTCGATCCGCTCGGCGGGATGCGGACGCACGATGAAGCAGACATCCGGGTACCGGTCCGCCAAGGCCTCCAGGGTTCGCCGGAAGATCACGATGTTCGCCTGTTCGGTCCGAACCCGGCGCTCGAAGTAAGCCCGGTCGCCCTGATCGTCCGGGTTCATCCATCCGACGCGAGCAAGCACTTCCGCGAACCGGTCCACCGATCCCCAACGGCTGTTGATTGCGCCGAAATTCCCATCAAAGAGCACATAACGGCCGTGCTGCCGGCGATTACGTTCGGCATCGCCGGCGAACAGATCGCGAAAGGGCGGGCGCAAAAGATCCAGTCTCGCGTTTCCGACGATCCGTGTTTTCGGTCCGGCGCCCGGGATCGTTTTCTCAATCGCCTCTCTCTGAACCTCACCCTGGGCGAGAAACCGCTCGCAGACATCGCCGATGCTCGGATCAAGGTTCCGGGCAATGGCACCGATATCCGACAGGCCGAGCGAATCTTCATCCGCGCCGACAGAAAGATGACCATAGGCACCGATACCCCGCATCAGATGCGCTGGCATGGCATTCATGCCCTTGAAGAGAACGATGCCAGGCGGCAGGTGCGGAAAGTTGACCGTCAGCATCGCCTGACGTCCCATCACAACGCTTATCCCCCGGCCGAGTAGAGCCCCTGCGACCAGAAGCTTCGCATCCAGTTCGCGGTTCACTTCCTCAATCGGAATGTAGACGGTGGGTGTGAGGGACGGCATTTAAAGTTTCCGAAACGGCGCTTTCTCGTACCACCTGGGCGCTCGGCCTCAGGGTACAATCAAAAGAGGACTCGCGACTCCACCATAGCGCCTGGGAAGCGTTGAAGAAACGCGCGGCGTGTCCCCGGATGGGTCGTCCGCTCAACTCAGTTCAAGAACCTACCAATCCCCCTGTCGTGCCTTGATCGGCACGGCGTCAGCTGCGGATACTATGCCGTGCCCAACGCGCCATGGAGGCAAGACATGACTATATCCAGCGCCGATGTCCTGGTCGTCGGATTCGGCATCGCGGGGCTCGCCGCCGCCGTCACCGCCCATCAGGCCGGCGCGCGCGTCGTCATGCTGGAACGGGCGCCGAGAGAGGAGCGCGGCGGCAACACCCGCTACACCGAGAGCTTCTGGCGCATGAAGAACGCGGAGCAGGTGTCCGACGACTTCGAGGAGCGGTTTGCCGCCAATGCCGGGGGGTGGCCGGACCCGGGCATCTTGCGCGACCTGGTCCGCGACCGGGAAAATCAGCCGGCGGTGCTGCGGTCCCTCGGTGCCCTCGACCCATCGCTGATCGCGACCATCGCCGAGGACGCCCCGAAGGCGCTCCGATGGTTGGAAAGCTTCGGCGTCAAATTCGATTTCCTGCCGCTCTATTTCCTCAGCCAGTCGACCACCCGCATGGGACCGATCGGTGGCGGCCTCGCCCTGATCGAGGCCCTTGGCGCCTATGTCGATGCGCATGCGGGCGATATTGAGGTGCGCTACGAGACCTCCGCCCGCGACCTGCTGGTCGACGCTTCCGGCGCGGTTATCGGCGTCAAGACCGTCGAACGCGGCAATCGCCCGATCGAGATCCGAGCCCGGAACGTGGTGCTGGCGAGCGGCGGCTCTGAAGGCAATCCGGAGATGCTGAGCCACTATATCGGCCCGCAGGCCCAGTACATAAGGCCGGTCTCACGCGGCGGGCATTTCAATCGCGGCGAAGGGGTCCGTATGGCGCTCGCCGCCGGCGCCGCGCCCTGCGGCGATTTCGGGAGTTTCCATGCTCAGCCTGTGGACCCGCGCTCGGCCGATATCGAGCCGGTGGTGCTGAACTACTCATACGGAATCCTGGTCAATGACGCAGGCCGGCGTTTCACCGACGAGGGCCGGCGATGGTGGACGCGACTTATGAGGTGGTCACGAGGATCATCATGGCCCAGCGTCAGGGCATCGCCTATGCCGTGTTCGATGCGGGCCTCGACGACGTGGCGAACTGGCAAGTGACGGTACGCTCCGGAGGCGCCGCTAACCGCCGATACCTGGAGGGTCTCGCCCGGGCCATGTCGATCGATCCCCGGGAATTCCTGGCGACGGTCGAGGCGTTCAACGCCGCCTGCCCACCAGGATGGTTTCGACTACATGCGCCCGGACGGGTTATCGACCGCTGGACTGGAGCCCCGGAAATCGAACTGGGCCCGGCCTATCGTCAGGCCGCCGTTCCGCGCCTGGCCGATCATCTGTTCGAACTGCTTCACCTTCGGCGGCGTCAAGGTCGACGACCATGCACGGGTGATCAATACAGAGGTGACGTGATCCCTGGCCCTATGCCGCCGGCGAGGTCGTGGGCCTCTATTACCGGGTCTATACCGGTGCTACCTCGGTCATGCGCGGCGCGGTGACCGGACGGCTCGCCGGCGCCGATGCGGCAAGGCGGCGCAATTCAATGGGCTAACCGCTAGCCAAGGAACCCGAAGACCGAGCCGATGATCGCGAAACGCGCGGTGTGATAGCCGCCATTAATCAGGAACAGCCGCAGGGTCCGGCGCTCGAACAGATAGATCGTCCCCAACGCGCCGGAGACCCAGATCAGGCCGACCGCGACACCCCAGCCGATGGACCGGGCGAGATCCGGAGCCTCGCCGATGAATGCCCCGAACAGAAGCGCCGAGAGCCCCGCAAGCACGAAGGTCGCGCCATAGGTCTTGGCCGGATTGAAGCCCTCCATCAGTTCCTCAGGCGTCGTTCCATGTTCCGCCATCCAGGCCTTGCCGAACAGCGGGCCGTACCAGAGAGCGCCGAGACCGAAACTCAGAACCGTCGCGACCACGACGGCAAGCCACGAGACAACGGGCATGGTATATCTCCCCCAGCATCAGACTCCCCCGCCAGGGTCTCAAACTCCCCTGACCACGGCAAGCAGCCCAGGATGACGAAACCGTGAAGCTCTCCCTCTCCACCCGGATCGCCGAGTCTTCGAGCCGCAAGGATGTGGCCGAGGTACCAATCGAGGTGCTGGCGCCGCTCGCCCGGGCCGCGGGCTTCTCCGGCATGTCCATGCGGGCCTCCGTGGTGTCCGTAGACTCGCCGTTGAAACGCGTTGGCGAGGTGCGAGCGGTTCTGGACCGTGAGGGCCTCGCCGTCTCCATGGTCATGGGAGACATCCCGCTCGCCGCGAACTCCGCCGATGCCCCGCTCGCCTTGCGCCGGATCACGCCGTATCTCGATCTTGCCGAGCGGCTGGGCGGTACCCTGGTGCGTGTGATGATGCATGACGAAGAGGATATCCCGCATGCCCAGCGCGCCGCCGACGAGGCAGCCGAACGCGGCATGATCCTGGCGCACCAGACCCATTGGGGAACCCTGTGCGAGACCGTCGAAGGCGCGTTGGAGACGGTGCGGCGGGTCGGACGCGGGAATTTCGGCATCACCTTCGAGCCGGCCAATCTGCTCGCCTGCGGAGAGCCGTACGGCGCGGACGCGATCCAACGGCTGGCCCCGCACCTGGTCAATGTCTATTTCCAGAATGTGTGTCTGGACCCGAACGGCAGCCATGTCTTCAAGTCCCGGTCGCGCGGCCCCGTGGCCTTGCGCTATGTCGCGCTGAACGATCCCAAGGGCTTGAGCGCCGCGGAAATGATCGAAGCCTTGCGGCGCGCCGGCTATGACGGGTGGGTCAGCGTCCATCAGCCCCTGCGCGAGGGCCAGAGTGTCGAAGACGCGGTAAGCGAGGCGGCGGCGGTGTTCACCCCCCTCGTTGCCAAGCCCCAGGCGATCTGAAAAACTTTCGCGCACGTCTTCGACCCCCGCTCCGGAGCCCGTCATGGCCACACAGATCGGCGCCTTCTTTCCGACCCGCGACATGCCCGCCGATCCCTCCCAGATCCGCGACTGGGCACAGGCCGCCGAGGGCATGGGCTATGACTATCTCGAGGTATCCGATCATGTTCTCGGCGCCGACCGCGCGGCCCTGCCGGATTTCGAGGGGCCGTACGATGTGGATGACAGCTTTCACGAGACCTTCTGCACCCTCTCCTTCATCGCGGCGGTCACCGAACGCGTCGGCCTAGCCAGCGGCGTGCTGATCCTGCCCCAGCGGCAGACCGCGCTGGTCGCCAAGCAGGCGGCCCAGGTCGATGTGCTGAGCAACGGGCGCCTCCGGCTCGGCGTCGGCGTCGGCTGGAACCCGCTGGAATACGAGGCCCTCGGCGAGGACTGGAGCAAACGCGGACGCCGCCAGGCCGAACAGGTCACGCTGATGAACCAGCTCTGGACCCAGCGTACCGTCACCTTCGAGGGGACCTTCGACACGGTCATGCATGCGGGCGTCAATCCCCTGCCGGTCCAGCGTCCGATCCCGGTCTGGTTCGGCGGCGGGGCCGATGCGGTGCTGCGCCGGGCGGCGAAACTCGGCCAGGGGTGGATCCCGCTGGGCAATCCCGGCAGCAAGACAAGCGCCATGCTCGGCGCGCTGCGCGGGTATTTGAGGGATGAGGGGCGCGACCCCGCCAGCTTCGGCATCGAGGCCTGGATACGCTACGGCGACGGCGACCCGGACGGCTGGCGCAAGACGGCGGACACGTGGCTGGCGCTCGGCGCCACGCACCTCACCTTCTACACCTCGGGTCAAGGTACCGGCCCCCTCGACAAGCAGATCGCCGCCATGCGCGCCTACAAGGACGCGATCGGCTGAAGCTGCCGGTTTTCCTCTGAGCCTACTCGTTTTCACGCTGAGAAAGGCATTGTCCTTCGGGAAAATCTTCAGACCTGCATGAAACAAGATATCCTCGTCGTCCCCGCGCATGCGCAGTGCTGTCCGGGAAAATCTCCGACCCACTCAAAGCTTCATTCTTTCGTCGTCCTCGCGAAAGCGGGGACCTCGAAATGCCCGAAAATCGCGTACTTTTCGACCAGTCCCGCGGAGGCCCTCGCCGCCGCGAGAAAGACGAAAGAATTTTATCGCCTTCACATCCCATCGTAGTTAAATCAGTCGAGTTTCCAAAATTACGAACGGATAAATATTATTATCAAGATAGAAATTAATAATTTTCCTCTTTATATAGCTCCCGAACCATCATTCTCTCCACCGGGAGACCTCCCATGCCAAAGCTTACCTCGTCCGTCGGCCGGGGCGCGTCGAACCAGAAACACGACGTCGCCTTAATTCAAGCCGCCCTTGCAAGCCTTCCCGCCAACCCCGCCGCTCCCTTCGGACAGAAGCTCTGGACCCGCCCCGCCGATGGCCGGGCGACACCGGATTTGGAAGCCGCGATACGTCTTTTCCAATCAAAAAATAGGATTTCACAAAGCGGACGCATCGACCCCATGGGACCGGACATCCAGACCCTGGACCGGGCACTGCCACCCGACCGCAAGGGGCTCGCGGCGGTTGAACAGTGCACGGCGGTGCTGTGCGCCTCGGTCACCGCCTCCGCCGTGGGCCAGGCCCAGGAGACCTTGCGCCAGCGCACCCTGCTGCCGGGCCAGGCCGCCGGCCAGCTTGGCGATGTGGCGCGGGACCTTCAGAAGCAGACCGGCCTCGTCCTCTGCCCTGACGGCCACGGGATCGACCAGCAGGGCCGGATGATCCAGCGCCTCACTTTTGCCGACACCCACTGGATGGACGCGTCAGGCCGCTTCTCGCGAGAGGCGCCGCTGGACAAGGCGCGCGAGGTGGTCGCGGCGCTGAACCGGCGTCCGCTGCCAGGCCTTCTGGAATGGCACAAGGGCCCGATGCCCTTCGGCTCCGCCAATACGCACCTCGCCCAGCGGGTCGGGAGCATGCCCAGCGCCGGTGGCGCCATGGGACCGGAAGTGCTGGCGGTGCGGGTCAACCAGGGCCTGCGGTGCCTCTCTGGCATGCACCGCCCGCTCGACCCCGACCGCATGCGCCGCGTCGGCCTCAATCGCACCGGCGACATCGTCGCCGACCGCATGCTCGACGTGGCGGCGACGGAGATCGAAGCCGGCAACGCCGGCGCCAACGAACTCGGCATCATTGGCGATATCCTCAAGGGCATCTTCGATGATGGGGCGAATGGGATACAACGGGCTCGGGCCGATAAGGAAAATCGAAACAACTCTCAAGTTATCCAAGATCTTAAGAAGCAAATTGAAAATGGCCGAATCCTTTTTCAACAAGGTCCGATTGATAAACCGGAATTGCTCGGCACGGCACGGGCTCAAGTTCAAATCACAGAAAAACTACGAACCCTGATCCTAGAATTGTCGCGTCTCAGTTCGCGGCCCATTGTGATCAACGATCTCTTGAGGGCATCTGGACGGTCCCACCACGCGCGAGGCCGAGCGGTTGACATCGACGAATCAGTTGCCAAGGATTTGCTCACCATTGTTGCGCATCAAAATAGCGTCGATTGGCTACAAATTGATGAAATCATTTTCGACGCTTCCATTGTTGGGGAATCTGATCCCAATGTTTGGAATTTTGACAGAGGGCGCCCGCACAAATACGGAGAAAGGGATCTGCGGAACCATAGGGACCACATTCATTTTGCGGTTCGGCCTTGAGTTAATATCCAGATTCTGGAAACGACGAATGTGTCCAGGGGCGGTATCCATTTCACGGCGGGATGGATACCTTGCCCAATTTGCAGCGCTTGTTCTTTCATCCGGCATCGCCATCAATTCGGCTGCGGCAGGCGAGGAAATATCCAAGGACATGTTCACCTTTCCCGAATACTGGGGAGGTAAGAATGAACTTTGCACGGCGCGAGAGGAAGCCGGATATAGCAGACTTTGGACAAAAGCCTCTTCGTTCCACATCAAGCGCATCGTCTATCAGAATAAACATAATGCCTGCTATCTGGCTGGTGTATGGATAACCGGACCATCGAATATCGTTCATTTTTCGTCGCCAGCACACTTTTGTCGGCTGATTGCAGCGGCGGAAAATCCAGTCATGCTTCAAACGGCGCCAGACCATGTGTGCGGTGTCGGCTTGGCTTCAGAGGACGACATTCGAAATGATCGGTCTATCTTGAAAGGACCAGAAGAATATCGATATACGCCAGTTCCTTTCCAAACCGTGCCAATTCCCCCCGTTCCATCACGCTCTTCGGAATGCAGCGATGGGGCAATTGACGTGAGACAAGGGTGGTTACACAGGACTTACCGGATCGTGGATAATGTCGCGGGGTCTTCCAAGGAGCGATGCGTCGTTGGACTCATCAATCAGGAATTCGGATACGAGAAAGGCGAAGAACCTGAATATTATTCGTCCGACATCAGTGTTTGCCGACGCTTTGAGGAACTGGACCGTCGCCGGGAGCGTGATCTCCGAGTCAAAGTAGTTACCCCAAGGGACAGTTTCGAAACTTACGCGTGTCGGGTGGATCGTATCCTGGATTGATCGGCTTGAACTGGTCTCAGCGCCTCACCTTTCCCCCGCCTTCGCGGGGACAAGTGCCGACACCCACTGGATGGACACCTCCGGGCGCTTTTCGCGAGAGGCGCCGCTGGACAAGGCGTGCGAGGTGGTCGCCGCCCTCAACCGGCTTCCCCTGCTCTGCCTGCTGGACTGGCACAAGGGCCCGATGCCCTTCGGCTCCGCCAATCTCCATTTCTCCAAGCGGGTCGGAACCATGCCCGGCGCGGCCAGCGCCATGGGACCGGAAGTGCCGGCGGTGCGGGTCACGCGGGGCTCCTCCTACATCTCCCGCATTGCTGCGACGAAGCGGTCCACCTCATCCTCGGTGTTGTAGTAATGGACGCTGGCGCGGACCAGGCCGGCCTCTAGGCCGCGGGCGAGGTAGCTGAGCCGCATGCCGGGGCCGCTGGAGGTGGAGACGTTGATGCCGCGCTCCGTCAGCTTGGCCTTGACCGCATCCGCGCGAAGGTGGGCGTGCTGAAAGGTCACGATGCCGCATTTCTCCGCCCCCTCGTCGGTAAGTGTGATGCCCGGAACGGCGGAGAGCTCCTCGCGGAACCGCGTGGCCAGGGTTGAGACCCGCTCCCAGATCGCGTCCAGCCCCCAGCTCATGGCGTAGTCGATGGCCACGCCCAGCGCCGCCTGCCCGGCGAAATAGCGCTCCCAGTTCTCAAAACGGCGGGCATCCTCGCGCACCACATAAGTATTCACGTCGAGCAGGTCGGCAGCGAACTGGTCCAGCAGCGGCGGCTCCAGCCGGTTGATCCAGTCGCGCTTGACGTAGAGGAAGCCGGTGGCGCGCGGCCCGCGCAGATACTTGCGGCCTGTCGCCGAGAGAAAGTCGCAGCCGAGTTCCTGGACATCCAGCGGCATCTGGCCCGCCGACTGGCAGGCATCCAGGAGGTAGGGAATGCCATGCGCGCGGGCGATCCGGCCGACTTCCTTGGCCGGGTTCACCAGGCCGCCGCCGGTCGGCACATGGCTGATCGAGATCAGCCTGGTGCGCCCGTCGATGGCCTTTTCCAGCGCGTTCGTGTCGATTTGACCGTGATTGTCGTTGGGGATCACCACCAGTTCGGCGCCGCACTGCTTAGCGCGCTGGAGATAGGCGATCAGGTTGCTGCCGTATTCCGAGACCGTCGTCAGAATCCGGTCGCCCTCTTTCAGCGGCAACGCGTAGAACACCATGTCCCAGGCCCGGGTCGCGTTCTCGACGAAGGCGATCTCGTCCGGCTCTGCGTTCAGCAGGCGGGCCGTTGCCTTGTAGAAATTTTCCAACTCGCCGTCACGGGCGGCGGCTGTCTCGTATCCGCCCTTCACTTCGTCGTCACGCAGGTACGCGTAAAGATAATCGGCGACCGGCGCCGGAGTCAGCGCCGAGCCGGCATTGTTGAAATGGATCGCCGCCTCGCAGCCTCGGGTTTCTCGGCGGGCGCGGTCAACGTCAATGCGGGGCGATAGCATCTCTCTTCCCTGTCTGCTCGTGATCGAGCGGGCGACGCTATCAGATACGACCCGCGACCGCCATGCCCGGCCGGTCAGCGCCGGCGAAGCGCCAGAACCAGGCCGACAATGGCCGCCGGCAAGGCAATCGCGACGAACGCGGCCCCGTAGCCGCCCAGCCAATAGCCGAGGCCAAAGATCGCCGGATAGACGATCTGGCCCGCTGAACCGAAGGCGAGGATGCCGCCGGTCATGCGTCCCGCCTCGCCCGCCGGCGCCAGGCGCGCCGCCTCGGACAGCAGCACTCCGTGCCAGGACAGGACCGAGAGACCGATCGCGCAGTTCACCGCCAGGATGGCGGCGTGGCTCCAATGCGGGTCGAACGCCCCGATCAGCGCCGTCGAGCCCGCCATGATCATCGCCAGGGACGCCAGCAAGGATCGAGGCCGCACCAGCATGCTGCCTACCCATCCCCAGAAGATCCGGGCCGGGACCGCAAGCAGGGTCGCGACCCCGAGAATCTCGCCGGCGGTCTCGTACGGCATATGGAGGTCTTCATGGAGATAGGTGATGGTGAAATTGGTGTAGATCGCCTGCATGCCGACGAAAGTGAAGGCCGCCATCGCCATGGCCCGGCGCTCGAACACCCCGAGGACGTCGCGGATATTGATCACGAAATCCACCAGCCTCGGCCGCGCGCTCGGATCCCGGTCGCGGTCGAACTCCGCCCGCAGCGGCTGCAGGATCACGGCAATGGCGAGGCACAGCACCGCGAGGCCGATGGTCGTCACACGCCAGCCCTGACTCGCGGCCAAAGGCACCAGAATGAAGCCGGAAATCGCAACCCCGGCGGGCACGCCGGTCTGCTTGATGGAAAACACCAGCGGTGCCCATTTAGGCGGCGCATAGGCGGCGAGGATCTGCGAGCTCGCCGGGGTCGCGACGGTCGAGCCGAAACTGATCAGCAGCACCCCGCTCCCCAGCGCCACGACGACCAGGACGGGGCTCGCCAGCACTGCCGCCGCAACCAACCCCGCCGCCATCATCAGGCAGCCGATCTGGCTTGTCCTGAGCGCGCCGAACCGCCGGATCACCCCGCCGCAGGCCGCCATCACGCAGAGCGAGCAGATGGCATAGACCCAGGTGTAGACCAGAACGTATTCCGCATCGAATTGCATTTCGTCCGCGATCGGCACGAACAGTGCCGGCAGCCCGACCTTCGCGGTGGTCGCGATGGTCTGCTGGACGAGCATGGCGATGATGGCGAGCAGGAGGACGGGCATGGCGCTAGAATCTCCCGCCCAAGCCTCGCTGTCATGCCGGATTTTCGGGTTCGCTTAAAATCATCTCATGCAAGGTCATGATGGGCGCATGCGGGCGCTCACTCGGCTTTCGTCCCTTGCTGTGTCCCGAGCTTCGCACCGCGCCGCTGACGCTCTAGAAACGCCTCCCGCAACGTTTCATCGCGCGCGAGGGACGCCAGTCGCTCCGCCATGAGATCCATGTATTCCTTGTGTTTCGGATGATCGGCGCCGAGCTCCGGGTGGGCGATGTAGTCGCGCGCCGCGACCTCGGCGATCAGCTGCCTCAGGACGAACTCGCTGAAATCCAACCCGGTGGCCCGGAATACTCCGACCGACAGATGAATCGATACCCCGTCACGGGCGGTCGCCCGGTGCGCTAGGCCACGCGGCAGGTAAAGCAGTTCATCGGGCGCCAGATCGAAGGTCTGAAATTGGTCAGAGGCGCGCGCCTGTTGGCTTACCGCAGCGTTGTCGATGACGAAAAGCGAGGAATGCGCCAGCCCACGGACAATCCGGGACCCGACGATCCATTGCTTGTGGCCGTGCAATTGAAGCACCACGACCTCATGGTCGTCGGCGTGAAGATCCAGCGCGTCCTTGCGGGCTGGAGAAATGTAGCCGTTCACGACGGCCGATCCTCCCAGTCCGACCCCGACCGCGGCGGCGATCTCGTGAACCACGGGGTTGACCAGATGCACGCCGTTCACGATCAGCGGTCCGCCCTGATCGAGCAGCGCCTCGACTTCCGGCGTGAGCGCGCCCGCCGGACTCGACGGGTCGATATCGACCACGACGCGCTGTCCCTGGCGCCTTGCCGGTTGACCGGCGAGCATGCTCCGCCACCCTTCCAACGTCTCCAGCCCGCACACCGGCAGCGCGCGCGAGCTCAAGCGAAGGATCTTTCTTGCGAAATGCTCCCGCTCGAAATCGGGCGGGGTAACCGGCGAGATCAGTGTATCCCACTTGATTTCCATGAAACCGTCCGATCCCGCCGCCCGACTGCCGCCATCCCACGACACATGCTAGCCGATTCCCGAACCGGACGGGGGCTTTCGCATAGCACCGCGGATTCCCAACGCCATCTTTAGGCGAGCAAAGTGGCCAATAGATGTGCTGATTGCCTCGAATGGGTTTAACCTCGTCGTCCCGCAACCGGGATCCAAGCCCGTTTCCTCAGTTCACCAATGGAGTGTGCCCATGCCCGCCTATGTCGTTGTCCTTGCCAAGATACGAAACCCCGAAAAGCTGGCGGAATACTCCAAGGCGGCAGGGCCGATCGTCGAGAAATACGAGGGCAAGTTCGTCACCCGGGCGCCGATCGTCGAATCCCTCACCAGAAATTCCGATTTCGAACGCTTCGTGCTGATCGAGTTCCCGAATCGCGACATCCCGCGCGCCTGGTACAACAGCCCGGAATATCAGGCCCTGATCCCGCTGCGCGACGAGGGCGCGGAGATGATCTTTTCGCTGGCGGTGGTTCCGGATTGACCAAACTCCCGGAAGCTCCACTTTTTCGTCGTCCCCGCGAAAGCGCACGGCTACGCGGAAAAATCTCGGGACCGCTTGAAGTTTCATTTTCCCGTCGCCCCAGCGAAAGCTGGGGCTTGTAGCAAGCGGCGTTGAGCCCCTGTTTTCACAGGGGCGACGGACAAAAAAAAGGGGATAAAGGCCCCCTACGCCGCCAGAAGCGAGGCCGCCTTGGCGCGGACGTTCTGGGCCTGGGCCACGTCGCCGCAACGCTCCAGGGCCTCCGCATAGAGCTTCCAGGACGGCCCGCTGGTCGGCTGGTCGGCGACCCGCTCGGCCAACAGCACCCGGGCAAGTCCATGGCGGCCATCGGCGATGGCGGAATTGATCAGCATCCTTATCCAGACATCGCGCTGAGCCCAGCTTCCGCCCAGCGGGACCATGTCATAGCGCACCTTCATCATGGTCTCGACGACCCTGGCGTGCTGGCCCCGGGCAAAGGCGACGATCGACTCGGCGACCGGAAAGCCGGCATCCCGCGCTACATCGCCGGCCGATGCCGAGGTGCCGGCCTGGGATTCGGCAAGATTACGAAGATTGTCGACCATCCGGTCCGCTTCTTCCAGGCGGCCGGCCATTGCGAGCGCCATGATGAAGTGCAGATCATTGAACGGCCGCACACATTCCGACACGCGCTTGGCAGACACCTCGGCCACCGAGGTCCAACGCTCGCCGACATCGACCCCCAGCATGTGCAGCCGCATCAGGATGCTGGAGGCGTTGCCGATATCGGTATTGTCCTCCGACGGCGCGGTCCAGAACTCGGTGTCGAAGGCCGCCAGAACCTCGTCGTAGCGCTCAAGCTCCAGATAATGCAGCGACCGGTGCCACCAGAGATGGTTGGCGAAGGGGCCGCTCTTGCGCCAGGTCTCCTCGTGGGCGGTGATCCAGGTGATCCCATCGGTCCGTCGCCCCATGGTCTCCAGGCAATGCGCCACCGCGTGTCCGGCCCAGATATCCGCCTCGTTGATCTCCACCGCGCGGCGCCCGATCGGCTCCCCGGTGGCGGGGTCGCCGTTCTCCTCGAAGGCAAAGGCCCGGCAACCGAGCAGATAGCCGTATCCGGGCACCGCGTCGCTCCAGCGCGGCATGACCCGGGCCGTCGAATGCAGCATATGGGCAAGATCCCCGACGTAGAAATGCATGACATTCGCCAGCTTGATGGCCAGAAGGTCATGGGGATGCTCGACCAGGATCGCTTCCCAGGTCGCATTGGCCCGGCGGATCTCTCCGGCGCACCAGGCGGCCAGCGCCCCCACGTGCAGGCGTTCGCGGTCATTCGCGCCGCCGGCCAGTTCCCGCGCGGCGGCCAGACAGTCGAGCGCCATGGCCGCGTTACGCGGCCGGGCGGCAAAGCACATGAAGTAGCCACGCAGACAATGTCCGAGGATCATATCCGGCCCGATCGCCTCCAGACGCGCCGCGATCTTCGCGGCGTCCCGGCCCTGGGCCAGGAACTCTTCAACGGCGGCGTCGAAGGCGTCGACGGCATCCTGGCTGGAAGCCGTGACCGCAAGGCCTCGCTTGTCGTGCAACATCTACTCAACTCCGGGGGTTCGTGGCGCCCTAAAGAGACGCCAATTCAATGGTTTCCTTACGATAATCGAAAGTCGCGTCAAACCGCGACTGAAGATACGGCCCGGCCAGCACTGGCGGAAAGCGCGGCACCTCTCCAGGCGCAAGGCAGGTCGGCAGGCAAGCGATCTCGGCGTCCCAGTTCGGATCGAAGAAGAACGGTATCGAATAACGCTCCCGGCCAGAGGAATTGATGACCCGGTGCGGTGTCGCCGGAAACCGTCCGTTGGTCCAGCGCTCCATCTGGTCCCCCAGATTGATCACGAAGGTTCCCGGGATCGGCGTCGCGGAAAGCCAATCCCCGGATGGCGTCATGATCTCCAACCCGCCGTTCGCGTCCTGGGCGAGAATGGTCAGGCATCCATAGTCGGTATGCGTGCCGCACCCTATGGTCCTGCTATCGATCGTACCGGCCTGCGGCGGATAATGCAGCAACCGGAGCTGCGCCAGCGGCCGGTCGATCTTATCGGCAAAGAAGTCGGCTTTCAGATCAAGGGCAAGCGCGAAACCCCGCATCAATGTCGCGGCGAGACCGCTCATCGCGGCGAAATAGGCTTCCGCCGTGTCCCGAAATTCAGCCGGCACCGCCGGCCACTGGTTCGGGCCGTGCAACGGCAGCCCTTTTTGCACCTCCGGCGCTTCGGGGCCGAGATCCCGGCCGAGATCGAAGCCTTCCTTCAGGTCGGCGGTCATGTCGGGATCCGTGTTCTCCTCGAACAACGGGAAATACCCTCTGTGTACGGTGGAACGGCGGATGTGAAAGTTCGATTTTTCCTCCAGCGGCCGGGCAAAGAACGCTTCCGACTGACGAAACATTTCCCCCAATAGCGACGGTGCGACGCCATGGTTGGAAATGTAGAAGAACCCGAGCGTCCGCGACGCCTCGCCGATGCGCCGGGCAACCGCCGCCTCGTCCCGTCCACTGACGAGATCCGCGATATCGATGACGGCCAGTTCGGAAAAAGACATGGGTCTTGAGCCCCCGACGGGTGGGATCAATCAACGGAAATGTTAGCCCCGCCCCATGAGCTTGTCGATCGCCCGGCGGTCTTCCTTGGTGGGGCGGCCGCCCCCGGGATCGCGCCGGGACGCCGCTCCTTCGAGTTCGACGGTCGCCGCTTTCGCCTGGC
The DNA here is from genome assembly GCA_038146985.1 of Alphaproteobacteria bacterium. Lineage (GTDB taxonomy): Bacteria > Pseudomonadota > Alphaproteobacteria > Thalassobaculales > Thalassobaculaceae > JADHLJ01. The sequence goes on from JAYQSQ010000014.1 coordinate 15,156, forward strand.
GCTGTTCCTCGATCGGCTCCAGATCCTCATAAAGCAATTGCGCCTCCGGCGCCGGTCCGCGCCTTTCCGCCAGATACAGAACCTTGACGACGCGGATGAAGGGGCCCTGCGGAAAGGTCAGTACATCACCTTGTCGCACAAGCTGGTGTGCCTTGCTGACGACCTTGCCCGACAGTCTCAGCCGCCCCGCCCCCAACAGCTTGCTGGCGAGCCCCCGGCTCTTGAAAAAACGCGCGCACCAGAGCCACTTGTCGAGACGCTGTGTTGGGGAAGCGCTGTCGGTCAATCCGCCACATCCAAGGATTTGAGGATCGCAAAAGGTGACTCCGATCGGTCCGCGCCACGGCTCGCCATCACCGGTACTTTGGCCGTCTTCCGCCGAGTTTTCTTTTCCGAACGAGCCGGATCAGTTAGCGCTTTTTTCCCCCGGACCAAAGCGGCGTCGCGCTCCACTTGTTTTCCGCCTCGACGGCGCCCGCGTTTGTTTGCACTGCCCTCCCGGTTTGCCCGGCGCTTCACGAAGACGGGCTTGCCCTCGACCTCCCCCGCGCTGCGGTAACCAAGATCAACGAGAATACCCCGCATCTGTTCATGCCCGACACCGGCGAGCGAGAGCATCTCCGGGGTGATCTCGAAGGGCTGCGTGCGGGCGGTCTTGCGGATGGCGGCGGCAAGACGTTCGGTCATGTCGGCGCGGATCACCTGGCCGCCGAGCTTGACGAACCCGATGGCCGCGTAGAACCCCTCGGGCGTGCCTCTCTCGTGCGGCACCGTCACCCGGCCCGGCGGCGGCATCGCGCCTTCTGGAAAACTCTGGTGGTGAACACCCCAGAGAATCGCCAGCAGTTCCTGAGCGCGCGGCTTCAACAGATCCGGCATGTACACTGTCTCGGTTCCGAACCTCACCCCGCTTCGCGCCAAAGCTTTACGGCCCTCATCGCCGAGCGTTCGCAGCAGATCCTCGACCTGAGCGCGCGGCATGGCGCCGAGCCATTCGGTCAATTGATAGATCACCCCTCGCGCCGCCCCTCGGGCATCGGTCTCCGTCAACCGGATCAGCCGGGGAATCCGAGCCGTACATTCAGCGTCGAACCAGGTTTTCAACCGGGTTTCGATCGCCCCTCGGTCTTCGATGGTCACCAGATCCGAGACAACGAGGCGGATCTGCGGCGCCAGCGGGCCACGACCCGGGTCGAGCCTCGCAATCCGCGCGTTACGCCAGAAAATCTCACCACGAGCCCCGAAACCGAACTCCTCGTCCGGAGCTGCCTTGATCCACGCCACGCGCCGCGCCAGTTCAACCGGCAGCACCCTCCGGGCCGCCGTGAGCACCGGCTTCGCGTTCGGGCCGCTCAGGGTCTCGGGCACAAAGGTCATGCCATCGAGCCTGCCGACAACATGGCCCTCAACGGTCACCACGCCGTCCGAGCCGACTCCGGCGAGCAGATCGTCGGCGCTTTTCAGTTTCTGGACCAGAACCGCCGCGCGTTTGTCGACGAAGCGCTGGGTCAGACGCTCGTGCAGGGCATCAGACAACCGGTCCTCGATCGCCCGGGCCATCTGCTGCCAGTGGAGCGCGTCGTTGATCCAGTCGCCCCGGTGACTGATATAGGTCCAGGTCCGGATATGGCTGATCCGGCCCGCCAGAGTGTCGATGTCGCCTTCGGTCTTGTCGAACCGCTTCATCTGCTCAGCGATCCAATCGGACGGAAGCCGTTCCGACGGTCCGGTCAGATGGCGATAAAGATCGGTCAGCAGCCGGGTGTGGGATTCGGCCATGGTCTTGCGGAAATCGGGAACCTGACACACCTCCCACAGCAACCGGACCCGGGAGCGGGCATTGGCCCGTTCGACGATCTCCGGCGCCCGCGACAGAGATTCAAGGGCCCGGTGATCGTCGGCGTCCCGCTTGCGCACGAAGAACGGATGTGGCGGGTGATGCTCCAGCGTCCGGCGCAAGTCGCGCAGAGATTGATAGGAGAGATCGTTGCTGCGCCAGTACATCGCCCGAAGCGGCTCGAAGGAATGCTCCTCGATCGCCTCCACCACCTCTTCATCAAATCCGGGACAGTCACCGGTGACACCGAACGTGCCGTTATTCATGTGCCGCCCGGCGCGCCCGGCGATCTGGGCCAGTTCCTGAGGCGCGAGACGGCGGGGCATGCGGCCGTCGAACTTGGTGTCCTCGGCAAAGGCGACATGGTCGATGTCCATGTTGAGACCCATGCCGATCGCGTCGGTCGCGATCAGATAGTCGACCTCGCCGTTCTGGTACATCTCGACCTGAGCATTGCGTGTCCGGGGCGAGAGAGCGCCTAGCACCACCGCCGCCCCGCCCCGTTGTTGGCGCACGAGTTCGGCGAGCACATAGACGTCGCCGGCCGAGAACGCCACCACCGCCGAGCGGCGCGGCAGCCGGGTGATTTTGCGCGCGCCGTCATAGGTAAGCCGTGAAAGCCTTGGACGGGTGATGTACTCCGCCTCCGGGATCAGCTTTTGCAGCAGCGGGCGCACGGTCAAGGCGCCGAGCAGCATGGTCTCCTTCAGCCCGCGGGCGTCGAGCAACCGTTCGGTGAAGATATGCCCGCGCTCCCGGTCGCCGACCATCTGGATCTCGTCGATGGCCAGAAAGTCCACCGCCCGGTCCGCCGGCATGGACTCGACCGTGCACAGGAAGTACTGCGCCCTTGCCGGGATGATCTTTTCCTCGCCGGTGATCAGCGCAACCTGATTGCGGCCCTTGATCGCCACCACCCGGTCGTAGTTCTCGCGCGCCAGCAGGCGGAGCGGGAATCCGATCATGCCGGTTTGATGCCCCAGCATCCGCTCAATCGCCAGATGGGTCTTTCCCGTATTGGTCGGGCCGAGCACGGCCGTAACGCGGGAGGGTCCTTGATGAAGATCCATGATCTAAAGGTCGCCGATTCTCGTTACGGGAGAAAGTCCAAAGGGGTTGCGCGCGCGTGCTTTATTGCACATATCAGCACCGCGCCGGCCCGAACGATCCGGCGCGCGGTAGTTCATATGATGATCGACATGGGGAAATGACACGATGACCGCCGAGAAACGTTCCTTCCAGGCAGAGGTGAGCAAGCTTCTGCATATCGTCGCCAACTCGCTCTACAGCGAGCGCGAGGTGTTCCTGCGGGAATTGATCTCAAACGCGGCCGATGCCTGCGACAAGCTGCGCTACCTGGCGCTGACCGAGCCCGACCTGGTGGCCGGCGACCCGGAGTACAAGATCCGCCTGTCGGTGAACAAGGACGCCAAAACCCTGACCATTTCCGACAACGGCGTCGGCATGAACGAGGCCGAACTGGATCAGAATCTCGGCACCATCGCGAGTTCCGGCACCGGCGCCTTTGTCGAGAACCTCACCGGTGACGCCAAGAAGGATGTCGGACTGATCGGCCAGTTCGGCGTCGGCTTCTATTCCGCCTTCATGGTCTCGGACAAGGTCGAGGTGCTGACCCGCAGGGCCGGCGAGGAAAAGGCCTGGATCTGGAGCTCGGACGGCCTCGGTGAGTACACCGTCGCCGGCGCCGAGAAGGCTGGACGCGGCACCATCATCACGCTTTACCTGAAGGAAGATGCGGCCGAGTTCCTCGAAGAAACCCGCCTGCGCACGATCGTTAAAACCTATTCCGACCATATCGCGATCCCCGTCGTGCTCGCCAAGGCCGAGAGTGAGGAAGAGACCCTGAATGAGGCCTCGGCCCTCTGGACCCGGCCGAAGAGCGAGATTTCCGACGAGCAATACACGGAGTTCTACCGCCATGTGAGCCATGGTTTCGACGAGCCTTGGCTGACCACCCATTGGCGTGCCGAGGGGCGGTTCGAGTACAACGCGCTGCTGTTCACGCCGTCGAACCCGCCGTTCGACCTGTTCCACCCGGACCGCAAGCACCGGGTGAAGCTCTATGTGAAACGGGTCTTCATCACCGATGATTGCGAAGGCTTGGTTCCCGAATATCTCCGTTTCCTCAAAGGCGTGGTCGACTGCGAGGACTTGCCGCTGAACGTCAGCCGCGAGCTCTTGCAGAAGAACCCGATGCTGACCGCGATCAGCAACGCGGTGACCAAGCGGATCCTCACCGAACTGACGCGCAAGGCCGACAAGGACGCGGAAGCCTATGGCAAATTCTGGGAAAGCTTCGGCGCTGTTCTGAAAGAAGGCCTTTACGGCGCGCCGAACGAGCATCGCGAGACCCTGTTGGAACTCGCCCGGTTCAAGTCGACCACCCGGGATGGTCTGGTCAGCCTCAAACAGTATGTCGAGGCGATGAAGGGAAGGCCAGGAGCACATCTACTACATCACCGGCGAGAAAGCCAGGACGCGATCCGCAACTCGCCGCATCTAGAGGGATTTGCGGCCAAGGGTATCGAGGTTCTCCTGCTGTCGGATCCGATTGACGACTTCTGGATCCCGTCGATGTTCCAAGGCTACGAGGGCAAACAGTTCCATTCAGTCACTCGAGGCGCTGCCGATCTGGACAACGTCAAGGACGGCGAGGACAAGAACGAGAAGGACAAGGCGGATAAGGACGGCAAGGACAAGGCCAAGACCGATGTCGCGCCGCTGATCGCCTCGCTCAAGATCGCGCTCGGCGACAAGGTAAAGGATGTCAAGGAATCGTCGCGGCTGACGGATTCCGCCTGCTGTCTGGTGGCCGGCGAGGGCGATCTCGACATGAACCTGGAGCGTATCCTGCGCCAGCACCAGCAGGTCAAGGAAGCCGCGGCTCGGGTTCTGGAGATCAATCCCAAGCATCCCCTGATCAAGGGGCTGTCGGAACGGGTGAAGGCCGGCAAGACCGGGCAGGAAATGGACGACGTCGCCCATCTGCTGCTGGATCAGGCACGGATCATGGACGGCGAGACGGTGAGCGACCCCAAAGCCTTCGCCCGGCGCATGTCTAAGGTCATGGAAATGGGATTGGTCGGTTAAAGGGGCCAGTCCGTCCGTCGCCCCGGCGAAAGCCGGGGCTCTTGGCGAACGATGTTAAGACCCTGTTTTCACAGGGGCGACGAGCAGAGACGACATCCATATCCGCCGTCGCCCCGGCGAAAGCCAGGGCTCTTGGCGAACGATGTTAAGCCCCTGTTTTCAAAGGGGCGACGAGCAGAGACGACATCCATATCCGCCGTCGCCCCGGCGAAAGCCGGGGCTCTTGGCAAACGGGGTTAAGCCCCTGTTTTCACAGGGGCGACGAACTCAGTCTAGAGTTTTACACACCTTCCGTCGCGGGGCCGCTGGCGGACATCTTTTGCAATCACTGAAAAGATGTCTTGGCGGTACTCCCCCATCAACCGGCCCACTGGTTAGCCGACCAGCCTTTCCAGCCACGGCGCAACGGCGTAGTCTCTGCACCGAAGATTGATTGCCCTCCCCGCGATGGAAGGAACCACCATGACCGTACAGATGCCGTTTGAGCCCAAGGGGATCATCCCCGCCTGCCTGCTGCCCTTCGATGCCGACATGGAGATCGACGAGAAGTCCTTCCGCTCGCACCTGCGGGATCTGACGGCGGTCGAGGGGATTTCGGCGATCACGTTGAACGCGCATTCCATGGAGGTGCACGCGCTCTCGCTGGAAGAGCAGGCGCGGACCCTGGACATCGCCATGGACGAGATCGGCGACCGGATCCCGCTGGTGCATGGCGTCTATGCCGACGGCTCGGCCAATGGCGCGCGGATCGCCAAACAGGCGGCCGCCGGCGGCGCGCGCTGCCTGCTGGTCTTCCCGCCCAACACCATGGCCATGGGCGGCCAGATGCGCCCGGAAATGGCGATCCGGCATTTCGAGGTCATCGCCGAAGCAACCGATCTTCCGATCATCCTGTTCCAATATCCGATAGGCCCGGGCCTCGGCTATCCGATCGACACCCTGCTGGAAGTCTGCCGCCGCGTGCCCAAGATCCGCGCCATCAAGGACTGGTGCAACGATCCGGCCCTGCATGAACGGCATATTCGCGAGTTGCACGCCCTCGACAAGCCGGTGAACATGCTCTCCACCCACAGCGCCTGGCTGCTTTCCTCGCTTGTACAGGGCGTGGATGGTGTGCTGTCCGGCGCCGGGAGCGTTGTCGCGAACCTTCAAGTGGCCCTCTTCCGAGCCTTCAAGGAAGGCAATCTGGACGAGGCCCGGCGCATCTCCGACCGGCTGCATCCGACCACCCGGGCCTTCTACGACGCGCCGTTCCTGGACATGCACAACCGGATGAAAGAGGCGCTGCACTATCTCGGCCGTCTGCCGGAGGCTCATGTGCGCCCGCCGCTGATGAAGCTGAAAGAGGTCGAGATCGCCAAGATCCGCGCCTGCATGGACGCCGCCGGCCTGACCCCGGAGACGGTCTATCGCAAGGTGGCTTGAGGTCGCCTGACCGGGTTTATTGCCGACAAGATCCTCCGAGACGGGCGCGAATGCGCCCTCAACTCGCGTAATCCGCCCCCTCACGGTCGAGCAGACGCTTCATCGCGGCGAAATGGTGGCTCGCCTGATCGTCCCGGGCGGCCTGCATCTGCTCCAAGGTGTGCTGGGCCACGTCCTGGGGAATGCGTTTCAGCGGCGCGCCGCTCGACATCGCAGTGATCTGGGCCCGGCAGACCCGCTCCAGGTAGTAGAGGTCGTTGAAGGCGTGGGCGATGCTGGGCCCGACCACCGTCACGCCGTGATTGGCCATGAACAGGATCCGCCGGTCACCAAGGGCCGCCGCGCTACGGTCGCCCTCGCTGGTATCCATGACCAGCCCGCCGAACACGTCGTCATAGGCGATCTGGCCGTAGAATTTCAGCGCACCCTGCACCGCCGGCTCGACGCGCACACCGTCCAGCATGCTGAGCGCCGTCGCAAAGCGGGTATGGGCATGCAGGATGCAGGTGGCATGCGCGCAGTTCCGATGGATGCGAGAATGGATATGCAGCGCCGTCGCCTCGGGAGGCTGCTTGCCGTCGACGGGATTGCCGTCCAGATCCACCTCGACGATGTCGCTGGCCCGTACCTCCGACCAATGCCGGCGATGCGGATTGATCAGGAAGCGATCGCCGCGCCCGGGGACCAGGACGCTGAAATGATTGTCGACTCCCTCGTGCAGATCCAGATGAACCGCGATCCGCAGCATTGCCGCGAGATCCACCCGCGCTTGCCAGGCTGCGTCCGGTTCCCCATTCGTATCCGACACTTTCGCCATCTTGCCTCCTCGCGCCGCCATTCATTTCCGCCGGTAACCTTCCCGGTTTACCGCGGGAAACTCAAGGCAAGGCTTGCCCGGCCATCCTCACACCTGTGTCTCGGCGATGACCTCGTCAATGAAATCGGTCACTTTCGCCAAATCGATGCTGAAATCGCTCTTGTTGGCACCCGATTGGGCGGTTTCCTCCGGCCCGGCCCGAAGCCGCCAATGGCGGCCTCCGAGGCGCCTCGCAAGGTTCGAGAAATGCGTGTCCCGGTCGGTAAAGGGTGAAATCTCGATCACCATGGGCGGGCGTGCCGACCAGACTATATTGACCAGGCCGGACCCATGCACCCCGGCGACCAGGCTCGCGGGATGAAACGCCTCGACCTGCTGGACCAAAGACATCCTTGCGGGATGGATGATCTCGAAGCCCCGCTCCTGCAGAGCACCGTGCAGCCTTTCTTCGTCCCTCAGGCGCCGCCATGCCGTGTCGGTTCGGCTGACGAACAAGCGTTTTGGTTCCGTCGGCGGGCGACTGGTATCGATGACCTTCGGCAGAAAATAGCGCCGCAGCAAAGACAGCGTGAATTGGTGAGGAATACCCCGCAGCCCCATGTTGGACATGTAGACGGCGCGGGGAAAGTGATGTGCCTTCGCGGCATCCAGCCACAGAACCTTTTCGGCCGGAACGTGGAGCAGGTCCAGCACTTGCGGAAACAGATCCGCCGCGTCCCGCCCGAGCGCGACCCGCCAGCCCGCGTCCAGGAGGCCGCATTCAAGCACCGCGAGCAGGCGCGGCAGGTAGTCGATCACGAAGTGGTACCAGTTCTCGTTGGTGCCGATCACGATCACCCGCTGATCCGGGTGAAAGCTCACCGTCTCCTCCAGGGTCGGTGTCGCGCCACCGAGCGCCCGGGCGACGAGGCGGGGATTGAGCCCCATACCGTGAACCAGGAGCGCGCCGTCGGCCGTCATCGGGGACCATTCGGCACGCGGCACCATGATCGCATCTTCCAGGCCGACAAAGCCGGGATGCGCGCTCGGCTGATCCGGCAAATCGGTCATCACCTGCTTCACCGGATCGATGTAGTGAAGCGCGGTCCCATGGTCCGCGATATCGGCGAGCCGGGCATTCCGTTTCACCCGGGTCTCCCCCGGCCCGGCGTCCCGGGTGACGGCGCCATCGAACCAGCGTGACAAAGCACCATCGACGATCTCCCGCACCTCGGAGCGCGACCGCCTGTAGCGTGCGGCTGTGACTTTCAGCGATGAGAGGAGAGGGTCGTATGGCGCGGCGGCTGCGGCCTCGGCAATGCGGGCATCGGCAAGCGCGAGGTCTCCGGCCCGGATCGCCGCACCGACACGATCCACCAGATCAGCTTGCGTCACGATAAGCTCCCCGTCCGACGGGCCGAAAGACGCCGCGGGCTGTCGTCATGAAACCTCTTGATCGAGGCGAAGTATTGGTCGGAGCGGCGGGATTGAACCCACGACCCACACCACGGTATGGTGCGCTACCAGGCTGCGCTACGCTCCGACCGGCCCGAGGCCTGAGCTCTATGGTTTCGGACGCGCGGACGCAAGGGGTTTATACGCCGGGAAAATTCCACAGATTTTCCGGCAAAAACGTACCTCCTCCCCGGTTTCGTGATATGGTGGCGAAATCGATAGTGCGCGATCTTTGGGATCGGAGCCCTCGTTGTCGACATGCCGAAAGGATCGGTACGCGACAATGCAGGACGGCCTCGCTTCACCGAAGGACGCTGACGAAGCGGCGGAGCACTACACCAAATGTCCGGCGAGATTCCGGCATCCCGGTACGCTGGACCCTCCGCGTTTCCTGCACCAACTCGGCCGTGATGAAGGGCGATCAGTTCCATATCGCGTTGAGCATGGAACCCGGCAACGCGGGATTTCTCAATCACCTCGGCGTATGCCAGCGGGCGATCAGGCAACTGGACGGCGCGCGCCGAAGCTGAGCGGGCGCTCATCACGCGACCGGCAATGCCGAGCAACATTGAACGTACCGCCGTCCTGAACAACTCAATCCTACGAAGAAGCGGAAAAGCCGCCCGTGAGGCTACGTCTTGCCCAGAGCGTTGACGCCCGGTTGGCGCTGTGCTCATCCTGAGGCGGCAGACCGCGTCACGAGCCGCCGGCGTCCTTACAGAAACCAGACGGAATTGCCCGCCCGATGCTCGTGTTTTTGAAACTTCCACAGCATACCACTCTGGTGAGAAACCGCAACCGAAATGCCGCCCGGAGGCTGTTCTACTCAGAACCAAATACGAAAAGCCTACGTCATTTTTCAAAGAGCCCAGAACAAGTCAAATGGGCCATCGATTGGTTGTGTCAGACGATGACGCGTTGCGTGGACAAATCTGTCCAATCATCTCTTGATCGCCGGAAATGCGGCATCAGGAACACCGCCATGCGCGCGGTCGTCCTTTGCCAGCGTTATTGGGCGGCACGTATCGCGACAAGCGCGATCGCCGGTTCGACCTCGACCGCGCGGGACGGTCATCTGGGCGGCGCGAAATCACCAGACGAACCGGCTCGCCATGCGCAAGCGATGCGAACGCTCCCGGGAAATCTGGTCAAGGGCTGGAACTCTACGGCGTCGGATGTACCTGGACGATGCGTTACCGTAATCAGGTTGCGCCCGCCTGGGATCGCGCCCGCTCGCTTGATGGACTTCTTCTGGTCTGCGGAACGGGGTGTCGGTGATGAATTCATTTTCTTTTTGCCTGCCCGATTTGCTCGCCGATGTCAACGTCGTCGTCGAATGCGACGCGCAGAATTCACTGTTTCGCAGATCTTTTCCCAGGTGATGGATCGAGAACCTCGGAACTCGGCCCGGGTCCGCCGTTTGGGACTATCGCGGCGCAACGGCACCATTGAGCCGTCGGCTCATCATGGCCGAGCCTGCCGGCCTGCCTGGCGCCTGAAGCGCCCGGCGATGAAATGGATATCTTTGCGTGGCTCCGTGAAGCGACCGCGTGGCGTTCCTGGCTGAACACCCACCGGACCGAAGGTCGGAATACCTGGCGGTCCGGCGTCGTTGATCTGCATGCACGCTGCTCTTTGTGGGAGATGATGCGTGCCCCTTGGGCGCAGTCAGCGACTTTCATTCCCTACTGGCCGCACGACGGCCGAGATTGCCGGCGTTTTCACTCCACGGCGCGACCATTCGTACCTCCCGGCTGTACCAACGTGATGAGCTTGACCGCCTGGCCGCTCTGTCGCGCAACTCGACATGGTGGTGACCGCAGACACCTCTGTGTGCGCCATAGCCTCGCGCGGTGTCCGTGCGATCCGTCTGGAGCCAGCTACATGCTCTGTCCAACGGCGACGCTGTTTGAAAATGTTTACCCGTGTCGCGATACCGAAGTGCCCTTCGACCGCGCCAAGGATCCTCAGCCGGGCTTCGCAAAATATCGGGAATGGACCATATAATGGCAGGCGGTTCCTTGCAAACGCGGCCGACACAGCTATCGGCGCCTGGCATCTTTTTTCTTTGGAAATCAATGGAATATCAGTTTCCGCGCGCCGAACCCGGGCGTCAAACTCCCTGCGAGATCGGCCTTGACATCGGTTGGTTCGTCGGCCGCCTCGGTTCCGGCACACGTTCTGAGTCGGCTTCGACGCCGTCGCGCAACCTGGACTTGATCGTATAACCGTCGGCGTAAAGCAACCACGGATGCGCTTCAAAGCGACACATCTTCCGGACGGTAGTACCGCCCCACCGCCACGCTTGAGCGCGCCTGGGAACGCTTTCAAACCTTGGATATGGAGAGTCCGGAGTCATCAGCGACTCGCCGGTGGTCCGGGACCGCGGCGAGCTTACCGTTGCGTCTTCCATTGGTATGGATGCCGGTCTCGACAGCCATGTCCGATCATGCCCCGTTCAAGCGGAACCGGTCTGGGACTCATTGATCGGTTTTTCAGGACACTGGGACGGCCGAAAAGCAAAACCTTCCGCGGCAAAATCGGAACCTCGTCACCCGTCTTCGGGTTTCGGCCGATCCGTTCGCCCTTCTGACGCACAAGAAAACTTCCGAAAGACGAAATCTTGACCGGCTCCCCCAGGTCAGGGCCTTCGCCGACCCTCGTTCAGGACCGCTTCGACGAGTTCTGCGGATTCATTCCGGAAAGCCCGACTTCGTTGTAGACCACTTATAACAATTGGGCCGTGTAACCGTGCTACCAGCCATGATCAGATCCCATCCAGAAGCCTAACCTAACGCCTGGACCAAATCAGTCAATTATTGGTCAATAACAGGGTTTTGCACCGATTTTCTGAGGGTTCTGTCACGCCGCGGGCAGTAACCCATTCTGACGAGCCCGGCGCCTGGGCGAAACCCTCCGCCGATCGCTTCGAACAGTACCAGATCGCGGATTTGATGCGTCCGTCGCCGACCGCCTCGGTCAGCGCCAGAGGACAGAGGCCGTGGAAGTGTTGGCGTGCCGCTCGATGCAGCACACGCGACCTTTCGGGCGGCGGTTTCTGCGCTTGGCCATCGCGTCGATGATCCGCCGGTTGGCCTGGTGCGGCACTGGCCAGTTCCACGCCAGCCGCGGTCAGGCCGTTCGCGTCCAACGCTTCTTCGATCACGCCGCCGAGCTTCGCCACCGCATGCTTGAACACTTCCCTTCCTTCCATGCGCATGCCGGTGGTGCCGGAACTCGATGGCCCCCATCGACATAAAATATCGCCTCGCGACTCCGTCGAATGCAGGTGCGTCGACAGGATGCCGTGGTCGTCCGCGCCTCCCGATCCGTCATGGCCGCGCAGCGACGGCGCCGGCTCCATCGCCAACAGAACGCAAGTGGTGCGGTCCTGCCAGTCCAGAATACGGGTAAAGGTCTCCGCTCCGATGACCAGGGCGGTATTCTACTTGACCGGACTTGATGGGTGTCGGCGACGCACGAGCGCATAGACGAAGCCGGCGCACACCGCCTGGACATCGAACGCGGCGCTGGAGTCACGCCAACGGCCTGCACCTTGGTCGCGGTGGCGGGAAAGGTGTCATCCGGCGTCGTGGTCGCCACGACGATCAGGTCGATGTCCCGCATCGATCCCGGCTGCCTCCAGCGCGCCCGCTGATGCCGCCAAGCGAGATCGGAAGGTCAGTTCTCCATCTGCGGCGACATGGCGCTGGTGAATACCGGTTCGCTGAACGATCCAGTCATGCGAGTGTCGACCATCTTGGCAAGTTCGCCATTGGTCAGCACGCGCTCCGGGAGATAAGAGCCGCATCCGACAAGCAGAGAACAGCGCCTCGACACCATGACTTCTGGTCATCGTCACCGTCTTTTACCGTGTGCAGCACCGCAACTCCTCTTTGACCTTGTCCAAAAATCCGTACCTGGCTATCGGCGGCGACGCCGATGGCATTGGCAAGCCCAGCGCGTCCGTGCCACCGTGGCTTTTGACCGCTGCCGTTCAACCCCAGAAAGACCGCCCCATTGTAGCGACGTGGATCCAGTCGGTCGCGCAACTGACCGATCGCCGAACGGCACGGCAGATAGCCAAGCTTGGTGATCAGCGTCGAACGGAACGACAACCAGATAATGGCTGAACATCTATCAGGACGTGCCCTCGGCGGTCTTCAGGGCGATGTTGCCGGAATCGTCAGTCACCACCACGTCCACCGTGCGCGTAATGTCATCGCCCTCGACGAAACCGTAAAAGTCCATTTCGCGTCGACTTTACGCAAGATGGCTCGCGGCCTCGCGCAACTCTGGCCCTTCTGTTCCTCGCTGCCGACATTGAGCAATCCCACCGTCGGCCGGTTCAGCCCCAGAACCAGGCGGGCAAAGATCTCGCCCATGATCGCGAACTGGACCAGATTGTTGGCGTCGCATTCGATGTTAGCGCCGAGATCAAGCATGCAGCTCTCACCGCATGGTCGGGAAAAACTCGCGATCGCGGGCCGGTCGATGCGCCGGGCACATCCGCAGCGCCAATCGCGCCATCGCCATCAACGCGCCGGTATTGCCCGCCGATACGGTGCCGTCCGCATCCTGCGGCGACAGATCGATCGCCAGCCGCATGCTGGACTGGCGCCCTGAACGCAGGGCAGCGGAAGGCTTATCACCGGCCCGACGACCTGGTCAGTATGCAGATCCGGGTCAGCGTTCCTGAGCTCACTTCGTCGCGTCGATCAGGGGCGCAACTGCGTCGTCACCAACCAGGATCAGCCGCATGCCAGGCAACCGCTCGACCACCAATATCCGCCCCTCGACCACCATCGCAGGCGCTCGATCGCCGCCATCGCGTCGAAGACAATGTTATCTGCGGCGTCATGCACTGAGGGTTTCCGGACACAGTGACCATGAAAGACGGTTCCTCTTTATAGCTGGCGAGATTTCAAGACGGTAATACTTCAGCAGCGCGGCGACAACCAAAGCCGGACACCGCCTCAAACCAAAGAGCGTTGATTTTCCGGCTTTATGAACGGGCGGTCACGTCATGGAAGAATCCTCCTCCTCTCTCACGATCCCGGAGCGCGGCAAACCCGCAAAAGGATGATCTGAGGCGGATCGCCGTCCTCGGTTCCGGCAGAATAAGTCACCGCGCCATCGTCAAGAGAGACGGATTCAAGCAAGAGCCGGTTCCAGCGCCAGGAGAGGTTCTGCTGCACCGCTTCACCGATATCGATATGATCCGCAGTCAACGGTTCCCGCGTCGATCTCTCCATCGAGAGGACTCGCTGAGGCTTTCCACCCGATCTCGGTCGCAAAACCTCGTCAATCACCTCACTCACCGGAAATCCTGCGCTTCCTCGGCATGCTCACCTGATGAAGACGATTTCCATTCGCGTTCCCGAAGCCGTGAACACTCCCGCCGCGATGCACCAGCGCTTGACCTTCGCCCCAGTGCCGTGACCTCGGCACCTTCGAACCCGCGCGCCAGTACCGCCGCATTCGGGCGCAGAAGCCGTCAGGATCCAGATCCATGTCGGCTGCCGATATCTTCCAGGGCGCACAGGGCGGCTGAACTCCGAGATGGAAGACCGGGTCCGTCATGGGATAAGGTCCTCGAACGCCTTCTCCCCCGCGAGAACAGGCTCGAGCGGCGTTGCAAGCAACTTGGCATCCGCGGCCCGCATGTAGCGGGCAATCGGCTCAAGCGATCCCCTCAGGAGCTTCGTCGCGATAAACGTTTTGGAGCAGGGCATCTTCGGGGCACCGTCCTGGCTGGAAAGCCCCGTCCTCCATATGCCGCGATTCGTCCTCGAAATGCCGAGGCCCATCTGCTTGGCACGTTTGCCGACCGGATAATCGCCAACCCGATCTCACGCGAAACGACATGTCCATGTCATAGAACATATGATCAAACAGATCCTGACCGACCTGACCGCTCCGCTCAGGCCTGCTCCTTCAAGCTGACGCATGACGAGCATCGCATGCAGGGCAAGCATGTCTGAAACGGCTTGTCGAGTATCCGCCACCAGGTCCTGATAGGAACTCAGGACGGCGGGATTGCGCCACGATCAGCTCGTACAGTCGGGCCACGGCCTGATTCCTGCCCTCGCCTGCGCAGCCGTCGAACATCACTTGCCCCTACACATGCATCACTTCGCAAAGCGCCTGGATCGCGTCAACGACGGAGGTTTTCAGCGGCGTTGACGATGCGCCCGCATCGGACCGCATTGGCCAGCAGGTCGATCCCACCGCGCCGCGCGGACCGGTCAGGACAATCTTCATAGTGACGGGCCATGTTTCAATTCAGGACCACCACAATTCCGCCGGACACGAGCTTGCCAGCGGTCCTCGGCACCTCTTGCTGGCCGGAATGCTGTTTTCCTGCTCTCCCAGGGTCGACAACCACGGTAACGAGATCGGCCTGGACAACCTGACCGAGATCGTGCCGGGGAAAACCGCAAAGCCGGGTCAGCGCCCTACTGAGCGCGCCCTCTTCGACCTCGGACTCGGCGAGGATTACTGTTTACATCGGCTCACGACGAACGCTGAGGGTTTCTGCGTCCGGAGTTGATCAGCGGAAATGGTCTACATCGCTTTCGGCAAGGACGGCCTCGTCGAGTCGATCCGGCAAGCTCTCCGAGGAGGACGGCAAGAAGATCGAAATCGTCGATCGCCGGACTCGACTGCCGGACAGCGGATCACCGTGCTTCAGCAGCTCATCAGCAATATCGGGCGGTTTAACGAGACCGGCAATTGGCCGATGTTGTAGACCGCACCAAGCCAACGAAAAGGGCCTCGGATTGCCGTCCGAGGCCCTTTCGCATTGATAATCGCGATTAAGCAGCCAACGCGGCCAGCAGCAGGATCACGACGATGTTGATGATCTTGATCATCAGGTTGACAGCAGGGCCGGCGGTATCATTGAGATCACCGACCGTGTCGCCGGTCACCGCAACCTTGTGCGCATCAGGCCCTTACCGCCGTGGTTGCCGTCCTCAATGTACTTCTTCGCATTGTCCCAGGCACCGCCGCCGCCGTCATCGAGATGGCGACGAAAATACCGGTGACGATGGTTCCGAGCAGCATCGCGCCGATCGCGAAGGCCGCGGCCTGGCCGCCGATCGCCAGGATCACGAAATACATCACCACCGGCGCCAGAACCGGCAACAGCGACGGGATGATCGATTTCCTTGATCGCCGCCTCTGGTCAGCAGGTCGACGGCGCGGCTCGTATTCCGGCTTCACGGTGCCTTCCGATGCCGGGGTTCTGCGGAACTGGCGGCGCACCTCCTCGACGACCGAACCGGCGGCCCGGCCGACGGCCTGCATGCCCATGGAGCCGAACAGGTAGGGCAGCACCGCCTTAATGAACAGGCCGACGACATAGGGATCCTGAAGCACCGAACCTGACGTCCAGGTCAGGGAAGTAATGCTTCAGATCCTCGGTATAGGCCGCGAACAGCACCGGGAAGCAAGCCCGGCGGAGCCGTGGCATAGCCCTTGGTCACCCGCCTTGAGTGGTGTTGCCGACGGCATCCAGGGCATCCGTCGTCTTGCGGACGTTCTCGGCAGATCCGACATTTCGGCGATGCCGCCGGCATTATCGGTAACCGGGCCGTAGGCGTCAGGCGCCACGACCATGCCGGCCAGCGCCAGCATCGTGGTCGCCGCGATGCCGATGCCGAAAATGCCGCCCCAGATATAGGCCGCCAGGATACCGCGGAAATGATCAACGCCCGGCAGCGCACGGGCTTCCATCGAGACCGCGAGGCCTTGAACGGAGTTGGTGCCGTCACCGGTCTCGGAGGACTTGGCGACGATGCGCACCGGACGATATTCGGTGGAGGTGAGTACTCCGTCACCCAGATGATCAGACCGGTCACCACCAGCCCCACCATCGAGCAGTAGAAGATGCTTGACCGGCCGGGTCGCGACGCCGTTGAAAGCTCGAAGACGGTCTCGAAACCAAGCATCTGCCAGGTCACGACGCCGATCAGAACAGCCGAGATCACGGCGCTCGAGATGAAGCCATATGTAAAGCGCCCACGTGATATTCTGATTGCCGCCGAGCTTGACGAAGAAAGTGCCGATGACCAGGCGACGATGCAGACCGCGCCGATAACCAGCGAACAGCATCAGCGTTACCGCGGTTTCTCCGGTGAAGAAGATCGCCGCCAGAAGCATGGTCGCGACCACAGTCACCGCATAGGTCTCGAACAGGTCCGCTGCCATCCCGGCGCAATCACCCACGTTGTCGCCCACGTTGTCAGCGATCGAGCGGCATTGCGCGGATCGTCTAGGGATCCCGGCCTCGACCTTACCACCCGCATGTCACCGCCACATCGGCACCCTTGGTAGAAGATGCCGCCGCCGAGACGCGCGAAGATCGAAATCAGCGAGGCGCCGAAGCTGAGCACCAGCGCTTCCAGCACGTGCCGCAGGCCGGCGCTGGTGCTGGTGTCGTAGTACCCGATCAGGAAAAAGTAATAGCCCGCGACACCCAGCAGACCGAGCCCGACCACGAGCATGCCGGTGATCGCGCCGGACTTGAACGCGATGTCCAGCGCCGGCTCCATGCCCACCGTCGCCGCCTGGGTGGTCCGAACGTTGGCACGCACCGAGACGTACATGCCGATATAGCCCGCGATCCCGGAGAGCACCGCGCCGAGGACGAAACCGACCGCGACTGTCAGGCCCAGCGACCAGGCCAGAATTATGGCGACCACGACACCGACCATGGCGATCGTGGAATATTGCCGGTTGAGATAAGCGGCGGCGCCTTCTTGAATGGCCGCGGCGATCTGCTGCATTTTCTCGTTGCCGGCGTCGGCCGCGAGCACGCTACGCGCCGCCAGTACGCCGTAGAGCAACGCGAGCGCTCCACAGACGATAACGAGAGTGAACATTCCATTCATGTTCGGGGATCCTTCATCGGTTCAATGGACGTCGCGCCTGGATCGATTTTCCGGGTAGCGATAATCGGCTTCCTGGTTTTCAGAAGGCCCGACGTAGGCATGGGGCGACGAGTTGCTTATCGCGCCCACGAAATCGCGCGGAACATACCAAAAAAAACGTCCGTGGCAACCGGGAAGCACTTGTTTCGTCGGCTTTTTACTCTCCCGCCGCCACCACCCGGCGGTTCTGGCGCATCAGCCAGAACAAAAGCACGATAACAATGCCGATCAGGGGCAGCACGCTGATATTCACCGCCAGCCAGCCGAAGTGATGGAAAATCGCGCCGGCGGAGAACGACGACACCGTCACGGTTGAAAACACCATGAAGTCGTTCAATCCCTGAACCTTGGCTTTTTCCGCCGACGTATGGCATTCGCCAAGCAGCGTGGTCCCGCCGATAAACAGGAAGTTCCAGCCGATTCCGAGCATCACCAGGCCCCACCAGAACTGGTACAGTTCAATGCCCGATACCGAGATCCCGACGCTCAAAATCAGCGCCGCCGCGCCGATCATCATGATCCGCAACACCCCGAAACGGGCGATCAGCGACCCTGTAAAAAATGACGGCGCGAACATCGCGAAGGCATGCCATTGAATCACGAAAGCCGAGTCGGTGAACGCAAATCCGCAGCCGACGATCGCGAGCGGTGTTGCCGTCATCACGAAGCTCATCACGCCGTAGCCGATCATCGCCCCGGCTGCGGCTACGACGAATCGGGGCTGGCGGACAATCTCGGGCAGCGGACGGCCGGTATCCCTGCGCTGTTCGGCGGACTCGCGCGGAATGTCGACAAAGCGCAGGGCGACCAGGATCAGGGCCTGCAAGACCGCCGCGACCACGAAACAGCCGGCATAGGTTACCGTGCCGACCCCTTCCAGGGTGAACATGTCGTATGACCGCTTGGCCAGTTCCGGCCCCAGCAAGGCCGAAACGACGCCGCCCGCCATGACCAGCGAGATCGCCTTGCTTCGGAACGCGTCGCTTGCCGTATCGGCGGCGGCGTGGCGATAGAAGACCGAAAAGCCCATGAAGGCGCCCATCAGGATCGAGCCGGCGCAGAACCCGATGAAACTCCGCTCGAAGATCATCAGCGTCGCGAGCAACGCTCCCGCTACCCCGAGGACGACGCCGAACGAAAAACCCATCTGACGTCCGAACCTGCGCATGAACAGCGAGGCCGGCATCGTCGTCAGCATCGTCGCCGTGAACTGCAACGCCAGCGGCAATGTGGAAAGGGCGGGATCGCCCGCAAGCGCCTGGCCGACTAGGGCGGTCACGGTCATGCTCATCGACATCGCGGACATCGAAAGCGCTTGGCAACACGCCAGCAGTACAACGTTCCGGACGGTGGGATCACGGTCGGTCATCTGGGACTCGCAAGGCTGGCCGTGGCGGCTACTTGATGGGGCGTTCGAAGACGTTCACGAACAATAGATCAACAACGATGCCCTTACCCAGAATTTCCTCGGCCTTGACCAGGAGACGTTCCTTGAGGAACGCCCGGTCGTTGACCCCGGGTTCGATATCGAGGGCGTTCAATGCATGAATGTAAGTGATGAAAGTGTCAATGATGCGCAGCAGATTCCGGTTCACGAGATCCGCGTCCTTGCCGGGCCGGACCTCCACCAGGATGTGAATGATCAGGAAACGGTCAACGTCATCGTTGCGGAACATCGGAATTTGTAGCGGTTCAAGGTCGATCAAGACGGTGTTCTCGGGCCGGGGTTCGACAGCGGGCTTTTCCGGTTCCGGGGGTACTTCCTGGCCCAGCATGGTCACCACGGCCGGCGGCAGCAGGCCGGGCGCGAACATCGCGGTTCCGAACACACCCCCGCCGATCAGGGCCAGGACGACGACCAGGATGATGATCAACTTCATGAAGGGCGACCGACTACCTCTCTCGTCCGGCGCGCCACGGCCGAATCAGGAGTGACGGTACCCCAGCCGGCGCAGCGGCACCACCCGTCCGTCACCGTCCCGCACCGTGACGCTGCTACCGTCGACGATCCGGCCGATCCGGGCGATCGGCACCCCGGCCCGGGCCGCCGCCTCCGCCAGCGCGGCGCGGGCGGATTGCGGCGCAGTGAACAGCAGTTCGTAATCATCGCCGCCGCCCAGGATGTCCTCTAGCGTTGCGCGCCCAGCCGACAGAAGGCCCCGCGCCGCCTCCGACAGCGGCACGTCCGGCGCGAGAAGCTCCGCTGCGACACCGGATGCCGCGCAGATATGGCCCAGATCCTGGGCGAGACCGTCGGAAACATCCATCGCCGCGCCGGCGAGCCCGGCGAGTTCCAGACCGAGACCGACGCGCGGGCGCGGCAGCCGGTATCTGTCGATGAGCGCCGCCGCCTCGCCTTGGGAGGCATCCGCGATGTCGCCGTTCAGAATCTTCAGACCAAGAGCCGCGTCACCGATCGTGCCCGACACATAGATATCGTCGCCGGACCGGGCGCCCGACCGCTTGAGCACCCGGCCGGGGTCCTGCCGTCCGAAAATCGTGATCGACAGCCAAGTCGGCCCGGGTGTCGACACCGAATCCCCGCCGATCAGGTGGATCCCGAACAGTGCCTGATCCTCGGCCAGACCCGAGGCGAGCGCTTCGGCCCACGCGTCCGTCTCCTGGGCGCTTCCCGGTCCGGCGGCAAGGGTCAATGTATAGACCCAGGGTTCCGCCCCCATCGCCGCCAAGTCCGAAAGATTGGTCCGCAGGGCCTTTCTGGCCACCAGATCGGCGGGATCGTCAGGCCGGAAATGCACTCCGCAGACCACGGCATCGGTCGAGACCACAACGCCGGTCAGCCCCGAGACCGCCAGGACCGCCGCATCGTCAGCGAGGTCGAGGGCTCCTGGAAAACCAGCGGCCAGCGGCTTGAAGAACCTATCAATGCGGCCGAACTCGCCCAGCCCCATGCGTTAACCCGCCCGATCCGTCCTCGGCACGAAGTCATCATCCTCGTCGTCATCGTCGACGCCGTCGCGTTCACGGACGATCTGGGCGACCCGGTCGAGGACACCGTTTACCAGGCCCGCCGCCGCGTCATCATAGAACGCATGGGTGACGTCGACATATTCGCTGATCACCACCGCGGTCGGTGTGCGGCCATGGTTGAGCAACTCGTGCACCCCGACGCGCAGGATCGCAAGCAGGGTGCTCTCCAGCCGCTCCAGGGACCACCCCTCGACCAGGGTGTCGGAGATGATCTTATCGACAGTCTCGAGTTCTTCCGCCGTCCCCAGGGCCAGCACCCGGAACAGGTCCTCGTCGGCGACGCCGAAGCTGGTGGTGTCCTCAAGCTCGGTCAACCGATGGGTCACGAACTCCTCGACGATCTGCGGGGCGGGGCGGCCGGTCATCTGCAGTTGGTAAAGGGCCTGAACCGCGGCAAGGCGCGAGGTCGTTCGCGGCCTGAGCACGGATTTGCGTTCCTTGCGCGCCGCTCGCCGGACTGGTGGTTTCAAACCTTGAACCTCTTCTTGATCTCCACCAGGGCAAGACAGGCGGCGACCGCGTCGCGGCCCTTGTTCTTGCGAGCGACATCGGCCCGTGCCCAGGCCTGCTCACCGGTATCGACCGTGAGAATACCGTTGCCGATCGCCAAGTCGCTGCCGAGCGCCAATTCGGTCAAGCCCCTCGCGCTTTCACCGCAAACGATGTCGTAATGCGACGTTTCGCCCCGGATCACGCAGCCGAGCGCGACATAGCCGTCATAGACCGGCCCGTCGGTCCGCTTGGACGCCAGCGAGATCGCGGCCGGGATTTCCAAGGCGCCTGGAACCGATACGCGGTCGAAGGACACGCCGCGCGCATCCAGTTCCGCCGTCGCGCCACGCACCAACTCGCTGGCCAGGTCTTCGTAGAAGTTTGCGTCGACAATCAGCACTTTGGTCATGGGTGTTGCTCGTCATGTTCGGGTTGGGTCGGGCGCTGCCCCACGATCGTCAGGCCATAGCCGTCAAGGCCGACCACGGTACGGCGCGCATTGCTCAGCAAGATCATCTCGCGGACTCCGAGATCACCCAGGATCTGGGCGCCGATGCCATAGTCGCGAAGCTCGTTCTCGGTCCGCCGGCCTTCCGCCTGTGCTTTCAACATATTGCGTATCCGCTCGGACAGCGCGGTCGGCGTCGGCTCGCGGATCATGACGACCACGCCCCGGCCCTCCTCGGCGATCGCCGCCATGGCGGTCTGCACCTCGCCGCCGCCGCGCGAGCCCGACTGATCGCCCAGCACATCCTCCATCACGTTCAGCGCATGCATCCGCACCAGCACCGGCTCGCTCGTCGTGATGTCGCCCTTGATCAGCGCGATGTGTTCCGCATAGGTCACCTTGTTCAGATAGACGATCATCCGCCATTCGCCGCCGTATTTGCTTTTCAGCATGGTATCGACCGACCGCTCGACAATCGTCTCGTGGCGCCGGCGGTGCGCGATCAGATCGGCGATCGTGGCGACCTTCAGATTGTGCAGCTGGGCGAACTGCACCAGATCCGGCAGCCGCGCCATGGTGCCGTCGTCCTTCATGATCTCGCAGATCACGCCGGAGGGATTGAGGCCGGCCATGCGCGAGATATCGACCACCGCCTCGGTGTGACCGGCCCGCACCAGGGTCCCGCCGTCGCGCGCCACAAGGGGGAACACATGGCCCGGCGTGACGATATCCTCGCGGCTCATATCCGGATTGATCGCCACGGAGATGGTCCGCGCTCGGTCATGGGCGGAAATCCCGGTCGTCACCCCTTCGCGCGCCTCGATGGAGACAGTGAAGGCGGTTTCATGACGGGTCTCGTTGCGCGACGACATCAGCGGCAGGCCGAGCTGTTCGACCCGCGCCCGGGTCATCGACAGGCAGATGAGCCCACGGGCATGCATGGCCATGAAGTTGATGACCTCCGGCGTCGCCATCTGTGCCGGGATGCAGAGATCGCCCTCGTTCTCGCGACCTTCGTCATCGACAAGAATGAACATGCGTCCGGCCTTGGCCTCCTCGACGACCTCCTCGATCGACGACAGCGCGCCCTTGTACACATCGCTCAACTGCTCAGGCGTCGCCATGGCGCTCGGCCTCCAATGCTTGGCTCAGGCGGGCGACGTAGCGCGCCAGCATGTCTATTTCAATATTCAATCGGCTTCCCGGCGCGACCGACGACAGCGTGGTCCGCTCCCAGGTATGGGGAATGATGTTCACTCCGAAGACCGAACCGTCGACCTCATTGACTGTCAGCGAGATGCCGTCGAGGGCGACGGAACCCTTGGATGCGACGAAACGCGCCAGTTCCCGGGGCGCCTCGATGGAGAGACGGCGGCTGTCGCCTTCGTTTCGAACCGAAACGACAGTCGCGACCCCGTCCACATGTCCGGAGACGATATGACCGCCGAGTTCATCGCCAAGACGCAGCGAGCGTTCCAGGTTGAGCTTTGAGCCGACGCTCCATCCCCCAAGGATCGTGTGGTCCAGGGTCTCTTTCGAGATATCCACCGCGAACCAGTCCGGCCCCTTATCAATCACGGTAAGGCAGGCGCCGGAACAGGCGATCGAGGCCCCGTCATCGATGCCGGCGGTCTCGTAGCCTGTTGCGATGACGGCGCGCAGGTCCCCACGTTGTTCCAACGCGCGCACTTCGCCGATATCAGTAATGATGCCTGTGAACATGGCCGTAAACTAGGGCCGACGCCGGTAGGTTTCCACAAGATCTTCGCCCACCGTGCGTGTCTCGACACGTTCGAAACGCGGCGCATCGTCCAAGGCGGCGATCGAAAGCGAGTGCAGGCTCGCAATCCCGTCGCCACCGATCAGCATCGGCGCGCGGAACCAGATAACCTCGTCGACCCGGCCCACAGCCAGAAAAGAGGTGGCGATTTTCCCGCCCGCTTCGACGAAAACACGAGTGGTTCCGCGATCTCCCAACACTTTGAGGGCGGCATCGGGTGCGACGAGACCGGTATCGCCGGCATCCACCCGCACCACCTCGGCGCCGCTTTCCACAAGCGCGCGCTCGGCTTCGGCGGAGCCGGCACGAGTGGCAATGATCACCGTTTTGATATCGCGCGCCGTCGCGACAACGACGCTGGAAACCGGCGTCGACAGCCTTGAATCGAGCACAACACGGACCGGAGAGCGGTTTGCCATACCCGGCAGCCGGCAGGTCAGCATCGGATCATCCGCCAGAACCGTCCCGACCCCCGTGAGGATCGCATCGTGCTGCGCGCGCAGAGCATGGACCATATGACGGGACCCGGCACCGGTGATCCATTTGCTCTCGCCGGAAGCGGTCGCGATCTGCCCGTCGAGGGTGGTTGCCAGTTTCAGCGTCACCCAAGGGCGGCCGGTCTCGACCCGTCCCTTGAAACCGGCGAGATCCGCGTCCGCCTCGGCCGCGAGGACACCCTCGCGCACGTCGATGCCGGCCTCCCGCAGCAGACGCGCGCCACGTCCGTCGACGCGAGGATCAGGGTCATGCGCCGCGATCACCACCCGCGCGACACCAGCGGAGATCAGCGCTTCGGCGCAAGGCGGGGATTGGCCGTGATGCGCACAGGGCTCCAGCGAGACATAGGCGGTACAGCCTCGGGCCGCGGCACCGGCCCTTGCCAGGGCAACCGCCTCGGCATGCGGGCGGCCACCAGGCTGAGTCCATCCCCGGGCGATGAGCCGGCCGTCGCGGACCAGGACACAGCCGACGGCCGGATTGGGCGCCACCCGGCCACGCCCCCTGCGTCCGATACGGATCGCAACGCGCATCCAACGCTCGTCCTCGTGACCCTGGCTGGAGGAAACCGCGGCGCCCGTTATCATCCGCTCCGCCTGTCAGTCGTCGTCCTCGAAGCGGCTCAGATCCTCGACAAATTCCTCGAAATCCTTGGCTTCGCGGAAATTCCGGTAAACCGACGCAAAGCGCACATAGGCCACGGGATCGAGATTGGCGAGAGAATCCATCACCATCTCGCCGATCACGCTGGACGGGATCTCGGCTTCTCCCATGCTCTCCAGGCGCCGTTGTATGCCGGTGACCATGCGCTCCAAGCGGTCCTGGTCCACCGGACGCTTGCGCAGCGAGATCTGGATCGACCGCTCCAATTTGTCCCGATCGAACGGAACCCGCTTGCCGCTCTTCTTGAGGATGGTGAGTTCGCGAAGCTGGACGCGTTCGAACGTGGTGAACCTTGCGCCGCAGGACGTGCAGAAGCGCCGGCGGCGGATCGCCGCATTGTCCTCGGTCGGCCGCGAATCCTTCACCTGGGTATCATTGTTCCCGCAGAATGGGCATCGCATGGCTTTCCCCCTCTTCCATTCCGGGCCGCTCCGGCGCGGCGAGACTGCTTCGCGAACAGGTGATCCCCGGGCGTATCACGCCCCCTGCCCGTAGATCGGAAACCGTTCACACAATTCGCGGACCTGCGCGCGCACCGCCTGTTCAACCTTGAGATCGGGTTCGGTGCCGCCGGCCATCCCGTCCAAGACGTCGCCGATCAGATCGCCGATCCGCTCGAACTCGCCGATCCCGAAACCGCGCGTGGTGCCTGCCGGGGTCCCGAGACGGACACCCGAGGTGATGGTCGGCTTCTGCGGATCGAAGGGGACGCCGTTCTTGTTGCAGGTGATGCCGGCACGCTCGAGCGCCGCTTCCGTGTCCTTGCCGGTAAGCCCCTTGGGCCGGAGATCCACCAGCATCAGATGGGTGTCGGTTCCACCGGAGACGATGTCGGCGCCGCGCTCGATGAGCCGTGCCGCCAAAGCGCGCGCGTTGGCCGCCACATCGTGGGCATAGGTGCGGAACGCGGGCCGCAGCGCCTCTCCGAAGGCGACCGCCTTGGCCGCGATCACGTGCATGAGCGGCCCGCCCTGCAATCCCGGGAACAGCGCCGAATTGATCTTCTTAGCGATCGCCTCGTCATTGGTCAGCACCATGCCCCCGCGCGGTCCGCGCAGCGTCTTATGCGTGGTGGTGGTGACCACATGGGCATGGGGCAGCGGGCTCGGATGCGCACCTCCCGCGACGAGGCCGGCGAAATGCGCCATATCCACCATGAGATAGGCGCCAACCGAGTCGGCAATTTCCCGAAAGCGCCGGAAGTCCAGTATCCGTGGATAGGCCGATCCGCCGGCGATGATCATCTTCGGCCTATGCGCTTCGGCAAGACGCGCGACTTCCTCGAAATCGATGCGATGATCGTCCGCCCTCACCCCGTATTGAACGGCGTTAAACCACTTTCCCGACTGGTTGGGCGGCGCGCCGTGCGTCAAATGGCCGCCGGCCGCCAGCGAAAGCCCCATGATCGTGTCGCCGGGCGACAGAAGCGCCATGAACACCGTTTGATTGGCCTGGGCACCGGAATGCGGCTGAACATTGGCGAAACCGCATTCGAAGAGCGCCTTGGCACGCTCGATCGCCAGGGCCTCCGCAATATCGACGAACTCGCAACCACCGTAGTAGCGCCGCCCGGGATAACCTTCGGCATATTTGTTCGTGAGGACCGATCCCTGCGCCTCGAGCACCGCCCGAGACACGATGTTCTCGGACGCGATCAATTCGATCTGATCCCGCTGGCGGCCCAGCTCCCGCTCGATCGAAACGAACAGCTCCGGATCGGCATCCGCCACTGAGGCGGAAAAGAACTCCGCATAATCTCCGCCGGCGTCGCGCACCATTGAGGTCATCGTCATCGCTTTCCCATGGGCTGAATTTCACTCACGCGGCGTGGCTGGCGTCATCCAGAACCGGGGGTTCGGTGAGTTTCCGCACGCGCGCGGCGTGCCTACCCGCTCCGAACCCGGTTTGCAAGAAGACCGTCAGACATTCCTTCGCCAGTTCCGGTGCGACCAGGCGTGCGCCGAGAGCGAGGACATTGGCATCGTTATGTTCGCGGGCCAGACGCGCGGTGGTCACATCGTGGCAGAGGCCGGCGCGTATCCAGGGGTAACGGTTCATCGCGATGCTCATGCCGATGCCGGTTCCGCAAATCACGATCCCCAGATCCGCGCGCCCGCGACGAATCGCGTCGGCCACCGCATAGGCGTAGTCGGGATAGTCCACCGACGTCGACTCATGGGTGCCGAGGTCGAGAACGCGAAAGCCGAGTTCTTCCAACTGTCCGACAATATCGGCCTTGAGCGCCAAGCCTCCGTGGTCCACGCCGACCGCGACGGTTTTCTCTTCCATGAAAGCACTTGTCCCTGGCTGGACGGCCTAGACGCGCCGACCCTGGATTGAAAGACACACTATATACGTCATACCAGCGCCAATATGCCAGATTTTGTGTGGGAGGTGTTTCTGAAACGCGAATGCATCCCATCACAATAATCTACTGGACCACACGGCGCCTATCATAGAATCAACATTGGGTTTAATAGAAATATCCTCCGTAGAACAATACTAGGATTTTCACTCTCCAATCCTTGTAAGATCATGACTCACGCAAACTTGAGAATTGACTTCCAACGTAATTTCTGTAATCAAACGGTGGGAATCCCGCCGTCAAACTTGGACCATGATAATGTCAGAAGAAAAAACAAACGAAAATGTAGCATCAAAAGAACTATTGAGATTGACGGTCAACGTAGCCGTTGCATATCTGGGAAATAATGAGATATCAGCGGAACAAGTTCCGGAACTAATGGCCACAATCCATAATTCACTTCGCAAGCTTGAAGGCGATGAAACGGAACCAGAAAATGCTCCACTCAAACCGGCCGTCCCGGTTCGAAGATCCGTTATGAATGAATACATCGTCTGCCTGGAGGACGGCAAACAACTCAAGATGCTGAAGCGCCATTTGCGCACGACCTACAACATGACCCCCGAGGAATATCGCGCGAAGTGGAATCTGCCGGCGAATTATCCAATGGTCGCGCCGGCCTATGCGGCACAGCGGTCGGAGTTTGCGAAAAAGATCGGTCTAGGAAAGGGACCGGCCAAGCGCGGCAAGCGGTCCGGGAAAGCCGAGTAACCGGCGCATAGAAAGCCCTGACGGCGCCCCAAGCGGGCGCTACTTTTTATTCTTCTCAAGCACGTATTTCAGTTTGCGAATGGCGGTTCGTTTCAAAATCGCCTCGCCGCTAGCCAGATCTCCGACGATCGACGCCTCCACCCTGCTCACCGGATCCACGGCGCTGACCTTCACATAAGCGCCGACCCGAATGAATTCGATGATGATCCGGTTTTCGTCGAGGGGGGGCATGTCGGGTCCATCACAGGATAGTGTGTTTATACCGCGACGGACCGGGAGAGGAAAAGAGATGTCGCGCCACCGCCCGCAAAACGGGGTCGCGTGTTGACGCCACGGCGTATATATCTTTGCAAACGCCACACCGCATCGATCGGAGATCGCGATGAGCCCGAATCCCGCCGCCACCGCCGAAGCCCCTTCAGCCATCGCGGGCAAGACGAAACCGTCCAAGCCGAGCTTTCAGTGGGAAGATCCACTGCTTCTCGATCAGCAACTGACCGAGGAGGAACGGATGGTGCGGGACGCCGCACGGGATTATTGCCAGGAGCGCCTGTTGCCGCGGGTGCAGAATGCGTTCCGCAACGAACATTTCGACCGCGAAATCATGAACGAAATGGGCGAGCTCGGCTTTCTGGGATCAACCATCGAAGGCTACGGCTGTGCCGGCGTCAATCACGTCTGCTACGGCCTGGTCGCCCGCGAGGTGGAGCGGGTGGACAGCGGCTACCGGTCCGCGATGAGCGTGCAATCAAGTCTGGTGATGCACCCCATTCACGCCTACGGCAACGAGGAGCAGCGCCAGAAGTATCTGCCCAAGCTTGCCACCGGGGAGTGGGTCGGCTGTTTCGGTCTCGACCGAGCCGGATCACGGATCCGATCCGGGCGGATGAAGACCCGGGCGCGCACGGTCGACGGCGGCTATTTGCTTTCCGGCGCCAAGATGTGGATCACCAATTCGCCGATCGCCGATGTCTTCGTGGTCTGGGCCAAGACCGATGACGGGGTCATCCGGGGCTTCATTCTCGAGAAGGGAATGAAGGGTCTTTCCGCACCCAAGATTGAAGGCAAGTTCTCACTGCGCGCCTCGGTGACCGGAGAGATCGTCATGGATGACGTCATGGTGCCGGAGGCGAACCTGCTACCGAACGTCAAGGGTCTGTCCGGCCCCTTCGGTTGCCTTAACAAGGCTCGGTACGGCATTTCCTGGGGCGCGCTTGGCGCCGCTGAGTTCTGCTGGCATGCCGCCCGCAGCTATACGCTTGAGCGTGAACAGTTCGGCCGGCCGCTCGCCGCCAATCAGCTGATCCAAAAGAAACTGGCGGACATGCAGACCGAGATCACCATCGGCCTGCAGGCCTGCCTCAGGCTCGGACAGTTGCTCGACCAGGGAACCGGCGCGCCGGAGGCGATCTCGCTCGCCAAGCGCAATTCCTGCGGCAAGGCGCTGGACATCGCCCGCACGGCCCGCGACATGCATGGCGGCAACGGCGTGTCAGACGAGTACGGGGTGATCCGCCACGTCATGAACCTCGAGGCCGTGAATACCTACGAGGGCACCCATGACGTTCACGCCCTGATTCTGGGCCGCGCCCAGACCGGTCTGCAGGCGTTCACCGGCGCCTGACCGCGCCTCTTCGGCGAGCCCCGTGCAAGATGTCACTTCCCGAGGCTCTTGCACGCGGTCGCCAAGGCGGCGATTTCAGGGTCGGTCAGCGGCTGGCCGTTGAACTCCATCCGCCCGGAAGCGATGTCGTACGACACCTCTCCCACCGAGGCTTCGCCGGAAAGCAGACTTGAGGTTCCAGAAAGCCCCAGGCCCTTGAGTGCGTCGTAGGTGATGCTGAAGGTGATCTTGTCGGGTGCCTTGATCACCTGCGTGCCGGGCAGATCCGCCGGTTTGACCGGCCGGCCATAGGCGTCGACACCGGGTTTGTAGGCGACATCGCCCGCCGGCACATGTGCGACAAGACGGCGGCAATCCTTCGGCGATACCGTGATCTCGGCGGTTCCCGGTTTCGCGTCCGCGGCAAGGCCCGCACCGAGAGCGATCAGGAACGTCAGTCCCGATGTGGCAATGCCGGCAATCATTGGTTCCATGCGCGCCATAATTCCTCCGATGAATGCGGCCATGCTGCGAATTGCGCAATTTTTGTGACAGTTAGACCGATTCTACGTGACCTATGGCTTCAGGGATACTATTGTCCCCCAACAATAAGGTGAACCGCCGGCGCGCAAGCGTTAAGGCTGGTCCGAGTTAAGGGAGGAACCCGGGCTGGGCACCCGTGTGTGTCTGGAAAAAGGGCAAGTTGAGAGCAAGGTCCGAAAGGTCCTTGCTTTTTTTTGTCCGTACGGCGGAGGCCGGAATAGCGTCCACCGAAGGTTCACATCTTCTTGGCCATGTCACGGAACGAGATCAGTTCGGCATTGACGATCCAGTCGACGCCGAACCAAAGGACGCCCGCGATCACGGTTGCCGCCAGAGCCTTTTTCCAGAGATGCGGCTTCTCCGGCGCGCCCGGCTCGTGTCCGACCTCGACGCTCTCGGGACGACGGACACCGAACGGCAGGGCCATGAAAAAGATCCACCACCACAGCAGCACATAGACGACGATCCCGGACGCGATATCCATGCGGCGCTTCCCCTTTCCGAGAGATCCTCAGACCTGCTCCAACTCAACCAAGGTACCCGCGAAGTCCTTGGGATGGAGAAACAGGACGGGTTTGCCGTGCGCACCGATCCTGGGCTCGCCATCTCCCAGCACCCGGGCACCAGCGGCTTTCAGACTATCCCGGGCGGCCAGGATATTCTCCACCTCATAGCAGACGTGGTGCATGCCGCCCGAGGGGTTCTTCTCCAGAAATCCCCGGATCGGCGAGCCGTCGCCGAGCGGGTGCAGAAGCTCGATCTTGGTATTCGGCAGTTCCACGAACACCGTCGTGACTCCGTGCTCCGGCAGATCTTGGCTGGCACTTACCGACGCGCCGAGGGTGTCGCGATACATCGCCGCCGCGGCCGCCAAATCCGGCACGACGATCGCGACGTGGTTCAACCGGCCGATCATCTTCCCGTCTCCCTAAGCCCGCACCACATGCACCGTCGTCAGCGGCCGTTTGCCGAACTCGCCGCGCAGCACCCGGCGGACCGCGCGGCGCGCCGCTTCGCTTACCGCATCATCAGCCTTGCGCGCGCTGGACGAAAGGCCGTCCACCGCTTCGCGCACCATATCGACCAGCAGGCCGTTGATTTCCGGGTCGTCCTCGTCATCCGTGATGCCGGTGACCGTGAGCATCGGGTCGCCCCGGCACTGTCCCTTGGCGTCCAGCACGATCGTCGCCGCCACGGCACCGTTATGGAGCAGCTTGCGCCGATCGCGAATGACCTCGCTGTCCAGCCGCCGCAGCCTGGGACCGTCAACCGCAAGACTGGCCACAGGCACCCATGAAATGATCTCGGCCGGTCCCGGCGCCAGGCGGATGACACTACCGTTCCCGGGCACCTGCACCTGGGGGACCTGACACTCGCGCGCCAGTTTGGCGTGCTCGGCGAGGTGCCGGGCATCACCGTGTACCGGGATGGCGATTTCCGGCCGGATCATCTGGTACATCTCGATCATGTCGTCACGCGAGGGATGCCCGGAGACATGCACGTGATGCTCCCGCTCCGTGATCACGCGGACCCCACGGTTCATCAGCTTGCCCTGGATGCGGCCGATCGCGTTTTCGTTGCCGGGGATCTCCCTTGAGGAAAAGATCACCGTATCACCGGATTCCAAGGTGACCTGGGGATGCGCCTGATCGGCGATCTTCGCCATCGCCGCCCTGGTCTCGCCCTGGCTGCCGGTACAGATCATGACTAGCTTGTTCCTCGGGAAATAACCGACATCCGACTCGGCGACAAACTCCGGGATGTCCAGGAGGTAGCCGTTCTCTCGGGCCGCCTCGTTCATGCGCCACAGGGACCGGCCGACCAGGGCGACCTGGCGCTCGCAGCGCCGGGCGGCGATCGCGACGGACCGTAGGCGCGCGACGTTCGAGGCGAAGCATGTCACCGCGATGCGGTTCGGTTGATCGGCGAAGATCTCCGTGAAGGACTTCACGAGTTCCGCTTCCGAACCGGTATGGCCGGGCATGTCGACATTTGTCGAATCCCCGATCATCGCCAGCACCCCTTCCTCGGCGACACGGTCCAGCGCGTCGTGGTCGGTGACCTCGCCGACCTGCGGCTCCGGATCGAATTTCCAATCTCCGCTATGCAGGATCGTGCCGGCGGCACATCTAAGCGCGATGGCGTTGGGCTCGGGTATGGAATGGGTCAGGGCGATGAACTCAACCTCGAAGGGCCCCAGCACCAGGGCGCCGGAAAGCGGCACCTCCACGAGGTTAACGAGGCCCAAAAGGTCAACCTCGGCCAGTTTCCGCCTGATCAGCGTCGCGGTGAACGGCGTCGCATAGATCGGACAGCGCAGCCGTTCCCAGAGATACGGAATCGCGCCGATATGGTCTTCATGGCCATGGGTCACGACGAGACCGAGCAGGTCGCGCTTGCGCCGCTCGATGAAGCCGGGGTCCGGCATGATGACGTCGATCCCGGGCGTGGTCTCATCCCCGAACGTGATGCCGAGATCGACCATCAGCCACTTGCCGGCATAGTGGTAAAGATTGAGATTCATCCCGATTTCGTCGGAGCCGCCGAGCGGCAGGAACAGCAGTTCCTCGGGATCGGCGCGGAAACCGTCTCCGTCGCTCATCGCTTGTTCCGCTGGTGGATCAGAACCAACCCTCTAAGCGTGATATCGGGGTCGACATGCTGGATCGCGTCCGTCGACGACAGGAAGATCGGGGCCAAGCCTCCGGTGGCGATAACTGTCATCGGTTGGCCGTATTCAGCCTTGATCTGGCCGACGATCCCGTTGATCAGACCGACATAGCCCCAGAAGATGCCGGCACGCATCGCCTCGCGAGTATTCTTGCCGATGATCCGAGTGGGCTCGCTGGAGTTCCGTGACGCTTCGGGCTGCTCGATAACGATCCTCGGCAATTGCGCGGCGGCGTTGTAGAGCGCTTCGAGGGAGAGGTTGATCCCCGGCGCGATGACCCCGCCCGCATAACCGCCATCGCTCTCGACCACATCGAAGGTCGTCGCGGTTCCGAAATCGATCACGATAAGCGCCCCGTCGTAGCGGGATGCGGCGCCGATGGCATTGACCACCCGGTCCGCGCCGACCTCTTTCGGATTGTCGATGCGAACCTCGATCCCGAGATCCACCTCGGGCGAGCCGACCAGCATCGGCACCAGGCCGAAATGCCGCCGGCACAAGGTCTTCAGGTTGAAAGCCGTGTCCGGGACCACGTTGGCGATGATGACGTCCTCGATATCCTTCAGCGACAGTCCGTCGAGCGCCAGCAATTGTGAAAGCCAGACCGCGTATTCGTCCGCCGTCCGGGACGCGGCGGTCGAGGTGCGCCAAGAACCGACGCACCGTTCGCCCTCGAACATGGCGAAGCCGGTGTTGGTGTTCCCGCAATCGATCGTCAGAAGCATCAGGTTCCTCCGCCGTCCTCGAAGCTTACGGTTCCGGCGGCGACATGTTCCACGGCGCCATCGTGCGTTTCAATCACCATGCGTCCTTCGTCATCAATCCCACGGAAACGCCCTCGGCTGCGGCGCCCTGCGCCGACATCCACCAGGACCTCGCGGTCAAGGCCATGGGCGATCCCCGTCCAGGCCGCCCTGATCCTCGCAAACCCTTCGACGCTCCAGATATCATACCAGCGTGCCAATGCGTTCAGATATTCTGCCGTTACGGCGTCCAGCAGCACGTCTGCGCCCGTCAGGGCGCGCAGGCTGGTGGCACCGTACCGGGTTCCCTCGGGATGCGTCGCTACGTTCACGCCGGTTCCGACAACGACCGCTCCATCGCCGTTGAGCACGGTTTCGAGCAGAATGCCACTCACCTTGCCCCCATCGGCCAATACGTCGTTAGGCCATTTGACGCTCAATCGGGCTTTGGGTGCGAAACCGCTTGCCATCTCCGCGACCGCGAGCGCCGTGACGAAGGACAGTTGCGGCCATGCGGCAATCGGCCCGGCCGGGCGAAGAATGGTGGAACAGTAAAGGTTCCCCGGCGGCGATTGCCAATCGCGGGCGTGCCGGCCGCGCCCGGCGCTTTGCGTCTGGGCCTGGATCACCGTCCACGCCGCCGCGCCGTCCTCGGCACGGGCCCTGGCCAGGCTATTGGTGCTCTCGAGCACGCCATGGAGTTCGATCGTTACCCGGCCGGGCAGCGTCGTCCTTTGACGTATGGTGTCGGCAGAAGCGGCCGAGGTTCCGCTAGGCCCGGGCCCCAGGCCTGCGGTACCGGCGTCACCCACGGCGGATCGGGCTCATCCCCCCATCAGCGAGGCGGCCGCGGCTTCGGCAACCTCGACAAGCGGGCTCGGCACCAGGAAGAACAGCAAGGTGACCGCGGTCGCGACGTACATGATCGCCCGCAGATCGCCCGGCACGGCCTTGTCCAGCGGTTCGGCGGCCTCGTCGAAATACATGATCTTGACGATGCGCAGATAATAAAAGGCGCTCACCACGCTGGCGATGACGCCGAGGATCGCAAGGGTGTAGAGGCCGGCATCAATGGCCGCCAGAAAGACGAACCACTTGCCGAAAAAACCGGCGAGCGGCGGTACGCCCGCCATCGAGAACATGAAGACCAGCAGCGCCAGTGCCATCATCGGATGGCTCTTGGAGAGCCCGGCAAGGTCGCTCAACCCCTCGACCATCCGGCCCTGCTGACGCATCGCCAGGATACAGGCAAAGGTGCCGACATTCATGAACAGGTAAATCGCGAGATAGATCAGCACGCCGCTGGCGCCGGCCTCGTTGCCCGCCGCGACGCCGACCAGCGCATAGCCCATATGCCCGATCGAGCTGTAGGCCATCAGGCGCTTGATATTGGTCTGCACCAAGGCGGCGAAGGCCCCAAGCCCCATGGAGAGGATCGAGATCACCACGATGACCTGCTGCCATTGTTCGATGAGGTCGCCGAACGGCCCCACCATGACCCGGAGGAACAGGCAGATCGCCGCCACCTTGGGCGCGATGGCGAAAAGCGCGGTCACCGGCGTCGGCGCGCCCTCGTAAACATCGGGCGTCCACATGTGGAACGGCACCGCCGAGACCTTGAAGGCCAGGCCGGCAATCAGGAACACCAGGCCGAAGACCAGGCCGACCGGGATCGTCTGATCCTTCAGCGAGGCGAAGACACCGGCCAGCCCGGCGAAATCCGTGGTCCCGGCAAAGCCGTAGATCAGCGAACAGCCATAGAGAAGCATGCCGGACGACAGCGCCCCAAGGACGAAGTATTTCAGTCCCGCCTCGGTCGAACGCAGGGTGTCCCTGCGGATCGACGCGACCACGTAAAGCGCCAGGCTCTGAAGTTCGAGACCGATATAAAGCGCGATCAGGTCGTTCGCGGAGACCATCATCATCATGCCGACCGTGGCATAGACGATCAGCACCGGGTATTCGAACCGCTGGGCCTGTTCGCGCCGCATGTAGTCATTGGACAGAATGATCGACAGCGCCGAACCGGCGAGGATCAGGATCTTCGCGAATTGCGCGAACTTGGAGGTGACGAACATGCCGAAGAAGGCCGGCGTTTCGGTCGCGCCGCCATGGGTGATCACCAGAACACCGGCGGCAAGGAAACTCGCGATCGCAAGCCAGGAGACCGTTGCGGTGGCATCCTCCTTGCGGAACACGCCGAGCATCAGCAGAACCATTCCCGCCGCCGCCAGGAAAATCTCCGGCGTCGCCGAGGCCATCGCGGGAACCAAGGTGGGATCCATTTCCTAGTCTCCGGCTCAGCGGTTCGCGACGGTCACGCCGCCATCGGCCAGCGCGACCTTGTAATTTGCGATCAGGTTGTCGACGGACACCGCCATCATGTCGAGGAAGGAGGCGGGATAGATCCCCATCCAGAACACCAGGACGATCAGCGGCGCGAAAACCGCGATCTCGCGCGGCGAGAGGTCCAGAATGCCTTTCAGATTCTCCTTGTCGAGAACCCCGAAGATGATCCGGCGGTAAACGTAGAGCATATAAGCGGCCCCCAGGATCACGCCGGTGGCCGCGAAGGCGGCGAGCCAGGTGCTGACCTCGAAGGCCCCCATCAGCACCAGGAACTCGCCGACGAAACCGCTGGTCGCGGGCAGGCCGACCGAGGCCATGGTGAAGATCATGAACACCAGGGCATAACGCGGCATCCGGTTGACGAGGCCGCCATAAGCCGCGATCTCGCGGGTGTGCATGCGGTCATAGACGACGCCGACGCACAGGAACAGGGCGCCGGAGACGATGCCATGGCTCAGCATCTGGAAGATCGAGCCCTGCACGCCCTGCTCGTTCAGGGTGAACATGCCGATCGTGACGAACCCCATATGGGCGACCGAGGAATAGGCGATCAGCTTCTTCAGGTCCTCCTGCGCCAACGCGACCAGGGAGGTGTAGATCACCGCGATCACGCTGAGCGCGAAGATCAGCGGCGCGAACATGTCGGAGGCTTCCGGAAACATCGGGATCGAGAACCGCAGGAACCCGTAGCCGCCCATCTTCAGCAAGACGCCCGCCAGGATCACCGATCCCGCGGTCGGCGCCTCGACATGGGCGTCCGGAAGCCAGGTGTGCACCGGCCACATCGGAACCTTGACCGCAAAGGACGCGAAGAAGGCGAGCCACAGCCAGGGCTGGATATCGGCGGCGAACTTGAACGCCATCAGGGCCGGCACGTCCGTGGTGCCCGCCTCGAAATACATGGTCAGCATAGCGACCAGCATCAGGACCGAGCCGAGCAGCGTGTAGAGGAAGAACTTGAACGCCGCGTATACGCGTCGCCCGCCTCCCCAGACCCCGATGATGATGAACATCGGGATCAGCACGCCCTCGAAGAAGATATAGAAGACCAGCATGTCCAGCGCGCAGAACATGCCAACCATCATGGTTTCCAGAACCAGGAAGGCGATCATGTATTCACGCACCCGGCTCTGGACCGCTTCCCAGCTTGAGAGGATGCAGATCGGAGTCAGCAGGGTCGAGAGCAGGACGAAGAACAGAGAGATCCCGTCCAGGCCCATGTGATAGTTGATGCTGGCGCCCGGTATCCAAGCGACCTTCTCGACGAACTGAAACGCCGCCGTGGTCGGATCGAAACCGGTCCACAAGGTCAGCGACAGCAGAAACGTCGCCATCGAGGTCCACATGGCGATGTAGCGCGCGTTGCGCGCCACCGTCGCTTCGTCGCCGCGCACGAACAGGATGAACAGTACCCCCGCCAGCGGCAGGAAGGTCACAAGGGACAGTATCGGCCAGTCATTCGCCATGATCTCAGCCCCCGTGCGTCAGCAGTAGATAGAGGGAAACGATGCTCACGACACCGATCACCATCGCGAAGGCATAGTGCGAAACGATCCCGGTCTGCACCCGTCCCGCTTCCGCCGCAACCAGACGGCTGACCGCCGCGACGCCGTCCGGGCCATGGCCGTCGATGATCGCGCCGTCGCCGCTCTTCCAGAACACCCGGCCAAGCCGCATCGCGGGACGCACGAACATCCAGTCAAACAGCTCATCGAAGTACCACTTGTTCAGCAGGAAGCGGTAAATCTCGCCGTAGTAGCTGGTGATGATCCCGGGGACCTCCGGGCGCAGGACATAGCAGTAATAGGCCCCGCCGGTGCCGAGCACGAACATCACCGTCGGCATCGCGATCACCCAGACCGGCACGTGGTGCGCCGCCTCGATCGTGTTGTTGCTGTCGAGAACCAGCAGAGCGCCGTTCCAGAACGCCGCCATGTCCTGGCCTCCGAACGCCTCGTAGCCGAGCTTTCCGGCGATCAGGGCGCCGACCGCTAGAACCATCAGCGGCAGCGTCATCACCAGCGGCGATTCATGAATGTGATCCTGCACGTGCTTGTCGGCCCGGCATTCCCCGAAGAAGGTCATGAAGATCAGCCGCCAGCTGTAGAACGCCGTCATGCCGGCTGCGATGATGCCGAGCCAGAAGGCATAGTCACCCACACCGGTATGCCGGGCGAAGGCCGATTCTAGGATCAGGTCCTTGGAATAGTAACCGGCGAGAAACGGGAAACCGGTCAGCGCCAAGGTGCCGATGATCATCAGCCAGAAGGTCAGCGGGATGCGGGTGCGCAGGCCGCCCATGTTCCGCATGTCCTGCTCATCCGACATGGCATGGATCACCGATCCAGCGCCGAGGAACAGCAGGGCCTTGAAGAAGGCATGGGTCAGGAGGTGGAAAATGCCCGCCGAATAGGCCGACACGCCACAGGCAAAGAACATGTAGCCGAGCTGCGAGCAGGTCGAATAGGCGATCACGCGCTTGATGTCGTTCTGGCATAGACCGACCGTCGCCGCGAAAAACGCCGTCGACGCTCCGACCACCGTGACCACCATCAGCGTGTCTGGCGCGTATTCCATCATCGGCGAGAGCCGGGCCACCATGAAGACGCCAGCCGTCACCATCGTCGCCGCATGGATCAGCGCCGAGACCGGGGTCGGCCCCTCCATCGCGTCCGGCAGCCAGGTGTGGAGGCCCAACTGAGCCGACTTGCCCATGGCCCCGATGAACAGCAGCAGGGTCAGCACGGTCAGTGCGTCGGCGCTGAACCACAGGAAGGTGATCTCCGAGCCGGTCTTGCCAGGCACCGCCTGGAAGATCTCGTCCAGCACCACCGTGTCGAACAGCAGAAAGGTGCCGAAAATCCCCAGCGCAAAGCCGAAATCGCCGACCCGATTGACCAGGAAGGCCTTGATCGCCGCCGCGTTGGCTTCGGGCTTATGGTACCAGAACCCGATCAGCAGGTAGGAAGCGACGCCGACCCCCTCCCAGCCGAAGAACATCTGCACCAGATTATCCGCCGTCACCAGCATCAGCATCGCGAAGGTGAACAGCGAGAGATAGGCGAAGAAGCGCGGATTGTGGTGGTCGTGGCTCATATAGCCGATTGAGTAGATGTGAACCATGGTGGAGACCACGGTCACCACGATCACCATGACCGCCGTCAGCGTGTCGAACTTCAGCGCCCAGGACGCGTCCATCGAGCCGGACTGGATCCAGGTGAACAGCTCAACCGTCACCGGATTGCCGCCGACTGCGACATCGATAAACAGCATGATCCCGAAGACCATCGAAAGCGCCATGGCGCCGCAGGTCACGATATGCGCACCCCGGTCGCCGATGATCCGGCCCCCCAGACCGGCGATCAGGGCGCCCACGAGCGGAAGGAAGACGATTGCAGCGTACATGGTCGCCTTACCCCTTCATCATGTTGATGTCTTCCACCGCGATCGAGCCGCGGTTGCGGAAGTAGACGACCAGAATGGCGAGACCGATCGCCGCCTCGGCGGCCGCGACCGTCAGTACGAACAGCGCGAAAACCTGGCCCATTAGATCGCCCAGGAACACCGAGAAGGAAACCAGGTTGATGTTCACCGCCAGCAGCATCAGCTCAATCGACATGAGAATGATGATGACGTTCTTGCGGTTCAGGAAAATCCCGAAGATGCCGAGGGTGAACAGCACCGCCGCCACCGTCAGATAATGCGCGAGGCCGATTTCCCACATGGTCAGACCCCCTCGCCCGATTGCACCTTGACCACCTCGACCGCGTCCGAACGGGTGCGGGCCAACTGATCGGCGATGCGCTGTTTCTTGACGCCCTCACGGCTGCGCAGGGTCAGCACGATAGCCCCGATCATGGCGATCAGCAGGATCACGCCGGCGGCTTGGAACAGGTAGATGTAACGCGTGTAAATGATGTTCCCCAGCGCCGCGATATTCGAGGTCTGTTCGACCGGCGGGGCCGGCGCCGCCTTGACCAGCGTGGCATCACCCGAGATCGACCAGGCGCCGAGCACGAAAATCAGCTCGATCGCCAGGATGATCCCGATCAGGGCGCCGATCGGCATGTAGCGCATGAAGCCCTGGCGTAGTTCGACGAAGTTGATGTCGAGCATCATCACCACGAACAGGAACAGAACCGCCACCGCGCCGACATAGACGACCACCAGGATCATCGCGATGAACTCGGCTCCGATCAGCACGAACAGGCCCGAGGCGTTGAAGAAGGCCAGGATCAGGAACAGGACGGAGTGAACCGGGTTGCGCGAGACCACGACCATCACGCCCGCCGCGATCGCGACGAAGGCGAAGGCGTAGAAGGCAAGCGCCTGAATGATCATCGCTCATCCCTCCACTTTGTTTGTGCCGTCTCTGCCATTCTCGACATCCTAAATCTTTATATTTATCAATCTATTAAGAAAGAAACTTGATCTTCCTTCTTAATGGATTTTCGACTGTCCCTACCGGTACGGCGCATCGGCGGCCAGGTTCTGGGAGATCTCGGTCTCCCAGCGGTCGCCGTTCGCCAGCAGTTTGTCCTTGTTGTAGAAGAGCTCCTCGCGGGTCTCCGTCGCGAACTCGAAATTCGGCCCCTCGACGATCGCATCCACCGGGCAGGCTTCCTGGCAGAAACCGCAATATATGCACTTGGTCATGTCGATGTCGTAGCGGGTGGTCCGCCGGCTGCCGTCGGCGCGCGGTTCCGCCTCGATGGTGATCGCCTGGGCCGGGCAGATCGCCTCGCACAGCTTGCAGGCGATGCAGCGTTCCTCGCCATTCGGATAACGGCGCAAGGCATGCTCGCCCCGGAAACGCGGGCTGATCGGGCCCTTCTCGAACGGATAGTTGATGGTGACCTTGGGTTTGAAGAAGTACTTCAAGGTCAGGTACATCCCGGATACCAGCTCCGAAAGAAGCAAGGCCTTGCCGGTTTGCATGATGCTCATGTCTAGCCCCTCTTCCCGCCCGTCAGCCGGCGATCTGGTTCGGCAACAAGTCGAAGGCGACCAACACACCTGCCGTGATCGCCACCCAGAGCAGCGAGAACGGCAGGAACACCTTCCAGCCGAGACGCATCAGCTGGTCGTAGCGATAGCGCGGGAACGTCGCCCGCACCCACAGGAAACAGAACAGGACGAACGCGATCTTGGCGAAGAACCAGATCGGCCCCGGGATCCAATTGAACGGCGCGATGTCGAAGGGCGGCAGCCAGCCGCCGAGGAACAGCACCGCCGTCATCCCGCTCATCAGGATCATGTTGGCATATTCGCCGAGGAAGAACAGCGCGAAAGTCATCGACGAGTATTCGACGAAATACCCCGCGACCAGTTCCGACTCGCCCTCTGGAAGGTCGAACGGCGCCCGGTTGGTTTCCGCCAGGGCCGAGACGAAGAAGATCACGAACATCGGCAATAGCGGGATCGCGAACCAGACGGTCTTCTGCGCTTCGACGATGTCCGAAAGGTTAAGCGATCCGGCGCACAGGATGACCGTGATCACCACGAAGCCGATCGAGACCTCGTAAGAGACCATCTGGGCCGCCGAGCGCAGCGCGCCGAGAAAGCCGTATATCGAGTTCGACGCCCAGCCGGCCATGATCACGCCATAGACGCCGAGCGAGGAGATGGCGAAGAAATACAGCAGCCCGACATTGATGTCGGCCAGAACCATGCCCTCGCCGAAGGGGATCACCGACCAGGCGATCAGGCTCAGCACGAAGATCAGCATTGGTGCCAGGGTGAAGATCAGCTTGTTCGAGCCCGCCGGCAGGATGGTTTCCTTGACGAACAGCTTGGCGCCGTCGGCCAGCGGCTGGAGCAGGCCCCAGGGCCCCACCACGTTGGGCCCACGGCGCAACTGCATGCTGGCGATGACCTTGCGCTCGAAATAGGTGAGGTACGCCACCGCGACCAGCAGCGGCACCACGATCGCCAGGATCTGGGCGATGATGATCGCCGTCGGGATCACATAGTCGTGCAGGAACATGTTCATCGTTCCACCCGCCCCCAAAAGACCGACCGCGCCATCATCCCTCGGTCCCCGTCCGTTCGCCCCGTGCGGCGAAGGTTTCCGTGCATTCGGCCATCACGGCGGAGCATCGGCTGATCGGGTCCGTCATGTAGAAATTCTCGATCGCCTGGCCGAAAGGCGCATCGGAGGTATCACCCGGTGTGCCGAAAGCGCCCCATTCCGCCGCCTCCACCTGATCGATCGCCCCGAAGCTCGGATGCGCGGTGATCAGCGCCTCCCGCAACGCGTCCAGCGTGTCATAGCCGAGAGTCTTGCCCGCCGCTTCCGAGAGAGCCCGCAGGATCTTCCAATCCTCGCGCGCCTCACCCGGCGGGAAGGACGCCTTCAGCGCCATCTGGGCGCGCCCCTCGGTGTTGACGTAGAGGCCGTCCTTCTCGGTATAGGCCGCGCCCGGCAGAATCACATCGGCCCGGTGCGCGCCGGCATCACCGTGATGGCCCTGATAGACCACAAAGGCCTTGCCAAGGCCCGAGAGGTCCATCTCGTCCGCACCAAGCAGGTAGACCAGCTTGATGTCGCCCGAGGCCGCGCCGGCCCGGATCGCCGCGACATCCTTGCCGCCCGCGCCTGGCACGAAGCCCATGTCGAGGCCCGCCACCCGGCTCGCCGCCGTATGCAGGACATTGAAGCCGTTCCAGGCGCCCGCTTCCTCGCTCGCCGGCTGAAGCATGCCGCAGCCATCGGCGATCGACTTGGCGAGGGCGAGAACCGCCGCCCCATCGTCGCGCCGCAGCGCCGCCATGCCGAGGATCAGCATCGGCCGCTTGGCATTCTTCAGTGTTTGCGCGAAGGCATGTGTGCCGGCGGCGATTTCCCTTAGGGTCTGCGCGCCCGCGCCCAGGGTCTCAACCTTGTAGGTCAAATCCGCCGGCGTGCCGACCAGGCCGACCGAAAGACCACCTTCAAGCCAGCGCTTGCGAATCCGAGCATTCAGCACCGGTGCCTCGGTACGCGGGTTAGTGCCGATCAGTAGGATCGCGTCGGCATCCTCGATGCCCGCGATTGTGCTGTTGAAGAGATAGCTCGACCGGACAGCCGGATCGAGTTTGGCGCCGTCCTGGCGGCAGTCGATATTGGTGGAGCCGAACGCGCCCATGAGCTGTTTCAGGGCGAACATGGACTCGGCATCACACAGATCACCGGCTACCGCCGCCATCTCACCGCCGGACAGGCCTTTCATCTTCTCGGCCACCGCCGCCAGCGCCTCTGGCCAGCTTGCCAGCGTCAGCTTGCCGTCCCGGCGGATATAGGGTCGGTCGAGCCGCTGGCGCTTCAGGCCGTCGCAGGCGAAGCGGGTCTTATCCGAGATCCACTCCTCGTTCACATCGTCATGCAGCCGCGGCAGCACCCGCAGCACTTCGGAACCGCGCGAGTCCACCCGGATGTTGGAGCCGAGCGCATCCATAACGTCGATGGTCTCGGTCTTTTTCAGCTCCCAGGGCCGCGAGACGAAGGCATAGGGCTTGGACGTCAGCGCGCCGACCGGGCAGAGATCGATCACGTTGCCCGAGAGTTCCGAGTCCAGGGCCTTTTCTAGATAGGTCGTGATCTCGGCATCCTCGCCCCGGCCCAGCATTCCCATATCCGTCACGCCGGCCACCTCGGTCGTGAACCGCACGCAGCGGGTGCAATGGATGCAGCGGGTCATGATCGTCTTGATCAGCGGCCCCATATGCTTGTCGTCGACGGCGCGCTTGTTCTCGACATAGCGGCTTGAATGATGGCCATAGCCCAGCGCCTGGTCCTGCAGGTCGCATTCGCCGCCCTGATCGCAGATCGGGCAGTCCAGCGGGTGGTTGATCAGCAGGAACTCCATCACCCCGTGACGGGCTTTCTTGACCATCTCGCTGTCGGTGAAGACTTCCTGATTGTCGCCGGCGGGCAGCGCGCAGCTTGCCTGGGGCTTCGGCGGTCCAGGCTTCACCTCGACCAGACACATCCGGCAATTGCCGGCAATGGACAGCCGTTCGTGATAGCAGAACCGGGGGATCTCCTTGCCCGCGGCCTCGCAGGCCTGCAGCACGGAAGAGCCCGGCGGCACCTCGACCTCTATCCCGTCAACCGTCAGCTTCGGCATTGCGTCCCCCAAGCCATCGCG
The DNA here is from genome assembly GCA_038146985.1 of Alphaproteobacteria bacterium. Taxonomy (GTDB): domain Bacteria; phylum Pseudomonadota; class Alphaproteobacteria; order Thalassobaculales; family Thalassobaculaceae; genus JADHLJ01. The sequence goes on from JAYQSQ010000014.1 coordinate 58,702, forward strand.
TTCGCGCGCATCCGCTTCATCCCCCGGTCACTCCGCCGCCTGAAGCGTGGAATGCGACGCCTTGTACTTCTTGATCCGATCCTCGACCTCGCCCCGGAAATGCGCGAGTAGCCCCTGAATCGGCCAGGCCGCGGCATCGCCGAGCGCGCAGATCGTGTGGCCCTCGATCTGCTTGGTCACCTGTTCCAGCGCGTCGATCTCGGACAGTTCCGCCTCGCCGGTGCAGAGCCGCTCCATGACCCGCCACATCCAGCCGGTGCCCTCGCGGCACGGCGTGCATTGCCCGCAGCTTTCATGCCGGTAGAAGTAGGAGAGCCGGGTGATCGCCCGGATGATGTCGGTCTCCTTGTTCATCACGATCACCGCCGCCGTGCCGAGGCCCGACCGCACCGCCATCAGCGAATCGAAATCCATCAGAATATCGTCACAGATCGATTTCGGAATGCAACGGACCGAGGAGCCGCCCGGAATCACCGCCAGCAAATTGTCCCAGCCGCCGATCACCCCACCCGCGTGCTTTTCGATCAGGTCACGCAGCGGGATGCCCATCTCTTCTTCGACATTGCACGGGTTGTTCACATGGCCTGAGATGCAGAACAGCTTGGTGCCGACATTGCGCTCGCGGCCGAGGCCGGCGAACCATTCCGGCCCCCGGCGCAGAATTTCCGGCACCACCGCGATGCTTTCGACATTATTTACCGTCGAGGGCAGCCGCAGAGGCCGGAGGCGGCCGGGAACGGCGGCTTCAGGCGCGGCTGGCCCTTCCTGCCTTCCAGGCTCTCCAGCAGCGCCGTCTCCTCGCCACAGATATAGGCGCCGAGCCGCGATGCAGGAAAACGTCGAAGTCATAGCCGGAACCGCAGGCATTCTTGCCGATCAGCCCCGCTTCGTAGGCCTGGTCGATGGCGGCCTGCAAGCGCCGGGACTCGTTATAGAATTCGCCGCGAATGTAGATGTAGGCGGCGCTCGCCCGCATGGCATAGCCGCCGATCAGGCAGCCCTCGACCAGTTTATGCGGATCGTTGCGCATGATCTCCCGGTCCTTGCAGGTCCCGGGCTCGCTCTCGTCGGCGTTGACGATCAGGTAGTGCGGGCGGTCCTTGACCTCCTTGGGCATGAAGGACCACTTCAAACCGGTCGGAAAGCCCGCGCCGCCACGTCCACGAAGCCCCGAAGCCTTGACCTTCTCAACCACATCCTCGGGCGATTGAGAGAGGATTTCCTTGGTCGTGCTCCAGTCGCCGCGCTTGCGGGCCCCGTCCAGCCCCCAGTCGAACCAGCCATACAGGTTGGTGAAGATCCGATCCTCGTCCTTCAGCATCAATCGTCCCCCCCGTCCTGGGGCGCCTCGGCGGCGGGTCTCGGCGGCCGTGGCACATAGGCCGCCTCGCTGGCGCGCAGGCTGGTGAGCGTGGTCGCGCCGGCGCTGCTCTCGGAGAGGTTTCGCCCTTTCATCGAGCCCTGCGGCGGCGGCTTGCCCTGTTTCAGCGCTTCCAGCAGTTCGGCGGTCGCGTCGTAGTCCAGGTCTTCATAGAAATCGTCGTTCACCTGCAGGATCGGCGCGTTGACGCAGGCGCCCAGGCACTCCACCTCCAGCAGGCTGAACATGCCGTCCTCGGTCGCCTCGTGGTTGGAGATGCCGAGCTTGTCTTTCACGCACTTGATCACCTGATCCGATCCGCGCAGCCAGCACGGCGTGGTCTTACAGGCCTGCAGGAAGTACTTCCCGACCGGCTTCAGGTTGAACATCGTGTAGAAGGTGGCGATCTCCAGCACCCGGATCGGCGCCATGCCAAGCTTCTCGGCCACCGCCTCGATGGCCTTCTTGGGCAGCCAATTGTCGTGCTGGCGCTGGGCGAGATCGAGCAGCGGGATCACGGCGCTGGCCTGTCGCCCGGCCGGGTATTTGGCGATGATCGCGTCCGCCTTGGCCTCGTTCTCGGACGTGAAGGCGAAGCTGTCCGGCTGATCCTTGGCGAATTCGATGCCGCTCACCGGTCGATCTCCCCGAAAACGATATCCAGCGAGCCGATGATGGCGACGGTATCCGCCAGCATGTGCCCTCTGGACAGAAAATCCATCGCCGACAGGAAGGCGAATCCCGGCGCCCTGATCTTGCAGCGATACGGCTTGTTGGTGCCGTCGGAAACCAGATAGACCCCGAACTCGCCCTTCGGCGCCTCGACGGCCGTGTAGGTCTCGCCCGCAGGCACGTGATAGCCCTCGGTGTAGAGCTTGAAGTGATGGATCAGAGCCTCCATCGACTTCTTCATCTCGCCACGCGGCGGCGGCGCGATCTTGCGGTCGGTGGTCTTCACCGGCCCGTCCGGCATATTGGCGATGCACTGGTCTATGATACGCAGGCTCTGCCGGATCTCTTCCATCCGCACCAGGTAACGGGCATAGCAGTCGCCGGTCTTACCGACCGGAATATCGAAATCCATCTCGGCATAAGCGTCATAGGGTTGCGACTTGCGAAGATCCCACGCCTGTCCAGAGGCGCGGACGCAAGGCCCCGTGAATCCGAGATTATGAGCTTCCTCGGCACTCACCACGCCGATATCGACCGTGCGCTGCTTGAAGATCCGGTTGTTCGTGAGCAGCGCCTCCATGTCATCGACCACCTGCGGAACTGGGTTCGCCCAGCGGGCAATGTCGTCGAGCAGCCCGGGCCGGCAGACCTTTGACGCACCGCCAAGCCGGAAGAAGGCCGCGTGCAGGCGCGCCGCAGGCCCGCTCGTAGAACTCCATCAGGTGCTCGCGCTCCTCGGTGCCTCTTCTCCCACAGCAGCGGCGTCATCGCCCCGACGTCGAGCGCGCGAAGGTCGTGATGTTGAGGATGTGGTTCAGAATCCGCGACAACTCGGCATAGAGTACCCGTGGCGGTGTACACCTGCCGCTCCGCGCTTCGGCACTTCGAGGCCCAGCAGTTTCTCGACCGCCAGCGCATAGGCATGCTCCTGCGACACTTCTGGCGCGACATAGCGCCAGAGCCGGTCAGGCAGGCGGTGCAAGAGTCATGGCACGGCTTGCAGATAGGTCTTGTATTCGATCAGCTTCGGTGCCGCGATGCAGCAGGCCGATATGCGGATCGGCGCGCTCGACGATTTCGCCGTCCACTTCCAGCACCAGACGCAGAACGCCGTGCCGCAGGATGCTGAGGGCCGAAATTCAGGGTCAGCGGGCTTGATTTGTACTCTCGCCATCAGTCGGCTCCCGCCTTACCGCTGTCGCTGCAGCCTTGTCATCGCCCGCAGCACTGCCACAAGGCGTACGGTGTGGCCTGGGCGCTTCCCAGGGGCTCAGGAAATCGAATGTCCGAAATCCTGGGTCAGTTTCACTGGCTCATGACCACGCGCTTCAACTCGTCGTCGTAGCGCACCTCCGCTACGACCGGTTAGAGGGAAGTCCTTGCGCAGCGGGGCGCCCTCGAACCGTAATCCGTCAGGATGCGCTGCAGATCGGGATGATCCGGAGAAGAAGATCCTGTACATGTCCTACGCCTCGCGCTCGTTCCATTCGGGGACCGGAACAAGCCGCTGGCGGAGGGAACCGCTCTCATCCGTCGAAACCTTCACGCGAATGCGAAGGGGTTATGCTTACGCTCAACAGGTTATAGACAACTTCCAGACGTTCCCTGCGATCCGGTAGTCGAAAGGCAAAGGTCCACCAGGGTGGTGAACAGGCATTGCGAATCATCACGCAGAAGACAGGACGCGGCTTACCGACTGGGGCCGGGCCCGCAGCACCGCCCTTCGTCGCCGGCCCATTCGACGCTCACCAGTGCCTCGTCAAGCTGAGCGACACATGCTCCACCAGATCCTTCAGCGCCTGGGATGCTTCCAGCTCCCTTGGCATGGTGCTCCGAAGTCTCGCTGGGGTTGTGATCGACCGGACGCCGCTCACCGCGCGATCGTCCCGGTTCGGCGGATCTTGCGTTGCAATTGCATCAGGCCGTAGAGCAGAGTTTCCGCCGTCGGCGGACAGCCCGGCACGTAGACATCCACCGGCACTACGTATCGCAGCCGCGAACCACCGAATACGAATAATGATAGTAGCCGCCGCCGTTGGCGCAGGAACTCATCGAGAGCACCCAGCGGGGTTCCGCCATCTGGTCGTAGACCTTGCGCAGGGCCGGCGCCATCTTGTTGGTCAGGGTTCTGCCACGATCATCACGTCCGATCGCCGGGGCTGGGGCGGAACACCACGCCGAACCGGTCGATGTCATAGCGGCTTGCGGCGGAATGCATCATCTCGACGGTGCAACAGGCGAGCCCGAAGGTCATCGGCCAGAGCGACGGCTGCGCGCCCAGTTGAACAGCTTGTCCGCCTGGGCGATCACGAACCCTTTCCGCAACTCGTCGCCGACCGCGCGCAGAACCGCGTCCTGGTCCGCGCCGGGGGGACCGGCGCTGGGCCTGCTCGGGGGGTGACCACCATCGAGTGCTCCTTCCTCCATTCATAGACGAAGCCGACCGTCAGCACTTCGAGGAACACCATCATCGACCAGAAGCCGAACACCCCGGTCGTGCCGAGCGACAATCGCCCAGGGGAACAGGAAGGCAACTTCCAGATCGAAGATGATGAACAGGATCGCCACGAGATAGAAGCGGACGTCGAACTGGCTGCGCGAATGTTGAACGCCTCGAAACTGTATCTATAGGTCAGAAACCTTCTCCCGAATCCGGCCGCAAGCTGGGTGGCGATGATCATCGATGCGGCGATCATGGCTACCGACATGCTCCACCGCGATGCCGATAAAATCAAAATCGGCAAATATTCCTGAAGAAGCGCCGTCATCGCGTCCCCGCCCCTCTCCCCGCGGCAGCCCAACGCCGCGGATCTGCTTTTCAGCCGCCACCCCCGGATCGATCGGCGCGGCATACCCCAGGCCACTACGCCAAATCCAGAGACCGGCCAGCGCCATCACTATAGTTTGCAACGCGCCGCAATTAAACCCGAGCGTGCGTTAAACTCCACGAAACCGATGCTTATGCCACGCTCTTCAGCACCATGATGGCATGGCCTGGGTCCGAATCGGGAAACATGAAACTGTTTTGAAATGGCGGGAGTGACGGGACCTGAACCTGGCCTCCGGCGTGACAGCCGGCGCTCTAACCAACTGAGCTACACCCCGCATGCTGGTTTGCACTGGCCTCCTGACGGACGCGACCATTTACTAAGCCGCCTTTCGCGGGTGTCATGCTCTCTCGATCGGCTCGCCGTTTTGGCCCCGCCCATGCTTCACCGAGCCTGCCGGCCCCCGTGTGTTGAACCCTTCATTGTTGCTCGCCGCGCGTCTTCCTCGACACGATCGCATCGTGCTCACGATGGCGGATGAGATGTTTTAGAATGTTGAACTCGTTTGCGATCCAGGTCTGCGGTGAAGCCGAGATGATCACCCAGGACGAATACGACCGCTTGCCTGGCTTCGGGATGCTGTCGAGCAGCAACGACGGGGAAGTGCTGAACGCGATCGTCGCGATCAGCCGGATCCCGAATGTCCATGGCCTTGCATGGTCCGACATCCCGTTGCCGCGAAAACTCATGCTGACCTGCGTCGATCCGTCGGACGCGCTCGACACCGGCGAGGACGCCAATGCCCCCAAAATCCCTCGGCGCGGCAAGCCTTGAGGATATGCTGACGGCGTTGATGACCAGTCCCAACGTTTCGTCGGACACGAGGCGCGATCGAGAGACTATGCCCGTGCACTCAAGGCCGGGCGGTTGACGCCGACAATACGGGCGGACATTCAGGCAATGTACACCATGCGATCTCAGCGGTCGTCATGTCTGACGGCGAGAGAGCTAATTAACCTGGTCTGCCCCCCGAGAAGTGGTCCACCCATTGGGTTAGAGTTGCCCCGTTTTTTGAGGAGGACCATGAGATGGCAGGCAAGCGAGAGAAGGCAGAAGATATCGTCCTGAAGCTTCGACAGGTTGAAGTGCTTCAGGGCCAAGGAAAGAGCGTTTCCGAAGCGGTACGTCAGATCGGTGTGACGCAGCAGACTTACTACCGGTGGCGTCGCGAGTATGGCGGGATGAACCGTGATCAGCTGAAGCGACTGAAGGAGTTGGAGAAAGAGAACGGTCGGCTACGCCGGGCGGTATCAGATCTTACACTCGATAAGATGATCCTGACCGAGGCCGCGCGGGGAAACTTCTGAGCCCTTCGCGCCGTCGCAGATGCATCGTGGGGTGCATCAGGGTTTTTTGAGACATCCGGCTGCGGTTAAAGGAACCGCAACTGGAGGACATCAGGATGGACGGATTATCGAAGAAGGACGTGATGGCGCCGACGGGCTCGGCGCAGCGCTCTGATGAAGCTGGCGGAGGCGAGCCCGTCGGCGGGCCGCCGACGCGGCGCGTTTCGGCGAAGCGCAAACTGGCGGCCGTGCAGCGTTTGCAGCGAGGCGAGTCCTTGGAATTGCTGTCACGGGAGCTGAACGTGACCGCCGCCCGGCTCTCTGATTGGCGTGACCGTGTCGAGCGCGCGGCCGAGGCGGCGCTCAAGGAACGAACGCGCGACCACCGCGACGACGAGATTGTCCGGCTGAAGGGCAAGGTTGGCGAGATGACGATGGAGAACGAGCTGCTGTACGAGAAGATCGATCGCCTGGAGGGTGGCTCCCCTTTGGCACGGCGGAGGTCGAGACGATGAGCCGGGTGATCTCGTCCTCCGCGAGGCGGCCCTATGGCCTGGCTCTGGTTGCGCGCTGCTGGAAGGTTTCCCGGGCGACGCTCTATCGCCGGCGCGACGCGTCGACGGTGGCCAAACGCCGCCCCGGCCCGATCGGCCCCTGCGACGACGCCACCTTGGTCATGCATATCAAGCGAGCGATCGACGCGGCGCGGTTCACCGGCGAAGGCTATCGCAAGGTCTGGGCGCGGCTACGCTTGGCCGGCATCCGAACCTCACCCGGACGCACCCGGCGCCTGATGGGCGCGCATGGTCTGCTCGCTCCGCACCGACGGGGCGCGAGGCCGGGCAAGCAGCATGACGGGACCATCGCCACCGAGGCCGTCGACGTGATGTGGGGCACCGACATGACCCAGACCGTTACCGTGGCCGAAGGGCGCGCGCACGTCTTCATCGCCGTCGATCACTGCAACAGCGAATGTATCGGCATCCACGCCGACCGGAGCGCCAACCGCTACCAGGCCCTGGAGCCGATCCGCCAGGGGGTGACCAAACACTTCGGCGCGATCGACAGGGACATCGCCACCGGATTGAAGCTGCGTCACGATCATGGCTCGAACTACATGTCCAACGACTTCCAGAAGGAGATCGCCTTTCTCGGCATCGAGGCATCGCCGTCTTTCGTGCGCGAGCCCGAGGGAAACGGCGTCGCCGAGCGCTTTATCCGTACTCAAGGAAAACTCGATGTGGGGTCCACGACTTCGAGACCACCGAGAATCAGACTGGCGCTGATCGACTTCGCTCGCTGGTACAACGACAACTGGCTCGTCGCCCGCCACCGATACAAAACACCAGCCCAGGTCAGGGAAAATCAGATGACGCCATGCGAACAGGGCCGCATGAAACCCCGCAGCCGCTGTCTCAAACGGATGCAGCATGTTCCGCGCTCCCTAACCGAGCGACGACTAATGTGACGGTCTCTTCGAGTAACGTTTATCGAAACATGGTTCAGATCTCGGAACGTGAAAAGAGTGACCGGACGACGCGTCACCCGCGTCCAGCCCGCCACACGCGATGCTGTCTCAGTAGGCTTTCTGCTGCCTAATCTCATCGCCGACATCCGCAGAATTTGCCAAGTTTATCCCACCGAAAGCCCGGTACCCGAATGAGAGAAGCATGAAGCTACAGCAGAGCGGCAACCGCTCCGAACGTAAGGGAAATTCAATTGCTACGTTCGAAGACCGCGGTGAAGCGCCATCAAAGTGTCTGGAATTGCGGCGGTGTAAAGCTTCGGAGCACGGATCGGTCGCAAGTCGAGCCATCCGTTACCTGGCGGGTTGGTCTGATGCGCCAATGCGAAAGATAACCGAAAGCGATCTTCTGCTAAGTCTTTGACCTGATTGCGGGCACCGACGGACTGAACCGCCGACCTCTCGGTGTAAACGAGATGTTTCCAGCTGAGCTAAGCGCCCCCATCACGTCAGAAAAACGCTGGCGCCGAAACCGGTCACCAGCGTTTTCCGTCTGATAACGGCCTTAGTTCAGAGCGTCTTTGAGCTCCTTTACCGGTTTTGAAACTTCGGCCGCTTGGCCGGGATCTTGATCTCGTGCGGGATTGCGACCTCGCTCGCGGCCCGCGCCGCGACACTAAAGGTGCCGAAGCTGACTAATCGCACATCATCACCGGCCTTCATGGCACCGGTGATCGCGTCGAGCACAGCCTCCACTGCCGCTCCCGCATCCGATTTCGAAAGGCCCGCACCTCGGCCACGTTATTATCAAATCCTGTTTATTCACTTGTCGCCCCTGATCATAGAGAGAGTTTGATTTTTCCTTCGACGCGCACGCCCATTTAGACAGCGGCCACTTTAGATCCTCATGTTCCCGGACGTCAACGAAGTTCACCCGAAACCCGCAGAATTCCACGCTTCGGGCCTTACCCCTAACTGCGGCCTGATCGGCGATGGGCTCCCCGCCTCCCGGAAACTTCTTCGGTCGCCACCTTAGTGGGTTACGACCCCGTCGCGCGGATCCTCCTCATCGACACCGGCAACGGTTTCAACTCCTCCTCATCGTCCATCGAGACCGACCGGTTGCGCTGGTCAAGGCCACCGAGATGACCTCATCCACGACGGTAACCGGATGGATCTTGAGACCCCGTTTCATTGTCCGGAATTCCGCGAGGTCTTTTCTGCTATCCTTCGAATCAGCACCGTGGTCAATCCACTCGCAAGGCGGCGATCAATTTTTCCTTCAAGCCGCCAATCGGCAACACTCTGCCGCGCAGGGTGATCTCACCGGTCGGTCGCAACATCCTTGTGCACCGGGATCCCGTGAGCACGGGAAACGATCGACGTCACCATGGCCACACCCGCCGAAGGGCCGTCCTTAGGTTTGCGCCCGGCACATGGACGAATATCCTTGCTTTCCAGCACCTTACGCCGAATACTGAAGGTCGCGGCCTGGATTTCACGAAACTCCTCGGCGGCCTGCACCGATCCTTTCATGACATCCCCGGCTTGCCGGTCGCGGTCACCTTGCCCTTGCCCGGGACGGTCACGGATCTGATCAGCAACTCCGCCCACCTCGGTCCAGGCGAGACCGGTGACGACCTGACCAGATCATCATCCTCGGTTTCGCCAACGTATTTGGTGTGCACGCCGGCGAACCTGCTGAGATTGCGACGCGTCACCGACCTGCTTGAGGTCGTGCATCAGGATTTCTTGACCGCCTTACGCGCCAGATTGGCCAGTTCGCGTTCAAGGTTACGGACGCTCGCCTCGCGGGTGTAATACCGAATCAGATCCCGCAAGGCGTCTTCGGATATCGCCCACTAAGCCGTCGCGCAGCTCATGCTGATCGATCTGCTTGCGAATCAGATGACGCTTTAGCAATCTCCGACCTTCTCGTCCTCGGTGTATCCCGAGATCCGGATGACTTACATGGTCGAGGAGCGGCTGCGCCATCCCCTGCCAACGTGTTGGCGGTGGTCACGAACATCACGTCAGATCGGTCGACTTCAAGATAGTGGTCCTGGAAACGTGTTGTTCTGTTCCGATCCAGCACCTCCAGCAGCGCCGACGACGGATCGCCGCGGTAGTCGTTGCCTGTTGCTTGTCGATTTCATCCAGCAGGAACAAGGCCTGAGGTCTTCGCCTTCTTCATTCCCCCTGGAGGATCTGCCCGCAGCGATCCGATGGTAGTCCGGCGGTGCCACGAACCTCCGCCTCGTCGCGAACGCCGCCCAGCGACATGCGAACGAAGTTGCGGCCGGTCGCCTCGGCGACGGACTTGCCCAGCGAGGTCTCTGCTGACGCCCGGCGGTCCAACGGCGGCACACAGAATCGGCCCCTTCACCTTGCCGCAGGCGCGCTGCTGCACCGCGAGATACTCAGCGATCCGCTCCTGACCTTCTCGAGGCCGTGGCATCATCCAGATGTCTGCGCCAGCTGGAGGTCCTTCTTTGACCTTGGAGCGCTTCTTCCAGGGAATGCCCACCAGCCAGTCGAGGTGTTGCGCACCACCGTCGCCTCGGCGGACATCTGGCTCATGCTCGCGAAGCTTCGAGTTCCGCCTGGCCTTTTCGCGGGCTTCCTGGTGAATTTGGTCTTGGCGATCTGCTCTTCGAGCTCGGCCAGTTCGTCCTGGGACCCGGCCTCGCCGAGTTCTTCTGATCGCCTTCATCTGCTCGTTGAGACAGTATCGCGCTGGGTCTTCTCCATCTGGCGCTTGACCCGGTTGCGAATCCGCTTCTCCACCTGCAGGACGCCGATCTCGCCTCCATGTGGCTGTAGACCCGCTCGAGGCGCCTGATAACGCCTTTCAATTTCAAGCAGTTCCTGCTTTTCCGAGATTTTCAGCGCCAGATGCGAGGCGATCGTATCGGCCAGTTTCGGCGCATCATCGATCTGGTTCACCGAGACCAGGACCTCGGGCGGGACTTTCTGTTGAGCTTGATGTATTGCCTCGAACTGCGCGACGACAACCCTGGACAGCGCCTCTCTCCCTGTTCCTGGGCATCGCCCAAACCTTCGTCGATCCGTTCCGCGACCGCCTCGAAAAAGTCCGTCTTGTCGGTGTAGTCGACGATCCTGGCCCGATGCGCGCCCTCGACCAGACCTTCACCGTACCGTCCGGGAGCCGGAGCAACCCAGTACCGTTCCACGGTGCCGACCGAATAGACGTCCTTGGGCGCCGGATCGTCATCGCCGGCGTTCTATGGCAAGCAGGATCTGCTTGTCGTCCTTCATGACGTCTTCCAGGGCCTTGATCGACTTTTCCCAATAATGGAACAGCAACGATCGCGTGCGGAAGACGACTAGCTGCCCTGATGGCAACCGGCAAACGTATCAGTGGATTGAGTCATCTGCGCAATCGCTCTTTTCATCAGGGACATTCGCGGCCCCGAACGGAGTGCCGCACCGGAGCAATTGGTTGGGCCCAACTGGAGCGGGCTTCGGCAGGCGAAATGCCGCACCGCAGCACTCTCCTCATCCCCCGGAGTCAGGCACTCGATCCCACGTCCTCGCGGCGGCTCGCCATGCACCTGATCGGCGCGGAACTGTTGTCGATGACGCGCTCAGCGCGACAGGCGATCTCTTCCACGTCGTCGAGTTCCCGGAAGGTCGTGGCATCGGCCCGAGCAGAATGGTTTCCATGATCGACCGCAGTCCGCGGGCGCTTTGTCTTCGCTCGATCGCCTTTCTCCGGCAATGCTACGCAGCGCGTCATCGCGGACCCGAGCTGCACGTTTCCATCTCGAACACAGTGGTGCCGACGTTTGATGAGCGTTTCGGTCAATGGTTCCTGAATCAACAATCCTCGCCTGTAATCCTCGGAGTCGCGACACCGGCAGGCGGCCGACGAATCTGGAACAGACTGAATTTCAACAGATCCTGGTTCGACTCGCGGAGGATCTCACTGGTCCGGCGATCGTCGGGCGAGCGGACATCTGCGCCAAACTGATGAGGAGCCCTGCTGCGGTTGGGATGAGCCATCCAGCCGGAAAAGCCGCAGATGAAACAGGATGTTCGCAGGTTGACCCGTGGTAGAACCCCGCTGCGGAAGCAGGTTCACCCCAAAGCGGCACGCTGGCGACCAGGCTCGGCGATCTTCGAAGAGTTCGTTGCACTTCTCGCCCGACACGTCGCGGGTGATCGAGGGGTTAAGTCAGATTTCGGCTGAATTTAATGAACTTATCGATATAACGATGCCGGCTGCGCCCGTCGACATTGCAGGAATGGCCTGCAGCAGCTTCAGGATGATGTTCGATATCCTCGCCGACATGAGTTTACTCGGTCAGTGTCGTCGTCGGCCATCGTGAACGAACATCACGACCGCGCCAGGGTCTTGCGCCGGAGCAGCGTTCATGCAAACCGGTCGGCCCGGATCGCAGAGTACTGGGATCGCCGCTCAGACGTCGCTGGCTGCCGTGCGAGCCGCCATAGTGGTTGTGCACTGCGACCGAAAGTATGCGCTTGGCATAGGATTGGGCCGATCACGTAGTCGTCGAGGACCTGGCAGATGTCCTTAGGAGTTCCAGCACGCTGTCGCGGACTTGACCAGGGTGGTCTTATTCTCCTCGCGGATGATACCGGCGCAGGAAGCCTGACGCATTCGTCGCAGATGAACACCGTTGGGCCGGCGATGAGTTTGCGCACCTCGTGTTGGCTTTTTCCCACAAAAAGAACAGTAGAGCGTGTTCTTGGAGTCGCCGCCGCTGCTGTTACCGCTGCCGGATTTGCTCATGGCGTATCGATCCGCAATTCATTGTCCAGTTTCATGTTAGCCTCGCGAGACGAAGCCGCACAACGTCAAATAACCTTCTATCAGCCGCCATACCAACCCTAATTCGCATGACCGCAAAGATGTCCAGGTGGCTTTGGCACCCGCCTCAGTCTATCACTTTGACTTGGACTCGTCTGCATCGTCGACCGGGCGCTTTTCGACAACCTCGTCGATAAGCCCGAATTTCTGCGCCTCCTCGGGCGTCATGAAATTGTCCCGGTCCATCGCCGTTTCGATTTTATTGAGCGGCTGGCCGGTATGTTTCACGTAAACCTGATTCAGACGCGCTCGAGTCGCCAGTATTTCCTTGGCATGGATCTCGATATCCGTCGCCTGACCCTGATAACCTCCGGACGGCTGATGAATCATGATCTTGGAGTTCGGCAGCGAGAACCGTTTGCCCTTGGCGCCAGCCGTCAGCAGCAACGACCCCATGGACGCAGCCTGACCGATGCACACGGTCGACACCTCCGGGCGGATATATTCCATCGTGTCGTACATCGCCATTCCCGAGGTCACGATGCCTCCCGGAGAATTGATGTACATGAAGATATCCTTGGCCGGATTTTCCGCCTCGAGAAACAGCAATTGCGCGCAGACGACGCTCGAAACCGCGTCGTTGATGGGACCTACAATGAAAATGATTCGTTCCTTCAGCAGGCGCGAATAAATGTCGTAGGACCGTTCGCCGCGGTTGGTCTGTTCGACCACCATCGGAATCAGGCTGCTCATATAGGTTTCGACAGGGTCGTTCATGGCTCCAGATCTCGGCGGGTGGCGGGCATTTTCATGGCGAACCGATTCTTAGCACGGACGGCGGGTGCGTGTCCTACTCCTCCGACTCCTTCGTCTTCGCCTTGGTCTTTGCCTTGGCCTTGGATTTGCTTTTGGCCTTCGGCTTGCTCTCGGTCTTATCGGCGTCGGCCTTCGCGTCGGCCTCCTCGGCATCCGGGTCGGCCATCAGCTCTTCCGGCGTGACCGTCTTTTCGGTCACCGTCGCCATTTCCAGAACGAAATCGACGATCTTGTCTTCGAAGAGCGGTGCCCTGAGGCTGGCCATGGCCTGCGGGTTCTGCTGATAGAGCTGCATCACCTGCTGCTCCTGGCCCGGGTAGCGCGACGCCTCCTGGAACATGGCGCGCCGGACCTCATCTTCGGTGACCTCGATATTGTTGAGCCGGCCGACTTCCTGAAGCATCAGGCCAAGCCGGACGCGCCGCTCGGCAATCTTGCGGTACTCGGCTTTGTCCTCGTCGCTCAGATCCGCATCAAACGCCGCATGACCGTGATCGTGATCATGCGCGTGGTCGTGATCATGAACGTGCGCGTGGTCATGGTCATGGTCGTGGTCGTGGGCATGATCGTGGTCGTGGGCATGATCATGCTGATGTGCCGCCGCCGGGTTCACGGCCCGGCAGATCGCCTGATACTCCTGCTCGGCCATGCCCGGCGGAACTTCAAAAGCCTCGCCTTCTTCCAGCTTGTCGAGCAGCGCGCGTTTCAAGCGCGCGCGAGAAGCCTGGGCGAACTCCTGTTCGATCTGGGTGCGCATGGCCTCTTTAAGGGCCGCCAGATCATCCATTCCAAACAGTTTCGCGAAATCATCGTTGATCTCGGCTTCCTTGGGTTCGCGGATCTCGGTGATCTTGGTGGCGAAGACCGCATCCTTGCCGGCCAGGTTCGGCTGCCCGTAATTCTCCGGGAACGTCACCTTCACCTCGACATCGGCGCCGGCCTTCTTGCCGATCAATTGATCCTCGAAACCAGTGAGGAACTGGTTCGAGCCCAATTCCAGGTGGTGACCTTCCGCGGATCCGCCCTCGAACGCCTCACCATCAATGGTTCCGGTGAAGTTGATCACCACGACATCGCCGCTTTTCGCCGGCCGGTCCTTGGTGATCGGCTCCGAGCTCTTGTGATGCTCGGCGAGCCTGCCGACCGCCTCGTCGATCTCCTTGTCGCCGGGCTCGGCCTTCAGCCTTTCCAGGCTAAGGGTCGAGAAGTCGACCGGCTTGATCTCCGGCATCAGCTCGACCGACAGGCTAAAGGCGAGGTCCTTGCCCTCGTTGAACTCGGTGATCTCGATCCGGGGCTGCATCGCCGGCCGCAGGCCCCGCTCGTCGAGCGCCGCCTGCGAGGACTCGTTGACCGCCGCCTCCAGCACCTCGCCCAGAACCGCCTGACCGAACCGCTGCTTCAACAGCTTCGGCGGCACCTTGCCCGGACGGAAGCCCGGAAGCCGGATGGTCGGCGCCAGTTCGTTCAGCCGTCCCGTCACCTTGCCGTCAATGTCGGCAGCCGGGATGACGACCTGAAATTCCCGCTTCAGTCCCTCGGAAAGGGTTTCCGTAACCTGCATGACTGTCGTCCGATCCCTCTACGGCGTCCATGAACGCCCGTGCTTGTTGTTCATCCTTCGACCCGGCGCGTCGTCGCTCGCGCGATCCGCCGCGCGGGCGCCGTCGGCGTGGTGCGGGTGAAGGGACTTGAACCCCCACGGTTTTCGCCACCAGAACCTAAATCTGGCGTGTCTACCAATTCCACCACACCCGCGCGCACCTGCCGGATCGGCGCTTTCCGGCACCTTTCCAGCCCCGGCCCCCAGGTCGGAGCGGCATGGCTAACGGAAGCCGCACTTCCCGTCAACAATCCTTCACCGTTCCGTCCCGCCGGCGGTCCCGCCTAGCCTTTCGCCAGGGCCCGTACCGCGCTCGACTCGGCGATCTTACGCTCGCTCAGATATGAGGCGCTGTTGGCCTCGATATCCCCGAGCCGGTAGAGATAATTGATCATCAGCCCGTAGGACTGGGCGAGCCCCCGCTCGGACCGGTCTCCCATCCAGTTCAGCCGTTCGGCCCGGGCGCCATTGGTAAGATGAAAATGCGCGACCGGGTCCAACGCCCGCCCGCCACGCCCCTTCGCGGTGAGCAGATAGCGTGCAGCCAACCGGCTCATCGGCTCCTTGAGCGCATCTCGAAGCGCTTCATCGTCCCACCATTTCGGCCTGCCAAGCAGATCGCTCAGAAGTTCACCGTCATTCGCGCCCTCGCCCAGCGCCGTCAGGACCTTACGGTCGGAACTGGACAGCAGCACCGCCTGGCTGTCGGTCATCCGCTCCGACAACCAACGGGAAAATCCGGGGATCGGCGACAGGGTCGCGAAGGTCTTCAGATTCGGAAAATCGTGGCTCAACAGCTCCACGACGCGCTTGATCAGGAAATTGCCGAAACTGATCCCGTTCAAACCGCGCTGCGCGTTGGAGATCGAATAGAAAATCGCGGTATCGGCGGATCGCGGGTCCATTTCCGGTGCCGCCTCGTCCAGCAGCTGATCGACGCTGGGCGACATCCCGTTCACGAGAGCCACTTCGACGAAGATCAAAGGCTCGTTCGGCATGTTCGGATGAAAGAAGCCGAAACAGCGCCGGTCGGAATCGAGCCGGTTCTTCAGATCGTCCCAGGATTTGATCGCATGCACCGACTCATAGGCGATGAGCTTCTCTAAGAGCGCCGCCGGCGAATTCCAGTCTATCTGCCTGAGATCGAGAAGCCCGATATCGAACCAGGCGCCCAGCATGGTCCGCAAATCGTCGGAAAGCGCCTTGATCGCCTTGTCCTCGCGCGTCATGGGCTGCATCTCGGCGCGCATATCGACCAGGAATTTCACCCCGTCGGGCAAGGTCGTGAAACGACCGAGCAGGGCCCGCCAGCGTGGCTCCAGCGCCGCGCGCAGGCGGTCCTCGGCCGCGTCGCGCGCATCCTCGCCGGCCCCCTGAACCTCGGCGATTGCCCGGTCCACGGCCTCGCGGTCGACCCCAAATCCAGTGGCGAGTTCGCCAAGGAAACGCGCCCGACCACTCGCGTCGAGCCCGAGATAAAGTTGCCCGAGAGCCGCCGCCCGGGCTCGCACCGAGGCCTCGTCGCCGACCCCGTCGATACACGCTTCCATGTCGGCGCGCACGCGCACCAGATCCTCGTCCGGCAGGCCCGGGCGCGGCTGACGCGATATGTAGTACCGCGTGGTGTCGGAGAAATCCGTCCAGGCCCGACGCAAGTTTCTTAGCGTGCGGTCCAGCAGAGTCGAACTTTGGTCATTCGGCATGGGGACTACTCAAATCGGAAACCATCGTTCTGCAAGGCATATGGCGATCAGCACGGATTTGTCACCGGTTTTCTCGGGTCGCCAATCATTCTCCAGTGCCCGGCATGGTCATCCGGACCGCCTCGGCCATCACGGCCGGCAGGTGCTCGGGCAGATCTTCCGCGACCAGGCCGGCTCCAATCCTGTTCGCCGCGGCGCCGTTCAGCCAAGCCGCCGCTGCCGCTGCCTCGAAGGCCGGCATGCCACGGGCGAGCAACCCCAGCACGGTGCCGGCAAGAACATCCCCGGTTCCGCCGGTTGCCAGCCAAGGCGGCGCGTTTTCGTTCACCAGCACCGTTCCGTTCGGCGCGGCGATCACGGTATCGGCGCCTTTCAGCAGCACCACGCCGTCGATCCGCGTCGCCGCCGCACGGGTGCGCTCCAGCTTTCCAAGATCGGTCAGGTCCGGGAACAGGCGCGCGAACTCCCCGTCATGCGGCGTGATCACCAGCGCTCCGCCCGGCCGCTTCGCCATGGCATCGGCCTCACCGGCGAACAGCGTCAGCGCGTCGGCGTCCAAAACAACGGATTTGCCGCTCGTCAAGGCGGTCTCGGCCCGCTCACGGGTTTCGGGACCGAGCCCTTGCCCAGGCCCGGCGAGGATCGCGTTGCGCCGGGGATCGGCGACGGCGGCCTCGAAATCCGCCGGACCGTGGCAATCGGCGACCAGGCACCCGGCCGCCGAACCGCGATAAAGGTCACCCGTCCCGGCCGGCGCGGCGATGGTCAGCAGACCGGCGCCCACCCGGCGCGCCGCCGCCGCCGCCAGACGCGCCGCGCCGGTCATCACGGCCCCGGCGGCGATCACCGCGTGGCCACGGCGGTACTTGTGATCGTCGAGACCCGGACGCGGCAACCGCGCCGCCCAGGACGCTGGAGAGTTCCGGCCTTGCCTTGGCCCGATGACATCCAGAACCTGCTCGGAAATGCCGATATCAATGACCCTCAGGGCCCCGGCCAAACGACGGCCCGGAAGCAGGAGATGACCCGGCTTGGCGCGGAAGAAAGTGACGGTCATATCGGCGGGCGCGGCGGCACCGCGCACTTTGCCAGTATCGCCGTCGACGCCGCTCGGAACATCGATGGCGACGGCTTTGGTTTTCCCGTCCGCCACGACCCGGCCGAGCGCCTCGACGATCTCAAGCGCGGTTCCTGAAAGATCCCGGTTGAGGCCGGCGCCGAAAAGCGCGTCGACCACCAGACCCGCACCGTCCAGCATGGCCGGCGATGCTTGCTCGACCTCCCCCGGCCAAGCACCCGCCGCCAGGGCGGCATCCCCACTCAGCTTCCCGACCTCGCCGAGCAGTCCGAGCCGCACCGGCCATCCCGCCTCGGCCAGAACCCGCGCCACGACGAACCCATCCCCGCCGTTCATGCCCGGACCGCAGAGAACCGTCACCGGCACAGGAGCATAGCGGCGCTGGATACACCGCGCAGCCCCGCGCCCCGCCGCCTCCATCAAGTCAATCCCCGGGATCCCGCCCTCGATCGTCAGAGCATCGGCCCGTGACATCTCGCGGACGGTCAGCAATGCGTCTTTGTCGGGCAACCGCATGGGGACATCCCTTCGCCTGATCTCGCGTCCGAAGCACGGGCAACTGGCCTAGATCTTATGTTGGCCGGATGAGCTTAGAATCAAACCTATCGAATGGGTGAAGAACCGCGCCGATTTGATATCCGAAAGATCGCAGATCCCTTGCCAAGGATTAATGGCTCGCTCCAGACGGGATCGGTTTGTCAAATCCGACGATTGGTGCCGCCGCTTCCGGATCAACGACGACATTCAGAAGGTAAGGACCCTCATAGGCCAATCCGCGGGCAATTGCGTCGGATAAGGCTGAGGGGTCCGTCACACTCTCGCCGCCGCATTTCAGGGCGCGCGCGACTTCCGAGTAGTCGACATCGAGGAAGTCGCACTCCTGATATGTCCCCATAGCCAACTCTTCCCAGTGGCGCTGAAACGCCAAGGTGGAGTTGTTGAAAACGACCACCAGAAGATTGACCGCATAACGCGCGGCGGTTTCGAGTTCATTCATGACGTACCCGAAGCCACCGTCCCCGGTAACGCAAATGACGTTACGGCCAGGGTCTCCGAGTTTGGCGCCGATACCCGCCGGTAGGCTCCAGCCAATTCCGGCCGTCCCTCGCGGCGAAAGGATGAAACGGCCGCTTGCCGGTACATCAAGCTGACTCATCGCCCATCCCGTGACGTAGCTCGCGTCGGTGACCAGTAAAGAAGACCGGTTGAGGCAACGATTGATTTCTTCAAAGACGCGCTCTGGCCGGATGGGTGTCTGATCGGAGTGCGCCGCAGGGTGCAGGTCGCGCCGCCAATCCTCCATCATCATCGCAATTCGAGCGCCATTATCCGGCCGTCCCTCGGATTTCAGACCTTGCGCGGCGGCATATCTGAGAAGATCGCGAAGGCTGTCACGTACGTCCCCGACCATCGGGACATCGGTTTTGAAATTACGGCCGATCTCCTCCGGGTCGATGTCGAGATGCATCACGGTTACCCCGGCCTTCGGCAACGTCCAATTGCTGTAGCAAATCTGACCAGTGCGAGACCCGAGGATGAAAACAACGTCCGCCTCGGCCAGCAATTGGTTTGCGATCTGGCCCCGCCCCAGCTTTCCACCGGTTGAACTGCCCAAAACACCACCCGAGAGGGGATGCGATTCCGCGATCGCGCCCTTACCGGTCATCGTCGTCACGACGGGCGCGGCAAATCTTTCAGCGAGCTGAACAACTTCCTCGAAAGCGCCAGATATCACCGACCCGCCGCCGGCGACGATAACGGGCCGACCCGCCGATGCCAGGATGCGAGACGCCTGTTCGATCGACTCCACGCTCGCGCGGACACGGTTCGCAGGGAAAGAACTGTAGGCAGGATCACCCTCCGGCTCTATTTCACAGGGCGCCGCCATGACATCGGTCGGGCAAATCAGAGCCACTGGTCCCGGCCGGCCGGTCACCGCAAGCCTGAAAGCCCGCCGCGTCAGCTCCGCGACTTGCTCCGGGAAGTCGATGCGTATCACCGCCTTTACGAAGGGTTCCAAGGCCGTTTTGTGGTCCAACGCGCTGCCCGCGTGTTTATCCTTCAACTGCAGGGGGTGATCCTGAACCAAGGCGATCACGGGCACCGAAGATTGCTTGGCTTCCAGCAGACCCGTCACCAAGTTTGAGGCGCCCGGGCCGAACGTCGCGGCGCACACGCCTGGCCGACCGGTCACTTGCGCATAGGCATGAGCCATGATGGCGCCATGTTTCTCGTCACGGACCGTCACAATACGCGTTGCGGCGCGGTCCACGGCGTGAAAGACATGGATCGGATCTTCCATGCCGAACAGGCACGCAACGCCCTGCGCTTTCAGAGTCTCATACAGGATCCTTCCAGCGGTTTTTTTAGGCATGCCGTACCTCCACGTGTCCCGAGCTGCTGCGATGGTTTCGCGTGCTCAGAAGCCCTAAGCCCCAAGTCACCATACCCTAGTCTCTCCGGGTTGGTGGCGCTTCAGTTGTGTTGGATTATCGGCCGGCTGGCCGGCGCGATCCACGCGACGCATGTTAAGTTGAGCACGCGCGAAAAAGCACCGCGACAATGACGGATAGCATGGCCAGAAATGCCTCAGGTTTTTGCTATTTGCGGGATGAGCCGAAGCCGCTTAGTCACAAAGCTTGGCAATGCCATCGGGAAAATGGGGCGAGTGATGGGATTTGAACCCACGACTTCCAGAATCACAATCTGGCGCTCTAACCAACTGAGCTACACCCGCCACCGAAGGCCGCACTAGGTACTCGACGCCGTGGGCGCCGTCAACCGAAATGGGCGGCCAGTTTGGCCGCCGCCTCGTCCAGAACCTCATCGCGTTTCGCGAAACAGAATCGGATGAAGTTTTCAGGCCCGCCCTTCTGATAGAACGCGCTCACCGGCACCGCCGTCACCCCCGCCTCGGTGGTGATGTAAAGGCAGAAATCGACATCGGAGCCGTCGAAGCCGGTGCCCGCGATATTCACGAAGAGGAAATACGTGCCCTGGCAGGGTGCCGGCTCAAACCCGGGAATCTTGTCGAGCGCCTCGCTCAGCCGGTCGCGCTTGGCCCGCATCGAACCGTTCAGGCCTTGGAAATAGCCGTCGTCCTGGCCAAGCCCGAACGCCACCGCGCGCTGCAGATTGGGCGCGGTGGTGAAGACCAGAAACTGATGGGCCTTGGAGACCGCCCGCATCAGGGTCTCTGGCCCGGTCAGATAGCCGACCTTCCAGCCGGTCAGCGAAAAGGTCTTGCCGGCGGATCCGATGCGGATCGTCCGCTCGCGCATCCCCGGCAGGGTCATCAGCGGAATATGCTCGCGGCCGTCGAAGGCCATGTGCTCGTACACCTCATCGCAGACCGCGATCGCGTCGAACTCCTTCACGAGGCCGGCAATCGCTTCCAGCTCGGCGCGGGTATAGACCTTCGAGGCCGGGTTCTGCGGCGTGTTGATCACCAGCAACTTGGTCTTTTCCGAGAACGCGGCGCGCAGGGCGGCGAGGTCGAGCGACCAGTCCGGAGGCCGGATCGTCACCAGCTTGGGAATGCCCCCCGCCCGCCGGATGATCGGCAGGTAGCAGTCGTACAGCGGCTCGATCAGCACCACCTCGTCACCCGGCTCGATCAGGCCGAAGAAGCACGCGGCGAGCCCCTCAGTCGCACCGGTGGAAACCATCGTCTCGGTCTGCCAGTCGATATCGAGGTCGTAGAACCGCTTGCCGTGGGCGGCCACCGCCTGGCGCAGTTCCGGCACGCCCATCATCGGAGGATATTGGTTCGGCGGGTCGTAAAGGAACCCAGCGGCCCGTTCCAACACCGGGTCAGGGCCCCGATCATCAGGGAAACCCTGGCCGAGATTGATCGAACCGGTTTCGATCGCGAGGCGCGACATGACCTCGAAAACCGTTGTGCCGTATGAACCGAGCACCGAATTCGCCGACTTCATCCACCCCTCCGACAGTTCTGACTACGGATTAGTTGAACTGTCATCGGCGCTCAAGTGCGCAAAACGCAGGTTCGGCGCGACCGGATTCCGTCGCGGTTGCCGATCCCGAGCGAATCTGTAATCAATTCGTAATGAAATTGTCACCCGACCCGACACTTCCCTCAATCCACCGGTTCGCGCATAAGGACTTGCTTCCAGGCATCATCATCGAGACCTTCAAAAACATCCCCGAGGCGTGGCCAACCGTGTTTCGAAGCGCGAAAACCCTGACGCAGGTCGCCGCCCTTCCCTATGTGGTGATCGGCCGGCGCGTGGAAATCCTGCTGGTCACCTCAAGACGGCGCGGCGTCTGGCTGTTGCCACGGGGATGGCCGATAGAAGGCATGTCCTACACCATGTCCGCCGCGCGCGAAGCCATGGAAGAGGCCGGTCTGGTCGGAGAAATCGGGCGCAGCGTCCTTGGCGACTATACCTACGAGAAGCGTACCGGCCACGGCTACCGCGTGCCCTGCCGGGTCTTCATCTACCCGCTGCTCGTCACCGAACAGCGTCTCGACTGGCCAGAGAAGGCCGAGCGGAAGCAGCGATGGTGCGATGTGGAATCCGCGGCGAGCCTCGTTCGCCAGGAGGAGCTCCACGAGTTTCTCGACGCTCTTTCGGATGTGCCGGACCTTGTGGGCCGCTTGGCCACCTATCACCAACCCAACCGCCGGGATACCTGAATAGATGGCGCCATCGAAACCGACCCTCGACAAGGACCTATCGAAACTCATCCACGTCGAAGCGGCCACCCGTGCCCTTTCCGGCAGGTTCGTTACCCATGGACTGGCGATCCTGTTCCTCGGCGCGGCCGGAGTTTTGGCGGGGGTCCAGGCTGGCATCGAGGCCAACACGGCGCTGATCATCTTTGCCGCGATCCTCGGCGGCTATATGGCACTCAATATCGGCGCCAACGATGTGGCGAACAATGTCGGCCCGGCGGTCGGCTCGCGGGCGATGACGTTGCTGACGGCACTGATCATCGCCGCCATATTCGAGAGCGCCGGCGCCCTGATCGCCGGCGGCGACGTCGTCTCGACGATCTCCAAGGGGATCATCGACCCGGCCAAGGTGCCTGACAGCGACATCTTTATCCGGGCGATGATCGCGGCGCTGATCTCGGCAGCACTCTGGGTCAATCTCGCCACGATCATCGGCGCGCCGGTATCGACGACCCATGCCGTTGTCGGCGGGGTCATGGGGGGCGGCATCGCGGCGGTCGGCTTCGCGCTGGTGAATTGGAAGACCATGGGTGCCATTGCCGCCAGCTGGGTGGTCTCACCGCTGCTCGGCGGCGTGATCGCTGCGCTGTTCCTGTTCTTCATCAAGGCCAACATCATCTACCGCGACGACAAGATCGCGGCGGCGCGCCGCTGGGTTCCCCTGCTGATCGCGATCATGGCTGGCGCTTTCGCCTGCTATCTCTCCATCAAGGGCCTGAAACAACTCTGGAAACCCAACACCTTTTCGGTCGCCGCGATCGGCGCCTGCTTTTTCGCCGGGACATGGGCGGTCATGCACCCGCTGATCAGGCGCCAATCCGAGGGAATGGAGAACCGGAACCGGTCGCTTCGCCAGCTGTTCCGCATTCCGCTGATCTGCTCCGCTGCCCTGTTGTCCTTTGCCCATGGCGCAAACGACGTGGCGAACGCGATCGGACCGCTGGCCGCGATCCTGCACAGCGCCCAGTATCATGACATCGCCGCCAAGGTCGCGGTTCCCGCCTGGATCATGGTGATTGGCGCTTTCGGCATCAGCCTCGGGCTGTTCCTCTACGGTCCCAAGCTGGTGCGCATGGTCGGCGATCAGATCACCAAGATGAACCCGATGCGGGCCTATTGCGTCGCCCTGTCGGCGGCCATCACGGTGATCGTCGCGTCCTGGCTCGGCCTGCCGGTAAGCTCCACCCATATCGCGGTCGGCGCGGTGTTCGGCGTCGGCTTCTTCCGCGAGTACTACACCTCGCGCAGCCTCAGACGGATCGGCATGGTCAACCGGTCGGGAAATCTCTATCCGGTTCCCAAGGGGCCGGAGGAGATCCGCCAGCGCAAGCTGGTCCGGCGCTCGCATTTCCTGACCATCGTGGCGGCGTGGGTGATCACGGTCCCGGCGGCGGCGGTTCTCGCGGCGGTCATCTTCCATACGCTAACCTTGATCAAATAGACGCCGCTCCCGCGCTGCCTCTTCCGGTCGCCGGCTTTTGGCCATATGGTGCGGCCCTTCGCGGCCACCGGCGCCGCGCCAAGCAGAGGATGGGACGATGTCAACGCTCGCCGACCGGATGAATCATCTGGGGACCGAAACCGCCTTCGAGGTTCTGGCCCGGGCCAATCAGCTCGCCGCGCAGGGCCGCGACATCATCAATCTCGGGATCGGTCAGCCCGACTTCAAAACCCCGGCGCATATCGTCGAGGCGGCGGTGAAGGCGCTCAAGGACGGGCACCACGGCTACACCCCCGCCAACGGCATCCCACAGCTTCGTGAGGCCGTCGCGGCGGACCTGCACCGCCGGCTCGGGGCCGAGGTTGATCCGGGCAATATCCTGATCGTGCCGGGCGGCAAGGTGACGATGTTCCTGGCGATGATGCTGTACGGCGAGCCGGGCACGGAGATTCTCTACCCAAATCCGGGCTTTCCGATCTATGAGTCCGCAATCCGGTTTTCCGGCGCCAAGGCGGTGCCGATTCCGCTCTTGGAGAGCAACGGTTTCGCCTTCTCCGCCGAGGACGTGCTCTCGAAAATCAACGCCCGTACCCGGCTGATCATTCTGAACAGCCCCGCCAATCCGACCGGAGGCGTGGTGCCCAAGGCTGAGGTCGACAAGCTGGTCGCCGGTCTCGCGAAATGGCCCGATGTCGCGGTGATGAGCGACGAGATCTACGGCCAGATGCTCTATGACGGACGCGAGCATGTCAGCCTGCTGAACTATCCGGAGATCAGGGACCGGCTGATCATTCTCGACGGCTGGTCCAAGACCTATGCGATGACCGGCTGGCGGCTCGGCTACAGCGTCTGGCCAAAGGACGTTGTCGGGCATGCCGAGAAGCTGTGCGTCAACGTCCATTCCTGCGTCAACGCTTCTGCGCAATTCGCCGGAATCGCAGCGCTCGAAGGGCCCCAGGACGAACCGGCGGCGATGGTCAAGGCATTCGATGAACGCCGCCGCGTGATCGTGCCCGAGCTGAACCAGATTGCCGGTTTCACCTGCATCGAGCCGGGCGGCGCCTTCTACGCCTTTCCGAACATTTCCGGCACCGGCATGAGCTCAAGCGACCTCCAGAAGAAGCTTCTCGAGGAGGCCGGAGTGGCGGTGATTTCCGGTACCAGTTTCGGAGCGCACGGCGAGGGGTATCTTCGGTTCTCCTATGCCAATTCCACCGAGAATATCCGCAAGGCGCTTGGGCGGATCAGAGAGTGCCTTGCCTAGAGAAGCGACAAATACGTTGATCATTTCATAGGCAAGTGCCTATTTTTTACGCGCCGCTAGAGCCATGGCATGCTTTCGGATCTCTAGTTTATTGATTCGAAAGGATATTATTCCGCCTAGGCTTTGGCACGGCATATGCTATCTATGCGCGTCCGCTCGGGACGCCAACATTTCACGATCGGCAAGCACATGAAGAAAGTCGAAGCAATCATCAAGCCGTTCAAGCTTGATGAGGTGAAGGAAGGCCTTCACGAAGTCGGAATTCAAGGGATCACCGTGACCGAAGCCAAGGGCTTTGGTCGGCAAAAGGGCCATACCGAGCTGTATCGCGGCGCGGAATACGTGGTCGATTTTCTGCCCAAGGTGAAGATCGAGGTGGTCATGGAAGACAACCAGGTCGAGCGTGCGGTCGAGGCGATCCAACAGGCCGCCCATACCGGACGGATCGGCGACGGAAAAATCTTCGTTTCCACCGTGGAGGAAGTCATCCGTATACGCACCGGAGAAACCGGCGCCGAAGCCCTGTAACGCGAAAGACGGACGAGAACCGGACCGGCACGCTGAACTTTCGAGCCGATCCTGGAACCAAACCACCAACGATAAACAGCACACATCAGTCAGGAAGGAAGACAATGTCCGACGCCAGTTCAATCATGGAGATGATTAAGGAGCACGATATCCGCTACGTCGATCTCCGCTTCACCGACCCACGCGGCAAGATGCAGCATCTGACCCAGGCGGTCAGCACGGTGGACGAGGATTCACTGGTCGAGGGCTTTATGTTCGACGGCTCCTCGATCGCCGGTTGGAAGGCGATCAACGAGTCCGATATGTTGTTGATGCCGGACCTGTCCCGCGCGACGGTCGATCCGTTCTTCGCGCAGTCGACGCTGATCCTGTTCTGCGACGTGCTGGAGCCGTCCACCGGCCAGCCATACAACCGCGACCCGCGCTCCACCGCCAAGGCAGCCGTGAACTACATGGCGAGCCTCGGGATCGGCGACACCGTGTTCTTCGGCCCGGAGGCCGAGTTCTTCGTGTTCGACGACGTCAAGTACGATGTCAGCATGAACCGCGGCTACTACGAGGTCGACAGCACCGAGGGCCCCTACAACACGGCTCGTCACTACGAGGAAGGCAATCCGGGCCACCGCCCCGGCGTCAAGGGCGGCTATTTCCCGGTGCCGCCGGTGGATTCCGAGCAGGATCTGCGCGGCGAGATGCTTTCCGTCATGGAAGAGATGGGTGTCGATGTCGAAAAGCATCACCATGAGGTCGCCCCGTCCCAGCACGAACTCGGCATGAAATTCGGCACCCTGGTCAAGACCGCTGACGACATGCAGATCTACAAGTACGTCGTCCATCAGGTCGCCGCGTCCTACGGTAAGACCGCAACCTTCATGCCGAAGCCGATCGCCGGCGACAACGGCTCAGGCATGCATTGCCATCAGTCGATCTGGAAGGACGGACAGCCCATGTTCGCGGGCTCCGGCTATGCCGACCTGTCGGACATGTGCCTCTACTATATCGGCGGCATCATGAAGCACGCCCGCGCGATCAACGCCTTTCACCAACTCGATCACCAACAGCTACAAGCGGCTGGTGCCGGGCTTCGAGGCGCCGGTTCTGCTGGCCTATTCCTCGCGTAACCGGTCGGCTTCCTGCCGTATCCCCTACGTGAACAGCCCGAAGGGCAAACGCGTCGAGGTCCGCTTCCCGGACGCGGCCAGCAACCCGTATCTCGCCTTCTCGGCGATGCTGATGTCGGCCTTGACGGCATCCAGAACCGCATCCATCCGGGCGACCGATGGACAAGATCTGTACGATCTGCCGCCAGAAGAGTTGAAGGACATCCCGACGGTGTGCGGCTCGCTCCGCGAGGCGCTGGAAAATCTCGACAAGGATCGTGCGTTCCTGACCGCTGGCGGCGTGTTCGACGACGACCAGATCGACGCCTATATCGAGCTCAAGATGGAAGAGGTGCTGGCCTTCGAAATGGCGCCGCATCCGATCGAGTTCAAAATGTACTACTCGGTCTGATCACGCGTCAGACATCCCAATAAAGGCGGGCCGCTCCGATCGTCGGGGCGGCCCGTTTTGCATTGCGAAGCACTTTGGGAACGCGATGCCGCGAGGACGGTTGATTTTCCGACGGCACGAAGGTTCCCTCATCGGCGCAATCAACGGAGCGCCCGAGCGATGCCGCTTTTCGAACAAAGTTGCCTACCGACAGGTATTGGCGCTCAACCCTGCTCATCCCTCCGCCTGGCGCCACCTTGGCATCGCGGTTCAGGAGCTGTCGGACAACACAGCCGCCGAGAGCTGTCACCGGCGTGCTCTCACGATCCGCCCGGATGATGCGGAGACCCACCGTCAGCTTTCCAACTTGAAACATTACCAGGCCGACGATCCGCATTTGACGGTCCTGCGCGCGCTCCTGTCCGATGCCAGGGCCAATCTCGACGACCAGGCGCGCCTGCATTTCGCCTTGGGCAAGGCGCATGACGACTTCGGCGATCTCGATACGGCTTTCGAGCACTTCAGGCGCGGCAACGCCGCCCGCAAGACTTCTCTCGGATACAGGATCGACCAGCATCGAGCTCTGGCTGCGCGGATCAGGCAAGCCTACACCGAGGCACCGCCTGCCCTGGCACCATCGGGCAAAGACTTGGTGCGGCCGATCTTCGTTGTCGGAATGCCCCGGTCGGGCACCACCCTCATTGAGCAAATTTTGGCGAGCCACCCGCAGGTCCATGGCGCGGGAGAACTTGATGATCTGTCCCGCCTCGCCTTCCGGCACCTGCCAGACGGCACGAACGCGAGTTATTCGAGGGCGGATCTCTCGGCGATCCGGGAGGCGTACCTTGCCGAGGCGAGCCTCCTGGCGTCTGGAAAACCGGTCCTCGCGGACAAGATGCCCACGAACTTCCTCTGGATCGGCGTAGTCCGAACGGCATTTCCGGAGGCCCGGATCGTCAACCTCGTCCGCGACCCGCGGGCCGTCGCCTGGTCGCTCTACCGCCACTACTTCCCGGCCCGGGCTCATGGCTATGCCTACGACCTCGACGATATCGCCGAATTTCACGCACTTTATCGAGATCTCATGAATTTCTGGTCCGAGCTTTATCCCGGAAGCATTCTCGACCTTCACTACGAAACCTTCGTCGAAGAGGCCGAAACCGGCACCAGGGGGCTCCTTGAGTACTGCGGCCTTTCATGGAATGCGCAATGCCTGGAGTTTCATCGCTCCGGGCGCCCGGTCAAAACCGCCAGCGCCGGCCAGGTTCGCCAGGGGATACAGCGCGGAAGTTCCGATGCCTGGCGCCGCTATCAGCAACAGATTCTCACCGTCCTCGACGGGCGCGACCCTCTGGGATTCGGCGATCAGCCGGACGCGGCAAGTTCCCGTTCATAGAAGCCCGTCGCCTTTAGACCCCCGCCCGTCAGGATGACGGCGCTGACGTCCCCAAGCGCGATGTCGCCGCGACGGATCAACCCGTCGAAAGCGGCGGCGGCGGTGGCGCTGGTCGGCTCGGCGAATAAGCCGCCGCGCGCAAGATCACGGGCAGCGGCGCGGATGCCGTCTTCCGGGATCGCGATCGTCCCGCCATTCGACCGGCGGATCGCCGCCAGCAGCGCTTTCATACGCAGCGGTTTCTTGATGGCCGTGCCTTCCGCGATGGTCGGGGCGAACTCAGTCTCGACCTGCCCCTCCGCCCCGGCCCGGAACGCCGCGTCGATCGGAGCGCAATTCGCGGGTTGAGCCACGAAAAGACGCGGCAACCGATCGATTTCACCCGCCGCCAGAAGCTCCCGAAACGCCAGATCGCAGCCCAGCACGTTGCTGCCAGCCCCCGTCGGGATGATGATATTGTCCGGCGCCTTGAAGCCGAGATCCTCCCAAAGCTCGTAGCCGAGGGTCTTGGTGCCCTGCAGAAAGAAAGGGTGCCAATTGTGGCTGGCGTAGAAGACCCGCTCGGACATCTCGAGAGCCGCCGCTTCGGTCGCTTCCCGCGGTCCCGGGATCAGATGCATTTCGGCGCCATAGGCCCTGATCTGAGCAATCTTGGCGGGTGACGTACTTTCTGGGGCGAGGATATGCACCCGCATCCCTGCCGCCGCTCCATAGGCGGCAACCGCGGCGCCGCCGTTGCCGGAACTGTCCTCCGCAATCTCACGCACCCCCTGTTGCCGCAACAGAGAGATCATCACCGAGGCCCCCCGGTCCTTGAACGATCCGGACGGGGCGAACCATTCGAGCTTGAACAGTGCCTCATGGCCGCGGAAGTTGCGCCTGACCAGGGGCGTGCACCCCTCTCCCAAGCTGACCGGCGCCGTCAGGGCGACCGGAAATGCCGCGCGGTAGCGCCAGAGCGACCGGGCCGTCCGGTCGATCCGGTCGCGGGTGATCCCCGGCAATGCCGATACCGCCAACGAGGTTCGGTTGTCGGAACACCAGCGCGGCGCGTCGATCGGGTAGGTATCGCCGCCCACCTCGTCGACGAGAGAAACCGGCTCGCTCACCACGGCACCTTGACTTTCAGCACCTCACCCCCCGCGCCGTGCTTCAGATCCGTCGCCCGGATAGTCACTTCCACGATGTTTTCGGGTATCGATACCTGACCGAGAATCCGCGTAAAGGGCTGCTCGTTCTCGTGTGGGTGCAGCAACACCCGGGTTCCGAGGACGGTCCCGTCCGGCGCGACCACCTCCCAGGCATTGGCATAGTGATGCCAGCCCTGGTCGTCGTGCCGCACGGTGACCTTGAAGCGGAAGGTGCCATCGGAATCGCGGACCGCTTCCGCGCCGACCACATCGGCCTTGCCCGCGATAGCCGTCCCCGGCAGGCCTATGGCGGCGGCCAGCATCAATCCGGCCGCCATCCGGACAAGGCCGCGCCGTCTGCCCGGCCTTGCAGCACTCATGGTCGCAATCATAACCTCACTCCTCGAACCAGCCGCCCATCTAAAGGCGGGTCCTGATTTCTCTATCGGCCTTCGTCCACCGGCCGTGGCCGTCCCTGAGCATCAATGGCAACGAAGGTGAAGAGCCCCTCGGTAACCAGCACCCGTTCCTCGCGATAGACTCCGGCCGCGACGGCCCAAGCCTCGATCTTGTAGGCAAGCGACGTCCGCCCAATCCGCTCCAGCGATGCATAGCAGCAGAGAATATCGCCGATCCGCACCGGCTTATGGAACGTCATCGCATCGACGGCGACGGTCGCCACGCGGCCGTTGGCCCGTTGGCCGGCGGCGGTTCCTCCGGCGATGTCCATCTGGCTCAGCACCCAGCCGCCGAAGATATCACCGTTCGGGTTCGCGTCGGCCGGCATCGCGACGGTCCGCACCTGCAGGTCACCTTTCGGCTGCCGATCCGGTTCGGCCATTGCCTCGATCCTCGTCAAGTTGCCTCTCGCATTTGGTACAGGACACAATATATTGTAATGTCCATCGGCAAGGCACACAGCATCGGCGGAAATGCCGGGCCAGCCAAGCACTAGTCTAACACCGGAAACACGACGGCATGGCGGATCTTTTCCAAAGCGGCGCGGCGCGGGCAACGGACGATTATTCAGCCAAGGATATCGAGGTCCTGGAGGGGCTTGAGCCGGTCCGCCGGCGCCCTGGCATGTATATCGGCGGCACCGATGAGCGCGCGATGCATCATCTGGTTGCCGAAGTGCTCGACAATTCCATGGATGAGGCCGTCGCCGGGCACGCCAGCCGGATCGAAATCGAGCTGTCCGGCGACATGACCGTGACCATCCGGGACAACGGCCGGGGTATTCCCGTCGACCCGCACCCGAAGTTCAAGGACAAGTCCGCCTTGGAGGTAATCCTCACGACGCTGCATGCGGGCGGCAAGTTTTCCGACAAGGTCTACAGCACGTCGGGCGGCCTGCATGGTGTCGGCATTTCCGTGGTGAACGCCCTGTCATCCATGCTTGAGGTCGAGGTCGCGAGGGACAAGCAGCTCTATACCCAGGCCTTCGAACGGGGCACGCCGCTCGGCCCGCTCAAGAAAGCCGGTGCGGTGAACAATCGGCGCGGCACCACCGTCCGGTTTCGGCCGGACACGGAAATTTTCGGAGACGCGCCACGGTTTCGCCCGGCGAGCCTGTACCGCCTCGCCCGCTCCAAGGCCTATCTGTTCAAAGGAGTGGAGATCCGCTGGTCCTGCGATCCCGAACTTCTCAAGAGCGGCGATCAGACGCCGGAATCGGCGGTCCTGCACTATCCCGGCGGGCTCGCGGATTTTCTGTCCAGCGCGCTCGGCGAGCGGGCGACGATTGGCGACAGGGCCTTTTCAGGCGATGTCGAGGCGAGCGGCGGCGAGCGGGTGGAATGGGCCATCGCCTGGCCTGACGACCGGGACGACGGGTTTCTCAACGCGTATTGCAACACCATTCCGACCAGCAATGGCGGCACCCACGAGCAGGGATTGAGGACCGCATTGCTGAAAGGCATCCGCGCCTATGGCGAACTGACCGGCGGTGCCAAGCGGATCGCCCAGGCAACCGCGGACGATGTGATGTCGGGCGCCTGCGTCATGCTCTCGGTCTTTGTGCGCGACCCGCAATTCCAGGGCCAGACCAAGGAACGTCTGGTCAGCCCGTCGGCCATCAAGCTGGTGGACCAAGCGGTTAAGGACCATTTCGACCACTGGCTGTCCGGCAATCCGGACCTTGCCAATGCCCTGGTCGAGAGCATCGTCGAGCGGGCGGAAGACCGCCTCAAGCGGCGCCAGCAAAAGGAAGTCAGCCGCAAATCCGCCACCCGCAAGCTGCGCCTGCCTGGAAAACTAACGGATTGCAGCCGCGGCGACGCCGATGGAACCGAAATCTTTCTCGTCGAGGGCGATTCGGCGGGCGGCTCGGCCAAACAGGCCCGCGACCGGGCCTTCCAGGCGATCCTGCCCTTGCGCGGCAAAATCCTCAATGTCGCCAGCGCGTCGAGCGAGAAACTGCGCGGCAACCAGGAACTCAATGATCTGGTCCAGGCGCTCGGTTGCGGATCGGGCGAGCGTTATGACGAGGCGGCGCTACGCTACGAGAAGGTCATCATCATGACCGATGCCGACGTGGACGGCGCCCATATCGCCTCGCTGTTGATGACCTATTTCTACCGGGAACTGCCGAAGCTGGTGGAAAACGGGCATCTCTATCTGGCGCTGCCCCCGCTCTACCGGATCACCCAGGGCGGCAAGACGCTTTATGCCCGCGACGACGCCCACAAGGACGAGCTCATCGCCGAGGAGTTTACCGGGCGCGGCAAGATCGAGATCAGCCGCTTCAAGGGCCTGGGCGAAATGCCGCCGGCCCAGCTAAAGGCCACCACCATGGACCCCGATAAGCGCGCGCTGCTGAAAGTGCGCGTGCCGCCCGGCGGAAAGGGCATCGCGCTTGATCCGGAACAGGCCGCGGAACGCAAGCACCTGGACAGCACGGTCGAAACCCTGATGGGGAAAAAGCCCGAGCTGCGCTTCGCTTACATTCAGGAGAACGCCCGCTTCGTGGAAGAATTGGACGTATAATATTAATTTTTAATTAACATTTTAGCATAATTTTTAAAACTGCACGAGTACTTTGGCAGTAATTTCGGTTCGAGTACGTATAAACCACAGCAGACTAATCACCATTGGCTCACTAAAAGAGTCAGTTCTTGGTGGAGTAGCCTAAACCTCGTTCAACAGACACGAGAAAGATCACCCAAACGCCACTCAAGTTGGCGGGCCGGGGGATTTGGGCCATGGCGAAGACCGCACCCCTCTCCTACGAGAGGTTCGTCGAGGATCTTCCGGTTCCCGCTGCCGTGGTAAGGGAGCGGGACGGGCTACTCCTGTGCATCAACAACCCGGCACTGCACCAGTTTGACCTAGAACGTGATGAGGTTTCCGGCAGGGCCGCTCCAGTCATATGGAATGGCCCGGAAGAACGTGCCGCATTCATCCAAAGCGTTGGAACGGAAGGCAGAATCGATGATTTCGTCACGCATTTCCGTTGGAGCGATGGCGATCAGGTCGCTGTGACGGTATCCGCCTCACGCGTGATCCATAACGAAGAACCGGCGTTTCTTCTGGTCTTGAAGACTGTCGAACCTCGCCGCCAACCAGAAACGACGGACCAAGAACGTCTCCAGAATCAGCATCGCCTCGACCTGGCGGTCAGAAGGGCCGGCATCGGCCACGCCACCTGGTCCGTTAGGGATCAGACCTTCACTCACCGGTCCATGGAATACATCCAATTGCTTGGCCCGGAGCGACAGACCGGCGGAGACGACGAAGTAGCCGTCATGAACTGGTGCACAATGCATCCCGACGATCTGCATCTGACGGACAACGCGGACAAGGCCTTGCGCGCGGGCAATCAGATCGAGGTCGAGCACCGGGTGTTGGCCGAGGACGGAACGGTTCGCTGGTGCCGGCAGGTCTGCGTTCCGGTTCGCGAACCCGATGGGTCGGTGCCCGAAGTGCTCGTCATCGCCCAGGAAATCACCGACCAAAAGTCGATTGAAGCGCACCTGGTGGACAGCAAGAGCTCGCTGGAAACCTTGGTGGAAAAACGCACGAGGGAACTCCTCGCCAGCGACGCCAAGTTCCGCACCCTGGCGGAATACTCGCATGTTGGTCTCGCGGTTTTCCAGGCGGGGCGTTATGTTTTTCTCAACCGCGCGTTCGCGACGCTGCACGGCTATGAGCCGGGAGAACTTCTTGACCTGCAGAGTTCCGAACTGGTCGACGCCCGCGACCTGCAACTGGTTCAGGACCTTAGGACATCATTGACCGAAGGGCCGATCACGAAAAGCCGCATCGAATATCGCGGCATCCGCAAGAACGGGAACCGGATCTGGCTGGAAACCGATGGGGCGCCGGTTTCCTGGGAAGGCATGCCGGCGGTCCTGCATTCGATCATCGATATATCCGAGCGCAAGGCGTCGGAATCAGCACTCCTGGAAACGCAGTCCATCATTACGTCGCTTCTGGAAAACGCACCCTACGCTTTCTCCGTCAAGAGCCGATCCGGTCGGTACCTGATGTTCACCGCCGGCGGTGTCGAAGCTCTGCGCCACGCCCCCAAGGAGCACAGCAAGAAGACCCTCGGCGAACTTCTTACTCCGGAATCGGCAGCCTCCATCGAAGCTGCCGATCTCCGGGTCCTCGAGACGGGACAGCCGGTCGGTGTGGACCAGGAATATCTGGTCGCGGTCGGCCAATCCGTCTTACGCCTGATCAAGTTTCCGATCCGCGGCGGTACCGGCGAGGTTGAGAACATCGGCACCATCGCCGTCGACATGACCAAGGAGTTGGAAAATCGGCACAGGATCGCAAACAGCGAGCGGGCGACGAGGGAGATATTCGAGTCCAGCCTCATCGGGGCCGGCGTCTACCGGCGCGGAACCGACACGGTCACCTTCGCGAATACCAAGCTTCTGGAAATCCTGGGGACCACCCTGGAAGACCTGAACCTGAATTCCCTCGGCTCGTTCTGGCGCGACCCCGATGAACGAGTGGACCTGCTCGCGACGCTTCAACAGCAAGGCTCGGCACAAAAAATCGCCAACTTGCGCAAGGCCGACGGTTCGGACGTTTTTTGCATGGTCTCCGCCAGGACATCGCCGCAGGACGAGGACGAGTTTCTGTTCTGGATCGACGACCTTACCAACCTACAGAACGCCCAAACTGAACTGATCACCGCCAAGGAGAGGGCGGAGCGGGCCGATCGGGCAAAAAGCGATTTCCTGTCATCCATGAGCCATGAGTTGCGCACGCCGCTCAATAGCGTCCTCGGCTTCGCTCAGCTTCTCGCCGGCGACACAACGCGGGAGCTGGACGCGGAACAATCACAGTACGTGCAGATGATCCTGACCAGCGGCCAGATTCTGCTTTCGCTGATCAATGACGTGCTTGACCTCACCCTAATCCAGGACGGTCACGTGACGCTCGATCGTCTGACGTTCGATCTCGGCCCAGTGGTTGCCGACTGCGTTCAACTGGTCACGCCAATGCTGAGTCAGAACGATCTGACGCTGGATTTCCAGGCCGAGGGCTTGCACGGCGCCAAGGCCCTCGGAGATCCCTCGCGTCTCCAGCAGGTGATGCTCAACCTTCTGCAGAATGCGGTGAAATACAACCGCGCAGGAGGATCGGTATCTGTCCGCCGCGAGGCCAGCGCGCCGGGCACCGTCAGAATCGCTGTGTCCGACACGGGACGCGGCATCGCCCCTGAGGAGGCGAAACAGATATTTCAACCTTTCGAACGGCTTCATGAGAAGGCCGGAGCAATCGAGGGAACCGGCATTGGCCTCACGATCGCCAAACGGCTGATCGAGGCGATGGGCGGTGAAATTGGTCTTAACAGCGAGCTCGGCCGGGGAAGCACGTTCTGGATCGAACTTCCCACGGCGCAATCATGACCCCGCATACTGCTAGCACCGACCACAGCGAACGCCGCTTTCGCGAGCGTTCGCTGATCACATCCGGCCGGTCTTCCTACTCCGCCGCAGCACTCGACGGGGCGGGTTTCAGATGCTCAATTTTCGGCATGACCTCCTTGGCCAGCAACCCAAGCGAGGTGTGCCAGGCCTCCGGCTGGTCCGCGTAGTCGAAGCAGAACACCAACAGGCTACCGAAACCGCCGACATCCTCGTACACCGCCTCGATCTTTTCGGCCACGGTCGACGGCGAGCCCACCAGCCAGTTGTGCTTGGCGCAATACTCCGCCGTGACGTCGCTGTCGGGCACCGAAGGATCGTGCTTCAGGAACTCGAGGAAGCCGAAATTCGCCAGGAGCGGTAGGAAATACTCGGTCATCATCCGGCCCATCGGCCCTTCGACAGCGAGCTTCCAGGCCTCGGCATCGGTTTCGGCGACGAACGTTTCTCTCACCACGCGCCAGTCGCCGCGATGAGCCGTGCGCCCGCCGCGCCGCGCGCCTTCTTCGACCGCCTCCCAGTGGCTGCCGACATAGGCGGGGTTGAGATTGAGGCTCATCGGGATATAGCCCTTCTCTCCCGCGAGCTTAAGCGTATCCGACCCCTTGGAAAGACCGGCGACGCCGATCGGCGGATGCGGTTTCTGCACCGGGTAGAGATGCGGCTTCAGGAACCCGAACATCTCGCCCGGTTTGCTGATATGCCAGTACTTCCCCTTGTGATCGAACTCTTCCTCGTCGCTCCACAGGCGTAGGATGATCTCCAGCGCCTCCCGCGTCATCTCGCGGTTCTGACCGGACATCCCGTCGACATTGAACATGGCCCAGTCGGACGGCAATCCGCTCGCCGCTACGCCGAAGTTGAGACGCCCCTGCCCCAGATGATCCATCTGGGCGAGCCGGCTCGCGAGTTCCGCCGGGTTGTGATACGGCAGCAGGAAACCGCCCGGACCGAGGCGGATGTTCTTGGTCTGCCGGAAGCCCTCGACCACCGCGAAATCAGGCGCACCGTGCGGCTCCCATGGCGCGGTGTGATGCTCGCCGATCCATCCTTCCTCGAAGCCCAATTCGTCGGCCCAGCGGATGTTCTGCAGATCGAATTCATAGCCTTCGCGCAGATCCCGCTCCGGCGGATGGGAAGGCATCGAGAAAAATCCGGTGCGCATGGTTATCTCCCAGGTGACGTTGTTATCCCCATATGCCAACGAGCGTTGCACGCGCCTCCGCACGACTTCAAGCGGCAAACAGCCTTGCGATCGGCTCTAAACATGTCGGTGATCGTGGATGGCTTGCCATTCAGGCCCCTGCATCCGACGATAAGCGCAACGAGCCAACCCATAGCGACCAGGAGAAAGCCCCGTGGCCTCTTCCTCTTCCACCAGCACGACGGCCCCGTTCTATGCCTCGATCGGCCCGGTCTTGACCCGATATGAAGCGGATCTCGAGAACGCGACCCTGACGGCCAAGCAATCGCTGACCCTTCCGCTCGACATCCAGTACGCGTGGCGGCATCCAACCCTTCCGGTCTTCTATGTCGCGATCAGCAATGGCGGTCCGGGACGCAAGGGGGACAAGAACCAGATCGTCTCCTGCAAGATCGACGAGAAGACCGGTCAGATTTCGTCCTTCGGGCCAGCCCGGGATCTTCCCTGGCGGCCCCTGCATCTCTCGCTCGACAAGCGGAATACCCATCTGCTGGTCGCCTACAACAATCCAAGCGGCGTCACGGTTCATGCCATCGCGATAGACGGGACGATTGGCGAAGCGGTCCCGCAATCCAAGGACATCGATGTCGGCATTTTCGGCCATCAGGTCCGGGTCACCCCCGATGGACGCGCCGCCATCCTTGTCTGCCGAGGCTACGACGCCGAGGACGGCAAGCCCGAACAGCCGGGAGCGCTCAAGGTCTATGGCTACGAGGACGGCGTGCTCTCCCCGCACGCCTCGATCGAACCCAACGGTGGCTTCGGCTTTGGCGCGCGGCATCTTGATTTCCATCCGACCAAGCCCTGGCTGTTTCTCGGAATCGAGCGGCAGAGCGAGCTGCATGTCTTTGAGCTCGAGGACGGCTCGGTCCGCCCGGAGGCCCTGCATCGGATCTCCACCCTTGCCGGCCCCAACAACGGCCCCGCGCGCCAGGCCATGTCGGGCATCCATTTCCACCCCCGGGGCCATGTGGTCTATGTCTCTAACCGGGCCTATGGGAGAGTGGATAGCGATCTCGGCCCCGCCGCTCCCGAGGGCGAGGACAACATCGCGGTCTTCTCCGTCGACCCAAAGACAGGCAAGCCGACACCGATCCAGCACGCGCCGACCCACGGCCACCTGCCGCGCACTTTCTCGATCGATCCCTCGGGCCGCATGCTTGTCGCGGCGAATTCGGAGGCCTCACCGAAAGTCGCCAAGGACGGCAGCGTGCGCGAGGCACCGCTCAGCCTCGTTGCCTTCAAGGTCGCCGAGAACGGAACCCTGACCGAGTCAGAGGTGATCACCTTCCCGGAGAAACACCGGCTGCTTTTCTGGGCCGGGTTCTTGTGAGAACACTTGAGGTGACGTCAGGTGGGAAGCCGATGGATCGATCCGGCAATGGTTTTTGCGCCGTTCCCGCGAAAGCGCACTGCGTTCTGGAAAAATCTCAGGGCTGCTCAATGCTTCAAATTTCCGTCGCCCTAGCGAAAGCTGGGGCTCAACAAACTTGCCACAAGCCCCAGCTTCCGCTGGGGCGACGGAAAAGATCTGGCGAGACAGCAAATCAGCGCCGATGAGATTTCCTGCTGCCAAAGGCTGGCCCAAACCGGTAACAGGGTAGTAGAACGGACACCCCACAGGAGGAGCGCTTCAATCCATGAGCATTAACGGAAAAGCCTATATCGCCGGGGTGTATGAACATCCCACGCGCAAGGCGGTGGATAAATCGCTGGCCCAACTGCACGCCGAGTCCGCGCTTGGCGCGCTTGCCGATGCGGGCCTCAGCAAGGACGACGTCGACGGCTATTTCTGCGCCGGTGACGTTCCTGGCCTCGGCGCCCTGTCGATGGTCGACTATATGGGCCTCAATCTGCGCCATATGGACACCACCGAGAGCGGCGGATCGTCCTACGTGATTCATGTCGGCCACGCCGCCGAGGCGATCGCCATGGGCAAGTGCTCGGTGGCGCTGATCACGCTGGCCGGCCGCCCCAGGGCCGAAGGCATGGCGACGGGCACCGCGCCCCGCAACTACGGCAGCACCTCGCCGGATGTCGCCTTCGAGTTTCCGTTCGGTCCGACCGTGGTGAACATGTACGCCATGTGCGCGATGCGCCATATGTACCAATACGGCACCACCAGCGAACAGCTCGCCTGGATCAAGGTCGCCGCTTCACACCATGCCCAGCATAACGAGCACGCGATGCTGCGCGATGTGGTGACGGTCGAGGACGTGGTGAACTCGCCGATGATCTCCGACCCTCTGCACCGGCTCGACTGCTGCGTGATCAGCGACGGCGGCGGCGCGATTATCGTCACCTCGCCGGAAATCGCCAAATCCCTGAAGCGGCCGCTGGTCAAGGTTCTGGGCGTCGGCGAGTCGCCGAAAACCCAGATGGGCGGCAAGATCGACCTTACCTATTCAGGTGCGGTCCGCTCCGGCAAGACCGCGTTCGATGAGGCCAAGGTCAAACCCTCGGACATGAAATACGCCTCGATCTATGACAGCTTCACCATCACCGTGTTGATGCAGCTTGAGGATCTCGGCTTCTGCGAAAAAGGCAAGGGCGGCGCCTTCGTCTCCGACGGCAACCTGATTTCCGGCGTCGGCAAACTGCCGTTCAACACCGACGGCGGCGGGCTCTGCAACAACCATCCGGCCAATCGCGGCGGCCTCACCAAGGTCGTCGAGGCGGTCCGTCAGTTGCGCGGCGAAGCGCACCCGGCGGTGCAGGT
Source organism: Alphaproteobacteria bacterium (assembly GCA_038146985.1). Taxonomy (GTDB): domain Bacteria; phylum Pseudomonadota; class Alphaproteobacteria; order Thalassobaculales; family Thalassobaculaceae; genus JADHLJ01. The sequence goes on from JAYQSQ010000014.1 coordinate 98,065, forward strand.
CAAGAACTGTGATTTGGCGCTCGCGCACGGCACCGGCGGCTCGCTCGGCACCCGCCACGGCTCGGCAACCGTGATCATGGAACGGGAGTAGGATCAATGGCTGAACAACGCACTTTCCCGACGCCCGAGGCCGATCCGGATACCGAGGCCTTCTGGGCCGCGGCCAAGCAAGGCAAGCTGATGCTTGGAAGCTGCAAGTCCTGTGGCGAGAAGCATTACTATCCGCGCGGCATGTGTCCGCATTGCGGCAGCAGTAATGTCGAGCTGACCCAGGCCAGCGGCAAGGGCGAGATCTATTCCTGGAGTGTCCTGCGCCGGGCCCAGCCGCCCTACGCCATCGCCTATGTAACCCTGGAGGAAGGCCCGACGATGATGACCAACATCATCGAGGCCGACCTAGACAGCCTGTCGATCGGCCAGAAAGTGGTCCTCAAGTTTTCGCCCACCGAGAACCCGGACGGCCCCCCGGTGCCGACCTTCAAGCCGGCCTGACCGGCGGCTCAAGACCAATGCCAGACGCCCCGGACCTATCCGGGGCGTTTTGGATTCTGGAGGGAAGTTCAGCTCGCCGGCCTCGTCCGTACGGGCGAAGGTTCCGGACGCCGTCACTTCCTGGACCCGGGCGACCTTAGCGATCTATTCTCCCGTCGCCGCCACAACCCGGGCAGAGGAGTCTTTAAATGCGAGTCATCTATCAGATTCCGAACGACGATCCCCGAAAGTCCCAGGCCGCGGCAAAGGCAGCAGAGGATGCCGGCTTCGACGGGATCGTGGCGCTGGAGAACGCACATGGGCCGATCCCGGCGTTGACGGCGGCGGCAATGGCAACGGAAAGGGTGCAGCTTGGCACCGCCGTTCTGATCGCCTTTCCACGCAGCCCCATCCATCACCGCCCATGCCGCCTGGGACCTCAACAAGCTGTCGGGCGGGCGGTTCTACCTTGGTCTCGGCTCGCAGGTGAAAGGCCATAACGAGCGCCGCTACGGCATTCCCTGGACGCCGCCGGCCCCGCGCATGCGCGATTATATCGGCGCCGTACGCGCGGTCTGGCGGGCCTGGGAAGACCGAGGAACCGCTGGACTATCACAGCGAGCATTACACGCTCACCCTGACGACGCCGAATTTCGCGCCGAGGCCACTGGGCCTGCCGCCCATCCCCATCGCCATGTCGGCGGTCGGACCGGCGATGCTGCGGACCGCCGGTCAGTCCGCGGACGGGTACGCCTGCATCCGTTCAATACCCAGCGGCACATTGCCGAGAAATGCCTGCCGGAGATCATCACCGGGCTCGAACGGGGTGGCCGGGCCCGCGAAAATATGGAAGTCGTTGCCGGCGGATTCCTTGCCACCGGCAAGGACGAAGAAGGCCGTTGAACGGATGAGTGACTATATCCGTTTTCGCATCGCGTTCTATTGTTCAACAAAGGCTTATTGGAATGTCTTAAAGTTACATGGAATGGAAGAACTGGGATTGAAGTTGCGGCCCTTCCCGGCCCAGAACCGCTGGGACGAGATGGCCGCGCAGATCCCGGACGACGTCCTGCGACTGTTCGCCGTGGTCGGCACTCACGATGGTCGCGGATCAGATCGCGAGCCCGCTAGTGGCGGCCTGACGGATGCGATTTCCCTCTTCATCCCGACCGACACAGAACCCGGTCCACTGGGAGAGATCGCCCAGGACGTGCGCCGGATCGAGACCCCGTTCCAGGCGTATTCGAACGATTGGTCGACGGCGGCCGGCCAAGACGAGCTCGGCAAGCACAAGCTGGAAAGGCATGAGCGTATCCGCCTCGCAAACCGCGCAGCGTCTCGCCGAGGATGGCCAGGCTCACTATCGTTCTGGGCGGCACCGCGAGGCAGTAAGGCTTTTCGGTTGGCCCTGACGGTCGACCCGGAGCGCCGCGCTACGACCTTGTTATTCGCTAGCGCGCTGGAACTGTCGCGCGCACGCACAGGATTCCCAAACGCTGCGCGGCCAGGCCTACGTTCTTCAGCCGGCCGAAGCGACGGCGTGGAAACTGGCGATGCGTGCATCCTTTTCGCTCGAGCGGATGGGTGAAGCCGCCGAGAGGTCTAAGGCATCTTGTCCTGGACCCCGGCTCATGGAACGGCTGGTTCATTCTCGCGCGGGCCCGAGCCGCCGAGGCCGCCAGGATCATGCGGTCTCCGCCTTGCGCAAGGCCCGCGTCCTGGCGCCGGGCGATTCCGATACCGTTCGGGCCCTCGCACGGTCGCTATTCCGATCGGAGATTTCCAAGCCGCGTTCGGCGTGAGCGAAAGCCTCTCGGCCCCTAGGCGCCGGCGGATCTGAGCATGATTTCGAACGCGCCCGGATCGCCCGCGCCGCAACCGCATGGATATCGCGGCGCCACTGCTCGACACCCTGGTATCCGTGGACCCCGGCTATGCCGAAAAACGCCGCTTTCTCGAGCTGACCACCAGGGTCAGGACCTGAGGGCCCTTTGACCGTGAAAGCCCGGCCCCCGCTCTATCTGCTCGTCGAGGAAACCAGCCGGGAATTGAACAGCCGGATTCTGCTCGCGACGGTCGGCGCGCAAACCGGATTCCTGAGCCTCATTATCCCCAATGGTTCGCTTGGGAGCATTTCGATTTGCTGCCGCGCGGGATCGTTCTGTTCAAAGGAAACAACGCCGCTCAATCTTCTCGCATGCTGTCCGCCCGCAAAGCCGGCCACCACGTCGCGGCGGTGGAAGAGGAAATACTGGGCGTCATAGATCCGCCGGAAATCCTGAGGTTCTTCCAGTCCGACCATGCCGATGCCTGCGAGATGTTCCTGCTTCAGGGCGCCCATGCCCGGGACATCGTCGCGGGACCGCCACCCCGACCTCGCCGGCAGAATGGTCGTGACCGGCAATCCGCGAACCGATCTTCTCCGCCGCCCTTTCGACGGTCCGATCCGCCGCGAGGCCGAGGCGATCCGGGAACGGTTCGGCGACTATATCCTGGTCAATACGAACTATGGCGCGACCAAATCCGGCGACCGAAGATACGGTCGCCTTCCGCGCCCTTTGCGTTCGGGTCGGCGTTCTGGACCCAGCCAACCAACAGGATTGCGATGAGTTCATCGCGCGGTGCGAGTGGGAACGCGACAACCTTGCCCTGATGGCAAGGGTCATCGCGCGATGTGTGCGATCACCGTCATTGCCGAGGGTCATCATTCGCCCTCATCCGGCCGAGAACATCGGCAAATGGCGCGAGGCTATGCGGATGTCCCAGGGTCTCCGTCATCCGCGAAAGGCGATCGATGTCCCCTGGACCGCAGCGGCGCGCCTGCTGCTTCACACCGGCTGCACCACCGGCGTCGAGGCCGCGTTGCTCGGCACGCCGGTGCTCAGCCTGAAAGGGGGCCGTTCGCACTGGCACCGTTATATGACCGCCAACCTCGTTAATCCTGTCGCGGATGATGAAGACGAGGCCATGCACCTGATTGAAAGGGTTTTCGCGGGCGACCGGGAAGCGGCTACACCCTCTCCCGGCATGTGGCGCGAATTGCAGCGCCAATTGCTGCCGAACGCAGAGCGCTCGGCGGCGCAGGCCATCATCGAGGCGCTCGGGGGTCTCACCGCATCCGAGGAGCCAGCGGGGCCCGGATTCGACACATTGTCGCGTATCGCCGGCCACAAAGTCGCTTTCTCGGATAACAAGATCGACCCGGGCCAGTTCAACCGGGATTCCATATCCGAGATCAGCGCCCGATATGCGCGAGATCTGGGCCTTACCCGCCCGCCCGCCGTGGATCGGATCGGCGACGCGGTGATTTCCATTTCTCCGCCCGGCGACTCCCGCGACGGGTTCACCTCCGCCGGCTAGCCCTTCATTTCCCGCCTGTGGCGTGCGATACCGGTCACGACGAGACACCAGATCGAGGATACGAACCATGACCGACCTGCCAGGCCCTCTCACCGGTGTCAGGGCCGTCGCCTGCTCGACCGCACAGGCCGGTACGGTGCCGTACATGCTGATGGCTGATCTTGGCGCCGAGGTGATCAAGATCGAGGCACCGGACGGCGGCGACTTCAACCGCACGGCGGGCGAGCTGAAAGGCGAGATCAGCTCGTTCTTCGAAACCAATAACCGCGGGGTCAAGAGCGTTACCCTCAACCTGAAGTCGGACGAAGGGCGCCAGATCCTCTACAAGCTGGTGAAGACGGCGGATATTTTCGGCCAGAACTTCCGCCCCGGCGCCGCCGAGAAGAACGGTTTCGGCTGGGAGGACCTGAAGAAGATCAATCCGGCGCTGGTCTACGCCTCGATCTCCGGCTACGGCACCCTCGGCCCCGACGCCCACCGGCCCGGCACCGACGCCATCGGCCAGGCGATCGGCGGCATCGCCGAGGCCTATTCCGCCCCAGGACAGCCGATGCGCACGGGTGTTGTCTCGGTGGCGGACGAGTCCTGCGCCATGTTGACCTTCGGCGGCGTGCTAGCGGCCTTGCATTACGCCAAGACCACCGGCATTGGCCAGAAGGTTGAGACCTCGCTGGTCGGCAGCATCTTCCGGCTCATGGGCTGGACCATGACCACCACCATGTGGCGCCAGAAGAACCCGATCACCGGCGCGCGGATCAACGGCACCCGCGAATTTCCAGGCATCGCCGCCAGCTTCAACGACCAGGACGGCAAGCCGCTGGTTTTCCAGCTCGACCACCGGGCCTGGAAGAACGCCATGCAGGCGCTCGGCTTCTGGGACACGCTGGTGGAGCGCGGGGCCGACGATCTCGGCCTCGCGGTGATCTCCGAGGAAAGCAAGAACCTGATCCTCGCCACCCTTGCCGAACTTTTCGCCACCGGCCCGCGCGAGAGATGGATCAAGGCGATCCGCGACGGCGGCATGGTGGCCGGGCCGATCAACACATTGCTGGAGGCCTCCACGGATCCGAATATCGTCGCCAACGGCTATGTCGCCGAGAAGGAGTATCCAGAGATCGGCGAGACCCTGAAGGTTCACGGTTCGCCCTGGCAGTTCTCCGAAACCCCCACCCGCATCGGCGTCGCCCCCAAGCTCGGCGAGCATAACGACGAAATTCTCGGCGAACTCGGCTACGGCAAGGCGGAAGTCGCCTCGTTGAGGGAACGGGGGATCATCTAGTGTCCGAGGCGACGCTCGCGCTCCTCACCGTCGGAGCGAGCACTAACGCCTTCGTATTGTCCACCCGAACGGCCCCTGGTACCGTCCGCGCATGAAAACCATTGGCGCCCTTGTTTTTCCAGGTTTTGAGCTCCTCGACCTCTATGGTCCGCTGGAGATGTTCGGGCTCAATCAGGATGCGTTCAAAATCCATATCGTCGCGGAAACCATGGACGCCGTGGCCGCGACGCCGGGACCGAAGACCCAACCTGATGAAGCCTTCGGCGACCGGGACCGTTACGACATCCTCCTGATCCCCGGCGGCATGGGCTCACGGCCCGGCATGGAGAACAAAGCCCTTCTCAGCTGGATCGGTGAGCAGGCCGAGCGCGCGGAGATCGTCGCCACCGTCTGTACGGGATCCGCCATGCTCGCCGGTACCGGCGCGCTTGACGGCAGACGCGCGACCTCGAACAAGCTCGCCTGGAAATGGGTGACCTCCCAAGGCCCCAAGGTCAAATGGGTGCGCAAGGCGCGCTGGGTCGAGGACGGAAAGTTCTTCACCTCCTCGGGCGTTTCGGCGGGCACCGACATGAGCCTGGCCCTGATCGAGAAGCTGATCGGAACCGAGGCGATGGAGACCATCGCCAAACGGGCGGAGTATGTCCGTAACGGCGATCCAGACAACGATCCATTCGCGTGAACGATCCTTGTTGGCAAGCTCTCGTCGAGAATGCGAAAACCGGTCCGTCGTCCTCGCCTGCGTGGGGCCGACGGCAAAAGAACAGGCCTAAGGAAGTTGACCGGTCGCCGATCGCTCGCGCCGGCACGTAAGAGCCCGCCAGGAACAACGCCAATGTCCAATCTCCCCGACACCATGACCGCCATTGAGATCGAAGCCTTCGGGCCGCCCGAGGGACTGAAACCGGCCCAGCGGCCGGTCCCGCAGCCGGGTGACGGCGAGGTCCTGGTCCGGGTCTCCCATGCCGGCGTCAACCGCCCGGACGTTCAGCAACGGCTCGGCGGTTACCCGCCGCCGCCCGGGGCGTCGGACATTCCGGGCCTTGAGATCGCCGGCACGATCGTCGCGCTCGGCTCCAATGCCGGAGACTGGAAGGTCGGCGACGAGGTCTGCGCCCTGGTCTCGGGCGGCGGCTATGCCGAATACTGCACCGCTCCGGCGCCGCAATGCCTGCGGGTCCCCAAGGGCTTCACCTTGGAGCAGGCTGCCAGCGTCGTCGAGACGAGCTATACCGTCTGGGCCAACGTGTTCATGCGCGGCCATTTGAAAGCCGGAGAAACCTTCCTGGTGCATGGCGGCTCCAGCGGTATCGGCACCATGGCAATCCAGATGGCCAAGGCTTTCGGTGCCCGGGTGTTCGCCACCGCCGGTTCGGCCGAGAAGTGCAAGGTCTGCGAGGATCTGGGCGCCGAGCGGGCGATAAACTACCGCGAGGAGGATTTCGTTGCGGTGATGAAGGAGGCAGGCCGGGCCGACGTCATTCTGGACATGGTCGGCGGCTCCTATATCCAACGCAACGTCGACTGCCTGAACATCGAGGGCCGGCTCTGCCAGATCGCTTTTCTGGAACCCCCGGTGGTTGAGAAGTTCAATTTTCTGAAGATGCTGACCCTGCGGCTGACCCTCACCGGTTCAACATTGCGGCCGCGGTCGGTGGAACAGAAGGCGGAGATTGCCCGGGACCTGCGCGCCCATGTCTGGCCGCTGCTGGAAAGCGGTGCCATCAAACCCGTGCTGTTCAAGACCTTCCCGATGGCCGAAGCCGCCGCCGCCCATGCGCTGATGGAATCGAGCGCGCATATCGGCAAGATCATGCTGGATTGCCGATAGACCGGCGCCTCATTCCGCCACCGCGGCATCCTCTATGAAGAACTGCACATCCTCGCGCCCCTGCCAGTCATCCGCGCGGAGCTGTCCGGCGACGTGAAGCGCCCGGCCGCCATGGTTCAGCAAGGCCGGACCGAGATCCCCGTCCAGGGCGCGGAACGCGATCCCTTTCAGTTTGCCGCCGTCGGCGCCGGAGAAAATGCAGCGCACATGGTTCTGGCCGACCACATCGGCGCGGACGATCTTGGCGCTGGAAATCGCGAAATGCGGTTCCGGATTGCCGGACCCGAATGGGCCGAGGCGGGACAGGGCGTCATAGACCTCGCGCTTCGCCCCGGCGGGCGCCAGCACGCCGTCGAGACTGATCGAGGCGACCAGCGGCTCGCCCGCCAACTCGGCTGAGAAACGGTCGGCCAGGAAATCGCGGAACGCGCCGAGCTTGCTGCGCTCGACGGTAAACCCCGCCGCCATGGCATGACCGCCGCCGCCAATCAGCAAGCCGGATTGATGTGCGGCGATCACCGCCGATCCCAAGGCCAAACCCTTTACCGAACGGCCCGACCCCTTGCCGGTGTCACCATCGAAGGCGACCACGCAGACCGGCCGGCCGAAGCGTTCGCGCAGGCGGCCGGCGACGATGCCGATCACGCCGGGGTGCCAGCCGTCGCCCGCCACCACCAGTACCGGCACGTTCGGATCCGCCGTATCGGCCTGGGCGATGGCCTCTTCCTGTACCCTGGCCTCGATCGCCTTGCGCTCGTCGTTGTGTTTGTCCAACGCTTCGGCGATCCGCGCCGCCTCGGCATCATCCTCGGTCGACAGCAGACGGGCACCGAGATCCGCATCTCCGACACGCCCGGCGGCATTGACCCGGGGGCCAAAAACGAAGCCCAGATGATAGGCTTCCGGCTTCTGGTCGATCCTGGCGACGCCGGCAAGGGCGCGCAGCCCCGGATTGCCGCGCCGCGCCATGACCTTGAGCCCTTGTGAGACGAAAGCCCGGTTCAATCCTTCGAGCGCCACCACGTCACAGACCGTGCCGAGCGCGACCAGGTCCAGCCAGGCCATCAGATCCGGTTCGCGCCGGTCCCGGTACCAGCCGGCCTCGCGCAGCGCCCGGTTCAGCGCAATCACCACCAGGAAGGTCACGCCCACCGCCGCCAGGTGGCCGAGCGTTCCGCTCTCGTCCACCCGGTTCGGGTTCACCACGGCGACCGCCTGGGGAAGGTTCGGCTCGGCCATGTGATGATCGACCACCACCACGTCAAGACCGGCCATGGCGGCCTGCTCCAGCACGTCGAAGGCGACGATGCCGCAGTCCAGGGTGACCACGACACCGGCGCCCCGCTGTCTAAGACCGCTTAAAGCTTCGGCATTGGGCCCGTAACCTTCGAGGATACGGTCGGGAACATGCAGGACCGTCCCGCCGCCGGCCGCCGCGATGAAACGGGAAAGCAGCGCCGCCGAGGTCGCGCCGTCGACATCGTAATCGGCGAACAGGCCGATGATCTCGCCCTCCCGGATCGCCCGGGCCAGCCGCGCCACGGCGTCGTCCATGCCCTTCAGACTGGACGGGTCCGGCAGTTCGTCGCGCAAGGTCGGGTTCAAGTACCGTTCGACACCCTCAAGCGGGACACCGCGCGCGGCCATGATCCGCGCCGCCAGGTCCGGGACTCCGTGCCGTTGCGCGATGGCAAGTGCCGTCCGCTCCGCCTCGGCGGTCTCGGCGCCACGCCGCAGCCAACGCTTGCCGGTGATCGAGCGCTCGACGCCCAGCACAGCCGGCATGGCGGGGCTACTCCTTCAGGTCGTCGTCGATCGGCTTGCGGGGCCAGTCATGCCGCGCCTCGATGGTCCGCACGGTGCCGGTCTTGGAGCGCATGATGATGGAATGGGTGGTCGCCCCGCCGGGATACCGCCGTACCCCATTCAGCATGGTGCCGTTGGTGACCCCCGTCGCGGCGAACATCACGTCCCCCTTGGCGAGGTCGAGCAGCTTGTATTTGCGATCCAGATCATCGATCCCCAGGCGCCGGGCGCGTCCGACCTCGTCATCATTGCGGAACATCAGCCGGCCCTGCATCTGGCCGCCGATCGACCGGAGCGCCGCCGCCGCCAGTACCCCTTCCGGCGCGCCGCCGGAGCCCATGTAGATGTCGATGCCGCTGCGCGGTTCCGAGGTTGCGATCACGCCGGAGACGTCGCCGTCGGTGATCAGCATGATCCTGGCCCCTGCATCCCGGATGCCGGCGATCAGTTCGGCATGGCGCGGCCGGTCGAGAACGCAGACCACCAGATCCGACATCGCCATGTTCTTGGCCTTCGCGAGATCTCTCAGATTGTCGCCGACGGACTTGTCGAGATCGACGACTCCCTCCGGCAAGCCGCCGCCAACGGCGATCTTGTCCATGTAAACGTCCGGCGAGTTGAGGAACCCGCCATGCGAGGCGAGGGCGATCACCGCCAGGGCGTTCGGCAACCCCTTGGCGGTGAGGGTCGTGCCCTCGAGCGGGTCGAGCGCGATATCCACCTTAGGGCCGCCGGCGCCGACCTTCTCGCCGATATAAAGCATCGGAGCCTCATCGCGCTCGCCTTCGCCGATCACCACCGTGCCGTCGATTTCCAGCGCGTTCAGGGCCCGGCGCATCGCGTCCACGGCCGCCTGATCCGCCGCCTTCTCATCGCCCCGGCCCATCAGCTTGGAGGCCGCGAGCGCCGCCGCCTCGGTCACGCGAACCGCTTCCAGGGCAAGATTTCGATCCATGGTCAGGGATTCGTCGACATCACCGTCAGCCATTGCGACTTCCTCGTTCGAAGTTGTGTTTCTCTTCAGCCACCAGGGCGCGCGCGGCAGGTCGCGCGGGTACCTGGGGAATCAGGCTAGACTACTCTAAATCGCCTCGATCCGAAGCACCCGCGGTTCCTCGGTGACCGATTCCAGATCGGCGATCTTGGCGACGGCGCGCCGGATCGCCGCGTCCTGCGTCTCATGGGTGGTCAGCACCACCGGTACGATTTCGCCCGGATCCCGCCCGCTCTGGATAAGCGCCTCGACCGAGACCTGCTCGTCACGGAAGATCGCCGTCAGATCGGCAAGAACGCCGGGCCGGTCGATGACCATCAGCCGCAGATAGTAGGAGCCGGAAAGCGACTCGATACCGGCCGCGCGTGCCGGCACCAGGGCGTCGCTCGGGACACCAAAGACAGGCGCGCGCCGTCCGGCGCCGATATCAACCAGATCAGCGATGACCGCCGATGCCGTCGGCCCGGCGCCGGCCCCTCGGCCGTAGGAAAGCGTCGGGCCTACCGAACTGCCCTCGGCGGCGACGGCATTGAACACGCCGTCCACCTGGGCGATCTGGGCGGTGACCGGCACCATGCACGGCTTGACCCGTTGCTGCACCCCGTCTTCGGTGCGCTCGGCGATGCCCAGCAACTTGATCCGATAGCCGAGCTCCTGGGCGTATTCCAGGTCGACCGGCGAGACGTGCCGGATACCCTCGATATAGATCGAGTCGAAATCGATCTTGGTGCCAAACGCAATGGAGGCCAGAATCGCGAGCTTGTGGGCCGCGTCGACGCCGTCAATGTCAAAGGCGGGATCGGCCTCGGCGTACCCGAGTTCCTGAGCGTCGGCGAGAACATCGGCGAAAGGCCGTCCAGTCTCCCGCATGACGGTCAGGATGTAATTGCAGGTGCCGTTGAGAATGCCGTAGACCCGGTCGATCCGGTTCGCCGCCAGGCCCTCGCGCATCGTCTTGATGATCGGAATACCACCCGCGACCGCAGATTCGAAGGCAAGGGCCACGCCCTTTTCCTCCGCCAGCGCCCCGAGCGCCGCGCCATGATGGGCGAGCAGCGCCTTGTTGGCGGTCACCACGGATTTGCCGGCGCCAAGTGCGGTTTCAACCAGATCCTTGGCCTTTCCCTCGGAGCCGCCGATCAGTTCGGCGACCACGTCGACATCGCCGCGCCGGGCAAGCTCGACGGCATCGTCGTGCCAGTCGATGCCGGTGAGGTTCAACCCGCGATCCTTGTTCCGGTCCCGGGCGGAAACCGCAACCACTCGAATGGGTCTGCCGGCCCGGCTCGCCAGCAGCTCGGCATTCTCCGCTAAAACCTTCACCGTCTCGGCGCCGACTGTTCCCAGTCCCGCGACAGCGACCTTCAATACGTCACTCATACCGACCCACTTTCCGGTCAGATCCGCTCAAGCTCTCCGGCGGGCGCCGGGGCTGGAACCGCCGGCCCTCGGCACGAAATCCTGCGCCGGGAACTGCGGATTTCTAAGATTCCAAATAGATCTCGGCCCGCCGATTACCCTGCTCGCCCGACGACATGGCTTCCGAGTACAGCGGTTCGGCATCCCCAACGGCGTCCACGATCAGTTGTTCAGCGGGTACGCCCATCTCGATGAACGCCGATGCCACCGCATTGGCGCGTGCGACCGAAACATCGAAGTTCGCCATCGTGTGCGCCACGGGATCCATGTCACGGGTCCGCATCGAGGCGTGCCCGACGACCCGGACATACAGGCCCCGATCCAGCGCTTCCTTGGCGAGGCCCCGCAACGTGTTCAGGTCGGACGCCGACAGCCGCGCAGAGCCATGCGCGAAATTGACGACACCCGCGGCCCCGCCTTGTTCCAACGCGCCGAAGTTCAGCATCGGCTGTTCGCCGCCGGAATCCGCGGAAGACTGCAAATCACTGGTCGGCATAAGCTGAAGCTGGGGAACCGTTGTCTCGCTTGCCGCCACCGGCGCAGCGTCGTTGCTCGGCGGAGTCAAAGAAAACTTCGGCGGAATTTCAGGCGCCGGCGGAACAACGGGCGCCGCGGCAGCGGTTTGCGCCGTCGTGCTGACCTGGTCCGCGGTCATGGGTTCCCTGACCGGAGCCTGCGTGCTTGGCGCGATCACGGAGGGGGCCGTTATCTGACTACGCGATGAATCCGACGCGGAAATGGGATTAGACGTGGAGACCACGGGTCGGCCGACGCGCGCGGATGTCGTCACCGCATCGCTCGACGTCGCCGGGGCCGGCGAGTTCGGCCACAAGCTCGATCGTTTCCCGCCATAGACCGAGGAAGGCAGACGTGCCACTTGGCTGGCGCTCTGATCTTCCGACTTGGTCTCCGGAGCGGGGGTGGGGGCCTGGGCCGGCGCGGCGACCGGAGCCGGAGCCGGCTTGGGGGCGGTTACGGCCGGCGCCGCCGTCACCTTGGGTTTTTCGTCCGTATACCGTGCGTTGGCGCGATCCGAGGCTAACTCGTTTTTCAGCTTCTCGCGATCCTCTGCCGTCGTCGAAGCCGTCGGCTTCTCCGGAACACTGGCGAGGGCCGGGAACTTTTCGTCCTTCGCAGCGGTTTTATCGGCGTCGCTTGCCGTACCGGACGCTGACTCCACCTTCGGCTCGTCGTCCTTGAACCAGCCGCCAACCATTTCGGTCGTCGAATTGTACCATTCCACCGGATTGGCGTAGTCCGGGATATCTGGGAGTGATGAACAAGCGGTCAGGGTCATGAAAAGCGCCGCCGCTCCGGTGCGCGCCACCCATCGGCCCACTTTCGGCCCCGGCGACGCGATAATCCGTTCCTTGCCGTATCTCCCCATCGGCCCTGTCCTCTTTCATGCCCAGACGTTCCGGCACGCTTTACCACATACGCCGGTCCAGACATAGATTTCGTTGAGGAATAGTGGTGAATTAAACCCCGGAACGGAGGAGCAGATCTTGTTCGCACCCGCAATATGAACTTGATTTTGCGGTGCAACAATATAGAACCGTCGCAACGTGACGCCGCGCTTTTTTGAGCCCCGAAACGGCTCCGGCGCCGACAGGGAGGCAAAGATGACCGACGGAAAATCCGACCATCAATCCCCCGACCCCGACCGGATGGCCGGGATGGTGACAGACATCGCCGAACGCAGCCAACGGCTGGTGGCCGACTTTCTCGCCCGCAACAATCTCGACGACTCCATGGGCATGGCGGATCCGATGAACATCGGCTCTGCGTTCATTGAACTGACCCGGAACTTCATGGCCGATCCGGCCAAGGCCGCCAAGGCCCAGATGGCCCTGTGGCAAGGTTATATGGATCTGTGGCAGTCGACGACCAGCCGCATGCTGGGCGCCGACGCGCGTCCGGTAGCAACGCCCGACGTCGATGATCGGCGCTTCAAGAATGCCGAGTGGCAGGAAAACCTGATCTTCGACCACATCAAACAAAGCTATCTCGTCGCGGCCCGGTGGATGCGCGACACCGTCCGAGACGTGGACGGGCTGGACGCGAAGACCGCCGCCAAGGTGGACTTCCACACCCGGCAGTTCATTGACGCGCTGGCGCCGACCAACTTCGCGTTTACCAATCCCGAGGTGATGCGCGCAACCGTGGATTCGGGCGGCGAAAACCTTGTTAAGGGGCTGCAGAACCTGCTCGACGACCTGGAGCGCGGCAAAGGAAAGCTGGCGATCAAGATGACCGATTCCGACGCCTTCGAGGTCGGCGGAAACATCGCGACCACGCCCGGCAAAGTGGTCTTCCAGAACAACCTGATGCAGCTGATCCAGTACAGCCCGACAACGGAAACCGTCTACAAGCGCCCGCTGCTGATCGTGCCGCCCTGGATCAACAAGTTCTATATCCTGGACCTGCGCGAGAAAAACTCCTTCATCAAATGGGCGGTCGCCCAAGGCATCTCGGTCTTCGTCGTCTCTTGGGTCAATCCGGACGCGGATCTGGCCGCGAAATCCTTCGAGGACTACATGCTTGAGGGACCCGTGGCGGCTTTGGACGCGGTTGAGCAGGCCACCGGGGTCCGGGAGATCAATACGATCGGCTACTGTATCGGCGGCACGCTGATGGCGGCGACCTTGGCGTATCTCAAGGCCAAGGGCGATGACCGGGTCAAGAGCATCTCCTTTTTCACCACCATGGTCGATTTCGAGAAGCCCGGCGAGTTGGGCGTCTTCATCGACGAGGAGCAGATCAGCGCCCTGGAAGAGCGCATGGAGAAGGACGGCTACCTTGACGGCTCGGCAATGTCGACGACCTTCAACATGATGCGGGCGAATGACCTGATCTGGTCCTTCGTCGTCAACAATTATCTCCTGGGCAAGGACCCCTTCCCCTTCGATCTTCTGTACTGGAACTCGGATTCCACCCGCATGCCGGCGGAAATGCACGGCTTTTACCTGCGCAAGATGTATCACGAAAACAAGCTGGTCGAGCCCGGCGGGATCACGCTCGCCGGCGTGCCCATCGACCTAGCCAGCCTGAAGATCCCGACGTTCATTCTTTCGACCAAGGAAGACCACATCGCACCTTGGATGTCCACGTACCGGGCGACCCAGATCTACAAGGGGCCGGTCCGTTTCGTGCTCGCGGGATCCGGTCACATCGCGGGTGTCGTCAATCCGCCGGCGGACCCGCCGAAATACGGCTACTACACCAATACCCGCAAACCCAAGGACCCGGAAAAGTGGTTCGAAGGGGCAAGCTGGCACGACGGCTCTTGGTGGCCGGAATGGGAAAAGTGGCTGTCGCGCCACAGCGGTGGGCAGGTGCCGGCGCGGGTGCCGGGCGATGCCGGGTTGAAGGTTATCGAGGATGCCCCGGCTCGTACGTCAAGGTAACCCTGAAGGACTGACCCGGCCGGGCGGCGGCGCCGGCCTCAGTTCCAGACCCGCTCTGCACCGCGCCGCGCCGCTCGGTCGGCACGCTTCGAATGACGGGCGATCTCAACCTTCGGCAAGGCGCGCACAAGATTATCCAATCCCGGCCGCAGTTCGCTCGACACGAATTCCAGCACCCGGTCGGGGCTGCCTCCGGCATTGGGGAAAACCCGCTCCCACTCGTAGATCTTCACCGCGAGACCGTAGATCCCGGTCGCAAAATAGATCTGTTCCGCCAGGATGCCCCGCTGCACCTTTTGGAACATGGTCACATCCAGAAGGTCCCAGTTCACGTTAGTGACCTCGGAAAGGTTCTTGAACCGAGTGTCCAGATTGTCCTTCAGATAGCGAATCCGCCGTTCCACATCGGTAAACGTCTTCTGTGAGAGCGGGTCGTTTCGAAGATGCGAACTGCTGGCCACATCCATGGCCCACAGGATCATCTGCTCGACCTTCGGAGACAGATCCACGAAGTGGTTCTCGAAATAGGACAGCGACAGGTACAGATCGCCGAAATCCTCCAGATAGGTCGGCAGTTTCGCGATCGAAACCCCGAGCGTCGTCGCCATCCGGTCAAGCCGATCGCGCACCCTCTCATGGTCCGGATTGCGGACCAGCTCCAGAAGCGTGCGGGTATCGTTAACATCCAGATTCTCATCTCCATAGAGATGCTTGATCAGCGGGCGGGTGATCCGCCGCATCAAGGGGAACAGTTCCTGGATCTTCTTTTCCGAGAGCTTGAAAATGCTTTCCTGCTCGACATTGATCCCCTGCTGGCGCAAACCGCGCCGGAGTGTGTAGCAGTCGAAACTCGGCAGCACCGAAAGATTGCTGAGGACCTTCATATCGTCGCGGAGAGACTCATCGGCGCTGAAATGGTTAGGTGCGTCCTCGATCGAAATCTGTCCGCTGCCGACACCCTGGCCGCTGAACATCTCGATCTTGGTCTCCATGCGGACATTCTTGACCAGACGGGTACGGCGTAAACCGGGATGCGCAACCGGAAGCGCCATGATCGCCAAGGTGTGGATCGAATCCTGATCCTTGGGATCGATGGTTTCCTCTTTTACGGACACATCACTCATGCTGGTTTCCGTTTCGCTCCGCGCCACGCCGGAGGATCTGAGATCTCTACGCACGGGGATTATACTTGGATTTCCGCCTTTTCCGAAGCACCAAGACACGCTGCGCGATGGCCCCCGGAACCCCCAAAGGCTTTCCTGGACCCACCTCTGACGTAAACGCAACTTTCATGCCACGCGCCCGCGTGGAAATCCACGCCGATCTCTCCATCTGCCCTCTAAGACCTTGGCGGCGGCATCCGAGGTGCTTTAACGTCACCGCTGGCCGTCGATGGGAGGATACCTGAATGAGCGGAAACACCTATGATTTCATCGTTGTCGGCGCCGGTTCGGCCGGTTCGGTCCTCGCCAATCGGCTGTCCGCGGATGGACGCTTTACCGTTCTGGTAATCGAGGCCGGACGCGCCAGCCATCCGTGGTCGCCGATCCCGATCGGTTTTGCCAAGCTTATTGAAAATCCAGCCGCCAATTGGCTGTACTCCTCCGAACCCGACGAAGGGTCGGGCCAGAGGCGCATCCCTATCCCGCGCGGAAAACTGTTGGGCGGATCCAGTTCGATCAACGGCATGGTGTTCGTGCGCGGCCAATCCCACGATTTCGATCACTGGGCGCAGCTCGGAAACCGGGGCTGGAGCTATCAGGACGTCTTGCCGCTCTTCAAGAAGATGGAAAGCTACGAGGCCGGCGATGACGAGTATCGCGGCCGCACCGGCCCCTTGAAAGTCACCGACCCTGGCGAAGGGGGGCCAATCTACGATGCGATGTTCGCGGCCGCCGAGCAGGTCGGGATCAAGCGCAATCGGGACTATAACGGCGCGATCCAGGACGGCGTCGGGATGACTCAGGCGACGATCAGCGGCGGCCGTCGGATGAGTACCGCCCATTGTTATCTTGAACCAGCCCGCGAGCGCCGCAACCTTACCATCGTCACAGATGCGCTCACCGAAAAACTGCTGTTCGAGGGGACCCGATGCACGGGTGTACGCTACCGGGTCGGCGGCGTGACGGAAGAGGTCCGCGCCGCCCGCGAAGTCATCGTCAGCGCCGGCGCCATCAACTCACCGCAACTGCTGGAACTATCCGGTGTCGGTCAACCCGACCGGCTGCGCGGCCTCGGGATCGAACCGGTGCATGCCCTGGCCGGCGTTGGAGAGAACCTGCGCGACCACTACGCCCCGCGGATGAAATGGTCGGTTTCGCGCCCGGGCCTGACCTATAACGACCGGGGACGCGGGCTCGGTCTGGTGTGGCAGGCGCTGCGTTTCGCCGCGACCCGCAAAGGCTTCCTCGCGCTTCCGGCGGCGCCCATGCGTGCCTATGTCCATTCCCGCGAGGGGTTGGAGTCGGCGGATCTCGGAATCTCCTTCAACCCGTATCTCATTGCCGAAGGCGTAAAACTGGACAAGGAACGCGGCTTCACCATGATCGTCCATGTCCTGCGCTCCGATAGCAAGGGCAGCATCCACATCACCTCCTCCGATCCAGCGCGGCCGCCGGCGATCAACTTCAATTTCCTCTCGGACGAGAACGACCGTACCGCGCTCCTGTCCGGCATGCGCATTGTGCGGAACTGGATCAACGCCCCGGCGATGGACGGGTTCCGGGGCGTCGAACTGGCCCCCGGCGAGGCCTTGCAAAAGGACGACGAGCTTCTCGACTGGGTCCGCCGCACGGCGGAAACCACCTATCACCCCGTCGGAACCTGCAAGATGGGAAGCGATCCGATGGCGGTGGTGGACGACCAGTTGAGGGTTCACGGCCTGCAGGGGCTCCGGGTGGCGGACGCCTCGATCATGCCGACGCTGACATCCGGGAACCCCAACGCGCCGTCGATCATGATCGGCGAGAAGGCGTCACCTGGTCCTCGCCGCCGCTGACGCGACCGGCGCCAAGGCGGCCTAGTCGTCGGCGGCGGTCTGGGAGACGGTCCACTCGGCCAGGTAACTGGAGTCCATATCCGCTAGAAACGCCTGGGCGTTCTCCCAATAGCTGTCACGGAGATGGTCAATCAGTTCTAGCTCGGCCGGCTTGATCTCGCGCCAGGGCTTGGCCGGCACGCCGCCCCAGACCTCGCCCGACTTGATCACCTTGCCGGGCGCCAGGAGCGAGTGCGCGGCGAGCATCGAGTGGCTCTCGATCACGGACCCGTCCAGCACCGTGGAGCCCATGCCGACCAGGGCATCATCGTGGATCGCGCAGGCATGAATGATGCACGCGTGCCCGATGGTCACGCCGGCGCCGATCGTGGTCCGCAGATGCGCCGGCTTGTCCACATGCACGACCGTGCCGTCTTGGACATTAGCGCGCTTGCCGATCCGGATCGCGTTACCGTCGGCGCGCAAGGTGACGCCGTACCAGACGCTGGCTTCCGGATGGACCTCCACATCGCCGATCAGCGCGGCATTCTCGGCGATGAAGCAGCGGCCGAGAACCCGGGGGCGCTTGCCCTTGAATGGACGCATCAATGGTTGCGGTTGCATGGCCTTTGGCCTCCAGGACGGTCAGCGCGGGATCGCCGTGGTGCTGAGTACCATCTCTCCGGCGCCGTTCAAACCCCGGTAGACCAGCGCGAACTCCCGCTGAAAGGCGCGCCAGCTGACATTTCCCGGCAATGACCGGTGAATCTGCTGCAATGTGCGCTGGCCGTCCACCGACCGCAGGATCGGCGCGGACAGCTCCGAGCCGGGCAATGTCAATTGCCGGATGAGCGGCCCGCAACGCATGGTGAAGCCGAAACCGCCATTGGTTACCTGAGGCGCCTGCCCGGCCGGCACGCTGGCCATGATCGGGATCGCGTTCTTCGCCTCCAGCAACGCGTCCGGACGCGTCGCCGTTCCCTCCGCGACCATGTAGAAATTGTGCATGGCAATGTCACCGTTGAACTTCTCGGCGAAGATGCAGCGCTCAATCCACGGTAGCGACGCGACGCGGCGGCGCAGTTCCGCATCGGCAAGGAACGGCACCGGGTCATACATGAGCGGCGGCACGAAGGCGGCGATCTTCATACCAGCGCCCGCCGCCAGATCGCGAAGCTCGGCAATGTCGAAGGCCCGGTCCGACGGGTTCAGATAACGATCAGCGATCTCGACATCCGGCTCCGAGGCGGTCTCGCGGAAGACCGAGTTGCGCTGATGCCAATTGGTCTCGGGCAGCGCCGACAGGAGCGCCCTTGCAAGGCCGACATCATCCTGCCCGACGCCGGCGAGGCGCAGCATGTCCTGGACATGATAAACCCCGGTCCGTCCGAGCCGTCCATAAGCCATGACGCCGATCCCGCCGCCCGGTGCCAGCAGGCCGGCCAAGACCGCCAGCACCTCGGCCTGGTCGCCGACGTGATTGATGACGCCGCAGAAATCGATGTAGTCGAAGGGACCGGGCGCCAGGGTCGGCAGGTCCTGAATCCGGCCGGTATGGAAGCGTATGCCGGAAAGGCCGAGATCCCGTGCCCTGCCCTCGGCGATCTCGCGAGACCGAGCCGAGAGATCGATATAGTCCACCTGGGCCGGGCATCCGAGAAGCGCCAACTGCCGGCCAAGACCGACAACCGCATCGCCGGTGCCGCCGCCCGCGACGAGAACGCGGAACGGTTGCGAGAAATCCCGTTTGCCGCTGAAAACATAGTGATTGATGAAACGGATATCGCTTGGAATACCGATCAGGGTCGCATCACCATCATGACCCTGGGGACGATGCGGGTACGGGTGCCTTTCGTAGAACCGGATCACCTCGGCTTGATCGAAACTCATGCTTGATCCGTCGTGCCCTTGATTGGCTTTCAGTATCCCGGGGATCGCCGGACGGGGTCAATCCCCGCCCGCCGCCCCTGCGCCGCAAGGCGGCTCCTCACAACTGCCTTGTCAATCAGGCATTTACCTGTCATCGTCAAGGCTCAGTCTTCGCAGAGCGGCGTAAGGTGCTTTCGTGACGCCGACCAAGGCATGATTCCCATGGCAATCGGTGATCTGAGATCCGGCCTCGCGGTGCGCGGTCGCGGGTTACTTTTACGAGGATAGAAAAATGGCTACAGGAACCGTCAAGTGGTTCAACCCCACCAAAGGATACGGATTCATCACCCCCGATGAGGGTGGCTCCGATGCCTTCGTTCACATTTCCGCGGTCGAACGGGCCGGCATGCACAGCCTGAATGAAGGCCAGCGCATCGCCTACGATCTGGAACCGGGCCGCAACGGCAAGAGCTCGGCGGAAAATCTCCGGGCGGCCGACTAACCGTCCGCACAAAGGGCGAGGCCCGCCACATCGGCGGGCCTTCTTCCTTTTGCGAAAGGGCTTTTCCGCCCCCCTTTAGCGACTCCGAGGCTAATATGGCGCGAAAACCGAACTACGACTTCGAACGCCGAGAACGCGACAAGGCGAAGGCCGAGAAAAAAGCCGAACGGCTTAAAGCCAAGCAGGAACGCCGCGCCGCCGCCGGCGATCCGCAGGACGCTGGTCCCGAGGACGACACGGTGGACGGCAACGCCTGAAACGATTCGTGTGACCCATCCGAGGACAGGACCTCGGCCGCTGCAAGCGCAATCCGCTTTCCCGGATCCGTTCCCCGCCTCCGGCAAATGCGTCATGGCGGAACAATTCCCCGGATCTCCGGCAATGTCCCATCAAGACAAGTGCGGTACCGAGGTCTCTCGCCTTAGCTTCCATGTGTCGTCGCCCCGGCGAAGGCCAGAAAAGTCCAGTTGCTGGCTTTCACCAATGCGACGGCAAACTCAAGGCCGCCTAACGAAACAAGCGGTCTGATCAACGAAAGCAGGTATGAGTGGTTCGAAGCGTTCACCGCACCTGAAGGGCAAATAGGGACCTGCCCCCCAAAAAAAATCTCGCGCCGGACGGATCCGGCGCGAGATATATGGTCGAACCACCTCCGGAACCGGAACCAGTAGGTTCCAGTTGCCGGAGACGTCAGATCACTTGTCCATCCAGAAGGTGTCGAAGCGGCCGACGTTGTAGAGGCCGAAATAGTTCTCCGGCCGGTGGCCCTTCACATAGTTGTACCAGGCGTCGTTGATCTTCTCCCACGCCACCGGCAGCAACGGCGGATTCTGCTCCATGATCATCTCGGCCTTGGTGATCGCGGCCTGACGTTTGACCGGATCGACCTCGCTGTCGATGACCTTGACCAGAGCCGAGAACTCTTCGTTTTCCCAGTTCGAGTAGTTCTGCGGTCCACCCTTGCCGTACCAGGCGTTGAAGTAGTCCGACGGGTCGATCAGCGTCGAGACGATGGCGCCGATGGCCATGTCGTAGTTGCCGCTGTTCACGTCGTCGAACCAGACCGATTCAACCACCGTGCGCAGGTTGCACTTGACGTTGAGGGACTGTTGCAGCATCGCCTGGATCGCCTGCGACCAGAGCTTGAAGCTGGCAACCTCGCGGACCAGGAAGTCGAGTCCGTCGATGCCGTTGGCATGTCCGGCCGCCGCCATCAACTGCTTGGCTTCGGCAACCGCCGCCGACTGCTCGTCTTGATATCCAAGACGCTTCTTCAGCTCCTCTTTCGGCGTCGCGACGCTGGAGAACGGGTAGATGAACCCGCCGACCATCATCGGCGCCACGTCCTTGACCACGTCGACCAGGACCTCGCGGTCCAGCACCAGATGGAAAGCCCGGCGCACCCGCGGATCGGCGAGCGGCCCCTTCTTGGCGTTCATCCAGGTCGCCTGAATAACGCTCTGGTAGTAGTCGACGCCGGTCAGTTCCGGACGCTTGTCGACCTCTCGGCGAGTGACCGGGTCGACCAGACGCGCATAGTCGATACGGCCGGACAGCAGGGCCGAGCCGAGTTCCGGCGAAAACGGAAGCGCGTGATAGAACTCGATGCCGTCCAGATACGGAAGGCCCTCGTTCCAGTAGTTGTCGTTGCGCTTCATCTCCCAGACTTCCTGCTCAACCCGGCGCACGCTCTGGAACGGGCCGGTCCCCGGAACGTCCAGGGTCTTGCGCAGGTTGTAGTTGTTGTCCTCGAGAGTCTTCTTGCGGACGATGCCGTTCCAGCCACTAGCGATGGCGCCCATGATGAAATCCGCCGGGCGTGGCTCGCTCAGCTTGAACTGGATGACATGGTCGTCCGGCGCCTCGACGGAATCCACAGACTTGAACAGCGTGCTGCGCGGAATGTTGATGCCTGCCGGCGGCTTGGTGATGCGGTCGAAGGTCGCCTTCACATCCGCCGAGGTCAGCTTAGCGCCATCGGAGAACTCCACGCCCTTGCGCAGATGGAAGGTATAGGTCTTGCCGTCCTTCGCGATCTCCCAGCTATGCGCCAGATCGGGGATGATCGTCTGCCCGCTGTCGTTCGGATTCCAGCGGATCAGGTTGTCGTACATGCAGGCCTGGCTGCCGAGATTGTTGATCGTGCCGGACTGATGGAAATCCAGATGCGGCGGCCGCATGGTGATGCCGTAACGCATCACGCCGCCACGCTTGGCATTGGGCTCCGGCGCCTTGAGCTTGAACTTGGAGCCGTCCATTTCCATGGGCACGGCCGCCTTGGCGCGACCGGCGCCGAGACCGGCGACGCCGGCGGCCGCCGCCGCGCTCGCCGCCATGAAGCTTCGGCGGTTGAGCCACGGTTGCTTGAAACCTTTCCTCGTCATGAGGGTCCTCCCTTGTGATTTCTTTTATTTTTGACACCAAACATTTTCACGTTTGCTAAGCTCCGCCGAGAAACGTGCCGCCGACGGACGTACCGGGTAGGAGAGAGAGCTTGAACCAGATCCAACAGGCCGCGCAAGAACCAAGGGACCAGCGGGCCCCCGGGGTCGAGCGGGTTCTCGAGATCAACGATTTGCATATCGAATTCAAATCCCAGGACGGTTTGGTCAAGGCGGTCGACGGCCTGTCCTATTTCGTACGCGAAGGTGAAACGCTTGGAGTCGTTGGTGAATCCGGCTGTGGCAAGAGCGTCACCGCCCTCTCCATCCTGCGCCTGATCCCGAACCCTCCCGGCCGGATCAGCGGCGGCACCATCCGTTTCCAGGGAACCAACCTGCTTGATCTGGCGGAGGACCAGCTCGAGGAGATTCGTGGAAATGACATATCCATGATCTTTCAGGAGCCGATGACGTCGCTCAACCCGCTCTACACCGTCGGCAAGCAGATCAGCGAGGCTCTGATCCTGCATCGGGGCATGAACCGCCGCGAGGCGATGGACCACGCGGTGGAGATGCTACGCCGGGTTTCAATTCCGGAACCCGAGACGCGGGTCAATTCCTACCCTCACCAGCTTTCCGGAGGCATGCGGCAACGGGTCATGATCGCCATGGCGATCTGCTGCAATCCGAAAGTCCTGATCGCCGACGAGCCGACCACGGCGCTGGACGTGACCATTCAGGCCCAGATCCTGGATCTCATGCGCGGCCTTCAGGAAGCAACCGGGACGGCGATCATTCTGATCACCCATGACATGGGCGTAGTCGCGGAGAACGCCGACCGTGTTGTCGTCATGTATGCCGGCCGCAAGGTCGAGGAAGCCGATGTCGATGAATTGTTCGACAATCCCGGCCATCCCTACACGCGGGGGCTGCTCGGCTCGATCCCCAATCTCGAAGAGGTCGCCCATGTCGAAGGCGAGCGCAGCCGTCTGACCGAAATCAGCGGCATGGTCCCCTCGCTCGCCAACCTGCCGGTGGGCTGCGCTTTCGCGCCGCGCTGCCGGTTCGCGGCCGACAAGTGCCTCCAGGCCTACCCGCCGCTGGAAGAGGTGCGCCCGAACCACTGGATCGCCTGCTGGCGCGCCGACGAACTTGACGGAGACATCGGATCATGACCGCCGACACGACGATGCCCGACGGGCAGGCCGGCAACCAGCCGGCCTCGCTGATCCGCGTGGATAGCCTGAAGAAGCATTTCCCGATCCACAAAGGGGTGTTCTCCCGCGTGGTCGGCCAGGTTTACGCGGTGGACGGCGTCTCCTTCGAGATCAAGGCCGGCGAGACCCTGGGGCTGGTCGGAGAGTCGGGCTGCGGCAAATCCACGGTCGGCCGGACGGTGCTGAAACTGCTGGAGCCCACGGACGGCTCGATCCGCATCAAGGGCGAGGATATCACGCCTCTATCTCCGGTTCAGATGCTGCCGTATCGCCAGCAGATGCAGATGATCTTCCAGGACCCCTTTGCATCGCTGAACCCCCGCATGACCGCGGGCTCCATCGTCGGCGAACCGCTGATCATCCACGACGTCGGAGGCGAGGCCGAGCGCAAGGACCGGGTCGCCTGGCTGTTCGAGCGGGTCGGCCTCAGGCCGGAACGCATGTTCTCCTACGCACACGAATTTTCGGGCGGCCAGCGCCAAAGGCTCGGGATCGCAAGAGCGCTGGCGATCAATCCGGAACTGATCGTCTGTGACGAACCGGTCTCGGCCCTGGACGTTTCGATCCAGGCCCAGATTATCAACCTGCTCATGGATCTGCAGGACGAGTTCAAGCTGTCCTATCTGTTTATCAGCCACGACCTCGCGGTGGTCGAGCATATCAGCCACCGGGTCGCGGTCATGTATCTCGGCCGGATCGTCGAGATGACGGACAAAACCACCCTGTTCGACATGCCGCTGCATCCCTACACCCAGGCGCTGCTGCACGCGGTTCCGCTGCCGAAATCCGGCGCCAAGAATCGCTCTCGGGTAATTCTGGAAGGCGACGTTCCAAGCCCGATCAAGCCGCCGTCCGGATGCCACTTCCACACCCGCTGCCCGTTTGCCGTGGCGCGCTGCCGGACCCAGGAACCGAAACTGAGGGAGGTGGCTCCGGGTCACATGACGGCCTGTCACATCCACGACAGCGGCGTCAAATTCCCGCTCGAGAAGCCGGCCGAGAACTGACCGGCAGCCTCTTGTCCCGTCGTCCTCTTGTCCCGTCGTCCTCTTGTCCCATCGTCCTTTTGTCCCGTCGCCCCAGCGGCAGCTGGGGCTTATGGCAAACGATGTTAAGCCCCTGTTTTCACGAGGGTCGACGAGGAATGAAAGCGATCGCCTGAACTTGCGGAATGTATCCTCGACGAAGGTCGGGGTCGACACCTGAGGCCGGTCGGCGTGACGGTTAGAAGATCAAGGTCGAAAATCTTCGACAATGCTCATCCATCTTGCATCCGAACACATCTCAGGTGCCGGCGCCGACCTTGGCGGGGATTCGAAACCGGCTAATCGGATGGGCTCGTCGACAGCTGCGCGGTCCGTCAGACCGAGCCGCGCAGCCTCGGGTCCAGCACGTCACGGATGCCGTCACCGAACAGGTTGAAGGCCAGCACCGTGATCGTGATCGCCGCGCCGGGGAAGAACACCAGCCACCACGGTGGAACCAGCCCGGCGTTGAGCGCGTCGGACAGCATGTTGCCCCAGGTCGGCGTCGGCGGCGGAATGCCGACGCCAAGGAAACCGAGCGAGGCCTCGATGATGATCGCCACGCCCAGATGCGTCGTCGCCAGGATCAGATATGGCGCGATGCATTGCGGCAGGATATGCAGCGCCATGATCCGAAGGTTCGACGCCCCGAGGCTGCGCGCCGCCTCGACGAACGCCATCTCCTTCAAGGACAGAACAACCGAGCGGATGACCCGCCCGCCGAAGGGTATTCGGGTGATCGCAATCGCGATGATGACCGTTGTCGTCCCGGATCCCAGCGCCATCGCGATCGCCATCGCGAGGATCAAGTCTGGAAAGGCCTGCAGAAATTCGATGATGCGCTGGCTGATGATGTCGAACCGGCCGCCGAGAAAGCCGCTCGCCAGGCCCCAAAGCGCGCCGCCGGTAGTGCCGATCAGCACCGCCGAGATCGCGACGATGAGCGAAGTGCGGCTGCCGTGAATCGTCCGGCTGAGCGTGTCGCGCCCGATCTGGTCGGTGCCGAACAGATTCTCGGCACTCGGCGGTTTCTGCATCGTGCGGAAGTTCGACTTCAGTGGGTCGTGCGGCGCGATGATAGGCGCGGACACCGCCATCAACACGATGGCAATCGCGATCACGCCCCAAACCGCGGACATCGGCGACCGCCGCGCGAAATGCGCAATGGCCCGCCAAACCCGAACCGCGAGCGACGGCGGCGCGACATCGGTCTTGACGATGGGGGTGTCGGCGAGATTCTCGGTCATTGATACCTGATCCTCGGGTCCAGCCAGGCGATGATGATGTCGACCATGATGTTCAGCAGCACGAAGACCACGGCGTAGAGAAACACCAGATTCTGCATCACGAAAATATCGCGCTCATTGACCGCCGTGAACATGGCGTAACCCAGCCCCGGTGTACCGAAGGCGCGTTCCACGGGGATCGAGCCGGCAAGCACGAAGCCGAGCAGGATACCGGACAGCGTGATCACCGGAAGCAGGGCGTTCGGCAGGGCATGCAGGCGGACCACGAGTTGTCCGCTCAAGCCTTTCGCGCGGGCGGTGCGGACATAGTCCTCGCGGATCACTTCAAGCAGGCTGGAGCGCGCCATCCGCGCGATATACGCCGCCTGTCCGATACCAAGAACGAAAGCCGGTCCGATGATGATCTGCAAGGTCGTGATCGGGTTTTCGAACAAAGCCGCCCCGGTCAGCGGCGCCCGGTAGCCGAACCCGAACAGCAGGCCGAGCACGATCAGCATCCCCAGCCAGAATCCCGGCACCGCGAGACAGATGATCGACACGAAGCGCACGCCGTTATCCGCGACGCTGTTCGGCCGCAAGGCGCTGATGATCGCAACGGGGATGCCGACGACCCAGGAGAGAATGACCGACAGGATGGCGATCTGCGCGGTCAGCGGACCCCGGCGCAGGACCATTTCGCCGACACTTTCGGCGCGAAAGAACGACCGCCCGAACTCACCGCTCGCGATATCGAGGAGCCAGCGGAAATACTGCACGATCAACGGGTCCGCCAGGCCCAGCTCCTCCATGTAAGAGAGGCGCTGCTCCTCCGTCAGCTTGGTCATTCCCTCAGGGCCGAAGATCGCCGTCAGAGGGTCGCCCGGCATGACCCGCATGATGAAGAAAACCAGGATCGATACGCCGAAAACGGTCAGGGCTCCGAAGCCCAGTCGCCTGATGATATAGGCATACATCGATTCTTGGCCGCCTTGGTTGGAGGGAAAGCCGAACGAACAAGACCCGCTTGACCGTCCCGTTACCTTGCCGTTGCCGACTCCGGCGAGTCAAGCCGCTAGCAAATCACGGGCGGGTTCCATTTCATTACAAATTCCCGCCGAACAGGCATACCTGGAATCGTCTTCAAGCCGGCTCGGTTCGCCTTCCATAAGACCTGTATCCGGCGGTGCAAAAGTGGTCCACGTGAAGCGGCCTGATGTTCAGGTTGCGGCGGCAAATGCGCCACGGATCGCCCCTCGTTGGTTTTGTTCGAGGGTGGGAGATATTCGGCGTGGAGATTGTACCGGGATGTCCGATTGGCGGTTGTCGATGAGGGCTTGAGCCGCAGGAAGGCACTGGACGACGGTTGGCATCGACCGTCGGACGGTGAAGATGCTGAGCTACGCCTCCCCGCCGGGCCTCGTCGTTCGGCGCCGGCGTCGCCCAGCTGGACGGGTTTACTGATTTGATGGAGCCGCGATCCTGGCGGCGGACCGGGATATTCGCGCAAGCAACGTCCCTGGCGGATCTTCGAGCGTCTGCGCGACGAGTATGGATTGCCGGCGGCTACACGATCGTGAAGGACTATGTCAAAGGTCGGCGGTTGTCGACGCGGGAAGCATTCGTGCCGCTACACCACCACGCCGGGTCATGCCCAAGCGGACTTCGGCAGGCGGTCATGATCCTGGAAGGCGCGCGACGGAAGGCGGCGCACTTCTTCTGCATGATCCTGCCGCATAGTGCCTGGTTCGTCAAGCCTACGCGAGACGACGGAAGGCCTTCTGGACGGTCATGTAGGCGCGTTCGCGTTCTTCGGTGGCATTCCACGTTCCATTCTCTATGACAACACGACGCTGGCGGTGGCGCGGGTCTCGCGAATGATGAGCGTCGGCGCACCAGGCCTTCACGCGCCTGCAGTCGCATATCTATTCCGCGACCGCTTCGGGCGGCCAGGCAAGGAATGACAAAGGCAAGGTCGAGGCATGGTGAAGACGGCGCGGCGACGGTTCTTCGTGCCGATCCAGAAGCTAACCGGCATCGATCAGCTGAATAACCGTTTGATGGCGGGATGCATAGACGGCTCGTCGCCCTGGAGGGCGGGACAGCCCATCAGCGCTACTGGCGGACTTGGGCTGCATCACTTGCCGGCGACGCCGTTCGATGCCTGTGAGCAGGTGAGTGGTCGGGCTTCGTCGACCGCTCTGGTGCGCTACCGTCTCGTCGATTACTCGGTTCCGGTGGCGCATGCTACCAGCAGGTCATGATCCAAGGGCTATGTTGATCGGGTCGAGATCGTGCGTGGTCAGGGGTCATCGCCCGACACCGGCAGTCCTATGAACGCGGCGACGTGATCTATGATCCTTTGCATTATCTGGCGCTGCTGGAGCGCAAGCCAGCGCCCTTGATCAGGCGGCGCCCTTGGTCAGGCGGCGCCCTTGCGAGATAGGTGGACCCGGTCTTCGCCGATCTGCGGCGTCTGCTGGAAACCCACTTCGGTCATCGTGGCCGGCGCGGTACATTCAGATCCTGCGCCTGAAACCGAGACTTCCCCAGCCATCAGGTGACGGCAGCGGCGCGCGGGCGGTCCGTCCCAGCGCGTGATGGATTCGATGCCGTCAAGCTCATGCTGCTGGCGCGGATCGAGAAGCAGCCGGCGATATCTCGACCTCTTGCTATCCACACCCTGCCGCAACCCTTCGTCGCCGCCACTCGGATCGCTGATTACCAGCCTGCTCGCCGGAGCCCCGGCTCATGGCTGAAGCACCCAAGATACTACTCGATCATCATCTCAAAGTCTGAAGCTGCCGACCTTCCTGCGCGAGTACGATAAGCAGGCGCGGAACTGCGCCGGCGATGGCGTCGACCATGTCGGCTATCTCGCCAGGCTCGCGGAGCTGGAACTGATCGACCGAGAGCGCCGCATGGTCGAGCGCATCAAGCAGGCCAGGTTCCCCGCCATAAAGCAGCTCAGCTTCGACTTCCCAAGCCATCCCCGTCCTTAACAGATGCTGGTCTCGACCTCAACCCGCTCGGAATACATCCTCGGCGCGAGAGCATCATCCTGCTCGGTCCTCGGTGTCGGTAAAACCCATATCGCCCTCGCCCTCGGTCTTGCCGCCTATCAGAAAGGGCCTCGCCACGCGCTTCACAACCGCCTCCCAACTGGTCCACGAGTTGATCCGAGGCACGAGATGAAGCGCCTCCTGCTGCTGCAGGCCAACGCCAAGGTCAGCCTGCTGATCATCGATGAACTCCGGATATGTACCTCTCTCACAGACTGGCGGAGAGCTATTGTTCGAGACTTTCTCGCAACATACGAGCGCGGCGCACCATCGTCACATCAACCTGCCGTTCCAGGAATGGACATCGGTCCTCTCAGCGAGGCGTCTCACCGGCGCGCTGCTCGACCGCTCACCCATTATGTCCATTTGGAGATGAACGCCGAGAGCTACGGGCTCAAGCAGAGCCGCGCTCGGCGCAAAATCAAAACCGACTGACACCACGCACCGTTTGCCCACGTGCGGTCCACAGGCCCCACCCACGCGCGGTTCGCCGTCCGCCCAATTGAATGGCGCGTCGCCCCGCGCTACGCGGGCCCGCCATGGACTACGTGGACAAACTCAACCGATGAAGTGGGACGCTACACCGCCACGCTGGTACATAATGCCGTTGACAAACGAAGGTCTGGAACAACGATTGCCCCGCCGAGATCTTTCAATCAAAATTGTTTTTTATATTGCCCCGTCGGTCACATTTTCCGCAGGAGACATTCACGACATCAGTGGATAGTCAGCGAGACGCATCAATCGCGCAGTCTTTATAGCCAGACGCCATACAGCGTTTTGCCTTCTGCTGCGCTTTCAAGATGTCCGATGACGAAAGTTTGCCCGCTACGATGTCCCTGAATTTCGCAGCAGCCGGCTCCCCATTCACCGCTTCCAGAATCGTCCTGGGTAACGCCGTCGCCGGTGTCGTACATCACACCAGTTGTACTGCGCCAAAACCCAGCATCATCCGGGAATAGGGGCTCAATGCATCACACGAATGCTGTGAACAATTTAAAGAATTTATTTTTAAAAATAATAAATTTACTGTTGTAATTTTGTTCAATAATTTTTTCAATTCATTTTCATCTTGACGATTAATGGTTTTGATTTGCTATTGATTTTAAATACTATATTTTCAGATAAATTCTTCTATCTCGTTACTTAAATTCAAAGAAATTTTAAGATCATCTATTTCATTTGAATCATTTTGCATAAATTTTTCAAATGAGATTTCATAGAATGATGTTCAGATACAGCACCTTAATTGACAACGATAAATTTTCCATAGTTTTATATTTCCATAATGTGCTATCTAAGATGCTTAAATTTGGCACATTGAATAACTGTCCGTCTTTTTTATCCTATGAATCCAAGAGAGAGGAATAGAAATCACTAGAGGACTTTATATCAAAAAACGAATTTGTCTTTTAATACAGTGTTTTGCAAAGTTCCTGTAAGCTAAATTTTGAATGTGGATTAACAGTTAGACATAAATGAGACGAAATTGTATCAATAGGGTTGCGTTTGATGTAAACAAGAATTTTGCTGTCGGAAACGAATTGACGCATCAGCGGTGAAAGGCAAAGTCCCAATGATTAAAATACCAGTTAAACTAATAGATGAATGAAGTAACTCTATAATTCGGGATCTCGTGTAAATATCTAGATATTAATATAACGATTTTTTGGAAAATATTCATTCTTCACCTCATCATATGCCTAAAATTCCTCGATAAAACATTTCGGAGAATAAAAAACTGAAATAGGGAATGCGATGATGGAAATCCATACAATATTCCATTTCTTGAAACGATCTATAAAGAACATCGTTTGAGTCTACACCCTATGGATAGAAAAGACGATATTGGAATCTTTCTTAATCGTATTCAAAGCCTCATAGTATCTCTAAAATGAGTATGTGATTTTCCAACTTTGATGGAAGCACGGTGTTTTTTAAAATTAGTCAGTATGAGTTTATTTATTTTCTTTATGATTTAATAAAAGATCATAATTATCTAATTTTTATCTTCTATAAATTTATTATATGTTAACAAGAGCTGACCTCATCAGTCCAATGTTAGTCATGTGTTCCAAATTTTATCGTATCTCGATCTCCGCCGCTTTGCGATACCACTTTACCGCAGTAGCGTCATCTTGTGTGACAACTTCCCCGTATTCAAGTATATCATACCCAGGCTGAACTACTTGTGCATCTCCCTCCTCAGCGAGCGGTCTCATTCTTTCAAAGCGGTCGCATAATCATCGCTGATGTAAGCCTTCATTCCTTTGATGAAAGCCTCCCATCCTTTATAGAAATCCACTGCCACACAGCGCCGCCCGCGCCTAATAGCTCATTAAACGACCAGCGTTGTGAGAAGTCGTTTCATCAGCCACAACCTTTATCATCGCATCTCGCTCCTCAACATACCGCTGCGTCATCTGTAAGGATGAATGACGAACAGAGCTTGAACATCACGCATACTGCCATTGTGCAGCGGATGGTTCTTGCCCACTTGTTATCGCTGTGCGTCTGCCGCTATGAGATGAGCAACCCTCAAATCCCAATTCCCTATAAAGCAGCCAGAACCAGTTCGTCACAAAGCAGCAGAGAACGAAGCGCACAGCTTTGTGATGATTATTGCCAGACGCATCGCTTTGCTGCTTCAGTTCAACAAGCGCGTCTTTCAATCGTGCTCATGTAGACGACACCACCAGACGAACCTTTCGCTGATTTGTTTTTTCTAATCGTATGGCGTCAGTCAGATTGCCCTCTGCGTCTAAACCATTCACGCCACTCAACAGTCGTAATCTGCTTTGCTCGTAATAGCATCAACGCCAGCAGAACATCACACGATTTGGTAGCATCTCCTGTGACCAATGTGTGAAAGAACGAACCGCTGCTGCTTCTCATTCAGGCTTTGCTTGTTTGGTGAGAGACATAGAACTCCTTTTATGTTAGAAAACCATAATATACAGAATAATCTAATATAAATCAACAGCCGGATTATTAGTTGATACGAAGGAGAAATAAGCAATATCAATGATTTAGGTATCTAATGTTAGATAATGCGACTTTTCTAACATTGAGATTGGATGACGATTTCTAATTGGAAATCGGGAAAGCAATTACGCCTTCCCCATAGATTGCAGGTTTCTCACCTGTTCTGGTGTCATCTCCATAAAGCGGAGATAGAAACGCTCTAACTGATCCACACTCGTGCCAGCCGACTTTGCCAACAAGAATGTGTTTACCTGTCCTTGACTGCGACGAAGCCTCGAAGCAATCCATAATGACGAAGCGAATAGGCTGCGTGGTTGCCCATCGCGCGTCATCTTCAATCCAGCCACATCAAGAACGTGATTGAACTGACGGTTTACATTTCGTAACGCGGTTGAGCGGTTTTTATAATCAGGAAAGAACACATAATCGTCAGCAGCACGCTGGTTTGGATGTATCTTTTCGCACATATGCTCGTAGAACTTCACACCGAACTTCGTTGATGAACCCTGCCGATAACCTGTCTTCCCGTAGATATGAAGAACAAGGCTATTTGGCTCATTACGAACTTCAATGTCTTTGTGTTTGAGCGCAAAAATCTCACTCTCAATCGGGCGCATCCAAGTGTGAACAAGGAACAGCACGAAATAGTAAAGTTCGCGCGTCAGCGGCACACCGCGCACAGAGACACCTCTCCCCGCTTCTTCTCTGATGGTTTTCAGCAGCAGTTTGTATTCAGCGTCAGTGAACGAGGCACGAGGGCTGTCTTTTGTTCCGATTTTCGGGCTTGGAGGAACATTATCTATCTCGCGAGCGTCATAAGCGAGTTTGGGGATTTTACGAATGACGATCGCGTGTTTGTTCTTGGTTGGTACCAATGGCTTCCTCACGAGCGTCGTCAAGGAAGTTGAGATAATCGCGTATATCAGCAGTAGGGCCAGACCAATATCGCGCTCACCAAAAAACTCCCAGATACCCATCACCTTTTCGCAGAATGAGTTTCTCGTCGTCGCGTGAAAAACGAGGGTTTCGTTTCTCCCCTGCCATTCGCCGCTGCTCTTTGATGAGTTCATCAGCATATTTGCTAAACGAGCGCGAACGAGGAACCTTCGCACTCATTTGGTTTTCGTTAAGCGATTGCAAAATCTCTTCTGCACTCGCTAACGCTTCAACACGCGATTTCTCTTTGGTTGAGCGGATGAGATATTTCTTTTGTGAAGGTATCCAGATGCGCGCATACCAATAAAGGTGAACTCTCTTTCTGAAAGATTGCGAAGCCTTTACGCACTTCGCGTAAAGCCGAGATGCCCTGTTTCCGTTTGCTCGTTTCAGCCGCGTCAGCAATCTCGTTTGCAAATGCAATCGCAAATCCCCTCGCCTCGCGTTCAATCGTTGTTGAGTTGATGATTGGTGCGAACGCGGTTCTCGCGTGCATCGTAAACACGCGTATACCAAAACCGTGATTTTCCTCGCTTAAAAAGCGTTATTCCCCGACGGATATGTTTCGTCGCATTTTCAGTGGATTTGTCGTCTGCATCACCAGCCATGATGCATAAAATAGTTATAACAGTGGTTATGTAAAACTTTACCACCAACTCTATTTTGAAGGATATTTTCGCAATAAATCAATGAGATGATGGTAGCGGGGGAGGGTTCAGACTATTGATGCAGTTGGGTTTACTCTTCCTAACCAATGAACTACTCATCCCATGCAGTAGGATCTTGGCTGCGGCTGTCAACCAAACGGATCGGGACGCGCTTGCGGTGATCCAGCCGCCGCCGAGTACCCGCGCCGGATTTTCCGCCTCGTAAAAGACCGCCGCCTGGCCTGGCGAGATTCCGTGCTGCGGGCTCTCCAGAAGAACCTTCGCGCTGCGCCGCGCCGCATCAAGAACAAGCCGTGCCGGCACCGGCTCCTGGGTCGAGCGCAACCGGACGAGAACCTGGATGCCCTCGCGGTCCCCCGTGCCTTCCCCCGTATCGCCGTCTTCGCCGGAACCGAGCCAGTTCACCTCGCCCACATCAACCTCGTCCCGGCCCAGCGCGGCGCGCGGGCCGACGACGACTTGGCGGGCCTCCGGATCGATCCGGACCACGTAGAGCGGGTCCGAATCCCCGTCCCGGCCGGCATCACCGCGCCCGCCGATGCCGAGACCCTTGCGTTGTCCGATGGTGAAGTCGATCACCCCCTGGTGCCGTCCAAGGACAGTGCCGTCCAGATGCACGATCTCGCCGGGATCGACGGCGCCAGGACGAAGCTTGCGGACCACCTCGCCATAGCGTCCGTCCGGCACGAAGCAGATATCCTGGCTGTCCGGCTTGTCAGCGATATCGAGGCCCAGGCGCCGGGCATGGGCGCGGGTTTCTTCCTTGCTCATGCCGCCGAGCGGGAAACGCAGGAAGGCTAGCTGGGCTGGCGTGGTGACGAACAGGAAATAGCTCTGATCCTTGCCCGGATCGATCCCACGGTGCAGCTCCGGTCCCGCCCGCCCCACGATCCGGCGCGCGTAATGGCCGGTGCAGAGCGCCGCCGCGCCGAGATCCCGCGCGGTGCCCAGCAGATCCTGAAACTTGACCGTCTGATTGCAGCGCACGCAAGGGATCGGCGTTTCGCCGCGCAGATAGCTGTCCGCGAAATCATCCATCACCTGGTCACGGAACCGGCTTTCGTAGTCGAGAACATAATGCGGGATGCCGATCCGCTCGGCGACGTCGCGGGCGTCATGGATATCGACACCGGCGCAGCACGCGCCCTTGCGGCGCAGCGCCGCGCCATGGTCGTAGAGCTGAAGCGTGATCCCGACCACGTCATAGCCCGCCTCGGCCACCAGCGCGGCGGTCACGGAACTATCGACCCCGCCGGACATGGCGACAACCACGCGGGTCTCGGAGCGCGGGACCGAGGGGTCGAGACCGAGATCGAGGTGATCCGGGACCTGGGCGTTCATTGCCGGCTCATCCGTTTTCCGCACGCTTGGCCGCATCCAGACCCATCTGCCAGAAACCGGACTCGAGCACGGTCGCGGCGCGAAATCCTTGGCGAGCGCGTTAAAACGCGCCTCGCCGCCACGGCTCGCGGAGAGACGGTCCAACTGGGCGATCGCGCCCGCGACGAGTTCCTGATACTCGGCCCCGGAATACATCTCGATCCAGGAGAGATAGGGATTGCCCTGGCGCCTGGTGGCCGGATCGTCGGCCAGCGTCTTGCCGATCACCCCATAGCCGACGGCGCAGGGCGACAAGGCGGTGTGCAGATCCAGGATGTCGCCGGCCATGCCGCGCTCCAGCACGAACCGCGTATAGGCCATGCAGGCGGGGTCTTCGGGCACCGCCGCCATGTCGGCCTCGCTCAGCCCCCAATCGGCGCAGTATTTGACATGCAGATCCATCTCCACATCGACGATCGCCGAAATCGCGCCGGCGGCGGCGCGCATGTCTTCCAGAGTCTCTGACTTGTAGACCGCAAGGCCGTAAGCCCGGGCAAAGTGGATCAGAAACAGATAGTCCTGTGCCAGGTAGTGCCGAAACGCCGCCTCGGGCAGCGTACCGTCGGCAAGGCCGCGCACGAAGGCATGGTTGGTGTAATCCGCCCATTCCTCGCCGCAGGCGGTGCACAGCCGGCCCATCAGGCTGCCGGCGGGGACCAGGGTGTTGGACGCATTGCTCATGGGCTCAGAAATTCTCTCCGGTGTCCGGCAGCCTCACCACCAGCCCGTCAAGGCCGGCGGAGATGGTGATCTGGCAACCCAGCCTCGAGGTCTCGGTCAACCCGTAGGCGAGGTCCAGCATATCCTCCTCGTCGTCGGATGGCGGCTCCAGGCGATCATACCACGGGTCTTGTACCACCACATGACAGGTCGCGCAGGCCATGTTGCCTTCGCAGGCACCTTCGATCTCGATGTCGTTAGCCCGGGAGATCTGCAGCAGGGTCCAGCCTTCCGGCGCATCGACCTCGCGCGCCGCGCCGTCCCGGCCGATAAAGGTCATGCGCGGCATGCGCCCTCCGCTGTTGCCGGCTCCTAAACTTCCCGGCCGGCGCGCTTGTACAGCCTGAGCCAGGCATCGGCAAGCCGGTCCACATCCTCCTCGGTGCTGAGCCAGCCGAAGCTGACCCGGATCGTTTCGGCCGCCGCCTCGCCGCCCGGCTCCATCGCCTCCACGACGTGACTGCGCTTGACCTTACCGGAAGAGCAGGCGGAGCCGGCACTGACCGCGATGCCCTCGAGGTCCAGCGCCATGACCTGGGTCTCCGCCCTCACCCCCGGCAGGACGATCGACGATGTATTGGGCAAACGCGGCACATCCCGGCAAAGCACCCGGGCCAATGGCGCCGAGGCTAGCACGCGGGCTTCCAGACGGTCGCGGAGCTCGGCGATGCGCGTCGGAAGCGCGTCGCCTTCCAGTTCCACCAGGGCCCGCAGCGCGGCGGCACCGAAGCCGATGATGCCGAGCAGGTTCTCGGTTCCCGACCGACGGCCGCGTTCCTGCCCGCCGCCGGCGATCTGCGGCTCGAGCGCGAGGCCGGCGCGGCACACCAAGGCTCCGATCCCCGCTGGACCGCCGATCTTGTGCGCCGAGACCGACAAGAGGTCGATGCCGCTTTCTTGGAAATTGACCGGTACCTTGCCGACGGCCTGAACCGCGTCCGAATGGACCAGAGCTCCGTGATGCCGTGCCAGAGCGACCACTTCGGCAAGTGGCTGAATCGCACCGGTTTCGTTATTGGCCCACATCACGGAGACGATTGCCGGCACGTCCGAGGCATCCAACAGCGCTTCCAGAGCCGTGAGGTCGATCAGACCATTGCTCCCAACCGGAATCCGTTCCGCGTCCGGCACCGCCGCCAGGACCGCTTCATGCTCGATCGCAGAGACCAGGACGCGTGTCCGGCCCGCGCCCCTGAGCGCCAGCAGGTCCGCCTCCGTGCCGCCGCTGGTAAAGGTAACGGTCTCCGGTTCGGCACCGAGCAGTTTCGCTACGCGCCGGCGGCCCTCCTCCAAGGCCGCCCGGGCGCGCCGGCC
Source organism: Alphaproteobacteria bacterium (assembly GCA_038146985.1). Classification (GTDB taxonomy): domain Bacteria; phylum Pseudomonadota; class Alphaproteobacteria; order Thalassobaculales; family Thalassobaculaceae; genus JADHLJ01. The sequence goes on from JAYQSQ010000014.1 coordinate 134,891, forward strand.
GGGGCCATGCACCGAGGACGGATTGCCCGGATCGGCCATCGCTTCCATCATCGCCGCCCGAGCCTCCGGTCGGAGCGGGGCCGTGGCGTTGTAATCGGCGTAGATCATCGCCGAAAGATACCCTATTCGGCGATGAAGGCCAGACCGGCGCCCTGATCACGACCGGCTGATAAGTCGCGCCGCAATCCACCGTTTATGGGTTCGCGCGCGCTGAAAGCTTGAAAAACCCACCGACAACTAGATATAGACCATCCGATTGGTGGCGAAGCCGCCTTCCAGACGGAAGGCGGTCCTGGCGATGACACCCGCCGCCAGGCGATCGGCGCTCCTGTCTTGGAAGGATACGGTCCCCATGCCCGAAGTGATCATCAATGGCCCCGAGGGTCGCCTCGAAGGCCGGTACATGCATGGCAAATCGGATGCGGCGCCATTGGCGCTGATGCTGCATCCGCATCCCGAGCATGGCGGAACGATGAACAACAAGGTCGTCTACTCGCTCTATCAGAGCTTCGTTGCGCGCGGCTTCTCGACCCTTCGCTTCAATTTCCGCGGCGTCGGCCGCTCGCAAGGTGTTTATGACCGAGGCGAAGGCGAACTCAGCGACGCTGCTTCGGCCCTGGACTGGCTGCAAGCCTATAACCCGAATGCGCCCTTCTGCTGGATCGGCGGATTTTCCTTCGGCGCCTGGATCGGCATGCAGCTGCTGATGCGGCGGCCGGAGATCACCGGCTTCCTGTCCGTTGCACCGCCGGCTAACGCGTTCGATTTTTCCTTCCTCGCCCCCTGCCCGGCCTCGGGTCTGATGGTCCAAGGTGATGCCGACCAGCTGGTGCCGCCGGACTCGGTCAAGAAGCTGGTCGAGAAGCTGTCGGCGCAGAAAGGCATCGTGATCGACTACACGCTGATCCCCGGCGCCAATCACTTCTTTACCGGCCATATCGACTCCATGGTGAAGGTGGTCGACGACTATCTGGACAAGAACCTGCCCGAGGGCTTCGCGAGGCCCGGAGAAAAGGAATAGTCGGGAGCGCCCCTTCCAATGCGTGCCGGCGGTCGGATTGCGCCGTGTACTGGTCGCGGACATTCTCCTTGATATGTGTCATGATCGCCGCGGAGGCTGTCCGATTTGATGGCAGCGTCACGCGTGATCACGCCCTGTTGATTTGTCCGTGACGCAAAAACACCCAACTTCCGATAAGGGGATCGGGAAGAACGGAGGTTTCGGATGCTGATCAAGAGGAAGCGCGGCTGGGAGCTGCCGGAACGCGAAGCGACGCCGGAATCGACGTATCTGAACCGGCGCTCACTGGTGAAAGCACTGGCGGCCGGTCCGCTTCTCGCGGTCGGCGGTGGTCTCGCGGGCTGCTGGGACGAGGCGACGGCGTCCAACCCGACCCAGATCGTCGATCTGCCGAAGGACCCGACGGCGGACCTCTATCCTGTCAAGCGCAACCTCCGCTACAAGGTGGAACGGCAGATCACGGATGAGTCGGATTCCACCACCTATAACAACTTCTACGAGTTCGGCTCTCACAAGAGCATTGCGGTTGCGGCGCAGGCGCTGAAGATCAGGCCCTGGACCGTGACGTTCGATGGGATGGTCGAGAAGCCTCTGACGATCGGGATCGATGACCTGATCCGCCAGATGCCGCTGGAGGAGCGGGTTTACCGCCACCGCTGTGTCGAGGCCTGGTCGATGGTGGTTCCCTGGAGCGGCTTCCCGATGGCCAAGCTGGTGGAGCTCGCCAAACCGCTTTCCTCGGCGAAATACGTGAAGATGCAAACCTTCCAGGACCCGGAAACCGCTCCCGGGCAGAAGCAGCATTGGTATCCCTGGCCCTATGTGGAGGGCCTGACCATCGCCGAGGCGACGCACGAGCTCACCTTCATGGTGACCGGCGCCTATGGCAAGCCGGTGCCGCGTCAGATGGGTGCGCCGTTGCGCCTGGCGGTGCCGTGGAAATACGGCTTCAAGCACATCAAGTCGATCGTGCGTTTCACCTTCACCGACAAGCGTCCGGTTTCGTTCTGGCAGGAGATCCAGGGTTCGGAATACGGCTTCTGGGCGAATGTGAACCCCGAAGTCGACCACCCGCGCTGGAGCCAGGCAACCGAACGCACCCTTAGCGGCCCCCGCGTGCCGACATTGCTTTACAACGGCTACGGCGAGTATGTCGCGGATCTGTACAAGGACATGAAGGGCGAGCGCCTGTTCATGTAAGCCCTGGGGGCATCTTCTTCTTGTCTGAGTCCCTGGCGAAAGCCAGGGCCCGTTCGGCCGACCTGCCGGGATTTTGTGGCCAAAGACTTATCGAGCTGACCGAGAGGCGGAATGGGCCCTGGATCAAGTCCAGGGATTCGAGTTGAATGGGATTCGCACTCGGCGGGAGCGAGATGATGATCTTGATTGGTGACACCTTCATCCGTCATGTCCGCGCTATCATCATATCAATTCTTAGCCTCACCTTCCTTCCCTTTGTGGCGACGGCGGAAGACCGCCTGCCGATCTTCGACTGTCATCTGCACTACAGCGACGATGCCTGGTCGAGTTATCCCAGCGATGACGTCATCGTGCGGATCCGCGCCGCCGGCGTGATCGGGATCCTCGCGTCCAGCTCTCCGGATGACGGCACGGTCAAACTTCTGGAAGCCGCCCCCGATCTCGTCGTGCCCGAACTGAGGCCCTACCGAAACGCCGTTTCCTCGGCGACTTGGCACGACGACGCGGGCACACCGGCATACCTTCGCGAGCGGCTTGGCCAGCGGCGCTATGTCGGGATCGGGGAGTTTCATCTTCATGCCACGGCGGACGCGAGGACGACGACGGTCCGTGACGCCGTCGCCCTGGCGGTAGAGCGCGATATTCATCTCCACGTCCATGCCGACGCGCCGGCGATCCTCGCGTTTTTGGAGATCAATCCCAAGGTGCGTATTCTCTGGGCCCATGCCGGCATGGTCACGCCGACGGACCAGATCCGCGCGGTGATGGCGGCACAGCCCAACGTCTCCGCAGAACTGTCGTTCCGTGAAGGACAGATCCTCGGCCCGGATGGGCTCGATCCCGCCTGGAAGCAACTGTTTCTGGATTTCCCCGACCGTTTCGTCGTCGGCTCCGATACCTGGACATCGGGTCGCTGGCCCATCTACGGCCAGATCATCGACGAGCACCGCGCTTATCTCAACAAACTGCCGCGCGGCCTTGCCGAAAAGATCGCCTACCGGAACGCCGAGCGGATGTTCCGAGGGCAATAGAAACGCGCCGCGCCGGGCGGTTTCCCCTTGACCTTTTAGCCGGGACGCTGCGTCACGCGGCCCGCCGTCATGCCGCCGTCGATGACCAGTTCGCTGCCGGTCATGTGCCGCGAGGAGTCGGAGGCGAGAAAGACGATGCCGTCGGCAACGTCGCTCGCCTGACCGGGCTGTCCCATCGGCACCGCCGCCATCGCCAGAACCTTCGGGTCGATGGAGTTCGCGTTTCCCGGCAGACCGCCATGCGGGATCTTGTTCCAGATATCGGTCTCGATGATGCCGGGATGCACGGAATTCACCCGGATCCTGTAACCCTCGCGGGCGCATTCCAGCGCCATCGACTTGGAGAACAGGCGCACCGCCCCCTTGGTCGCGGAATAGCCGGCAAGACCCGCCGCTCCGTTAATCCCCGCAACCGACGAAATCAGGATGATCGACCCGCCGCCGCTTTTGTTCATGGCCGGGATTGCGTGTTTCACGCTCAGGAACACGCCGTCGATATTGACCGCCGTTTGCCGGCGCCAGTCCGCGAGGCTCATCTCCAGCAACGGCGCCATGATGCCGATCCCGGCATTGGCAACCATGACATGTAAGCCGCCCCACTCGCCGAGCGCGGCCTCAATGATTTCGGGCCAACGCCCCTCGTCCGTCACATCCTGATGCAGAAACCGTGCTGTGCCGCCCGCCGCCGTCACGCTGGCCGCCGTGGCTTGTCCCCCGGCATCATCCACATCAGTGACCAGAACCTTCGCGCCCGCGCTCGCGAGTGCAAGCACCGTCGCCCGTCCAATCCCCGATCCGCCGCCGGTGACAATCGCCACCTTGCCGTCTAGCTGCCCCACGCTTTCTCCCTTTCAGCACAAATGCCGCCTAGGCAGCGATCACCGGCCCCTCGCCGACGATGGTGGTGCGGTGCATAACCCGGCGCTCGGTCGGGTCATGGGGGGTGACGATGTGCATGGTGCAGCGGTTGTCCCACATGACGATGTCGTCGGTTTCCCACTTGTGTTTGTAGACAAAGCGGTCCTGGCCGGCGAATTCGGCAAGTCCCTGGATGAAGGCCGTCGCCTCGGCCTCTTCCATGCCCTCGATATGGTCGTTGTAGATCGGGCTGATATAGAGCGCCTTCCGGCCGGTCACCGGGTGCTTGCGAACCATCGGCTGCCAGACCGGCGGCAGGATCGAGCCATTCTGTTCCGACTGTTTCTTGGCGCCGGAGATACGGCTCAGCTTATCGAAGTCATGCAGCGCCTTGCGGCCCTCGATCTTGGCTTTCCACTCCGCCGGTAGCGCGTCGTAGACCGCGTACATGTTGGTGAAGCAGGTCAGCCCGCCGGTACGGCTGACCTCGACGCCGTGCAGCAGCGAGCCCATGGCCGGGATTTCGCGATAGCTTGAATCCGTGTGCCATTTCTTGGCGCTGGAAAGCTGCTGCTGAACCGGGTCGGACGGCGGCACCAGATTGCCATCCTCGTCGGTATTCGCGACCCGGAAGATCTCTTTCACGAATTTCGACTTGATGATGTTCTGGTGGAAGATCTCCGGCTCGCCGAAATAGCGGGTGACGGCGACGTGCCGCTCGTCGCTGATCGCCTGGCCAGGGAAGACCAGCACCAGATATTTCATCCAGGCGTCATGGATATCCGCCACCGTGTCGGGCGAGAGATCCTTGGAGAAATCGACCCCTGTGATCTCGGCGCCAATAACGGGGTGCACAGGCCGGATACCCAGGCCGGTTTTGGATTCATCGGTTGCGAGTGCCATCTGTTACCTCCACTAGGCCGTCGGATGGTCGGCGAATTCGAAGCCCATGGCGCGGGCATGATAGTAAATGCCGCCGTCCTGGATGATCAGGAACTTGGCCTGCTTGGTCCCGCCGTTGTGGTGCGAGTGGACCGAAACGCCCGGCGTGATCGTCGTCGCCCAAGGCGCCCAGTCCTTGCGGACCCCGTCGATCAGCGAGAAGCAGTCCTCGCCCTGAATGACCAGGGAAACCGCGACGGAATTGTGCCGGTGCGGCGGCTGCACGAAGCCCGGCGGCAGGGTGTTCATGGCCACGGTCAGGGTCGGCAGCACGTTACGGCTGGCCTCCTGCTTGGCCGAGGACAGCACCAGGGCCGAGCCAGGAATGTCGGAATCGCGCCCGACTTCGTAGATCAGCTCGATCTGCCGGTCCATTTCCGCCGCTGTGTAATGGACGGTATCGGTGGGCGCGTTGCCGGGCGCGGGGGCCTGCAGATGCTCGAAGGCAAGCTGCGGCTCGTTGGTGACGACCCAGAGGACCGCATCGGTGTCTCCGGCGGTATGCACCTGGCTCTCATCACCGGGGGTGACGAAGATATCTCCCGGGCCCCATTTGATGGTCTCCTTACCGGAAACCGTTACGCCGGTGCCTTCGATCACATAATGAACGGTCCCGCTGGCGACGAAATCGGCGGCAAGCTCCTCACCCGCCCGGATTCGCGCGTAATAGGCCATCACCAGGGGTGAGGTCGCCGGGAAAGCGCATCCCATCTCCTCGGCGGAGTCGCAGGGGATCAGCCCGGTCGGCGTCGCCGGGTCCAACGCCCGGTTCGGCTCGTCGGTGAAGACCGCGTTCGGCACTGGAGGCAGGATGACGTTGAACGCGTTGCCGGTGTTGAAATACCGGGCGCGCGCCTCGGCGGGACTGCCCGGATTGGCGGCGGTCTGCGGCGGCAGATCGGCGATGGAATGGGGACGGGCGCTATCGGGCAATGGTGCCTCCGAAAATCCGTGTATCTCCAGGAAGTCTAACGATTTCGAGCGGATTTCGCACCCCGGATGTCGATCACGGGTGTGGTTGGTGCGGGAGCGCTTTCCCGTGGCATAGTCCGCCTGATGAGTGCGACGACAGTACAAGGCGCGGCCGGCCAGATGACGCCCGGTCGGCGGCGCGTGATCCTGATGACCCTGACCGCCTCGGTCGGGATTTTTGTGCTGACCTCGACCCTGGCGAATGTCGCCCTGCCGCAAATCCAAGGAGCCTTCGCGGCAACCCAGGATCAGATCACCTGGATCGTCACCTCCAACCTGCTGGCCATGGCGGTGGCGACGCCGATGACCGGCTGGCTGGACGGGCGGTTCGGGCGGCGGCGGGTGATGCTCTGGTCGTCCGGCGGCTTCATCATCGCCTCGATCCTCTGCGGCCTCGCCACCTCGCTTGAGGAACTGGTGATCCTGAGGGCATTCCAGGGCTTCGCCGGCTCGCCTTTGCTGCCGCTCAGCCAGGCGATCATCATCGCCATCTATCCCAAGGAGGATCATCCCAAGGTCCTGGTGCTGTGGAGCATGGGGGTTACGATCGCCAGCATCTTCGCACCCCTGGTCGGCGGCTATATGTCCGAGGACTACAGCTGGCGCTGGGTGTTCCTGATGATCGTGCCGCCGGCGGGCGCCTGCTTTCTCGCGATCTGGACCTTCATCGACAAGTCGGAAGAGGCGCCCACGGCCGGGCGACTCGACTGGTTCGGCTTCATCTTCCTAGCGGTTGCGGTGTCAGCCTTGCAGATCATGCTCGACCGGGGCCAGCGCCAGGACTGGTTCGACTCGCCCGAGATCGTCGCCGAGGCGATCGTCGCCGCCGCCGCCTTCTATCTGTTCATTGCCCATGTGACGACGACGGAGCGGCCGTTCCTGCAGCTCCGGCTGCTGCTCGACCGGAACTATGCGGTCGGCATCATCATCGGCTTCACTTTCGGCATGCTGTACTTCACCCTTTTGGTGTTGCAGCCGACGATGCTGCAGGTCTTGCAAGGCTATCCGGACTCGCTGATCGGGATCATCCAGGCGACGCGCGGCATCGGGCTGCTGACCGGCTCCTTCGTGCTGCTGACCCTGCTGCGCAAGCTGGATCCTCGCCTGGTGCTGTTTATCGGCTTTCTGATCCAGGCGATCGCCGGTTTCGCCATGTCCCGGTTCGATGTGAACATGACCCTTTTCGCGGTCACCTGGACGACGATGCTGCAAGGTTTCGGGGTCGGCATGATGTGGTCGCCGATCTTCCTGGTCACCTTCGCGACCCTGGACCCAAGGCACGTGCCCGAGGCGGCCTCGGTCTTCCATCTGCTGCGCAATATCGGCTCCAGCGTCCATATCGCACTGACCGCGACCCTGGTGGTGCGGACCGGCCGGGTGACCTATTCCGAACTGGTTGAGGCACTGAACCCGTTCAACGAGACCCTGGCCTACCAGTCCGTCATGGGAAGCTGGTCGATGGCCAGCGAAAGCGGTCTCGCGGCCCTCGCTGGCGAGGTCGGGCGCCAATCGATCCTGGTCGGCTATGTGAACGGCTACTACGCCTACGCCGCCGCCGCGATCCTGGTGATGCCGCTCGCCTTCTTCGCCAAGCGCCCGCGGTTGGGGTGACTTGGGGGACGCCTCTATCAAGAGAAATGCCGTCGTCCCGCGTCAAGCGCGGGGCGACGCGATACTTTGTTCGAAGATAACAACCGTTCCAAATAGGTACCAATTCAAGCCGTATCCCTGGCGAAAGCCAGGACCCCTTCCGCCAGGGATACGGAAAAGAGGTGGGGTGACGGGCCCTGGCGGGTGCGATAAACCCGAGTGTGTAGTTCACCGCCCCGAAGGCACCGCCATGCCCCGCCTCCTCACCGACTACCAGGCCCTCACCTTCGACTGCTACGGCACCCTGATCGACTGGGAGAGCGGGATCTGGGACGCGGTCCAGCCGCTGCTGATGACCAATGGCCGTGGCGATATCACCCGCGAGACCTTCCTGCGTGCCTTCGCGGTGGCGGAAACCGCACAGGAACTTGCAACCCCTTCCATGCTCTATCCGGAATTGCTGACCAGCGTGCACGCCACCCTGGCGCGGGAGTTCGATCTGAAGACCACGGCGGATCTCGACAGGGCTTTCGGCGCCTCGGTGCCGCATTGGCCGGCCTTTCCCGACACTGCCGACGCGCTACGGATCTTGAAGAAACACTTCAAGCTGGTGATCCTCTCGAACGTGAACCGGGACGGCTTCGCCGCCTCGAACCGCAAGCTGGGCGTTGCGTTCGATGCCATCTACACCGCCGAGGATGTCGGCAGCTACAAACCCAATCCAGCCAACTTCCGCTATCTGATGGAGCATCTCGACGCCGATCTCGGCATCCGGCCTGGCGGCATCCTGCACACCGCCCAGTCGATGCATCACGATCATGTCCAGGCTGCCGCCCATGGGCTCGCCACCGCCTGGATCGACCGGCAACGGCTTTCGGAAGGCGGCAACTGGGGCGCCACCGCCGAGGTCGCGGACCGTCCCACCACGGATTTCCTCTTTTTCAGCATGGGTGAGATGGCACGCGCGGTCGAGGCCGCGAGCGCCGGTTCCTAGGTTGCCAGCCGGGCGTCACCGATTCATCATCAAATCAGCAAAAAAGCGCCGACGGGAGGCCGTGATGAAGGGTGTCGTTTTCCTTGGGGACCGCAACCTTGAACTGCGCGACTTTCCGGACCCGAGCCCCGGCCCCCGCGACGTGATCCTCGAAATCAAGGCCTCCGGCATGTGCGGCAGCGACCTGCACCGCTATCGCGAGACCTTTCAGCCCGGCAACTCCACATCCGGTTTCAAGATGGCGAGCGAGCCGCAAATCGCCGGGCATGAGCCTTGCGGCGTTGTCGTCGAACTCGGTTCCGCCGTTACCGAGGCCGAGGCCCGGATCGGCCAGCGGGTGATGGACCACCACTACGAGGGCTGCGGCAACTGCAAACATTGCAAGGGCGGCTGGCAGCAGATGTGCCTCGAGGGCACCACCGTCTTCGGCTCCAGCGGCCACGGCGCGCATGCGAAGTACATGCGGGTGCCGGTCTCGACCCTCGTCCCACTGCCCGACAAGCTCTCCTTCGTCACCGGGGCGGCGATCTCCTGCGGCACCGGCACCGCCTATGGCGCGCTTCGCCGGGTGCAGCTTCAGGGCGGCGAGACCATCGCGATCTTCGGCCAAGGCCCGGTCGGCCTCTCGGCGACCCAACTGGCAACGGCCATGGGCGCGCGGGTGATCGCCCTCGATATTTCCGAGGAGCGCCTGGGGATGGCGAGGAAGTTCGGCGCGGCGGAGACCATCAACGCCAAGTCCAACGATCCGGTCAGCGCGATCCGCGACCTCACCCACGGCGAGGGCGCCCACAAGACCCTGGAAGCCTCCTCCGCCCCCACCGCCCGCCAGGCGGCGGTCCAGGCGGTCCGCTCCTGGGGCACGGCTTGTTATGTGGGCGAGCGCGGCAACGTCATGCTCGACGTCAGCCCAGACATGCTGCGCCGCCAGGTGACCCTGGTCGGCTCCTGGACCTTCTCGACCCAGGGCCAGTCCGACTGCGCCGAGTTCATCGCCGACAACGACATCGACGTCGAGGCCCTGTTCACCGACCGCTGGACCCTGGACCAGGCGGAAGAGGCGTACCGGAAGTTCGACACGCAGGTGACGGGCAAGGGTGTGATTTTGCCGAATTAAGGGCGCTTCACGAATACGTCGCCCCAGCGAAAGCTGGGGCTTGTGGCATGCGGCCTTTGAGCCCCTGCTTCCGCAGGGGCGACGGGACAGGAGACGTCACGGTTTCCTCACGACCCTTCGGTATCGACCGTCGCCCTGGCGCAAGGCAGGGCCAAGCGGCGGCGGCGAACGCCTGAAGACCTAACCTGGAATTGCGGCACGACCCATGGACCGATCGGGACACGGCCCTGCCTTGCGCCAGGGCGACGGAGAAATTAGAGGGGGAAGTCAACCCCGCCCCAACAACCCCACCAACTCCGGCATCTCCATGAACACCTCGGCGCAGCCGACCTCGCGCAGCTTGGCGACGTCGGACTCGGCGCCGTAGCCAAACACCGTCATGCCCGCCGCGACGCCGGCGGTGGCGCCCCGGGGGCTGTCCTCGATGACGACGCAGCGGGCCGGGTCGGCGCCCATCTGCTTGGCGCAGTAGAGGTAGAGGTCCGGCGCCGGCTTGGCGACGCCGACATGGTCGGCGGAGAAGATCCGGCCCTCGAAGCGGGGATAGAGGCCGGTAATGCCGAGCGAGACCTCCATCTTGTTCGGCGGGCCGTTCGAGCCGACGCACATGGCGACGTTCGCCGCCTCGATCGCGTCCAACACACCATCAATGCCGGGGATCTTTTCCAACTCGGTCTGGAACGCCTCGAACTGCTTTTCGTAGATCTTTTCGACCCAATCGTCCGGCAGCTTGCGGCCCAGCCTCTCCTCGGCGCCGATCTTGATCAGCGTCAGCTTGCCGCCGAGAAATTCATGCAGCGCGCCGTCCGACGACATCGGCAAACCGGCCTCGGTCAGGGCTTCGGCGATGAGGCGGTTTCCGATCGGCTCGCTGTTCACCAGCACGCCGTCGCAGTCAAAAATAACGAGATCCCAATCCATGCCTCCCTATAGCGCGAGTCGCGCGCCGCGTCATCACTGATTAATTTTTAGGCAATTGAATTTAGGTGCTTGCGAAATGGGCAAACCGCTGTATGGTCGCGTGAATTTCAATTTTGTTGCATGGGGGACAACATGCGCTTCAGCCGGCTTGCTCGAGGGGCCACGGCCCCAATTGCGCTTATCACCGCCTTGACGGCCAGCGGCCAGGCCATGGCCGCCGACGAGCTAAGCGGCGCCAACACGGCTTGGATTCTGACCTCCACCGCGCTGGTGCTGTTCATGACGCTGCCTGGGCTGGCGCTTTTCTATGGCGGCCTGGTTCGGGCGCGCAACGTGCTTTCCGTGCTCATGCACTGCGTCGCGGTCGCGTGCCTCGCGTCCGTTGCCTGGCTGATCATCGTCTACAGCCTCGCCTTCGGCGACGGCGGAGGCATGAATGCCTATATCGGCGGCACCGGAAAGGCGTTCCTCGCCGGTATCGGCCCCGACACGCTCTCCGGCTCGATCCCCGAAACCGTGTTCTTCATGTTCCAGATGACCTTCGCGATCATCACCCCGGCGCTGATCGTCGGCGCCTTTCCCGAGCGGATGCGGTTTTCCGGCGTGCTGCTGTTCAGCCTCTTGTGGCTGATCCTGGTCTATGCGCCGGCCTGCCACTGGGTCTGGGGCGGCGGCTGGCTCGCCGAAATGGGCGTGATGGACTTCGCCGGCGGCATCGTCGTGCACACGACCGCGGGCGTCTCGGCCCTGGTGCTGGTCATGGTTCTCGGTCCCCGGCGCGGCTTCCCGAGGGAGATCCGTCCGCCGCACAGCCCGGGCATGACGGTGACCGGTGCCTGCATGCTGTGGGTCGGCTGGTATGGCTTCAACGCCGGCAGCGCGCTCGCCGCCGACGGCGCGGCGGGGATGGCCATGGTCGTCACCCATATCTCGGCCGCCGTCGCCTCGCTGGTCTGGGCGGTCATCGAGTGGGCGCGTTTCGGCAAGCCCAGCGTCATCGGCATCGTAACCGGCACCATCGCCGGCCTGGCGGCGATCACGCCGGCCTCGGGCTTCGTCGGCCCGCTTGGCGCGGTGGTGATCGGTTTGCTTGCGGGTATCATCTGTCAGTGGTTCACGGGCCTGATCAAGCAGACCCTGAAGATCGACGACTCGCTCGACGTTTTCGCGGTCCACGGCGTCGGCGGCATTCTCGGCACCTTGCTGGCCGCGGTCTTCGCAGTCGAGAGCCTCGGCGGGCAGGGTCTCGCCGAAGGCGTGACCATGGGCGGCCAGTTCGTCACCCAGGTCATCGGCGTTGTCGCGGTCGCGGTCCTCTCGGCGGTGGCGACCTGGATCATCGCCAAGATCGTCGCGGTCACCGTCGGCCTGCGTGTCAGCGAAGAGGAAGAGATCGACGGCCTCGACATCAGCGCCCATGGCGAACGAGGATACGACTTGACCTGACGGACGGGGGTCGGCCCGGGGCCGGCGCCGACCCCTTGCCTCTTTCGAACACAATCCGGGGGCCGGATCAGGGCCCCAAGGGAGAATGCCATGAAGATGATCGTTGCGATCCTGCAGCCGCACCGCCTGGATACGGTTCGCGAGGCTCTGGCCGGTGTCGGTGTCCACGGCATGACGGTAAGCGAAGTGCAGGGCTATGGGCGCCAGGGCGGACACAAGGAAATCTACCGCGGCGCCGAATACGAGGTGCATTTCGTGCCCAAGGTGAAGATCGAGGCGGCGGTCAGCGATGACGACGAGGACCGCGCGGTCGAGGCGATCCAGAACGCTGCGCAAACCGGGCGGATCGGAGACGGCAAGATCTTTGTGCTCGACATCAGCCGCGCGGTCCGTATCCGCACCGGCGAATCCGGCGAGGACGCCCTCTAGCGCAGACGGCGGTCCCGCCCATGCCCGCTCCCGGCACGATCCGGATCGCGCTGGCCCAGCCGCCGGCGGTCGGCTCGATCTCGGACGGCCTGCCCTGGGTCGAGCGCTTCATCGCCGAGGCGGCGGCGGGCGGCGCGGATATCGTCTGCTTTCCCGAGACCTTCATTCCCGGCCTGCGGGCGGTCGACTTCGCGGTGGAGCCGCATGATCCAGCCGCACTTCAACGGGCTCTGGAGCATTCCCGGTCTTTAGCCGAAAGGCATCGCATTCAGGTCATACTGCCGATGGAGTGGCCGGGGCCCGGGGGGTTGTTGAACACCGCCTTTATCCTTTCCGCCGCCGGCGAGATACGCGGGCAGCAGACCAAGAACCAGATCGCGCCGGAAGAGGACCCCGGGTATGTGCCCGGGACCCATCGGACCCTGTTCGACGTCAAGGGCATCCCCTACGGCATCGTCATCTGCCATGAAGGCTGGCGGTATCCGGAAACCGTCCGCTGGGCGGCGGCACGGGGCGCGCCGATTGTCTTCCACGCGACCCTGACCGGCGCAACAAAAAGCGGGCATGCGGTCAAGAAATGGGGCGCGCCGGACTCACCGTACTATGAAAAGGCGATGGTTTGCCGGGCCCTGGAAAACGGGATCTTTATCGCCAGTGTCAATTGCGCCCTTCCCTTCCAGGAGGCCGCGACCGCCGTCATCGCGCCGGACGGAAGCTGCATCGCCCATCTGCCCTATGGTGAGCCGGGGCTGCTGGTGAGTGACATCGAGATTGCAAAAGCCGACCGGCTTTACGCAAGACGCCTGAACGCCGCCGCGTTGGGCGAAGCCGAGAATTCGCTCTCAACCGCCACATTGGCGTAGGGCTGGGCCCTGCTCCGCCGGCGCGGCGTTACCGCTTCGGTCATTGGTTAACCTGAGCAGTTCAAGAACCGAGGCAGATGAACAGGTCCGATCCTAGGCCCTGCCTTGCGCCAGGGCGACGGGATTGGGTGGCGCCTCTTCCCTTACCGTCGCCCCTGTGAAAACAAGGGCTTAACACCGGCCGCCTCAAGCCCCGGCTTTCGCTGGGGCGACGGGATAGAGAGCGGTCTTGCGACAAGGGTAGGTTTACGCCATTCGACAGCGCGTGCCGAGCCTTGCCATTCGCCGCCCAGAAACGGTAGTGATTGGGCTCTAAACACCGGAGAAAACGCCATGTCGCTTGCCGCTGAAACCGCCGCCGAGCCGGTCGTCCTGCGCGAGGACCGGGATCATGTAGCCTGGCTGACCCTCAACCGTCCGGGTGCCTACAACGCGCTCTCGACCGAGATGATCGCCGGCCTCCAGGAGGCGCTGGACGCGATCGCCGAAGACCGCTCGGTGAAAGTCGTCGTGTTGCGCGGGGCCGGCAAGGGGTTCTGCGCCGGCCATGACCTGAAGCAGATGCGCGCCAACCGGAGCGAGCCTTATTACAAGGCGGTGTTCGCGAGCTGCTCCAAAATGATGATGACCCTGGTGGACCTGCCGCAGCCGGTGATCGCGGCAGTCCACGGCATCGCGACAGCGGCGGGCCTGCAACTGATGGCGAGCTGTGATCTCGCCGTCGCCGAGGAGAACGCGCGCTTCGGTACGCCGGGCGTCAATATCGGCCTGTTCTGCTCCACCCCGATGGTTGCCGTCTCCCGCAAGGTTCAGCGCAAGAAGATGATGGAAATGCTGCTGACCGGCGAGACACTCGATACAACGGAAGCATTGGCCCAGGGCCTGCTCAACCGTGTGGTGCCCGTGGATCAGCTCGAAAGCGCGGCGGCGGAATTGGCGGCGAAGATCGTCTCGAAATCGCCCGCCGTCGTGAAGATCGGCAAGCAGGCCTTCTACAAGCAGCTCGAAATGCCGCTCGCCGACGCCTATGCCTATACCAGCGAGGTCATGACCCAGAACATGTTCTTCGACGACGCCACCGAGGGGATGACCGCCTTCATCGACAAGCGTCCGCCGGTCTGGAAAGGCAGATAGCCATGGACAGCGCCGACCGCTCCCCCCTTGTTGATCACGACGCCTATCCCGACAGCTATATCAAGGCAATCCTCTCCGACGTGCGCACCATCGCCATGGTCGGCGCCAGCCCGAATTGGAGCCGGCCCTCGAACTTCGCGATGAAGTACCTCCAGGCCAAGGGATACAAGGTCTACCCCATCAATCCCGGCGTCGCGGGCTCGGAAATCCTTGGCGAGCGGGTCTATGCGAGCCTCGACGAATTGCCCGAAACCGTCGATATGGTCGATATCTTCCGCAATTCCGAAGCGGCTGGCCCGATCACCGACGAGGCCGTGCAGCACGGCGCCAAGGTCGTCTGGCTTCAGCTCGGCGTGCGCAACGATGCGGCGGCGGCGCGGGCGGCGGCGCGGGGCGTGCGCGTGGTGATGGACCGCTGCCCGAAGATCGAGTTCTCGCGGCTGTTCGGCGAGCTTTCCTGGCACGGTTTCAATTCCAACGTCATTTCCTCCAAGCGCCGCCCCGTCGGCCGGGCCGAGGCGCCAGCCAATGACACCAGACCGGCAACCAAGCCGAATGCGCCCGCCGAGGCCGGTTTCGAGACGCGGGCGATCCATGCCGGCGCCGCCCCGGATCCGACCACCGGCGCCCGCTCGACGCCGATCTTCCAGACCACCGCCTTTGTTTTCGACGATGTCGACCACGCGGCCTCGCTGTTCAATCTGCAGACCTTCGGCAACATCTATGGCCGGCTGTCCAACCCGACCACGGCGGTGCTGGAGGAACGGATCGCGAGCCTCGAGGGCGGGCGCGGAACCACCTGCACCGCGTCCGGGCATTCGGCGCAACTGGTGGCGCTGCTGCCGCTGATGGAGCCGGGCGACCGGATCGTCGCCTCGACCAAGCTCTATGGCGGCTCGATCACCCAGTTCGGCAAGACCTTCAAGAAGTTCGACTGGCACTGCACCTTCGCCGACATGGACGACATGAACGCCGTCAAATCGGCGGCTGCGGAACCCGGCGTGAAGGCGATCTATGCGGAATCCCTCGCCAATCCCGGCGGGGTGATCACCGATATCGAGGCCCTGAAAGAGATCGCTGGCGAGGTGGGCGTGCCGCTGATCATCGACAACACCATGGCGACCCCCTATCTCTGCCAGCCGATCCGCCACGGCGCCGACATCGTCATCCACTCGACCACCAAGTTCCTCTCCGGTCACGGCAATGCCATGGGCGGCGCGATCGTCGATTCCGGCACCTTCGACTGGTTCCAGAACGACAAGTTTCCGGCCCTCTCCAAGCCCGAGCCCGCCTATCACGGTCTCACCTTCTTCGAGACTTTCGGCGATCTTGCCTACACCACCTACGGTCATTCCGTGGGCCTGCGCGACCTCGGGCCGACCATGGCGCCGATGAATGCGTATCTGACGATCATGGGCACCGAGACCCTGGCGCTCAGGATGCAGCGGCATGTCGAGAACGCCAAGGCGGTGGCCGAGTTCCTGGACAGCCATCCCAAGGTCTCCTGGGTGTCCTACGCCGGTCTCCCGGCCTCGCCCTATCACGCGCTTGCCAGGAAGTACCTGCCCAAGGGCGCCGGTTCGGTCTTTACCTTCGGCATCAAGGGCGGTTTTGAGGCGGGTATAAAATGCGTGCAGAGCTGCGAGCTGTTCAGCCATCTGGCCAATATCGGCGACACCCGCTCGCTGATCCTGCACCCGGCCTCGACCACCCACCGCCAGCTTACCGAGGAACAGCGCACGGCCGCCGGCGCCGGGGACGACGTGATCCGGCTCTCCATCGGGCTCGAGACGGTGGACGACATCATCGCCGACCTGGAGCGGGCTCTGGCATGACCGACATGACCCCCAACATTCCCGAGATCGTCGAGGAAGTCCGCGCGAAGTTCGAAGCCTATGAGCAGGCGCTGATCGACAAGGATGTCGCGGTTCTGGACGCGACCTTCTGGAACAGCCCGCTGACCATCCGCCTCGCGATGCACGAGCACGGCTACGGCTTCGACGAGATCCACGCCTTCCGGGTCGCCCGCAAGCCGGGACCAGGCATCAAGGAGAAACGCCTGCGCCTCGACATCCTGACCCTGGGCCGCGACTTCGCCAGCGTCAGTCTCGAGTTCAAGGTCCGCGGCAAGGACCTGACCGGCCGACAGTCCCAGACCTGGGCCCGCATCCCCGGCGAGGGCTGGAAAGTCGTCTTCGCCCATGTCTCGACCACCGACGGCAAGCCGCTCTGGTAGGAGGCGATGGGTTGGATTGCAGAAGCTGCAATTCTTGGCTGCCGCGTTGGCCAAAGCCAGGACCTGCCGAAATCGATATTCACCGGGGATACGAGCAGGTGACGAGCAACCAAACTACCTCGCCTCCATCATCAACGCTCTAGCCGATCTTCGAGGACAGTCCACCGTCCACCGGCATGATGAGCCCGGTGATGTAGTTCGCCTCGTCCGAGGCGAGGAACACGGCGGCGTTGGCGACATCCCAGGCGGTCCCCATCCGGCGCAGCAGCGGCACCCGGTCGTGCCGGCCCTGGCGCACCACATCGCGCGCGACGTTCTGCTCCCGGGCGCGCCGCTCGATCGCCATCGGCGTGTCCATCAGTCCCGGCAGGATCGCGTTGGCCCGGATACCGTATTCGGCGTTCTCCATCGCAAGATGGTGGGTCATGGTGTTCACCGCGCCCTTGCCGGTCTTATAGGTGATCGTGTTGTGCGCACAGGTCGAGGCGATCGAGGAGATGTTGATGATCACCCCCGATCCCTGTTTGCGCATCACCGGCAATACGTGCTTGCAGGTCATGAACATGCCCTTGAGGTTCATTGCCATCAGCGTGTCCCAGACCGCCGCATCCATCTCGGTCGTCGCGGCGTCGCCCTCGGACCGGCCGACATTGTTGTGCAGGATGTCGATCCGGCCATAGTGATTGACACAGGCCTCGGCGATCGCCTTGCAGTCCGCCTCGTCGGTGATGTCGGCGGCCTGTACCTGGTGTCCGGTGCCGCCGCCCTGCTCCTCAATCAGGCGTTGGGTATCGGCCGCCAGATCGGGGTTCTTGTCGACCAGCAGCACCTTGGCACCTTCCTGGGCAAAGCGGATCGCCGTTGCCCGGCCATTGCCGATTGTTTCACCCGGTGCCTGCCCCGCCCCCACGACAACCGCGATCTTATTCTTAAGACGCATAATTAATAATTCCTTGTAAGATTTTGATATATATTAATTCTATCGATTCGCCTTGGCGAGCGCTGCCTCGCGGATCGCGGTCAGAGTGGTGGCCGGATTGATCGCTTCCGGATCCAGTTTGACCTCGATCACCGTCGGCACAGTCGCCGCAAGCGCCCGTTCAAAGGCCGGCTGGAACTCCTCGGTACTGACGACGGTCTCTCCATTGGCGCCATAGGCTCGAGCCAGCGCCGCGAAGTCGGGATTCCGCAGCCCCGTATTGGCCGTGCGTCCGGGATATTCACGCTCCTGGTGCATCCGGATGGTGCCGAACATGGAGTTGTTGATGATGATGACGATGATGTTGGCACCGTATTGCATCGCCGTCGCCAGTTCCTGGCCGTGCATCATGAAACAGCCGTCGCCGTTCATGCTGACCACCACCCGGTCCGGATGCACGAGCTTGGCAGCGACCGAAGACGGCAGACCGTAGCCCATCGAGCCGCTGGTCGGCGCAAGCTGGTTGCGATAGCCGCGATACTGATAGAACCGATGCATCCAGGTCGCGTAATTGCCCGCACCGTTACAGATCAGCGCGTCCTCGGGCAGGGTCTTGTTGAGCCAGGCGGCAATCTCGCCCATCTGCACCGGACCCGGAACCGGCTTCGGCACAATCGTCTTGAGGTAGTCCGCATGCCCCTCGGCGGTGCTGGCCTTCCAGGCGCTGCTATCCACCGGCTCCATCGCGGCGAGAGCGGCGGCGAAGGCCCGGGGCGCGGCATTGATCGGCAGGTCCGCCTGATAGACCTGTCCCAACTCCTCGGCGCCGGCATGAATATGGATCAGGGTCTGCTTCGGCCGGGGAATCTCCAGCAGGGTATAGCCGCCGGTGGTGATCTCGCCGAGCCGGGCACCGAGAACGATCATCAGATCGGTATTCACCAGCCGCTGCTGCAGCGGCTCCGGTAGGCCGATGCCGATATGCCCGATATAGTTCGGGTGCCGGTTGTCGAAATAATCCTGGCACCGGAAGGAACAGCCGACCGGCAGGTTGTTGGCTTCCGAGAAAGCCTGGACCCGCTTGCACGCCTCGGCGTCCCAGCCGCCACCCCCGACAATCATGACCGGCGATTTGGCGGCGGCGAGCATGGCCCGGAACCGCTCCAGATCAACCGGCCCCGGATACGCCTCGATCTTGTGGTAGGGGTCCATGTCGCGTGGGGTCACGTATTCGGTCAGCATGTCCTCGGGCAGCGCGAGAACCACGGGGCCCGGACGTCCGGACGTCGCGGTATGGAAGGCCCTGCTGATGTATTCCGGGATTCGGTCGGCATCCTCGATCTGCGCCACCCATTTGGTGAGTTGGCCGAACATCCGGCGATAGTCGATCTCCTGGAACGCCTCACGGTCCATCATGCCGCGACCGACCTGGCCGACCAGCACCACCATGGGTGTTGAATCCTGCATGGCGATATGCACCCCGGCACTGGCGTTGGTGGCGCCGGGTCCCCGGGTCACAAGGCAGACACCGGGCCGCCCGGTCAGCTTGCCGTAAGCCTCCGCCATCATCGCCGCGCCACCTTCCTGGCGGCAGATGATGGTCTGAATGGAATTGGCATCGTGCAATCCATCGAGCACCGCGAGATAGCTTTCCCCCGGCACGCCGAAGACCATGTCGACCCCATGTGTCCTTAGCGCGTCGACCAGAACATGGCCGCCCAGGCGCTGGCCGGACGCGGGGCCGTCAATGCTCGATGAACTCATCAATATATCCCTTGTAACGTTGTGATTTCGGTTTATCCCGGTCTTCGTCGTTGACGTAGTGGATCGAGCTTTTGCCCTTGAGCTCGCCCGGCAGCACCATGACCCGCACGAAGCAGGTACAGCCCTGTTCCGCCGCCTGGGCGAAGACCGGGTCGGGCCCTGACTCGAACCACGCCTCGCCGGGCAAGTAGTGATGCGAGGTTCCCTCGGCGTCGATCCGGATCTCGCCCTCGCGAAGCACCCGTATGCCGGGACCTTGATGGGTATGCGTGAAGGCGCAGCCATTGGGCGGGAACTTGACGCTGTCACAGCGCATCAGCCATTCCCCCGCCGCGTCGACGGTTTCGACCGGTCCGGACAGCGCGAGCGCGCTTTCGATGTTCGGACCCAGCTCCGCGGTCGCGCGCGCGTCAACGGGCGCTAGTTCCCAACGCCAGATCTCGGCACCCTCGCGGCCGGCGGTAATCGTCACCGCCTGGCTTCCGTGCCATGCCTGGTCGCAGGTGCGGGTCTCTCCCTCAGAGGTCCTGAAGCTTCCCGCGCGGCAGTAGAGAACGCGATTCAGTGCCGGAATTGGCTTGGAGCACGAGGCGCCGGGCGCATAGCGATCGCGAAAAAACCTCAACTCGTAACCGGTTTCATCCATGGAGATCGGGTCCGTTCAGCCGTCCGCCATGGTACACCTGACCGGCTGGGCATCCGCAAGCCCCGAAGCCGCTAAAATCGCCCGGCGAACCGGCGGAACGGTCATTTTTCATCCATGCGCTTGGTGTCGTGGCCGGACCGTCAACTTTCCAGGGGCGGAAACTTGGTGCGCTCGGTCTTGGCGCTCCGCATCGTCATCCCGGAGATCATCGCATCGGAAAAGTCCACGAAACTCAGGTCGGCGCGATCCAGCGTCACGTTAGACAGAATGGCGCCCCGCATGTCCGCCGACCGGAGGTTCGCACCGATCGCCGTCGCGCCAGTGAGATCCGACGGCCAATCACGCGCCTTTTTGCCGGTCTTCATGTCGATGATCCCGATGGGGTTCAACTGGCTGTGCTGGAGATCGATATCGGTCAAATTGGCGCCGCGGAAACTGACCCCGCGCAGATCACAGGTCTGCATCGACACACCCAGAAGCTGGGCATCGTTGAATTTGGCGAACCGGAACGAACACTGGTTCAACACCGCGCCCGCCAGGTTCGCCTCCGTGAAGTCAACCGCCGAGAGATCCGCGCCGCTCAGATCCAGGCCGGACAGGTCCTTGCCTGCGAAATCCGCGCGCTTGCCCTTGATCCCACCTGAACTGATCCACGAGAAATGCCCGACGATGGCCTCGACAACGTCGGACGGCAGCGCCTCCATGCCGTTCACGACGATGCAATCGTCCAGCACCGCGCCCGAGAGATCGGCGCCGTCGAGGTGAACCGACCGCAGATCGGCGCCCGAGAGATCCGTATCCACCAGCACCGCGCGCTCGAAGTTGACGCCCCGCAGGTCGGCTCCGGTGAGATCCGAGGCTTTGAAATCGGACCGGCTAAGATCCGCGCCGCGCAGGTCGACCTTGGGCATCACCGCCCCGTCGAAACGCGCGCCGGACGCCTTGGCGTAGCATAAGCGCGCCTTGGACAGGTTTGTGCGGACGAGTTTCGCATCCTCGAGATTGGCTGACTCGAGAGACACAGGCGTCCCCTGCTCGCGGTAATGGGTCGTCACGAGCGCCGGTCTCAGATTGGCGTCCGTCAAATCGGCACCCGCAAGCTTGGCGCTCTCGAAATTCGCCCCCCGGCAATCGGCGGAGGTGAGATTCGCGGCCGAGAAATCGGCAAGCTCGTAATCGCCGCCCGCCAGAACCGCTTGCGACAGGTCACTGCCGGAGAAATGCGCGCGCTTGAAGTCGGCGCCGATCATCAGGGCCTGGGAAAGGTTGACCCCGTTCAGGATCGCGCCGGTATGGTGCGCATTGCGGAAGTCCGCGCATTCGCCGTCCGGTTCACCCGCCAAAAAACGGCCATGCGCCCTCACGACTTCGAATATGTCGCCAGACCCGGACTCAGAATTCATGGCGCCCTCCCTAGGGGCCCCATCCTGCGGTGAAACGGACTGATTGAGAAGCATGTTGACGATCCTCCAGCGTTCTGCCGTTAAAATCGTGCCTGTTCGCCCCGCCGTCCGCATGACGTCGCGAGGCTTGTTCGATCATTTGAGAATGCTAGCAAATTCGCTGGAAATCGCCGGTGAGGATTCACACAGTCCAGATCCGGCGCCGCTCTTCGGCCTTCAGGTCTCGAAAACGATCTGAAAACGGTCGGCCGCAAAGCGCGCAAGGCCGTACTCCACCGGGACGCCGTCCGCGTCCACATTCACCGACTCGGTCACCAGCACCGGTCGGGTGCGCGCCTGGCGGAGTAGTTCGGCGTCCGTCACACTCGGCATCCGAGCAGTCACCTTGGTGATTCGCCGCTCATAGTCAGCGCAGCCGTAATGGGTCAGGGTCCGCGTGATCGAGCCTTCGCGGCGGTGGACCTCATCCAGATCCGGAAACCGGGCCGCAGGAAAGTAATGACTGCCGACGGAGATCGGGCGTCCGTCCAGCTCGCCCAAGGTTTCCAGCCAGTGAACCTCCGCGCCGCGAGGGATCCCCAAAGCCTCGGCGATGGCGGCATCCGCTTCGGCGCGGCGCGCGAACAGCAGAGCCCCGCCGGGATGCCGGTTCTGCTTGTGCACCAGATCGCTGAACCGGGTGCGCCGGCCGATCAGATAGTCCAGAACGTGTTCGGCGACGAAACTTCCGCGGCCCTGCTCGACCTTCACCAGCCCGCGATCGACCAGCGCCGATACCGCACGGCGCACGGTATGACGGTTGACCCCGAACCGCTCAGCCAGCGCAGGCTCGGTGGGGAGACGGCTTCCTGCCTCCAGGGCGCCGGCCTGGATTTCCTGGGTCAGGGCCTGTTCGATCTGGCGCCAGACCGCCACGCCGCTATTGCGTTCTATCTCGGCACCGACCATGCGCTGCTCCCGATATCGGCCACGCGGGCCGTCATAAAACAATCACAGAATCCGGCTTTACTCCGGTCGCGTTTCAGGTAGTATCGCCGAGAAAGATATATACGTCTAGATGAATTCGGAAATGATCCATGTCCAAGTCCCATGCGTCTGACGACCTTGAACCCGATCCGGCCCAGGAAAATCGCCGGCATTGGCTGTCTGTCCTGGCCAAGGCGCCGGCGGAGCGCGTCGCTGCTCTTTATGAAACCCTGCCGGCGCATCCGTCGTGGACAACGATCCGGCCCGCCGAATCAGGAATGGTCATGGTTCGCGGCCGTGTCGGCGGCGATGGAAACCGCTTCAATCTCGGCGAGATGACGATGACGCGAAGCGCCGTACGTCTCGAAAACGGCGTTACCGGGCTCGGCTATGTCCAGGGCCGTTCGCGCCGGCATGCCGAATTGACGGCGGTGCTGGACGCGATGCTGCAATCGCCGGAGACGGCGCAGACCGTCAGCCGTGGAGTGATCGAACCGCTTTTCAACGAGCAGACGCAGCGCCGCGAAACGCGGGCCCGCAAGGCCGCCGCGACGAAGGTCGAGTTTTTCACCATGGTCCGGGGAGAAGGCTGATGGCTCTCGCCGCCCCCCTCGCGCCGGGCGTGGATGTCGAGGCCGGCCTCGCGGACCCGGTTCGTAACAGCCAAAGGATCTTCCGTACCGTCCTTGACGCCATGGCGCATCCCGGGCGCCTCGAAACGCTGCCGGCACTTGTTGCCGGAGCCGGTGGCCTGAGCCCGGCGGCAACCGCGATCTGCCTCGCATTGGTGGATTTCGAGACGCCGATCTGGCTGGACGAGGTCCTGGCGGGTCCAGGTCTCATGGCCTTTCTGCGTTTCCATACGGGGGCAGCGTTGGCGGATGGCGCCGAAACCGCGAGATTCGCGTTGCTTGACGGTCCCTCGACGGATCTGAAGTCCTTCCATACCGGCAGCGACGCCTATCCCGAGGAAGGCGCGACGGTGATCATCCAGGTGCCCGGCCTGTCGGATAATGGGCCCCTGATCCTGTCGGGGCCGGGGATCGACGGCACGCGCCGGTTCGGTGCCGAGGGATTGCCGGACTCGTTCTGGCGCGAGCGCGCCATCGTGAACGGCGGCTTTCCAAGAGGGATCGACCTTATCCTGTGCGCCGGCCATCGGATCGCCGCCCTGCCCCGCACCACCGAGGTGCTGCTGCCCGGAACCGAGGAGCTTCGGTAATGTATGTCGCGGTCAAGGGCGGGGACGCCGCCATAGAAAACTCCCAAAGTCTGCTCGCCGAGGAACGCCGGGGCGATACCGGGGTCGGCGAGCTGTCGGTGGAACAGATCAAGCAGCAGCTCTCTCTCGCGGTCGACCGGGTGATGACCGAAGGCTCACTACACGACCCCGATCTCGCCGCGCTGGCCATCAAGCAGGCACGCGGCGATATCGTCGAGGCAATCTTCCTCCTGCGCGCCTATCGGACGACCTTGCCCAGGTTCGGGGCGAGCGATCCGATCGACACATCGGCCATGGCGGTCCGCCGGCGGATCTCCGCGACCTTCAAGGACCTGCCGGGCGGCCAGATCCTGGGACCGAGCTTCGACTACACGCACCGCCTGCTGGATTTCACGCTAGCCGCCAATGGCGAGCCGGCGGCGCCGGCCCCGGTTTCCGACGCGCCGGTCGACAAGGAGATGCCGAGAGTAACCGACCTGCTGAACCAGGAAGGTCTGATCGAGCAGGAACACGCCGACGATGACCGCGAGGTCTTCGATCTGACCCGCGAGTCGATGAAATTTCCCGCCGGCCGAGAAGCGCGGCTGCAGAATCTGGCGCGCGGCGACGAGGGCTTTCTGCTTGCCCTCGGCTATTCGACCCAGCGCGGCTGGGGCCGCAACCATCCCTTCGCCGGCGAGATCCGCATGGGCGAGGTCGCGGTGGAGTTCACGCCCGAGGAACTGGGTTTCCCCATCGAGATCGCGGAGATCACGGTCACCGAATGCCAGATGGTGAACCAGTTCAAGGGGTCCTCCGAGGTCCCGCCGCAATTCACCCGGGGCTATGGCCTGACCTTCGGGCATTGCGAGCGCAAGGCGATGTCGATGGCGCTGGTCGATCGGGCCTTACGGGCGGAGGAACTGGGCGAGCCCATCGAAGCCCCGGCCCAGGATGAGGAATTCGTCCTGGCCCATGCCTGCAATGTCGAGGCATCCGGTTTCGTGCAGCACCTGAAGCTGCCGCATTACGTGGATTTCCAGTCCGAACTCGTCACCGTGCGGGCGCTGCGCAAGGCGATCCGGGACAGGGCCGCGAATGAGGACGACAAGATGGAAGCGCCGACCCCCATGGCACCGGCGGCGGAGTGACAATGATGGACGGAACAATGCAGCCCGGCGTGCCCGACACCCTCGAAGGCTATAACTTCGCCTATCTCGACGAGCAGACCAAGCGGATGATCCGCCGTGCTACATTGAAGGCCGTGGCGATCCCCGGCTATCAGGTGCCTTTCGGCAGCCGGGAAATGCCGTTGCCCTATGGCTGGGGCACCGGCGGGATCCAGGTGACCGCCAGCATCATCGGCATGGACGACACGCTGAAGGTGATCGACCAGGGCGCGGACGATACGACCAACGCCGTCAATATCCGGCGCTTCTTCGCCAAGACGGCGGGCGTCGCGACCACCGAGAAGACGGCAGAGGCGTCGATCATCCAGACCCGGCACCGGATCCCGGAGGAACCTCTCAGGGCCGATCAGATCATTGTCTACCAGGTACCGATACCGGAACCGCTCCGCTTCATCGAACCGCGCGAGACCGAGACCCGCAAGATGCACGCCCTGGCGGAATACGGGATCATGCATGTCGGCCTCTACGAGGAGATCGCGCATTTCGGCCGGATCACCCAGGGCTATGACTATCCGGTCCAGGTCAATGACCGCTACGTCATGGCACCGAGCCCGATCCCGAAATTCGACAATCCGAAGATGGACCGCA
Organism: Alphaproteobacteria bacterium; assembly: GCA_038146985.1. Taxonomy (GTDB): domain Bacteria; phylum Pseudomonadota; class Alphaproteobacteria; order Thalassobaculales; family Thalassobaculaceae; genus JADHLJ01. Next base: position 160,322 of record JAYQSQ010000014.1, read on the forward strand.
TGGCGGCCCTGCAACTGTTCGGAGCCGGGCGGGAAAAGCGGATCTACGCGGTCCCGCCCCACACCAAGGTCAAAAGCCTCGATTTCGAGGATCATCCCTTCACCATCGAGAGCTGGGACAAGGCCTGTGCCCTCTGCGGCTCTGATCACAGTTATCTCGACGAGGTGATCACCGACGACCAAGGATCCCGGCTTTTCGTGTGTTCCGACAGCGACTATTGCCGGACCCGCCGGGAAGCGGGCCATGCCGGCAGCGGCCTGCCGGTCCCGGCCGAACCCGACACCACCCGGGACACCCAGGCGGGAGAGCAGCCATGAACGCCCGCGCCGCCAATCCGCTTCTGGAGGTCAAAGACCTGTCGCGCCGCTACGGCAATCAGGTCGGCTGCGAGGATGTCAGCTTCGAGCTTTATCCAGGCGAGGTCCTGGGCGTGGTCGGCGAATCCGGCTCCGGCAAGACCACCTTGTTGAAATGCGTATCCGGCCTGCTGCCGCCTAGCGCCGGCGCCGTAAGGTTCGACACCCGGATCGACGGTCTTCGCGATATCTACGCGATGAGCGAGCCGGAACGGCGCATGCTGATGCGCACCGACTGGGGCATCGTCTTTCAGAACCCCAGGGACGGGCTGCGCATGAACGTCTCGGCGGGAGCCAATGTCGGCGAGCGGCTGATGGCCGTGGGGGCGCGGCACTATGGCGAGATCCGGGGCGCCGCCAGCGATTGGCTGGAAAAGGTCGAGATGGATCTCGGCCGCATCGATCATCTGCCCGCCACCTTCTCGGGCGGCATGCAGCAGCGGTTGCAGATCGCCCGCAACCTGGTTACCGGGCCTCGCCTGGTTTTCATGGACGAGCCGACCAGCGGCCTTGATGTTTCCGTCCAGGCGCGGCTGCTGGATCTGATCCGTGGCCTGGTGCGGCGGCTCGGTATCGCCTGCGTCGTGGTCACCCACGACCTCGGCGTGGTGCGTCTTCTCTCGCACCGCCTGATGGTGATGCGCGGCGGCCGGGTGGTCGAACAGGGCCTGACCGATCAGGTGCTGGACGACCCGCAGCACCCCTACACGCAGCTTCTGGTTTCCTCAATCCTGCCGGTGTGAGATGAGCATGGCCACCCAATCCTCTGAAAAAGACAGCGGCCAGGACATGATCCGGGTCGAGGGCCTCTGCAAGAGCTTCACCCTGCATAATCAGGGCGGTGTCCGGATAAACGTCCTGGAGGATGTCTCGCTCACCGTCGGGCGCGGCGAATGCGTGGTCCTGGCCGGAGCATCGGGCGCCGGCAAATCGACGCTCCTGCGGTCGATCTACACCAACTATCTCGCCGAGGCGGGAAAGGTTCTGGTCCGGCACGACGAGTCATGGGTCGACCTTGCCGCCGCGCCGCCGCATGTCGTGCTCGACGTTCGCGAACGCACCCTCGGCCATGTGAGCCAGTTTCTGAGGGTGATCCCCAGGATCAGCGCGCTGGATCTGATCGCGCAACCCTTGACGGACCGGGGCCTCGACGAGGCGTCGGCACAGGCGCGGGCGGAAGCGATGCTGGAGCGCCTGGCGATCCCGAGAACCCTCTGGTCCCTGCCCCCCGCCACGTTTTCCGGCGGCGAGCAGCAACGCGTGAACATCGCCATGACCTTCGCCCGCGATTATCCGACCCTGCTGCTGGACGAGCCCACCGCTTCGCTGGATACCGGCAACCGACAGGCGGTCATCGACCTGATCATCGAGGCACGGGACCGGGGCGTCGCCATCGCCGGAATCTTTCACGACGGTTTCGTCCGTGACGCGGTCGGGACCCGCACCTTCACCGTAGACACCGCGCGGCGGGCGGCCTGATGATGACTAGCGAGCAGATCTTTACCAATGCGCGTCTGGTTCTCGCCGACCGCGTCGTCACTGGGACCGCCGTCATCAGAGGCGAGGAGATCGTCGAGCTCGCCGACGCGGCCTCCTCGATCCCCGGAGCGGTTGATCTCGACGGCGATTTTCTGATCGCCGGCCTGGTCGAGCTGCATACCGACAATCTGGAAAAGCACTGCGTGCCCCGCCCGAAGGTCAACTGGCCGGTCGCCTCGGCGGTGCTGGCCCATGACGCCCAGATCGCGGCCGCGGGCATCACCACGGTCTTCGACGCCGTCGCGGTCGGCGGCGCCATCGATAACGACGATCGCGAGGAGATGCTGGCCGCCGCCGCCAACGCCATCCGCGAGGCGGTCCGGCACGGCAATCTTAGAGCGACGCACTATCTTCACATGCGCTGCGAGGTCGCGAACCCCCGCGCCTTGGAACTGTATGAACCCTTCCGGGATGAGCCGCTCGTCAAGCTGGTCTCCCTGATGGACCATACGCCCGGCCAGCGTCAGTTCGTGGACCAGTCCAAGCTGCGCATCTACTACCAGGGCAAATATGGTCTGAACGATGCCGAATTCGAGAAGATGGTCGCCGACCGCAAAGCACAACAGTTGCTCTATTCCGACAAGCATCGTCACGCGATCGCCGAGCTTTGCCGGGCCAAGGGCGTGATCATGGCAAGCCACGACGACGCAACCGACGACCATATCGACGAAGCCGAGATGCTGGGCGTGACCATCAGCGAGTTTCCGACAACCCTGGAAGCAGCCAAGGCCGCGCGGGCCAAGGGGATGACCACGATCATGGGCGGCCCCAACGGGGTGCGCGGCGGCTCGCATTCGGGCAACGCGGCCGCCTCGGATCTGGCGCGGGCCGGGCTGCTCGACGCCTTGTCATCGGACTATGTGCCGTCCAGCCTGTTGCATGGCGCCTTCATGCTGCATGACGGGGCCGGGCTGTCCCTGCCCGATGCGATGGCGACAGTCACCCGCAATCCCGCGCGGATGGTCGGCCTCGCCGACCGCGGCGAGATCGCGCCGGGCAAGCGCGCTGACGTTATCCGCGTGGCGCCGCCCGCCGACGGAACGCCGGTCGTCCGAGAAACCTGGCGTGGCGGCGGAACGGGTCGCCTGAGCGGCGACAAGAACAGGAGCATCCGATGAACCCTATCGACGAGATCCTGGAAAATTACGCCGAGCGCGCGCTTTCCCGGTTCGATGAAGAGAATGTCACCCAGCGCGCCCATGCGCTGCAATGCGCCGCTTTGGCGGAACAGGCCGGCGCGAGCCCGGCGCTGATCACCGCCTGCCTCCTTCACGACATCGGGCACCTGATCAACCCGGACGCGATCGCCGCGATCAATCGAGGCGAGGATGCCGAGCACGAGGAGCGCGCGGCGCGGTATTTGGAGAAATGGTTCGATGACGACGTGCTCCTGCCGATCCGCTGGCATGTGGATGCCAAGCGCTATCTGACCGCCACGGATGCGGATTACTTCGCCACATTATCGGCCGGTTCGGTCCGCAGCCTTGCGGTCCAAGGCGGCCCGTTCTCCGGGGAAGAAGTGACGGAATTCGAGGCACGGCCCTTCCACGAAGACGCCGTGCGCCTGCGCCGCTGGGACGAAGGCGCCAAGTCACCCTCCGCCCGGACACCACCGATCGAACATTTCCGTCAATACATCGAGGCGGCCCTGAAGCCGGAATTGCGCGGCTGAGGCTCCTTTAGTCACGGGCTTTCGACATCCGACATTCCGTATCCCTGGCGAAAGCCAGGGCCCATTCCGCAGGCGGTTCCCCGTCTCGCAGGCCGAGAACCCGCCTCAACGGCCCGTGAACACTTTGACCAGCATCGCTTTCAACGCGAGAACCATCAGCGTGAATCCGTTTATCGGCTTCGGCGCCTCGGCAACCGATCCGCCGCCGCGTACCTCGTGCTCGATGGCGGTGGCTACCTCCGCCAGGAGCCGGTCGGCGATTTCGGCCACCAGTTCCGGGCGCCCGAACTGAGAGAGCGGCCCGGCGAGGCGATAGCGCATATCGAGATCGAGACGGCAGGACCCGGGATCGGTCTCGGCGACAACGAAATCCAGTTTGCCGTCCAGCGCGGTGCGGCTGAGCGCATCGCGGCCCCGGCCGATAAGACTGCCGCGTCTTCGGTCGGCATCGAAAGTGACGGATCCCCTGCCCGCAAAGATCGCCTTGATCGGCCCGACCGCGACCAGGATCTGCCCGGTAAGCGCGCCGTCTTTTGACGGTTCCGTCAAGCTGGCCCCGGGAACGCAGGTGACGATGCGTTCCGGCGACGACAATAGAGCCCAGGCATCCTCCACCCCGATGGCAAGCGTGACGGAGCGGGTCAGATGCGGCGCATCCTCCAGCGACGCGGCATCGGGCAGCGCTGCCGCTTCGAGGGCACTCGGCGTGGACGCCACATCGGAACCCGCCCGTGCGGCTCTTTCCCGAGATCCCGCCTTCGGCACCGAGCGTGGCATCGGCAAGAGCGCGGCGGCGGGAGGATCATTCGCGAGGACGTCTTCGATGGCGGCGACGATCCCAGCATAGCCGGTGCAGCGGCATAGATTGCCCGAAAGCTCGCGCCGGATGGGCGCCGCGTCGGCATCCGGCAGGCGGCGGACAATGTCATAGGCGGTCGTCAGCATGCCAGGCGTGCAATAGCCACATTGCAGCGCGTGGTGGCGCGAAAAGGCCTCCCGGATGCGCCGCATCAGCGCGTCGTCGTCAAAGCCTTCGACGGTCCGGACATCCGCGCCCTGGCAGGAGGCGGCCAGCGTGATGCATGAGCGCGTCGGCCGACCATCCACGAACACCGTACAGGCGCCGCAAACGCCCTGCTCGCACCCGAGATGCGTGCCGGTCCGAAGCATCTCCTCGCGAATGAAATCGGCGAGATGGGTACGGGGTTCCGCCCTGCCCCGCACCGGCGCGCCGTCGAGGGTGAAGCCGATATCGATCTCGGTCATGGCCGCTCCCCGCCGGCTTGGGCTTGCGCGAGCGCACGGCCAAGGGCCACGGCGTGTTGGGCCAGGCTCGAGGCGGGCCGATCGGACAGCGCCGCCGCGAGGGCATCCGACGGCGAGACCCTACCATTCAGCAAGCCCTCCGGATCGGGCAGGCGCAGCGGCGGACGGCCCAGAGCACCGATCACGCATCGGCTCGCGCCCCGGCTCGGATCGACATAGACGGCAGCGCTGGCCTTGGCGAAATCACCGACCTGGCGGACATATTTCCAGTAGCCCCAGCGCGCGTCCGGACCGGGTTTCCGGATTTCCACCACTGTCAGGATCTCACCCTCGGCGAGCGCGGTTCGGTAAGGACCTGTGATGAAATCCTCGACCGGGACCCGTCGTTCTCCGCTCGGTCCGTGGATAATTGCGGTCGCGCCAAGCGTAGTCATCACGATCACCCAATCGGCCGCGGGATCGGCGTGGCAGAGGCTTCCGCCGAGCGTGCCCCGGTTGCGGACGGCGCGGTAGGCGATGTTCCCCGCCGCCGCGCGCAGCCAGCCGCCGGTCGGATCGGGAACCTCGCCGTCCTCGATCTCGGCATGGGTGATCCGGGCGCCGAGGCGGACATGGGCCTCGGTTTCCTCCACGACCCGCAGCGCCTCCAGCGAGGCGAGGTCCACCAGCATCGCCGGCCGCGCGAGACGAAGGTTCAGCATCGGCCCGAGTGACTGGTTACCAGCGATCACAGAAGCGCCGCCGCCGAGGCCGGCAATGGCGTCGTTCAGATCAGCGGGGAAGCGATGCTCGAAGGCGACGGGCTTCATGACTTTCCCTCCGCCGCGTCCGCCTCGGCCAGCGCGGCGAGCACCCGTTCCGGCGTGATCGGCAGATGAGCGACCTCGGCGCCAAACTCCTTGAGCGCGTCGTTCACCGCGTTGGCGATCGCGGCGGGCGGCCCGATGGCCCCGCTTTCGCCGATGCCCTTCTGTCCGAACCGGCTGAGCGGGGACGGAGTTTCCATATGGATCAACCGGATCGGCGGCATGTCGCTGGCCACCGGCAGGTGATAGTCGGCGAGGGTCGAGGCAAGCGGCTGTCCGGAAGCGTCGAACGGCATCTCCTCGTGCAAGGCGGTGCCGATGCCCTGAACCGTGCCGCCCAGCACCTGACCGTCCACGATCGCCGGGTTGATCATGGTGCCGGCATCCTCGACCACCACGTAATCCAGCAGCTCGACATGGCCAAGGTCGAGATCGACCTTCACCTTCACCGCGTGGCAGGCATAGGAGAAGGTTCCGGTATCCTGGGTGGTCTTATAGCCCTCGGTCGCCTCCAGCCCTCGCGGATCGACATCGTCGGGCAGCAACTGCGGCTTCAGATACCAGGTGCGCCCGACCTCCTCGACACTTACTGCCGAGGCGCCGATCATCGCCTGCCCGCCGGAGAGGGTCACCGCGTCCGCATCACCCTGCATCAGATGACCGGCGATGCCCTTGATTCGGTCGGCCAGCGCATCACAGGCGGCGGCGACCGCCCCTCCGGCCATGACGATGCAGCGCGATCCCCAGGTGCCGGTCGAATAGGGCGTGTAGGCGGTATCCCCATGCACCACCTTGATCTTGTCCGGCGCGATGCCGAGCCGGTCATGGGCGATCTGCGCGAGGCTGGTCTCCAACCCCTGGCCATGGCTGTGGACGCCGACGCGCAGTTCCAGCCCGCCGTCCGGCGTCAGCCGCGCCGTCGCCTGCTCGAAACCCGGGACCATCGGAATGCCCCAGCCGTGATAGACCGAGGTGCCGTGCGCCCCCTGCTCGCAGAAGATCGACAGGCCGACACCGATCCTTGTGCGGCCGGACGGGGTTTTCTGTTCGGCGCGGATCCCCTCGACATCGATCGCGTCGACGGCGCGGCTCAGCGCCTCTCGATAATCGCCGCTGTCGAAATACTTGTTGGTGATGTTGGTGAACGGCATCTCGCCGGCCTCGACGAGATTGCGGTGCCGGATCGCCGCCGGCGTGATGCCCAGATCCCGGGCCAGCGCGTCCATCATCGATTCCATCGCGAAACAGACACCGGTGCGCGCCACGCCCCGAAACGGCAGGATCGGCGGCTTGTTGGTCGCCACCGACCAGGTCTTGCAGCGATAGCCGCGCATCTTGTAAGGCCCGGGCAGGATGCTGGCGACCTGCGCCGATTCAAGACAAGCCGAGAACGGATAGGCGGAATACGCACCGGAATCGACGATCGCCGAGCAATCCACGGCCAGCAACTCGCCATCCGCCGCCGCGTATCCCGTGACCTCGTAATAGTGCTCTCGGCAATTGGCATTGCCGGTCAGATGCTCCCGCCGGTCCTCGATCCAGCGGATCGGTCGGTCCAGCTTCATCGCCAGAAAACTCGCGCATACCTCCTCGGCCAGCAGTATGCCCTTGTAGCCGAAACCACCACCGACATCCGGCGCGATCACCCGAATCTGACCATGGTCCAGTCCGAGGCACCCGGCGAGCCCGGTGCGCACGATATGCGGCATCTGGGTCGCGGAATGCAGGGTGAGCACCTCCAGAGTCCGGTCCCAGACCGCGACCAGGCCGCGCCCCTCGATCGGCGCCATGCATTGCCGCGCCGTCTGGTAGCGTCTGGTGACGACCGACGCCGCGTCCTTGATCGCGTCGGCGAAATCGATATCGACAGCGCTTTCCAGGAAGACATTCTCGCCCCAGTAGTCGTGCAGCAGCGGCGCCGACGGATCGCGCGCCCGTTTCAAATCATGAACCGCCGCGATTTCCTCAAAGCCGACATCCACCCGTTCCGCCAGGTCTTCGGCCCTGGCCCGCGAGTCCGCGAGGCAAGCCGCGATCGGCTCCCCCACATGGCGAACCTTGGTTTCGGCCAGGATCGGCTGGATCGAACTTTTGAAGCCCGGCAGGCCGGAATCGGCCCGAATGCCGGAAACACCCGTCAGGTCCGCCGCCGTGAAAACCCGGCTCTCCGCGCCATCGGGCTTGGTGATCGAAGTGATCCGCGCATGGGCGAGCGGGCTGCGCAGGAAGGCCATCTCCAGCATGCCGTGCAGCCGGATATCGGCGACGAACCGGCCCTTGCCGTGCAGCAGACGGTGATCCTCCCGCCTCGTCATCCGCGCGCCGATGCCGAACCCTTGCCCGCCGTCCCCGGCTCCGAGATCGCCGTCCATGCCTTGCCCCTCGCCCTCGCGGCAGATCCGCGTTTCCCCGATAAGTCTGACCATAAAGAGGACGAAGACAACTTTTGTTTTCGACCCCGCAAGCGATCATAATATCCGCGACTGTGGAGCCGACACCGCCGATCCGACTAAGGGAGACCGCCGATGACTACCGCGCCGATGGAAACGATTATCGAGAACGGCAGGCTGATCGACCCCGCTCTGGGCCTCGACGGACGGTACGACATCGGCGTGCGGGACGGGAAAATCGCTGCCGTTGAGCCGAGCCTGAAGGAACACCGGGCCCTCAACCGCATTGATGCGGGCGGAAAGCTGGTCATTCCGGGCATGATCGACACCCACGCCCATGTCTATCAGCATGTGACCGGCAAGTTCGGGCTGGAGCCGGATCTGGTCGGCGTGCGCTCCGGCGTCACCACATTGGTCGATCAGGGCGGGCCAAGCTGCATGACCTTCGGCGGCTTCCGGCGCTTCATCGCCGAGCCGTCGGCCAGCCGATGCCTCGCGTTCATCTCAGCGTATCTGGTCGGCGGCATGGAAGGCCATCTCTATCCCGACCTTTATGGGCCGACCGGCGTCAATGTCGAGCACACGGTCCGCGTCGCCAGGGAAAACCTGGATCTCGTGAAGGGCGTGAAGGCGCATGCCGAAATCGGCGGGCAGTCGCGCTGGGGACTTGAAGTCATCAAGCTCGGCCAGGAGATCGCGACCGCGATCGATCTGCCGCTCTACATCCACCTCGGCCAGCTTTGGCCGACCGACGATTCAGGCCGCATCCCCGACGCGGACGAGTTGATCCGCGAGCTGATCCCAGTGATGAAACCGGGCGACATCCTGGCCCATCCCTTCACCCGCCATCCCGGCGGCTTCGTTTCCGAAACCGGCGAAATCCACCCGATCCTGAAGGAGGCGCTCAAGGACCGGGGCATTCTCGTCGATGTCGGCCACGGCTCGCATTTCAGCTTCGCGGCCGCCCGGCGGATCATCGAAGCCGGGATCATCCCCGACACGCTCGGCGCCGACATGCACGGCTACAATGTTACCGTTCCCGATGCGGGCGAGGACAAGGTCCGGGCCGAGAACCCGTTCTTCGGCGTCGCGCCGTTCAATCTCACCATCGCCATGTCCGAGCTCTTGCATCTCGGCGTCCCGCTGGAACGGATCGTCGCCATGGTAAGCTGCAACCCCGCCAAGATGCTGCGCATGCAAGACCGGATCGGCTCGTTCGGCATCGGCATGGAAGCGGATATCAGCGTGCTGAGCCAGGACACCGGCCGCTTTCAGCTTTCCGACAACACGGGGGCCGTCGAGGTCTGCGAGACGCTGCTGCGGCCCGCCTTCTGCCTGCGCGCGGGCGTCCGCCACGACGCGGATTCCGTCTTCATTCCCGACGCCATCGCGGCCTGAGACACGAGCGGTCTATCCCTTGCGGGCCCGCCATTCCTCGTGCAGCCGCTTGGTTTCGTCCGTCAGCGACAACGCCATGAAGCGGTAGGCATCGACCCAGGACGCGTCGTCCAGGTTCGGGATATCGAGCCCCCGGTTCAGCGATTCCTTGGCCATCCGGGTCGCCTGCGGCGGCGCCGAGGCGATGTGGCCGGCGACCTCCATCGCCCTGTCCATCAGCGCACCATGGGGCACCAGCCATTGGGCAAGACCGATGCGGTACGCCTCCTCGGCCGGTAGGGGGAAACCCATCGCCAGGCGCATCGCCTGGCCCTTGCCGACCCAGCGCGCCAGCCGAACCGCCCCGCCATAGGCCGGCATGATGCCGAGCGCCGTCTGCGGCATCCGCCACTCCGCCCGCTCCGAGGCGACGATCAGGTCGCAACAATAGGTCAGGATGCAGCCGACGCCGATGGCATAGCCGTTGACCGCCGCCACCACCGGCTTTGGGAAATGGTCCAGTACACGCGCCGCGAACTTGCGCCAGCGGGGCAGTTCGGTGAAGAAATCCTCCATGCTTACAAGGGTGTGGGTGCGGGTGTCCTTCAGATCCGCGCCGGCGGAGAAGGCGCGGCCCGCCTCATCGCCGGTAACCACCACGCAATGCACGCCCTCGTCGCCTTCCGCCGCGGCGAAATGCTCAATCAGGCCGTCGCTGAAATCCTGTCCCCAACAGTTCCGCGCCGCCGGACGGCTCAGCGTGATAAGGGCGATATTCCCCTGTTTTTCATAGAAAACCGGCATGGCGTTCCCTCCCTTTCGGCCCCAAGGATGCGCCCGCGCGGTGATGCTTGTCGAGGCGGTGGCAATGCGCCCGCCGCGCGGATATGGTCCGGCGCATGATCACCTCCCCTTCCCGATCCGTGGCCGTCATCGGCGGCGGTCCCGCCGGCCTGATGGCGGCCGAAACCCTGCTCGCGCGCGGCCTCGGTGTCGATATTTACGACGCCAAGCCGTCGTTCGGCCGAAAGCTCCTGATGGCCGGCAAGAGCGGCCTCAACCTCACCCATGGCGAGGACCTCGAACAGCTGATCCCTCGGTTCGGGGACCGCGCGGCGGCGCTGGAGCCCTTCCTGCGCGGTTTCAGCCCCGGCGAGATCCAAGCCTGGGCGCGAGATCTCGGCATCGAGCTTTTCACCGGCAGTTCGGGACGGGTGTTCCCAACGGCGATGAAGGCCTCGCCGTTGCTGCGGGCGTGGCTGGCCCGGCTGGCATCCGGCGGCGCCCGCATGCATGTGCGGCACCGCTGGACCGGCTGGGCGGAGGACGGCGCCTTGATCTTCGAGACGCCAGCGGGCGAGATCCGCGCCCCTGCAGACGCGACCGTGCTGGCATTGGGCGGCGCCAGCTGGCCCCGCCTCGGCAGCGACGGCGCCTGGGCGGAAATCCTGCGGGCAAGGGGGCTCGATCCCCTCCCTTTCAAACCGGCGAATTGCGGTCTCGACGTCGACTGGAGCGTGCATTTCCGCGAACGCTTCGCTGGCGAGCCGGTGAAGTCCTGCGCCCTTTCCGTCGACGGGGTCACGGCCTCGGGCGACTTCGTGGTGACCGCCGGCGGCATTGAGGGTGGCGTGGTCTACGCTGTTTCGGCGGCCCTGCGCGAGCGGATCGCCGCCAAGGGAGCGGCCATGCTGCTGGTCAACCTGGCGCCGGACCGGGACCCGGAGCGCCTGCTGCGCGCCCTCTCGCGTCCACGCGGCAAACGATCGCTCGCCAATTTCCTGCGGCAGGCGGCGGGCCTGGACGGCGTGAAGGCTGGCCTGCTGCGCGAGCGGCTGCCGGCCAAGAGTTTCGAGACACCGCGCACCATCGCCAAGGCGATCCAGTCGCTCGGCATCCTGGTCACCGCGCCGCGCCCAATCGGGGAAGCGATCAGCACCGCCGGCGGGCTCGCCTTCGAGGATCTGGACGAGGGTTTGATGATCCGCGCGCTTCCCGGCGTCTTCGCGGCGGGCGAGATGCTGGATTGGGAAGCACCGACCGGCGGCTATCTTCTAACTGGCTGCCTAGCCACCGGCCGGGCGGCGGGCGCCGGGGCGGCGGATTGGCTCAAGGGCCGGGCTATCTGATCGCCTGTATCAGCCCGGCGATCCGATCCAGCACCGGCAGCACCTCGTCCGCTCCCGCCGCCGGCAAAGTCAGCACGCAACGCTCCGTTCCGGCGTCACGGTAGCGTTTCAATAGATCCGCGTCCTCGGCGGCACCATAGACGGTGATCGGGATCGAATCGGGCTCCCGCCCGGCTTCGGCGGCCATCTGGCGGAACTGCGGGAAGATATCCAGGGCCTCGCCGTAATTCGGGCGCTTGGCGTGGGGCAGCCACCCATCGCAATACTCGATTGCCCGCCGTCCGCCATGCGGGAAGGCCCCGCCCATCAGAACCGGTGGGTGCGGCTTCTGCACCGGCTTGGGCCAGGTCATCATTTCGGGGAATTCGACGAACCGGCCGGAGTACGAGGCCTTGCTCTTAGTCCAGATCTCGCGCATCGCCTCGACGCGCTCCCTCATCAGGCTCATCCGGGTTTTGAAATCGGTGCCGTGATCCGCCATCTCCTCGGCGTTCCAGCCGGCACCGATGCCGAACAGGAAGCGGCCATTGGAGATCTGGTCGATCGAGGCGACGGATTTCGCGGTCTGGATCGGATCCCGCTGCACCACCAGACAGATGCCGGTCCCGACCTTCAGCTTCTCGGTCGCGGCGGCTGCGGCGGACAGGGTCACGAACGGGTCCATCACGTCGTAATATTTCTTCGGCAGATCTCCGCCCTGGGGAAACGGCGATGTGCGCGAGGTCGGAATGTGCGAATGCTCCGGCGCCCAGAGCGATTCGATCCCCCGCTCCTCCATCGCCTTGGCAAGCGCCACCGGGCCGATCGAGTAGTCAGTGAAGAACAGCGACGCTCCTATGTGCATTTTGAACTCCCTCGATATTCGATCCGATCCCATCGTTGGACCTTACGCCCCGAGCGGGGTTTCCTTCTCGATCCGCTCCACCATCGCCTTGAGCTTGAGCAACCCGATATCCCGGTTGCGGAACAGCTGCTCCGGCGTCATGCCGCCATAGTCGAAATAGCCGGCGCCGGTCATCACGCCGCCGCGGCCCTCGGCAATCATCTTGTCGAGGATCGGGCTGTTCCCCTTCGGCACTGGCGGCTGGTAGGTCATGTTGGCCATGCCGCGCTGCATCATATCGAGGCCGGTGAAATCCGCCTTCATCAACGCGCCCATCAGCGCCATCCTGAGCGCCAGGCCGTATTTGATGGAATCGTCGATGGCCTTGGCCGAGGCCCAGCACTCGTCCAGCAGCTTGGTGATCTCCAGCCCCATCGCCGCCTGCAGACGGTTGGCGACATAGCCGCTGATGAACTTCTCGAACCGCACCGGCTTCTTGCCCATGCCGTTATAGAGCGCCTCCATCTGATCCATCACGACCGGGTCGGTCTCGGGCCCGGGCGCCAGGTCCACAAGATCGATGATGTAGGGCGGCGTGTACCAATGGGCGATCAGGCAGCGTCTCTGCCGGGCGGCCGGGATCAGCGGAAAAACGTCCAGGTTCGAGGTATTGCTGGCGATGATCGCACCGGCGGGCGCGGCGGCATCGATCTCGGCATAGACCTGGGTCTTGACCGGGATGTTCTCGACCACCGCCTCGACCACGAGATCGGCATCGGCGACCGCGTCGACGAGTTTGGGAACCGGCGTGACGCGGGAAAGGATCGTCCCCTTCGCGCCCGGGTCCATGGCTCCGGCATCGATCATGGTGCCGAGCGCGCTCTCGATCAGGCCCATGCCGATATCCAGCTGTTTTTCGCTGATATCCTGCATTTTCACCTGGTGGCCGCCCACCGCGTGCACCAGCGCCAACGCGTGCCCCAGCAACCCCGCCCCGATCAGCGTGACCTTGCCGCCCGCATCCATGGCCCCTCTCCCATTGGTTGGTTTTCCGGCGCAAGCCTAGCCAAGCCGCCATGCGGGCGCAGTGAAATTCAGTCCCTTCGCGCGGATATCAGAAGAGCGGGATTCTCTGCGTCACCAGATCAGAATCGGAAAACATCTCTCGGCTGTCCATAACCCGGATATGAAGCCCTGTGTTTACATACTCGCCAGCCGACGCAACGGCAGCCTCTATATCGGCGTGACGACCGACATCCGTCGCCGCGTGACCGATCACCGCGACGGCAAGGTCCCGCACACAAGAAAATATCGCATCGGGCGTCTGGTCTATGTGGAGGATCATCAAACTGTGGAGGAGGCGATCATCCGCGAGAAGCGGCTGAAATCCTGGAAGCGTGCCTGGAAAATTTCGCTCATAGAATCCGTCAATCCGGATTGGAACGATCTGGTCGGGCAGATGTGGTGGCGGGACTAACGGCTTTCCGGCACTGCAAGCCCAAAGATAGACCGTCATCTCAGCGAAAGCGGGTATGTCGAAAGAACGTCTGGTCGAACGGACCTGGTGACCATCACCTTCCAAAAACAAACCACCGTCATCCCAGCGAAAGCTGGGACCGACGCCAGTTGCGTCTCAACGTGATGATCATCGGATCACTTGAGCCGTTGCGCACAAGTCAGCACCACCCGTCGCGCCGACCAGCCTCAGGCGTCGGTCCCAGCTTGCGCTGAGATGACGGAAGAGGGTTTGCTCAGAAGCCAAGCCAGCCTCACTCTACAGCGCCGGCCCCGTGCGGATGTCCTCGGCGGTGGAACGCTTGAGGTACTTGCCGTCCGACAGCTCGCCTTTGAACGCGCCGCCCTCGACCATGATCTTGCCGCGCAGCACCGTCATCACCGGCCAGGCGGAGATCTCGTGACCCTCCCAGGGGCTGTAGTCGGTTTCGTGCAGATCCTCGACGCGGACCCTCTTGCGGATCGTCGGGTCGAGCACAGCGATGTCGGCATCACTGCCGGCCGCGATCGCTCCCTTGCGTGGATAGAGCCCCATGATCTTGGCGGCGTTGGTCGAGACCAGATCAACGAAACGCTCCAGCGAATAGCCGCGCGCCGTCACCATTTCCTGATACATGACCGACACCCGAGGCTCGACCCCGGCATTGCCGCCGGTCGTATCGTCGATCCGGTCGCCGATCAGCTTGGTCTGAAGCGTGCAGCAGATCTCATCCGTCGCCACCGAATTGATCGCGCCGTCCAAGGTTCCCGCCCACAGCGCCGCCTGATCCTCCGGCGACTTCAAAGACGGATAGGTGTGGTAGATCTGCCCGTTCGGCCGCTTGTAGTCCTCGGAATTGTACAGCATGTATTGATGCAGGGTTTCGCCGTAGATCGGCTGGCCCTTGGCGCGGGCCTCGCGGATCGCCTGGACGCCGGTTCCGGCGCTCACATGCATCATGTAGAGCGGTGTTTTCTCCGCCTCGGCGAGGCGGATCACCCGGCGGAAGGACAGATCTTCCGAGAGCGTGTTGTGCACCTCGGCGAGATTGTGAAAGCTGACCCGGCCCTCGCGGATCAGTTTTTCGTACATGTGCATGACAATGTCGTTGTCCTCGGCATGGATCACGCCGAGCCCGCCATTGCGGGTGAGGATCTTGAACACCTCCCAGATATCGCCGAAATGCACCATCCGGCCCGACCGGCTGGGGGTGATGTTGGTGGTGAAAATCTTCACGGTCGGGTAGCCGTCGGTCAGCACGCTCTCAAGCTCGCTCAGGATCGGCGGCTCAACATCGCCCAGCAGCATGACGTGATAGGCGTAATCGCAATAGCAATTGCCGGCCCAATCCTGGTCCCGCTTGGCGATCACCTCGCGCAGAGGCAGCTCCTCCATGCGGGCCGCAAAATCGATCATCGTGGTGGTGCCGCCGAACAGCGCGGCCCGGCTGACAACTTCCGGCCCGTCCGTGTAGCCGACCCCCCCGCCGGGAAGCGGCATGTGCCACTTGCAATGGACATGCGGGTCGATCCCGCCGGGCATAACGATCTTGCCGGACACATCGACGGAGCGCCGGGCCTGCTCATCGCCGATCGCACCGGGATTTGTGATCGCGGCGATGGTCTCGCCCGACACCGCCACGTCGTGGGTTCCGACGCCATGGGGGGTGACGACGGTTCCTCCGCGCAGGATCAGATCGAACATAGCCGGTCTCCCTTGAAACACGTTTCGCCAAGTTTCCCGAACACCCGCCCCTATTGTCCAGAGGCTTCGGCGACTTCCTCGGTTATGGTTTCCAGCAGCGCCCGAACCCAGGGCCCGGAGATTCTCTTGCCGATCAGGACCAGGCGCGAGTCCCTGGACCCGCCCGGCCAATCATCGAGCCAGCGCATGGGGTGAAAGACGTGCCGCACGCCGTGGACCACGGCGGGCGTATCCGGCGCTTCCGCAACCTCGACGATGCCTTTCAGACGCAGCAGGTCGGGGCCCATCGTCTCGGCCAGAGCCTGCAGGAACAGGGTCAGCGCGACAGCAGGGATGGGAGTCTCCAGGCGCAGGGACACAGATGTGATTTCGTCCGGACCATGGCCGTGGTGATGGTGATGCCCGTGATGATCGGGCAAGGCCCTTCGAGACGACCCTTCGGATCTCCTCAGGGTGAGTCCATAATTTCCAGAATTCCCCTCCCCCTGAGGAGCGCGCTCCGAACCCGTCTCGAAGGGTCCAGTCGACCGCGAGTTCCCGCCGATGATCACGGCGGGCTCGATCTCACCCCGGACCGGGAAATGCATCGCCGCGTCCGGATTGATCCTGGCCGTGCGTTCCAGCAAAGCGCCCACATCGTCGTCACCAAGATCAGTCTTGGTTATCAGCAGCACATCCGCCTGAGCCACCTGACTGCGGCTTTCCTCATGCGCATCAAGGGACGTCAACGCGGTCAGAGCATCAACCGTCACCGCCACACGGTCGAGGCGGACCAGCGCGCGCAAGGCCGGGTCGGCGATTGCCGCATGGACGATCGGCGCCGGGTCGGCAAGCCCCGTCGTTTCCAGCACGATCCGCTCGAAGCCGCGGCCCTCCGCCCGCTTGTCCATAAGGCGCCGGACCGCGTTGGTCAGATCTCCGCGCATCACGCAGCAGAGGCACCCGGTGCTAAGCTCGACCAGATCCTCCTCGCTGCTCTCGATCAATTCGTGATCGAGGCCGATCTCGCCGAACTCGTTGATGATCACGGCAGTGCGCGAGAGTTCCGGACGGCGCAGCAGGTTGGCGATCAGCGTGGTCTTGCCGCTGCCGAGAAAACCGGTGACCACGGTCATCGGCACGGGCATGGGCCTGGGTGGAGCGACGCTCATTCCGTGCCCTCCCGGACGAAAAGCACGCGCCCGGCGGGGCGGTCCGGGCACAGGATTTCCCTGAGGCTGCGCAAGGCCGGGCCGATCGCCGGATGCACCCGGTCCCGCCTTCCCGGCTCGCTGAGGCGCCAGACGGTACCGAAGGGCTGTGCCTCGACCGAGATTTCGACAACCGGCTCGTTCTTCAGCGCGATGCCGCAATGCGCCTTGCCCTCGGCGAAGCTTGCGGTTGCCTCGACGCGCCAGATTTCCAGCGCCCCTTCGACCAGCGTACGGAAGCGGGCCGGCGTCATGCCGCCCGGTTCGCCAGCCACCAGGCGAGCAGCCGGGTCGCGGCCATGAAATCCGGGATCTCCATCGCCTCGTCCGGATTGTGGCTGCCGTTGGCGTTGCGGATGAACAGCATCTGCGTCGGCACCCCGGCGGCGGCGAAGGCGGCGGCGTCATGGCTCGCCCCGCTGGCGATCTCCATCACCGACAGGCCGAGTGCGCCCGCGCCGACGGCCATCGCGGCTTTGATGGCGGGATCCATCGGACCCGGCGCGGCACGGGTAAACTCTCCAAGCTCGAAGGTCACACCTCGGCGCGTGGCGATCTCCGATGTCAGCTCGCGGACGCGCCCGGTCATCGCCTCGACGAAGTCACCGTCCAGGCTCCGCATGTCCAGGCTGAACTCGACCGCGCCCGCGATCTTGGTCATGGCGTGCCATTCGGCATCGGTGAAGAACTTGCCGATGGTGAAGGCAAAGTCCTTCCCCTCGGCCTCGCACCGGTCCCAGATGGCGTCCAGCGCGCTCACCAGTTCCGATGTGGCGATCACCGCGTCCCGGCGATGCGAGCGCGGCACACCGCCACAATGGGAGTACTCGCCGATACAGCGCGCGCGCGGCAAGCGCCGATTGCCTCTGATGCCGGTGACGATTCCGACCGGAATTCCCTCGGCTTCCAGGACCGGCCCCTGTTCGATATGCACCTCGAGATAGGCATGCAGCGAGGCCGGCGGAAGAAAGACCTTGCCGGCCCGCAGGACATCGGGATCGCAGCCTGCCTCGGCCATGTGATTCGCCAGGCTGCGGCCGGTATCGGCCCGCCGGGCCTCGTCCAACGCGCCGTCGGGCAGGGTCCCGAGGGCGGAGCGGCTGCCGATATAGGAGACGCCGAACCAGGCGCTTTCCTCCGCCCGGATGCCCATCACCCGGATGTCGCGGGGCGGGCTTATTCCCGCATCCACAAGCCCGGCACAGGCGACCAGCCCGGAGACCACGCCCGCCGCGCCGTCGTAGTTGCCGCCCTGGGCAACGCTATCCAGATGCGAGCCGATCACCACCGGCGCCGCGGACCGGTCAACGCCGGCAAGCGTCATATAGACATTGCCGGCCGGATCGTCCTCGACCTCCATCCCTAGATCCGAGGCAGCCTTGGCCATGATGTCCCGCGCCGCCTGCTCACCCGGCCCATAGGAAGCGCGGGTAATGCCGATGCCGTCATGGGTCTGGCTCTCCAAGGCGTCGAACAGCTCGGGCCAGCGCTTCGCGGCCGGCGACGCCAGCGCTCGGATCGGAAAGTGCCATGCCTCGGCCTCCTGGTTTCGCGGATCTAGTGAAGCGCGCCGGCGGGTAGCGCACAAGCCCCGGCCGCGCCTAAACTCCACCGCCACCAATCGGGAGCCGAAAATGATCGTCGACGTGCGCACCTACAACATCGTTCCCCGCAAGATGAAGACCTATCTGGCGCTTTTCGGGGAGTTCGCGCTGCCGATCCAGCGCCGCCATATCGGCGATCCGCTCGGCTATTTCCTGGTGGAGCACGGCCCGCTGCATCAGGTCGTGCATCTCTGGGGTTACGAGAATCTCGCCGACCTGGAGAAGCGCCGGGCCGCCCGCGACGCAGACCCCGCCTGGGCCGAATATCTCGCCAAGACCGACGGTTTGGTGGTCAGCCAGGACAACAAGCTCTGCCGCCCGATGGGATGGTCGGGGATCAAATAGGGTTGCCGGGTCTTACGGGGCTCTATGGCGTATCCCCGACGCAGGTCGGGGATACGACAGGTGGACGATTCCTACTCCTGCCCATAAATCTCCCGCGCGGCCTGCTCGCTGACATAGCCGTCGAGCACGTCCTCTCGCAAAGCGGCGCGATCACGGGCCTTCGGATCGCCATAACCGCCGGCTCCGGGGACCTGGAGGTGAATCCTGCCGCCGTCGGGGACATCGAAGCCACCCTTGCCCGGCGCCGCCTTCAGCGTGCCGTCCGGCGCCTCGGTCCAGATCCGCGCCGCCATGCCCGGCCCGCCACCCGCAAGACCGAAGGGCGCCGACAAGGTTCGCTCCAAACAAGACGACGCGCGCGCCTTGTGGCCCAACACGGTCCAGGTGCGGTGCGCCGCGAGCCCGCCCCGGTACCGGCCCGGCCCGCCACTGTCCGGCGTCAGCGCGTATTCCTCGACCCGGACCGGAAAGCTCATCTCCAGAACCTCGATCGGCGTGTTCATGGTGTTTGAGATGCCGCTGGCGATCGCGTTGATGCCGTCCTTGTTCGGCCGAGCGCCAAAGCCGCCCTTGATGGTCTCGTAGGAGACATAGCGCTGGCCGTTGCGCGGGTCCTTGCCGCCGAAGGTGATCACCGCCGAGGTGCCCTGAGAACAGGTCATTACATTGTCCGGCCAGAACGGCGCCACAGCTCCGAAGGTCATGTCGCAGACCCGGTGCGAGATCTCATGATTGGCATAGACCACCGGCGAGGGAAACTCCGCGTTGAGCACGCAGCCCTTGGGCGCCGTGACGGTAATGGTCCGCCAGCACCCGGAATTGGGCGGTGCCAGGCCCTCGGGATCGACGATTGTTTTGAGCGCCGTGAACACACCCGATGCGGTCACGGAAAACGGAGCGTTCATCGGGCCGCTCACCGCCGGATCTGTACCGGCGAAATCAACCTCCAGCGCGTCTCCTGTCTTCTTCACCCGCATCCGGATGGTGAAGGGACGGTCCTCGGCATCGCCCTCTTCGATGATCCCGTCGCCGTCGCAGAAGTCCTCGAATGTCGATTCCCCATCCGGCAGACGCGACAGCAAGGTCCGCATCATCCGCTCGGAATAGTTCATCACCTCGGCCATGGCCTCGATCAGGGTGTCGGTGCCGTATTTGTCGGCAAGCGCACCCAGCCGCTGGGCCGCCCGCCGGTTCGCCGCGATCTGGGCACCGAGGTCACCGCGCCGCTCCTCCGGGGTGCGCACATTGGCGAAGATGATCGCGTCCACATCGCGGTTCAGAACGCCTTTCGAGTAGAGCTTGATCGGTGGCAGACGCAGCCCCTCGCCGAAGATCTCGGTCACCGCGCCATAGCTGCCGGGCGTGGCGCTGCCGACATCCGGCCAGTGGGCACGGATCCCGGCGAAACCGATCAGCTTGCCGCCGTGAAAGGCCGGGGTGACCACATTCACGTCCGGCAGGTGACTACCACCGAAATAGGGATCGTTATGGATGAAGACGTCGCCATCCTCGAAGCTATCGAAAGCGATGGCGACCGCCTTGACCGCATCGGGCATGGAGCCGAGATGGATCGGCAAGTCCGGCCCCTGGGCCACCATCTGGCCGCCGGCATCAAAGATCCCGCAAGAGTAATCGCCCGCGACCTTGAGGATCGGCGAGTAGGCGGTCTTGGCGAGGACGATCTTCATCTCCTCCGCCGCCGCGTAGAGCGAGTTTTTGATCACCACGAAGGTCGCGGGATCGAACCCCCGCACCGTCGAGCCGGGATCGTTCATGACGCGCCTCCCCTGGCGTTGGTCAACAGGATGAACCCTCGCTCGTCCATGCGCGCGCTCCAATCCGGAGGCACGACGATCGTCGAATCCAGGGATTCGATGATGGCCGGCCCGGCAAAGCTATCGCCGGGAGCCATCCGGTCGCGATCGTGAACCGGTGTCTCGACGCGCCCCGTCCGCTCGAACCAGACCGGGCGCCGGGCCTTCTCGCTGCCGCCGCCGGTCCCCGAGACCTTTTGTGCGAGGGTAAGGCTCGGCAACCGCGCCGCCGCCGACAGCCGGAGGGTGACGATCTGCACCCGCTCCTTTCGGTTGGCATGGCCGTAGGTCAGCTCGTGCTTGTCGTGGTAGCCCTCGGCGAGGCTCGCCAGCGCGCCCGCGTCGATCGCCGCCGGCGCGGCGACGTTCAACTCATAGGCCTGGCGGATGTAGCGAAGGTCCGCCGTCCGCTCCAGCAGCCACACTTCCTCGGCGATGCCGGTGCGCGCGAGCATGCGGCGGGCTTCGGCTTCCAGATCCCGGTAGGCCGCCTCCAGCGCCGCCGGGTCCGCCTCGTCCAATACAGCGAAAAACGTCCGGCCATAGTCCCGTCGGATGTCGGATCCCACCAACCCGAGGGCGGAGAACGCGCCCGGGATCGGCGGGACCACCACTTCGGAAATTTCCAGTTCTTCGGCGAGAGCCGCGGCGTGCAGCGGGCCGGCACCCCCGAAACAGATCAGCGAGAATTCCCGCGCGTCATGGCCGCGCTCCACCGAAACGATGCGCAACGCTTCGGCCATGGCGTTGTTGACCACCTGGATCACCGAGGCCGCCGCCTGCTCCACCGTCAGGCCGAGCGGATCGGCGACCTTCTGTTTCATCGCCGCTTCGGCTCGGGAATAGTCGATCGGCAGGTCGCCTCCCAGAAGCGATGTCGCGTCCAGACGGCCGAGGATGAGGTTGGCGTCGGTCACCGCCGGCTCGGTCCCGCCCTGGCCGTAGCAGACCGGTCCCGGCGAGGCGCCGGCGCTGCGCGGCCCGACCCGGAGCGAGCCCGCCGGATCAACCCAGGCGATGCTGCCGCCGCCGGCGCTCACCTCGGCGAGGTCGATCACCGGCACCCGGATCGGGTGGCCGGTCCCGTGCAGCCATCGGCTGGCGCTGCCCTCGCCGCCAACCTCGTATTCCGGCGTGGTCTCGATCTGGCCGTCGCGGATCAGACTGGCCTTGGCCGTGGTGCCGCCCATATCAAAGGAGAGCAGGTTCGGCCGTCCGGTCTGCTTGCCCGCCAGGGCGGCCGCGATCACCCCGGCAGCGGGTCCGGATTCCGCCGCCATCGCCGGCATGCGCAGGCTTTCCTCGATCTCGAACACCCCGCCGCCGGAGCCCATGACATAGGGCGCCGGCAGCCCCATCCCCTCCACCGCGCCCTTCAAGCGCGCGAGATAGGAGGCGAGGATCGGGCCGACATAGGCACAGATCGCGGTGGTACTGGTGCGCTCGAACTCGCGGATCTCGGGCAGCACCTCGGATGACAGGAAAACCGGGATGCCCGGCAAGGCCGCCCGCAGGCGTTCGCCGAGCCGGCGTTCGTGCTCGTCGTTCAGGAACGAGAAGAGCAGCGAGACAGCCACCGCCTCGACCTCGGCGGCTTTCAGATCGGCAATCAGGCCGTCGATCTCCGCCTCGGCGAGCGGCGTGACGATAGAGCCATCGGCGCCGATCCGCTCGGTAATCTCCATCCGGTGGCGCCGCGCCACAAGCACCGAGGGCGGCTCCTGGAACAGATCGTAAAGGTCCGCACGGGCCGACCGCCGCAGTTCCAGAATGTCACGGAACCCGCGCGTCGCGATCAGGCCGACACGGGCGCCGTTCTGCTGCAGGATGGCATTGGTGACCACCGTCGTCGCATGGGCCAGCAGGGAAACCGCGTCGGGTTTGATGCCATAGCGTGAAATCGCCTGCTCCAGCGCCTCGATCACGCCGCGCCCAAAATCATCAGGCGTCGAGGAGACCTTGGTCACGCCGATTGAGCCGTCCGCTTCGTCGACCACCGCGACATCGGTGAAGGTGCCGCCAATATCCACGCCGATACGCCAAGTCATGGAGAACGCGCTCCCAAACGAAGTCTCTGTCTCGCTCACGGTCTCAAATCCAAGGGTTCGCAAATTCAGCCGCGATCCCGCGCGCCTTGCCTCGCAAGCAAAGGGATTGTAGCGGCGCTTCGCGGAGGCGCAAATCCGTAACCGGGTCCGAAATTTCCACGTGCATTTGACAAGGATGAGCCTAGGATCGGCATCGGCGGGCGGACGGCTTGGCCGCTCACGCCATGGCTTGTTCGGAAAACGGGAGACGATGATGGCGAAGCATGCTCGGATGGCATCCCTGGCCGCCGTGGCGCTCAGCGGATGGATGTTGGGAGCGGCCGGTGTGGCTGCCGCGGATGGTCCGAAGGCGAATGACGGCCTCAACGCGACCTACTGGATGCAGAACGCCGTGGAATACAAGGCCAATGCCGCAGCCCTGTATCAATTGGCCAAGCTGCGCCTTGATCAGGCGCTTGCCGACAAATCCTGGACAGCCGCGCTGGAGCAAGGCTCCGGATACGAGGGCAAGCCGCCGGCGGTCATTCTCGATATCGACGAGACCGTGCTCGACAACTCGCCCTATCAGGCCTGGATCGTCGAGAAGGACAAGTACTACAGCTCGAAGACCTGGGCGCCGTTCGTCGAGACCAGAACCTCGCGAGAGATCCCGGGCTCGCTCGACTTCACTAAATACGCGGCCTCGAAGGGGGTGAAGGTCTTCTACGTCTCGAACCGCAAGGGACCGGAGGAGAAGGCCACCCGCGACAATCTCGCCAAGTTCGGCTACCCGGTAGACGAGAGCGAGGACGTGGTGCTGCTCCGCGGCGAAAAAGAAGAGTGGAAATCCTCCGACAAAACGCCCCGGCGCTCCCATGTCACGGCCGGATACCGGGTCCTCCTGATGCTCGGCGACAACCTCGGGGACTTTACCGACGAGAGCGTCAAGGGCACGCCGAAGGAAAGGCTCGCCGTCTACAACAAGCATGGTGAGCGTTGGGGCCGCGACTGGATCATGTTCGCCAATCCGACCTACGGTTCCTGGGAAGGCGCGGCGATCGGCAACAACTGGAAAGCCTCATCGGAAGAAAAGCGCCGGATGAAGTTCGAGATCATGGATGATTGGAAGGGGTCCGAGTGACCCTCTGCCGGGGCGTCGGGAATGCCGGCCATAGCAGCCGGCATCCGGTCGCGCTCGACGCCTGATTCACCAGGGGCTCGCCGTGAACGCAGCCCCTGAGAATGTGCGCTTTTCGCAATCCAACTGAAATACTACGGAAACATTCTTCGCGCACGATGCCTGCTTCATCGGCCGGCGCCGACATGGCCGATCGTCGCCCGACGGACTGGAGTGCGCGAAAATGTCGGATCCGTTACGAACCGACCTACCGTTCAACTGGATCGATTCCGATCTGGAAGAGACTCTGCTCGAGGAATTCGAGATGGAGATCGACGATCTCTGGGAGGGTGAAGGGTCGCCGCTATCCGATTGGGACGCTTCGCCCGCGCTCAACCGACGGACGTACCTGCGGGCGCTTCTCAATCTCCAGGCCGAACTCGTCAAGCTCCAGGATTGGGTAATCCACGCCAATCAGAAGATCGTCATCCTGTTCGAAGGCCGCGACGCCGCCGGTAAGGGAGGCGTGATCAAGCGCATTGTCCAGCGCCTCAACCCTCGGGTCTGCCGGGTCGTCGCGCTTCCCGCGCCGAGCCAACGGGAGATGTCGCAATGGTACTTCCAGCGCTATGTCACGCATCTGCCCGCCGGCGGAGAGATCGTCCTCTTTGATCGCTCCTGGTATAACCGGGCCGGCGTCGAGCGGGTCATGGGCTTCGCGAATGAAGATCAGGTCGAACAGTTCTTCCACGACGTTCCCGAATTCGAACGGATGCTGGTGCGGTCCGGCATCCGTCTGGTGAAATACTGGTTTTCGATCACAGACCAGGAACAGCAAACGCGCTTTCACATGCGCATCCATGACCCGATGAAGCAGTGGAAGCTGAGCCCCATGGACCTGCAGTCGCGGGTCCGTTGGGAAGACTACACACGCGCCAAGGAAGAGATGTTCGAGCGGACAAACATTCCCGAGGCGCCGTGGTGGATCGTCGAAGGCAACGACAAGAAGCGCGCGCGCTTGAACTGCATCCACAATCTCTTGGGGCAGTTTCCCTATCACGAGATTCCGCACGAGCAGATCACGTTACCGGACCGGGTCTTCAATCCGAACTACGAGCGTCAGACCCTGCCGGAGGAGTTGTATGTGAAACAGGTCTATTGACCCTGACGACACTTCAATGGCGTCACACCAACTGCTTCGGCGTCACGAATCCGGTGAGGTCGCCGCCGGCCGCGAGCAGATCGTCCCAAGATGGGGCTGAGATATTGAACGTCGCCAGGGCGGCGGTCGAAAATTTCCTTTGCAGACGGGCAAACTGATCCGAGTCATCGCCCGCTCCAGCAAGCGACAACGCGAAGTCATGCATCCCGGGATTGTGCCCGATCACCAGAATTTCCGCGCTGCCGCGCGCGTTGCGGGCGATGCAATCGGCCAAGTCCTTCGCGCTCGCACCATATAACTCCTCGGGAAAGAGCAACCGAGGCGGTTCGGAAATCGCTTGCGAAAGAGCACGCCACGTCATCCGCGTCCGCCGCGAGGGCGAACAGAGCACCAGCGAAGGGGCCAGGCGGATCTGCCGGCAATGCACCGCCATGGCCGCGATGGCGCGTTCACCACGCGCATCCAGCGGGCGGTCGAAATCCGCGACGCTGGGATCGTCCCACCCGGACTTGGCGTGCCGCAAGAGATACAGCCGCCTTTTCCTTGTTTCCGGGCCTGGCTGGAGCGGATCTGCATTTGTCCCCGTCATTGCAAGGACATTGGGTTACTTGGCTTCATTGTCGAGACCGTGCGTTTCAAGCAGGAGATCAGGTATCCCCGGAAAAATCCGTCACCCCTTGGGCGAGGGCGAAACAGGCCAGGCGCACGGTCTTCGGGACCTTGACCTTCTTCCCGTCGCGCTCGCCCTTTTCATAGTATTGAATCATCCGGACCTTCAGACCAAGCGCCTCGGCCGCTTTCTTTTGCGACAGTTTGCAACCCTTGCGCCACCGCCGGAAGCTCTTCGGTGACATCATGACGTCTCCAAAAGAGTGAGGAGATCCACCCAGTCCATCTGCAGGGACTGGGCGATCTTGTCTTTTCGGTCGAAGACACTCATGCCGGATTCCGCCGCCTCGACATAAAACACCGACTCCCTGAGGCTCGCCACCGGCACGTGGTTGAAATTTTCCAGGAAATCATT
This sequence comes from Alphaproteobacteria bacterium, assembly GCA_038146985.1. Classification (GTDB taxonomy): domain Bacteria; phylum Pseudomonadota; class Alphaproteobacteria; order Thalassobaculales; family Thalassobaculaceae; genus JADHLJ01. Next base: position 186,162 of record JAYQSQ010000014.1, read on the forward strand.
CAGGAGGCGACCAGCGCGGGAGCGTGGCCGCATCCGATTAGCGACGATGACGACCTGCTTTCTGTTTTTCCGGATCGGCTTCAGTGTTTCGATCTTCGAAAGAAAGGCCATCGCGGCAATCTGGTCGAACGCCGAGGGCATTACCGGCATGATGATGTGGTCCGCCATCTTCAGCAGCGTTTGAAACTCCTTGGCTGAAATCCCTGCCGGGGCATCGATGACAAGACGTTCGACGGACTTCTTGACCTTGTTCACCCCTTTGCTCCAGTCGAGCCCACCGATTTCCGGCAGATCTCCAGGCCGCCGATCGAGCCATTGCAAGCTACTCGCCTGCGGGTCCACATCGGCGATGACCGCATTCAAACCGTTGGGCGCGAACGCCGCGGCCAAATTGGTTGCGATTGTGGTCTTGCCGCACCCTCCCTTGGCATTCGCGATGAGAATTGACTTCATGCCTGTTCCCTCAATTCTTCCGCCCGCCGGACCTAGCGCTGCCAGAAAATCGGCATCTTCGAAAATGCTTCCCAGCCGGTAATCAACCGGGATTCGGCATCCCGCATTTCCCGGGCGTACCACCCGCGCACCTGACCGGCGGCAAATTGAACCAGATCGCCCGCAGGACCGTCGCCATCGTCTCGGGCGAGAGACTCGGTAAGTTCCATGGCCTGGGCGATATCGTTCAGATGCCCGAACTGGCCCTGCAGGTTGTGCAACGCCGACACGAAATCGTTCGTCGCCGCGCCGGGATAGACATCCCGGAAGAAATCGACAGGATACCGGAACTTCTTGAGAAAAATCCGCACCTCGTGACGCGCGTCGATATCCTTGTCCTCCAGCCCTTGGGCGAAGGAAATCAGTTTTTGGTAAGGCTTATCGAGCAGTTTCGCCGCCGTCTTGCCGAGCGGTTTCAACATCGGGGTGCGCAGGTCCAACGGACGCGGCAACCACCCTTGCAGCGTGGTAAAGGCGGTCAATCGGAGCACCAGGCGCGCAAAACGCTCCGAGTTCAGAGTGTCCCGAACATCCGCATAGGCCTGCGACCGCCGGTCACCCGCCTTGGCGCGGAGCGCGGCGAGCGCGGGCTCTTCAATCTCGAGTTTGGCGCCGGGGCCGATCGTTTCTCCGATATAGACATCCCACTCCCGCGCCGGTCCGAGGGCGCCGCCGAGCCATTTCAGATCCTCGTTCATCCAGCGGGCCACCGCTGGATCCAAGGAGCGTCTGAAGACCCGCAACGACGAGCGGAGCCGCCTGAGAGACACCCGCATCTGATGCACCGCTTCCGCATCCCGACCGTCCAAGCAAGCCTCGATATTGTCGACGATGTTCCCGACACAGGTCGAGAAGATCGATGCCAGGGCGTCATGGATCGTCAGATCCCCGGTAAGGCGGAATTTCGGCACCCAATGCACCCTCGTCCCGTTGCCGGCCAATAACAGATAGCCACGGTCCGATTTCGTCACACCGGAAAGCGGCATCGGATGTTTCGCGATGATCTCGCCGGCAAGATCCAGGAACCGCGATACATCGCCTTGCAGAAGCTCGAACTCGCATTCGGCGAAACGTTCTGACCGGCCCGCGGCTTTCACCACGCCTGTATCAATGGCGATCTCGACCTTGAGATCCGTCCCAAGCGGGTTGGTTCGTTCGACCACCACGGTCTGACGTTCGAAATCGACATCGATCATCGGCACGAGTTCACCGGCGACAACCACGCCGAGAGCGCGCCGCGCCTCCGGCGGCAGTTCGTCGATGTCCAGCTCGTTTGTGGCGACCGGCGTTTCCCACTCGGATCGGTCCATGAGGCCGCCGCCGGTGGTCTTGGCGGCCTTCAGGGTTTGAACGAAGCCCCCTGCCGTGCTTCTGACGCGAAGCGACACGGACCGGGCGGCCAAGCGGTGGTCATCGGTATCGAAATAGCGGCTGACGAGACGGTTGCGCACCCATGTCTTCTTTGCGCCGGCCGCCAGTTGAACGGCTTTCTTGAACGCTCTGATGCCGCCGCGCCCGAGCCTGAACTTCAGTTCAAGTTCCCGCGTGTCTAGCGCGTCGGTCACCGCTCCAGCCCGACACCGGCAGGGAACAGGAAATCCGGTTTCATCCGCTGAGGTCCAACTGACGTTCTGGTCCGGATTTGGTATAGCGCACTGAGTGCGCCTTTTGCAACCCGGCGGCCGTGAAACTTCATAAAACCATTTGGTTGCGCGTCACGTGTTCGCTTCTTCGATTCCGGTTTCGAATTGCCTGAGATACGTGTAGCGCGACAAACACTCCTCGTAGAAATCCACGAGGTTGACGCCTTCCCGGGAACGCAAGCCGTTTCGCGCGACCGTTGCGTCTACGAAGCTCTTCACCTTCTCCGCCATGGCCCGCGGGTCATACTGCATGATCTCCAGCACCTGCCCCGCCGCCGAGCCGGGCACGAACTCTTCAATGTAGAACCCCGACGGATCGTCCGGATCACAGAAGATATGGGCTTCGTTCAGCCGGCCGAACAGATTGTGCATGTCCCCCATGACGTCTTGATAGGCGCCGGTGAGAAACAGGCCGATATAGTAGTTTCGGCCGGGCTCTAGCGCGTGCAGCGGGATGTCGTCGCGATTGCCGTTCTCACCGATGAACCGGGAGATCTTGCCGTCGCTGTCGCAGGTGATGTCGGCGAGCGTGCATTGCCGCGACGGTTCTTCGTGTAGCCGGGTCAGGGGCACCACCGGCAGCACCTGGCCGATGGCCCAGCTGTCCGCCGCCGACTGAAACAGCGAGAAGTTACATAGATACTGGGAGCGGAGCAGGCTTTCCACTTCACGCAGGTCTTCCGATACAAAATCGGCCTTGGAGATGCCCCGGGAGATGGCGCGCATCAGTTCCCAATACAGGGACTCCGCCCGCGCCAGGGCTTCCAGGCCAAGCACGCCCAACTTGAAGGCGTTCAGCACATCTTCCATGAGAACGGACGCCTCGTTGTAGACGTCCTGAAAGTTGTTTGCGGCATGCAGGTCCGCCATGAGGTCGCGCATATTGGAAACTAGGATATGCTCGCCCTCCGTCGGCTCGGTGGCGATCGGATTGGCGTCGCTGACGATCTCGCTGATCACCCGCATCACGACGCAGGAATGATGCGCGGTGATGGCGCGCCCGCTTTCGCTGACGAGGGTCGGATGCGGAACCTCCTCAAGCTCGCAGATCTGCTTCACCGCGAAGACGACGCCGCGCGCATAGTCGTCGATCGTATAGTTCATGGAGGAATGGCCGCTCGAATGGCTGCCGTCGTAGTCCACGGCCAACCCGCCGCCGATATCGAGATAGGCGAGCGGCACGCCGCGCTTGTAGAGCCGCGCATAGATCCGCGCCGCCTCCTGAACAGCTTCGCGCACGAAGCGGATGTCCGACAACTGGCTGCCGACATGGAAGTGCAGCAACTGGATCGCGTCCGTGAAACCCCGTTCCTGGATCAACTGAACAGCGTTAAGGATCTCGGAAATTGTCAGCCCGAATTTCGCACGCGCACCACTGGATTCACTCCAGCGGCCTTCCGTCTTCACCCGCATTTTCACGCGCAGGCCGATGATCGGCCGCACGCCCATCTCTTCGGCGAGCCGGAGCAGCGGGTCAATCTCGCTGAACTTCTCGACCACCACCACAACCTTGCGTCCGAGCTTGCGGCCCAGCAGGGCCAGACGGAAGAAGTCCTCGTCCTTGTAGCCGTTGCAGATCGTCAGCGCCTCGTCGCCGGTGTCATAGGACAGGACCGCCATCAGTTCCGGTTTTGAGCCGGCCTCGAGCCCATAGTGGAAGGGACGCCCGACCGCGACAATCTCGTCGACGACCTCCCGCATCTGATTGACCTTGATGGGGTAGACGCCGCGATAGGGCGCCTGATAGTCCATTTCGGCTATGGCGGTGGCGAAGGCGCCGTTGAGCTGGCGGACGCGGTTTCTAAGAATGTTGTGAAATCGCATCACCACGGGAAACTGCACGTTCCGTTGGCGCAGTTCATCGACGACATCCTGAAGCGCGATTGGCACTTCACGATGATCGACATCGGGTTTCGCCAGCAGCTTGCCGTCGGCGCCGATCCCGAAGTAACCGTCGCCCCAGCGCTGGATCCGGTACAGTTCGTCGGCGTCCTCGGTCGTCCAATCGCTCATGGCGGTGCCCAGTTCTCGAAACTCGCGGTGGCTCGTCCGGTTATAGGCACACTTGTTGTGAGGGGACTACCGGCATGAGATAAAGACGCGGGTTTCTTAGGCTGGGATGGAGACATGTCGGACGGTGATTTCGGCGATCAGGCTATGCGTAAAAGGGATCTCCTCGGGCGCCTGCCGGAAATGACCTATGGCGGCGTACTCAGTTTCCTGCGCCGCCGCTATACGCGCGACCTCGCCGGAGCCGATGTGGCCGTCAGCGGCATCCCATACGACGGCGCGGTAACCTACCGGCCCGGGGCCCGGCTCGGCCCGAGGGCGATCCGCGCCGCCTCGGTGCAGCTGGCGGAACTGAAGGCTTTCCCGTTCGGCTTCGACCCGTTCGACACCCTGGCGGTTATCGACAGGGGCGATTGCTTCATCGACCCGCATCATCCCGAAACCGTGATCGAGACCATCAGCGCGCATATCGCCGAACTCCTCGCGGCCGGCGTCTTCCCGCTTTCGCTGGGCGGCGACCATTTCGTGACCTACCCGATCCTGCGCGCCATCGCGGCCCATCACGGTCCGGTCGCGCTGCTGCATTTCGACGCGCATTCGGACACCTGGGAGGATGACGGCGCGCGATACGATCACGGTTCGATGTTCCTGCGCGCCAAGAACGAGGGCCTGATCGATGTCACACATTCCTGCCAGGTCGGCATCCGCACCCATAACGACTCGGATCATGGCTTCGAGATCCTGACCACGCCTTGGGTACACGACAGAGGCGTGGAGGCGACCCTGGCGGCGATCCGGGAGCGGATCGGCGATGCCAAGGTCTACCTGACCTTCGACATCGACTGCCTCGACCCCGCCTTCGCGCCCGGAACCGGCACGCCCGTCGCGGGCGGCCTCACCTCCGCACAGGCTTTGGCGATCGTGCGGGGACTGGGTTCTCTCGATCTGATCGGCGCCGACATCGTGGAGGTGTCACCGCCCTACGATGTTTCGGAGGTAACCGCCATCACCGCCGCGACGATCGCGCACGACATCCTGTGCCTTCTGGCGGCGCGGAAAGGCGCCGTGGCCCGGCCGGTGGGACGGCTTTAGCAACGCCCCTGGCCAGTTGGCGCGAGACCCTCAGCGCGCTCAGCCGGACCGTGCATCCTCCTGCACCATCTCGGCGCCTTTCTCGGCGATCATGATTGTCGGCGCGTTGGTGTTCGTCGACGTCACCGCCGGCATCACCGATGCATCGATGACGCGCAGCCGCTCCATCCCGTGCACCCGCAGGCGATCGTCGACGACCGACATGGCGTCCGGCCCCATGCGGCAGGAACAGGTCGCGTGGAAAACCGTGGTGCCGGCCCGGCGCGCGTAATCCAGCAACTCGTCGTCGCTCCGCAGCTCAGCACCCGGGAACTCTTCGGCGACCAGATACCGCTTCAGCGCCGGCGCGTTGAACCAGTCCCTGGCCAGGCGCATGCCGGCGATGACCGTGCGGCGGTCCCGGTCCTCGGCCAGATAATTCGGGTTGATCGCCGGCTGCTCGCGCGGATCGCTGGACCGCGCCTCGACATAGCCGCGGCTTTCCGGACGCATCTGCCAGATGCCGGCGGTCATGCCGGGTTTCGTGTCCAGCTTGCGTTTCGGGCCGGGCGCGAAACTTCCCGACGAGAACAGCGCCTGCACGTCCGGCGTCGCCGATTCCGGCAGCGCCGTCACCGAGGCCGCCACAAGCGAGGCGGCATAGGTCAGCATCCCGCGTCCCTGGAGCGCGTATTTCATCACCTCTCCGGCGAGCCGGACGCCGCGCGAGCGCTCGTTCAGGGTGGCGATGTCCTTCACCTCGGCCTGTACCCGGACGATGAAATGATCCTGAAAGTTCTTGCCCACCCCTTTCAGGTCGTGGCGCGTGTCCACGCCGATACGGCCGAGATGCGCCGGGTCGCCGATGCCGGACAGTTGCAGGATATGCGGCGAGCCGATGGCCCCGGCCGAGACGATGACCTCGCCCTCGGCATCCGCGCGTTCAGTGATTCCGCCGCGAGAGAACTCGACTCCGACCGCCCGCTTGCCCTCCAGGATGACCCTATGCACCAGGGCATTGGTGACGACCTGAAGGTTCGGGCGCCGCGTGGCCGGCCGCAGATAGGTTCTCGCCGCGCTGGCCCTGAAGCGGCCACCCCGGGTCTGCTGAACCCAGCCGATATGGTCGCCGAGCCGGTGCGGCAGGTCGTTCAGGTCCTCCCGATACTCCCACCCCAATTCTCCGCCGGCCTGGATCGCCGCTTCGCACAAGGCCGGCCGATCCCGGGTAAGCGAGGTATGCAGCGGTCCCCCCTTGGCATGGACCTCGTCCGCCGGCCCTTCCCAGTTTTCCGCCTTGCGGAAATACGGAAACACGTCCTTGGAGCCCCAGCCGCGATTGCCGAGCTGCGACCAATGATCGTAGTCCTCCGGCTGGGAGCGGATGTAGATCAGACCATTGATCGAACTCGACCCGCCCAGCACCTTGCCGCGCGGATAGGGTATTTCGCGGCCGTTGAGACCCGAGTCCTTGTCGGCCTTGAACCCCCAGGTCAGGGTCGGGTGATCCAGCAGCTTGATGTAACCCGCCGGGATATGGATGTAGGGGTTCCAGTCCCTCCCCCCGGCCTCCAGCAGGATCACGCGGGTATTCGGGTCTTCCGTCAGCCGATTGGCGAGAACACAGCCGGCCGAACCGGCTCCGACGATCACATAGTCAGCTTGCATGGCATTACCGTTCCATTGGACATCAACGCGCCGCCTTGAGCCCCAGCCTAGCTAGGCCAACTTGATGACCTTTCCGTCCCGGTGCGAGCGCTCCATGGCGTCGATCAGGGTATGACGAACGATCGCGTCGTTGAAATCCGGCGCTTCCGATTTGCCCGAGTTCATGGCGCTTGCGAAGCGGGCATAGGCCTGTGCGACGTTCCGTCCGGGGCCCGCGGCCATGTCGGCGGGGATCAGGCGGTAGCGGTCCGGCGGCGTGATCTCCGCCATCGCCGCCTCGCCGATCGCGAGATGCAGGGTGCTCGGCCCGATATTGACCGAGTTCGAGGTCAGCACCAGGGTCCCCTTTCGGCCATAGATTTCGAGGCGCGTGCCGCTGGCATTGTAGGGCACGCTGGCGACCTGGTAGGCCACCTCGACTCCGCTTTTGAGCACCCCGGTCGCGGTAACGGTATCGGGCGCATCCACCGGGAAATCGGCGCCGGTCACCGCATGCTTCCACATGGTGATGCGGGTGGTGACCCGGGCGCTCACCTCCGCAAACTCGCCCAGGATATGGCAGAGCGCATCGATGGAGTGTCCGCCCGGAATGGTCATCGGATTGGCGCCGTTGGACCGGATCCCCTGCCAGATACGACCGTCTCCGCGAACCGGAATGGCATTGACGATCACACTGAGATTAACGGTGACGATGTCGCCGATATCACCGTTCGCGACGATGTCACGGGCATACATCACGGCGGGATCGCTCTGGGCCTGAAGTCCGACCAGGGTCGGCACGCCGGCTGATTTGGCCCGGTTCGCCATTTCGCTCGCGTCGGCCAGGTTCGCCCCGAGCGGCCATTCGCAGCAGACCGGCTTGCCCGCGTCGAGCGCTGGCATCACAAGCTGCTTATGCCATGGCACGCGCACGACCACGGCGACCAGATCCACATCCGGATGGGCCACCATCTCCTGCATGTCATGGAAGGCCAAATCCGCGCCGAACTTCTCGGCCGATGCCTTCGCGGTGTCCTCATGCGCCGTGCAGACCGCCTTCAACTCGTATCCCGGCAACGTCTGCAGCGCCGGCACATGCGCGTTCGCGCCCCAGCCGCTGCCGCCCGGCGTAACGGTTGCGCCAACAATTCCCACCCTGATCTTGTCCGCCACGATTCATCCTCTGACTTTGGTTACGCCCAGCTTCACCCGAAAGGCGAGCGTAGCATGCGCGCGCCGACGGAACGGATCAACAGCGCCGAGATATTGGCGTTCCCAGAATTCTCGGTTTAAGGTCCGAAGATACGCAATCCGGTCCAAAGCCTCCACGCGGAGCGGATCCCCTCCGGCTCGGCGCATTCGATGGTGGCCCCCGCGAAAAACGAATGAGGACTCTTTCGATGGAAATGAAACGGTTTGGCCGTACGGATCTCGATGTCTCCCGTCTCACCTTCGGTTGCGGCGCGGTCGGCGGATTGATGACCAAGGGCACGGCGGCCGACCAGGACCGGGCCGTTGCCTGGGCGCGCGATAACGGCATCAACCATTTCGACACCGCCCCCGCCTATGGCGATACCGTGTCCGAAACCAATCTCGGCCGCGCCCTCGGCAAGAACCGGGACGGAATCGTCGTCAGCACCAAGGTGGGGTTGAGCCGGGACGACCTGCGCGACGTTGCCGGCGCCGCCCGCCGCTCGCTGGAAGCCAGCCTCGGCCGGTTACGTCAGGATCAGGTCGATCTCTTCCAGCTCCACAACACCGTCGACACCTCGGGCGAGCCGGGAACCATCACCCTGGATCAGGTCTTGAGCGATGTCGTGCCGGCCTTCTCGAAACTCCGGGATGAGGGCAAAACCCGGTATCTCGGCTTCACCGCCAAGGGCGATACCGACGCCTTGCACAAGATGGTCGAGTCCGGGGCCTTCGACGGCGCCCAGGTCTTCTACAATCTGCTGGTCCCCTCGGCGGGCGAAGCGATCCCGCCGGGCTATCCGGCCCAGGATTATCGCGAGCTTCTGCTGGCCTGCGCCCGCAACGGGGTCGGAACCATCGGCGTGCGCATTCTCGCGGGCGGCGCCTTGTCCGGCAGCACGGCGCGCCATCCCCTCGGCATGCAAAACGTCGATCCGATCGGCTCCAGCCAGGATTACGCGAGCGACGCCACCCGGGCGCTGCAATTCTCGCCGCTGGTGGAGGCCGGACATGCCGCAACCCTGCCGGAACTGGCGGTGCGCTATGTGATCTCGAATGACGCGCTTTCAACGGTCGAGATCGGGATCGCGAATATCGAGGAGTTGCAGAAGGCGACCACGGCGGTCAACAAGGGCGCCCTGCCCGCCGCCGCTCTCGCCGGCATCAAGACCATTCAGTCGGGTTTCGCCGGCTAGGCGCTGTCCGTCTCTGCTGACTTGACCAATCTCCGCCCGGGCGCGGAGGACCATCGCGAGGATACCCGGCCATGCAATACACCGAATTGGGCGCCACAGGCCTTCGCGTCAGTGTCGCGGGGCTGGGCTGCGGCGGGAACAGCCGCCTCGGGCTCGGCACCGGCGCGACGGAGGACGACGCCGTTGCCCTGGTGCAAGCCGCCTACGAGCGCGGTGTGAACTTCTTCGATACCGCCGAAGCCTACGGGACCGAGGGCGTGGTGGGCCGGGCCGCTCAGGCGGTCGGCCGCACCAATGTCGTAATCTCCAGCAAGACCCGGGTCCGGTTCGGCGACCGACGGATCGACGGCGCGGAGGTGACGAAGAACCTCGAGGCCTCGCTTTCCAGGCTCGGCACGGACTATCTGGATGTGTTCCATCTGCACGCTATTTCGCCGGATCTCTATGATCATGTGTTGGACCGGGTCGTGCCCGCGCTGCTCGCCGCCAAGGAGCAGGGCAAGATCCGCCATATCGGCATCACCGAAACCTCGCCCATGGACCCCCACCAAAAAATGCTGCAGCGCGCGCTGTCCGAGCCGTCGTGCTGGGAGGTGGTGATGTTCGCCTTCAACCTGATGAACCAGGGCGCCAGGCGGGATGTTTTTCCCAAGACACTGGAGCGGCGGATCGGCACACTGCTGATGTTCGTGATCCGCAATATCTTCAGCAATCCCGATGTGCTGAAAAAGACGGTCGCCGACCTTATCGCCGAAGGCAAGCTGTCGGCGGCCACGGTGCGCGCCGACGGGCCGCTCGACTTCCTGATCCACGACGGCGGCGCCCACAGTCTGACCGATGCCGCCTACCGCTACGCCCGGCACGAAAAAGGCAGCGACGTGGTGCTGTTTGGGACCGGCAAAATCGGGCATCTCTCGTCCAATATCGAGTCGATCTTGCGCCCGCCGCTACCAGAGGCGGACCGCCGGGAGCTGGAAACCCTCTTTTCGCATCTGACGGGCGTCGGTCTCGACCTTCCCGACCGGCTCCGCAAGCCATGACGGCGGGGCTCGCGACCCGCCAACAAGCAATCGGCCAATCTTCCAAAGGGTGAGCACCATGCACTATGACAGCGTCAAGAACGATCACGGTCTTCCCCACGACCCTTTCAAGGCGATCGTGGCGCCGCGCCCGATCGGCTGGGTATCGACCGTCGACGAGAATGGCGTGCTGAACCTCGCGCCCTACAGCTTCTTCAATGCGGTCAGCGACCGGCCGCACTATGTCATGTTCGTCTCCAGCAGCCGTAAGGACAGCCTGCGCAATATCGAGAAGAACGGGGAGTTCACCTGCTCGCTGTCGACCTGGGATACACGCGCCGGGATGAACATCTCGTCGGCGACGGTACCGCCCGAGGCCGATGAATTCGCGCTCGCCGGGCTGGAGACCGCGCCGTCGAAATTCGTTGCCCCGCCCCGGGTGAAGGCCTCGCCGGCGGCACTCGAATGCCGGCACTGGAAGACGGTCGAAATGCCCGACACGACGCCAGGGGGCGACAGCGGCCATTTCATGGTGATCGGCCAGGTCGTCGGCATCTATATCGACGAGCGCTTCATCAAGAACGGCTTGCTGGATACCGGCGCCATGCGCCCGATCGCCCGGATGGGCTACATGGACTATGCCGTGGTGACGCCGGAGACCGCCTTCACGCTCAACCGGCCGACGGTGGCCCCCGACGGGTCGGTAAGCAATCCGTCGGCGGAGACCTGGGACGGAACGTATCGCTAATCGGACCGGCCGCGGCGGCTCGACCACCGGTGACGGCAACAGCGTTCAGGGAGACCGATCCATGAAAATCGCGCGCATCGAAACCCGCCACTGCGATGCCGGCTGGCGCAACTACCACTTCGTGAAACTGACCACCGAAGACGGGATCGTCGGCTGGAGCGAGTTTGATGAGGGCTTCGGATCGCCCGGCGTGGCGCAGGTCATCGACGCCATGGGGGCGAAGATCATCGGCCAGTCGGTGAACGATCACGAACGCGCCTATGCCTTCATGTACGCCCTCACCCGTCCGGCTGCGGGAGGCGTGGTCGCCGAAGGCCTCGGCGCGATCGAAAACGCGATGCTGGACGCCAAGGCCAAGACCATGGGCGTGCCGTGCTACACCCTGCTGGGCGGCAAGATCCGCGATCGGATCCGGGTCTACTGGTCCCATTGCGGCACCTGGCGGATCAACCATCCGAAATACTACCCGCCGGCGATCACCGACCTGGATGGTGTCAAGGCCATGGGAGCGGAGGTGCGGGAGAAGGGATTCACCGCGCTGAAAACCAATGTCTTCCTCCACGACGACGGCAATCCCAGGGGCTGGCGACCCGGATTCGGCGTGCCGTTCACGCCGGAGCTTAATGTCGACAAGAAGGTGCTGCGGAACCTGCGCGCGCATCTGGAGGCCTTCCGCGATGGCGCGGGGCCGGACATGGATATCCTGCTCGACCTCAATTTCAACGCCAAGACGGAAGGGTATGTGAAGATCCTGAACGCCATCGCCGACATGGACATGTTCTGGATCGAGATGGACAGTTACAACGCCGACGCCTTGGCCTATATCCGCCAGCGCAGTCCTCATCCCATCAGTTCCTGCGAGACGTTGCTCGGGCTGCGGGAATTCCTGCCCTATTTCAAGGCGCAGTCCATGGATGTCGCGATCATCGACGCGGTCTGGAACGGGGTTTGGCAATCCATGAAGATCGCCAACGCGGCCGAAGCCTTCGAGGTCAATGTCGCGCCGCATAACTTCTATGGCCATCTCTGCTCGTTCATGAACGTCCATTTCGCGGCGGCGGTGCCGAATCTGCGGATCATGGAGATCGATATCGACCGGCTGCCCTGGGACGGCGAGCTTTTCACCCATGCGCCGGAGTTCGAGAACGGCGAGCTGATCGTCCCGGATCGGCCGGGCTGGGGAACCGATCCGATCGAGGAGGCGCTGGCCGCGCATCCGCCGACCGGCGCGACCGGCAATTCAGATTGGGCGACCCGGGACAAGGTCACCTGACGGCAACCGCGCGGGTTGACCAACGAAGTCCGCGATGAAATAGAGGGGCCATGGAAAAACGCCCTTCGATTTGCGTGTTCTGCGGCTCCTCGTCGAGGGTCGCGGACATCTACAGGAAATCGGCCGAGGATCTGGGCCGGGTTCTCGGCCGTTCCGGCATGGACCTTGTCTATGGCGGCGGTCACGTCGGCCTGATGGGGATCGTCGCCGACTCGGCGCTCGCCGCCGGGTGCCGCGTCACAGGGATCATCCCGCGCTTCCTCGACGAATGGGAGGTTGGACATGACGGCATCAGCGAACTCGTCGTCACCGAATCCATGCACGAGCGAAAGCATCTGATGTATCAGCGGGCCGATGCGTTCGTCACCTTGCCGGGCGGGCTCGGCACTTTCGACGAGACGATCGAGGTGGTTACCTGGACTCAGCTCGGCCTGTCGAAAAAACCGGTGATCCTGGTCAACATCAACGGTTACTGGGACCGCTTTCTGGATCTGATCCGTTTCGCCATTGACGAGGGATTCGCCAAACCCGAGCATGCCGGCATCCTGACCATCGTCGACAGTGTCGAGGAAGTACCCGGTGCCATCGGGACATTGCCCAACATCCCGCCGCCCAACGGAAAATGGATCTAGCACCGCCATGACCGACCACACGCGTGACCTGGAAAAACCCAATGGCGCGGCCTACGGCAAGGCCCTTAGAAGTTTCGGCGTCAATCTTCTGGTGCGCGACGTCCTTGCCTCCGTGCGTTTTCAGGTCGAGGTTCTGGGGGTCGAGCAGGTCTACTCCAACGCGGATTTCGCCATCATGAGTCATGAGGGCACCGAATGGATGCTGCATGCCGACCACACCTACCACGACAATCCGCTGCTGGGCCTGACCGGAGACAGCGCGGTGCGTGGTGTCGGGTGCGAGCTCCGGCTCTACGGTATCGATCCGGACGAGGCCGCCGACCGGGCGCGCGCACGCGGCGATACCGTTCTCGCCGAGGCCGCCGACAAGCCGCACGGCCTGCGCGAAAGTTATCTGATCGATCCCGACGGCTATGTCTGGGTACCGGGCGTGGCGCGTACGGATTAGGCTCGGGGCGTAAACGTCACCGCATCTGTGTGATCAAAGCCTTTACCGGCTTTACAGAAGCGCCGGTTCGCAGCATAGAAGGGCCCGAACTTTCCTTCTCCGGACCACCACCGCTTTCGAGCCGGCACGGCATGGCATTCGACGCGGCCGGCGGACCAACATGACAGTGAAGAGGCAATCATGATCGATCTTATGTCAATCGCGCGCACCGAGGCCGATGGCGGCGACCTGCTCGGACTGATGAACACGCTTTACCAGCCGACCGACGTCCGGCCGAGCGGTCATCCGGAAGCGGTTGTCTGGCAGGGCGGCAATCACGACGGCAAGATCAATCCCGTCGCCCATTCGCTGACCGACGCCTATGCGTTGCTCGGCACCATCGCGGCGATTGATGTCCTCGGCCTGCCGTTCTACGCGGTTCCGATGTGGTCACAGTACCGGCACGACACCAAGCTCGCCTGTCTTGGCTGGTTCGGCAACATGCCCTGCGTGTCGATCAAGTGGTCGACGGCGGGTGACGCCTATGTCAACGACGGCAAGGGCGGCCGGGTGGTCGTGATGGGCAAGTCCGGCAACGCGCCGCTGCGAACCCAGGCCGGCGTGTTCTGCAATGTGCGCCCCTATGGTCCGATCACCTCGGTACGCTGTATGCCTTGCCTGCCCTACTCGCAAAACCGCTCGAAGTTCACCGTCGATGCAGAAACCGGGCTGGTGCATTCCGAGATGAATTCCCCCGGCGTTCAGATGGCCTATGCGAACCGCCTGTTCCTGAAGATGGTGCACGAGACCGGCAAGCTCGGCCGGGTCGCCATGAAGCCGACCCAGGCGATGGAAGACGGCATCAACGCGGGCCTGCACGCCTGGCTGCTGCAGGGCACCAAGTTCGAGGTCGGCCGCAAATACGCCGTCGATCCCTATGAGGAGCACAAGGCGAATATCGACAAGATCATCGCCCTTCTGCCCGCCGACTTCAAAGCCGGCATGGAGAACTGGGGCGGCGGATCGAGCAGCATATCGCCGACACGAACTACGGCCTGCTGCTTTGGGACATGATCGAGCAGCGCGAATGCATCGTGCTGGCGACCGACCTCGATGGCGACCGCCTGACCGATCTCATGGCCGATGTGTCGGATCCGCTTCGGGCGTTCGGCACCCGCGTCGCCAAGCACCTCGGCAAGGACATCGACATGAACAAGGTGTGGACCGACATGGGCTACACCACCGGAAACGGGCGTGACATGACCTCGGTCATGCACCGGATGTCGGGCCAGCCGATTCATGAGCAGACCCTGGGATCGGCCGACGCCATGCTGCTCAGGCTTTTGGACGGCGATGAGTCCATGGGCGGCACCAAGCAGCCCTATGACCCGCGTATCCACTTCGTGCTGATCCGCGACGCCTATCTCGACGCGAACCAGGGCAACAAGGAACTGGCGGCGTGGCTCGACGATGCGCTGGCAAGTTCGACTCGGTCTATTCCAGCTCCCGCCCCGGCTTCCTTGAAGGCTACAAGGCGCTGAAGGCGGCCATCAAACCCTGGGGGGCCTGATCCGGCACTCTTCCGCGTCGGCGAGACGTTGATCGCCGGCGCGGAGTGGACCGATAGAATGGATAGACCATGCAGAAGTTTTTGACGGTATTCGGTGTCGAGATCGCCATATTCGCCGGCGTGATGTTTGTCGCCTGGTTCGGCGTTTACGCTCTGCTCTGGCTGTTCCTGCGCCCCGCGAAGCGAAATAGGTCTCAGATTGACGAGACCTCCACCGCCCCTCGGGCTGGCGGGGACAGGAACCTGCCAGCATCCGATCACTAGGTGACAAGATACTTTATTGCCGGCGCGCTGTTTCTTGCCGGCGCGGCGAGCGCACTGGGCAGCACCGAACCGGACAGGTGCGTTCCCTCAATCTTTCCGGCTGAATGGCTCGAGGCTCAGGAAGCATCCGGCGGACACACGCTGGCTAAACATGTCGGCAAGAACGATGAATGGCTGACGAACCGGCTGATCACGGAAACACGGATTCCCGCCGCGAGCAGCTTTACTTCAGTCGAAAATGCCCGCCTGGCGGTCCGGGCCGCGCTATCGGCAAACCGGGACCGGATCAACCAATGGGCAAAAAACGCCGCGAGGAACGCGCGCCGGGCCTGGGATCACGATGGACCCGAGGTGATCGGTCATGTGCTCGCGCGCGGTGACAACGACGGGATGGCAGACCGAAGTTCCGACCTTAGAGTGGTATTGCGGGCCGACGGCGAGGGCGGCTGTCTCCTGCTGACCGCTTATCCGATTCCGGAATAAGGATCAGGCGATGGACTATTATCACATCTGGTGCGGCCTGAAGGCAGGCGTGCGCGATACGGATTTCTCCGACGCCGCGCACGGCTATTTCGCGCATTTGAAATCAGAGGGCCTGATCGCCGGTTACAGGATCACCCGCCGCAAGCTCGGTCTCGGGCCGTCTCATCTGCCCGAATGGCATCTGATCATCGAAACCGAAGGGTTGGGTCAGCTCGACGACGCCTTCTCGAAAGTGTCGAGCCGTTCCGACCCCGTCGAAGGGTTCCACCACGCCGTCAATTCCCTGGTGGACGAGATTTTCTTCGCTCTCTATCGCGATTTCCCCGATCCGGGGCGCCAACGCGGCGAGGAACGCTTCTGAGCGGGCCTGGGCATTGCCGCCCGCGCCTCTGCCATTCAGTTCCAGCGATAGCCCGACGTCTGATAGCCCTTGACGGGCTCGCCGAAGATCTGCTCCGCCCGTCGGCCGGCAGCCGCGCCGAAACAGACATAGAGGGGAAGGAGATGCTCCTCGCGGGGATGGCAGAACCGTGCCCCCGGCGCCTCGGCCCAGGACGCCAGTCTGGACCCGCGTTCCTCGGTTGAAAGGCCCGGTCCGCACACCGTTTCGTCCAGCCAGGTATGAAACGCGCCGGCCAGTGTCCGCGCCTGATCGAGATCGCCGCCCATCCGGCCGGTCAAGGCACCGAGATTGTGGAAACTGAAACCGGATCCGATCAGGGCAATGTCGTCATCGAGAAGGCTCTTGAGGGCCCGTCCCAGCGCCAAATGCCGCGCCGGGTCCAGTGAGGCAAGAAGCGACATCTGCAGTATCGGGATATCCGCCTCCGGCCTGATCAGCATCATCGGCACGAAAGTTCCGTGGTCGAAGCCGCGCTCTCCGTCAAGTTCGGCCTCGAACCCGTGTTCTGCCAGTACCGTCGCCACGGACTTGGCGAGATCCGGCGCGCCGGGCGCCGGATAACGGATCTGGTAGGACTCCTCCGGAAAGCCGTAATAGTCATACAGCATGCCGGGAGCAGCGGCGGTACTGAGGCTGGGCCTGTCCGCCTCCCAATGCGCGGTTACCAGCACGATCGCCTTGCAGCCGGCGAGGTCACCGTTCAGCGCCCTGAGCGCCGTCGCCAAGCTGGCATAAGCCGGATCGCCCAGCAGAGGCAGCGGTCCGCCACCGTGCGGAATGTACATGATCTGACCCATATCGGTTCTCCGAACTGCTGTTTCGATTCGTTTCCCGCCGGCCCGCGCTACTGGATCTTGAACTGATGCGCGAAGGTGACACCGTCACTGATGGTGAGCTGCTTGAAGCCGAGCATCTTGCACAGATCGATGAAGGTGAAGACCGTCTCGACCTGGAACTTCTGAAAGATCTCAGTGGTCCGCGCCGACGCCGTCAACAGCGCCAGAACGGCGCGCGCGCGATAGATGGAATTGAGCCGCCCCTCCGTCAGGCTGACAATGATCAGTTTTTCGGCGTCGCTGCCTTTCGCGAAGATCGCGGTCTGGGACGGATATGGCCGTTCCGACTGCTGCGCGGCAAGGCCGGTGACGAAGCCTATGCGCGTGTTCCGGGTCACACCCGGAAGTTCCTTTGCCTGCGAGTCGTAAATCTCGGTACTCGCGGGATGCGGATAGTAGTACCCCGCGTGCCGGTCGTCTGCCCGCGATCCATCGGGCACCGCGACCCACGAAAGCAACGCGGCAAGCGCGGCCAAAAACCAATCCCTTTTCATCATCCTCCCCCTTCGGCATGTTACGGCGGTTTACGGATGCTTCCCCCAACCCGGCGATGCTATATGTCCCTTGGCCCCGTCGGCTAGTGTTGATGAGCGACAGTCGAGCCGCGCCGGGTGCCGAGGACTCTCGCCTGGGGAATTTCCACATGCCGGACCCGAAAGTCGCCTTCCTGGCCGCCTCGACGGACCAGGCCGAGGCCGCCAAGGCCGCGCTCGAGGCCCGCTACGGGCAGGTCAACGAGAACGAGGCGGACGTCATCGGCGCGCGCGGCGGCGACGGGATGATGCTGGAAACCCTCCGCAAACATATCGAGAAGCCGGTGCAGGTCTTCGGCATGAACCGCGGCACCGTCGGTTTTCTGATGAACGAGTACCAAGAAGAAGGCCTCATCGAACGCCTCCGGGCCGCGACCCTGGTGACTCTTCACCCCTTGCGCATGCGCACGGAAACGGTCGGCGGCAAGGTCGACGAGGCTTTGGCGATCAACGAGGTCTCGTTGCTGCGGCAGACCGCGCAAACCGCCAAATTGCGGATCACCATCGACGATACGGTGCGCATGGAGGAACTGCTCTGTGACGGCATCATCGTATCGACGCCGGCGGGCAGCACCGCCTACAACCTCTCCGCCCATGGGCCGATCATACCGCTCGGCGCTGGCATTCTCGCGATGACGCCGCTGAGCGCGTTTCGCCCAAGGCGATGGCGCGGCGCCCTGCTGGACAACAAGGCCCGGATCAGCTTCGAGGTCCTCGAACACGAAAAGCGCCCGGTGAGCGCGGCGGCCGACGCGACAGAGGTGCGGGACATCCGGCGGGTCACGATCACCGAGGACAGGGACATCGCCCTACGCCTGCTTTATGACCCGGACCATAACCTCGATGAACGCGTGTTGAAGGAACAGTTCGCGCCCTGACGGATTGGGACGTTCACGCGTCGGGCCGCTGCTTGTCGCTTGCCCGGTCGCGAACGAAATCAGCCAGCCGCGCCGTCACCTCCCGCAGGTCCTGGCGGAACGCCTCGAACGCCACCGATTTTTCGTAAGTCGTCTCGTCAAGATAAAGCGCCCGATTGATCTCGATCTGGATGGAATGGCGATCGTTGCCGGGATCGCCGAACCGGTGGATCAACTCGGCGCCGCGGAACGGGTAGTTCATCGACAGCGAATAGCCCTTGGCCTGGAAGCATTCCGCCGCGAAACCGATGAAATCCGGATCGGTCGTCTTTCCGTCCAGGTCGCTCAGAATGACATCCGCGCGCCGTTCACCTTCGTCGATGTTCATCGCCGCGCCCATGGATTTCGTCGAGTGGCAATTGACATGCCATACAGCACCGTGGCGCCGGTGCGCGCGGTCGAGCATCTCCGCCAATGTCTGGTGGTAGGGTGCGTGATAGGTTTCCAGCCAAGACCGCACCTCTTCGACGGCAAGAGGCCGGTCATGCATCAGCACACCTTTTACGATGTACTTGCGGATCACCCCCATGCCGACCCGGGTCTTGCGGGTTTGCTTCAAGGGTTCGGGCCAGGGTTCGGCCAACATGCTGGGATCGATCTCGCCGGCGTTCCGGTTCGGATCGACGAAGACACGCGGGAACAGCGCGCACAGCAACCCCGCGCCCTGCTCCGTCACATGGGCAAACAGCTCGTCGACGAAAATGTCCCGGTTCATCCGCAACTGCCAGTCGGTTGCATTGCAGCTGAAATCATCCGGAAAAACCGTTCCGGAGTGCGGAGAATCGAAAACCAAAGGGATTCCGTCCTCAGGCTGAAGCGCGTGCAGGACGTCCGGGATCAGATTTTCGCTGATTTCAGCCATGGTCATTCAGGTGACAAGCGGCAAATCGGTCCGGCGCGATCTCCTTCAAGATCGGCCGTTCGCTCCGGCAGCGCTCATTCGCATGCGGGCAACGCGGATGAAAGTGACAGCCTGGCGGCGGATCGATCGGCGAAGGGATTTCGCCTTTGACCGGCGCGAACCGACGCCGGCGGGTCTCCAGGCGCGGCACCTCGGCGAGGAGAGCCTTGGTATAGGGATGATTTGGTTCGGCGAAAAGCGCGACCGTCGGTGCGATCTCGACGATGCGTCCGAGATACATGATCACCACGCGATCACTCAGATGCTCGACCACACCGAGGTCGTGGCTGATGAAGAGATAAGTGAGGTCCAACTCCTCGCGCAGGGTCATGAACAGGTTCAGCACCTGTGCCTGGATCGAAACGTCCAGCGCGGCGACGGACTCGTCGCAAACCAGAAACTCGGGCTTTACCGCGAGCGCCCGGGCGATGCCGATCCGTTGGCGTTGACCACCTGAAAACTGATGCGGGTAGCGGCGCGCGTAGCTGGGGTCGAGCCCCACCCGCAACATGGTTTCCTCGACATAGGCTTCAGCCTCCGATGCCGACACCACGCCGTGCACGACCGGCGCCTCGCCGATGATGTCCTGCACGCGCATGCGCGGATTAAGCGAGCTCATCGGATCCTGGAAGATCATCTGGATCTTCAAGGCTACATCGCGCGCTTCCGCGCCTTTCAAGGCGGAGACATCGAGCCCCTTGTAGAGCACGGTCCCCTCACTCGGCGGGTGCACCCCCGCGACGATCCGGCCGAGGGTCGACTTGCCGCATCCGGACTCCCCCACCAAACCCACCACTTCGCCGGCTGCAATGGCGAGCGACACACCGTCCACCGCGCGCACAACTTCCTCTCGCACATCCGCGCCGAGCCGCTGGGCGATCCTGGCCGCGAGGTCGAGAGATTTTACAAACCGTTTGGAAATCCCCCGCAGTTCCAGCATTGCTCCGCCGTCATTCTGCGGGGTCATGATGCCGTCTCCTGGAGGGGATAGTGGCACCGCAATTCCCGCCCGGGCTCCGGCACGCTGATATCGGGCACCGAGCCGCACGCCTCGCCGACGCGCGGACAGCGGGCCGAGAAAGCACAGCCTTCGGGCAAGCTGAGCAATGACGGCGTCATTCCCGGAATCTGGGAGAGCGGCCGCCCCCGTCGGTTGCGGCTGGGAACCGAGCCGATCAGGCCATGCGTGTAGGGATGCATCGGCCGGTCAAGCACCGCGTCGACCGATCCTTGCTCGACAACCCGGCCCGCATACATCACGCAGATCTCGTCCGCGAGGCCGGCGACGACGGAAAGGTCGTGGGTGATCCATATCAGCGCGGTTCCCGTTTCCTCACAGAGTTTCTGAACCTCGAAAAGGATCTGGCCCTGAATGGTCACGTCGAGAGCTGTCGTCGGCTCATCCGCGACAATGAGATCCGGCTTGTTCAGCAGCGCGATCGCAATCGCCACCCGCTGGCGCATACCGCCCGAGAACTGATGCGGATAAGATCTCAGCCGTTCGTCCGGCGAGGGAATACCGACCTGGCCCAACGCATCGCGAGCGCGCTGCCGAGCTTCATCGTCCGAAACCCGGCCATGCGCCTGAACCGCCTCGATCATCTGGGTGTCGATCCGCAGCACCGGATTGAGCGTCATCATCGGGTCCTGAAAGATCATCGCGATATTGGCGCCGCGCAGCGCCCGCATTCGATCGGGCGACGCGGTCACCAGATTCTCGCCGTGATACAGGATCTCACCTCCGACAACCCGTCCAGGCTCGTCCACAAGGCCAAGAATCGAGAACCCGGTCACCGTCTTGCCGGAACCGGACTCGCCGACCAGACCAAGGACCTTGCCGCGTCCGACCGAAAAGCCGACGCCATCGACCGCCCGCGCGACCCCTCCCTTGGTGAAGAAATAGGTCCGCAGATCCCGCACCTCCAGTGTCGGGGCGGACGCGCTTGTCACCACCCTCTCCTATTTCTGCAAGCGCGGGTTGAGCACGTCACGCAGACGGTCCCCAACCAGATTAATGCTGACGATGGTGACCAAGAGGGCGATGCCGGGATAGACGCTGATCCAGTATTTGCCGCTCATGATGTACTCGAAGCCGTTGGAAATGAGACGGCCCAGTGACGGCTCTGTCTGCGGCATGCCCAGTCCGAGAAACGAAAGCGTCGCTTCCAGCGAGATTGCGTGCGCCACCTGCATGGTCCCGACGACGATCATCGGCGCGATACAGTTCGGCAACAGGTGCCGGAAGATGATCCGGCGTTCGGACAGCCCCAGACAAACGGCGGATTCAATGTACTCCCGCCGCCTCTCGACCAAGGCGGTGCCGCGGATCGTGCGGGCGTAGTAGGCCCACTGCACGAAAACCAGCGCGATGATCGTCTTGTCCACGCCCTTGCCCAAGGTGACCAACAGGATGAGAGCCACCAAGATCGCGGGGAAACTGAGCTGAATATCGACGACGCGCATCAGGACGCTGTCGATCCGGCCGCCCGCATAGGCCGAGAAGAGACCGACCGATATGCCGATGAGCATCGCGATCACGCCGCTACCGATACCGACACCAAGGCTGATCCGAAGGCCGTAGATCATGGCGCTGACCATGTCCCGGCCGGCGCCGTCAGTGCCGAGATGCGCGGTAACGCCACTCATCATCGCCTCGCCGGGCCCAAGGCGGCCGTCCAGGACGCTCACTGTCGCCAGATCGTAGGGGTCGGTCGGGGCCAGGACCGGCGCAAAGATCGCCACCAGGGTGATCGCGACGATCACGACAAAACCCAGAACTGCCAGCTTGGATTCGCAGAAATCCGACAGAAAGCGGCGGAACGGTGTCTGGACGCCTTCGAACTTCGCGGCGTCATCCGCGCCACGGGGCACGATCTCGAGGTTTTCTTGAGCGACGGTCATGCTTTCACATCCTGCAGCCTGACCCTTGGATCAAGCAGCGAATAGAGAATGTCCACGATCAGATTAATGAACACGAACAGGAAAACGATGATCATGAGATAGGCGACGATCACCGGCCGATCGAGTTGACCGATCGAATCGATCAACAGCTTGCCCATGCCTGGCCAGGCAAACACGGTCTCGGTCACAACCGAGAAGGCGACCAAACCGCCGAACTCGAGGCCGAGAACCGTAACAACCGGAATCATGATGTTCTTCAACACGTGGATGAGGATGATCCGGGCGTCACTAAGCCCTTTGGCGCGGTCGAACTTGATGTAGTCCTGGTGCATCACTTCGCGGGTGCCCGCTCGCGCGAGGCGTATGACCAGCGACAGCTTGAAAAGCGCCAGATTGACCGCCGGCATCAGGATATGGCTGAACCCGTCCCAACTCAGGACGCTGATCGGCATGCCCAGGATCACCTGGACATCGCCGCGTCCGGTCGACGGCAGCCAGCCGAGATAAACCGCGAACAGCAGAATCATCATGATGCCGACCCAGAAGGTCGGCAGGCTGAACCCGAGGATCGAGCCCGTCATGATGCTTTTCGACGCAAGGGAGTCCGGCCGGAGACCCGCCCAAACACCCAATGGAATCCCGAACACAACGGCGATCAGCAAGGCCACCACCGCCAGCTCCATGGTCGCCGGCATTCGGTCCAGAATCAGCAGCAGGGCGGGTTCGTTGAAAACGAAGGATTCGCCCAGGTCGCCTTGCAGCGCCTTTGCGACGAACAGGCCGTATTGAACGATAAACGGCTTGTCGAGGCCCATGGATTGAATGATCCGTTCCCGCTCTTCCTGGTCCGCGTCATCGCTTACCAGGATCTCCACGGGATCTCCGACCATGAACACGCCGGAAAAGACGATGAACGACATCACCACCACGACAAGACCGGCCTGCAAAAGGCGTCTGATGATGAAAACCGACATCGTCCCTCCGATTCAGCGTTCCCGGATTCCGGGGACGGCCCACCCTAAAGTCGGCCGCCCCGTTGGGTATGCGCCTAGTTGGCCGGCACCAGGTCGATCCCCACCGTACGCTCGTCCGCACGGGGGTTGTATTTCAAGCCCTGGCGGGTTGCCCAGGTATTGACCTGATAGTGCAAAGGGATGATGCCCTGGTTCTCGCCAATGGCGATATCCGTGGTCTGCGCCAGCAGCGCCCCCCGTTTATCGTCATCCACCGTCGCCAAGGCCTGGCCTAGCAGATCGTCGACGCGTGGGTCGGAATGCCGGCCACGGTTCGACGCGCCCATGCCCTTGGCCGGGTCATGGGTGGCCAGCAGCGACTTCAGCGGCGAAGAGGATTCGCCGGTTCCCGATCCCCAGCCGACCAGCACGAAGCTAAACTCCGGAAGCCCGCCCTCGGCGCCCTTGGACGCCCGCTTGAAGTAGACGTTCTTCGGCATGGTCTCGACTTTCGTCGGGATGCCCTGCGCCGACAACATCTGACCGATCGCCTCGGCGATCTTGGCATCGTTGACGTAGCGGTCGTTCGGGCCATGAATAGTCAGACCGAAACCGTCGCCCCATCCCGCTTCGGCCAGAAGCTTCTTCGCTCCCTTGGGATCGTACGCTTCGGTCTTGAGCTTGCTGGAACGGCCGAAGAAACCGTCAGGCAGCAACTGGCCGGCGGGGATCGCCACGCCTTCCATGACCCGTTCCACGATCGCGTCGCGGTTGATCATCATGGAAATCGCCTTTCGTACCCGCGGATCTTTCAGCGGGTTCTTGTCCAAGGGCTTGCCGTCCTTCGTGGTGACGAACGGCGATGTGTCGCGGAACTGGTCCAAATGCAGATAGATGACCCGGTTCGAGACACCGCTGCTGAGCGAGACCTTGGGTTCCTTCTTCAATCGTTCGATATCCGAGGTCGGGACATTGTCGATCATATCCACGTCACCGGCCAGCAACGCCGCTACCCGCGCCGGCTCGGCCTTGATGAACTTGAAGGTGATCTTGTCCCAGGGCTGCGCCAACGGCCCCTGATAACCGTCGAACTTCTCTAGGACAATGCGATCGCCCTTCTTCCATTCGACGAACTTATAGGGTCCGGACCCGACGGCAGCCGTGCCGTCGTTGAAATCTTTCGCGGAAATGCCCTTGTTCTTGCCATCCGCCCCCGTGCCCTTGGCCTCGCTCGACATGATCATCACTGTCGTCGTGTCGTTCGGCATCAGCGGGTACGGACTTTCCGTGATGATATGCAATGTGTGGTCGTCAACCTTCTTCAGGGTCTTACCCTTGGTATAGGTCCGGAAACTCGAGTTACCGCCCTCGTAGGCATCGGCGCGCTCAAAGGAAAAGATCACGTCGTCGACGGTCAGATCCGATCCGTCATGAAACTTGATGCCTTTTCGGAGCTTGTATTCCCAGGTTGTGTCGTTGATTGCCTTCCAGGATACCGCCGCGCGACCGATGATCTTATCCATACCCGGCGTCCAGTCCGTCAGCCGGTCAAAGATCTGACCGAGCATGGCGTTGTTCGGGCCAAGATTATGAAAATACGGATCAATCGATGACGGTTCGGATCGCATGCCGATCACCACATCGGCGGCTTGCACCGGCGTTGAAAGCGCCGCCACCGCCAGGGCGGCCAGACCCAACTGACGCCAAGGTTTCATGTCAACTTCTCCCCTGTTTATTACTCGTGTCCCTCAACCGGCGCCGACGCACCCACCCTCGGGACCG
Source organism: Alphaproteobacteria bacterium (assembly GCA_038146985.1). Lineage (GTDB taxonomy): Bacteria > Pseudomonadota > Alphaproteobacteria > Thalassobaculales > Thalassobaculaceae > JADHLJ01. The sequence continues at coordinate 211,054 of JAYQSQ010000014.1, forward strand.
GTTCTTTGCATCGTATATCCAAAAGCATGGCCCATGCCGACGGTTGGTTCAATCCCTCGGAGCCTCGCCATAGCACGCCACGCGCGAGACCCTGGCGATAGCGGCGGATATTCTCTAGCATGTCACATTCAGCGTCATGGGAGAGCCGGCCGCAGGCTGGCACTTCCCGACATTACGAGTTTCCCTGGATTTCAATGCCTTCCACCCATATCCCGACCGACCTCAGCCCGTATCCAATCGAGATCGATCCTCCGGACATCACGCCCTATCGAAACGGCAATACCGGCGTTGCCTATTTCACCAGTTTCGAAGGAGCGGAAACGGGCCCGCACGTGATGATCACGGCGTTGACTCACGGCAATGAGCTTTGCGGCGCGGTGGTTCTCGACGAGCTGTTCCGCAGCGGCTTCCGACCCATCAGGGGAAAGCTGACACTGGGTTTCTGCAACACCGCTGCCTTCGCCAGTTTCAACCGCGACTATCCCATGCTGTCACGCTTCGTCGACGAAGACATGAACCGGCTTTGGGAGATATCCACGCTGGACTCCGCTCGCAACACGGCGGAAGCACAGCGTTGCCGGGAGATCCGCCCGCTCCTGGAGGATGTCGATTTTCTACTCGACATTCATTCCATGCAGCACCCCACCCAGCCGCTCATGCTTGCCGGGCCGCTGGCGAAAGGCCGTGCGCTGGCCGAACGCGTCGGGGTTCCCGCCAGCATCGTCATGGATGAGGGGCATGCCGACGGGCGCCGAATGCGGGACTACGGGCCTTTCTCCGACCCGTCGAGCCGCCAGGCCGCATTGCTGGTGGAATGTGGCCAGCATTGGTCCGGCAAAAGCGTCGAGGTCGCCCGTCAGACCATGATCCGCTTTCTCGCCGCAACCGGAGTCGCCGGGATGCCGATCATCGAGGAATGGCTCGGCGCCGCCTCGCCGGCACCCCAACGAGTGATCGAGGTCACCGAGGCGATCACCGTTACGACATCGAGCTTTACCTTCGTCGAGCCGTTCATCGGCATGGAGGTCATTCCAAAGGCGGGAACGCTGTTGGCGACAGATGGCGACAAGCCGGTTCACACGCCTCACGACAATTGTGTGTTGATCATGCCCTCGAGGCGATTGAGCAAGGGGCAGACCGCGGTCCGCTTGGGCCGCTTCATTGACTGAGCCGACCCCCCCAGAAACGACATCGGCACGGGAGAATCCGGAACCGTCCGGCGAACGCCAAGGCGGCGAAAAGCTGACGGTCGGGCACAAGCACGGCTCCATGTTTCTCGCCATCGCGATCGGTGCGGCCGGAGGGGGCCTGTTCGCCTTCCTGCGGCTGCCGCTGCCCTGGATGCTGGGCGCGATGCTGTTCGTGACGGTGGCGGCGGTTTCCGGGGCGCAAGTCCGGCTGCCCTACATGCTGCGCCAGAGCATGGTCGTGTTCATCGGCGCGATGCTGGGAAGTCAGTTCTCGCCCGATCTGGTGGACCGGATCGGCCATTGGATGGTCACGATCTCCGGGCTCGCGATTTATGGCGCGCTCGCGCTCGCGCTGGTCCTCTATTACCTCAAGCTCGTCGGCAGCTATGATCCGGTAACGGCCTATTTCGCCGCCGCCCCGGGCGGGTTGAACGACATGACGCTGATCGGCCGGGACATGGGCGGCGACGACCGGGTGATCGCGCTCACCCATGCCTCGCGCATTCTGTTGGTGGTGATGACCATCCCGATCATGTTCCGGCTGTTCGGCGGCTACGAGGCACCGGCCGGCATGCTGCCGAACGGTCCCGGATTCGACCTGCCGGTGCGGGAGTGGCTGATGCTGGCGGGCTGTGCGATCGTTGGACCGATCATCGCCCGGCGGCTCCGGCTGCCGGCCGCTTTCCTGCTCGGACCGCTGGTGTTGAGCGCGACCTCGCACATTGTCGGCTGGTCCTCCTCCTCTCCGCCCGCCGGCCTGGTGGCAGCGGCCCAGGTCGTACTCGGCACCGCCGTCGGCTGCCGCTTCGCCGGAACCCATTACACTGAGGTTCTGCGGATCATCCGCGTCTCCCTCGGCTCCGCGGTGATCTGGATGGCCAGCGCGGTCGGTTTCGGATTGCTGATCGCCGAACTGACGGGTCTGCCTTGGTACGTCATCACCTTGGCCTATGCGCCGGGCGGCCTCGCCGAAATGAGCCTCGTCGCCTTCGGGATCGGCCAGGACGTTGCCTTCGTCGCGACCCATCATTTGTGCCGGATCGGCATGGTGGTCCTGCTCGCCCCTCTCGCCTTCAAGCTGATCGGACGCTTCTTCGCGGCGCGGTGAGATCCGAAGAGGTCCTTGCGCGAGGCTGAGCGCACCCCCACAATCCGGCCATGCCGGGATGCTCGGATTATCCCCTTTCCGCCCTGCTCGACCCGCGATCGCCCGCTTGGATCGCCGTTTTCTGCTGGATGCTCGCGGCGGGGGCGTCGGCCCGGGCGGACACGGGCGATCTGCCGCCGACCGGGCGCTCGCTTTTCGACATCATCACCACGGCACCGACGCCCGAAGGACCGAGACTGAAGGTTCCCTACCCCTTCTCGCGGCTTCGCGCCCTCATTCTGGACAAAGGGGGACTCGGTGACGGCGATATCGCGGAAACATTGATTCCCATCGGCCGGTCGTTGCAGCGCGAGGCGGCCGGCCCCGACTATTTCAGCTCTCCGCGCCGGCTCCTCGCCGTGATCGCAGAGCCTCGGACGGCCGCACCGGAAACCAGGCCTCTTCTCAAGGACCGTCTGTACCTCGGTTATCAGCCGAAAGCCGAGGCCATCGAGGTCATCAGCTTCAATGAAGACGCGGACCGTTTCGAATTCCAGATCGTCGAGAACTATGCCCCCGGCAAGACCCCGCGCGTGGTGCAGGCCCGCCGCGCCCTCTGCCTCGCCTGTCACGGGAATGGCGGTCCCATCTTCTCCAAGGAACCCTGGAGCGAGACGCCCGCCAATCCCGAGGTGGCAGCACGCCTCGCAGAGGCCGGTGCGCTCCCGTCACCGGACGCCGCCGAGCATCGTCATGCGGCAGCGGCGCTGCACCGGGCGGTCGGAGGGGCGAACCGCCTGCTGCACGCGTCGCGATACTGGTCCCGCACCTGCACCGAGTCCAAATCCAGGCGCGCTTGCCAGACGAGCATCCTGTCGACGATCCTCGAACACCGTCTCGCAGGCCGCCGGCTGTTCGGGAAGGGCGATTACCGGACCCGGCGGTCCACCGAGATTCAGCTCAAGGCAGCTCAGGATCTCGCCTGGCCGTCCGGCTTTCAAATGGCCGACCCCTATCTCGAGGATGACGTCCCGTTGATTGCCAAGGACGGCGAAACCGAGGCTCGAACCTCGCCATTGAACCAGCGGCCACCGCTTGCAGTGCTTGATGTAACGGCTCCGCACGGTAATGACCACGTCATCGGCTTGCTCGCTGACGCCTTCTCCGACCGGGATATACGCTGGCTGGACGACGCGCTCGTCACCTTGGCGCGCGGCTTGAACGTACAGCAGCGGATCGCCCGGGTGCCCTGCGTTTTCTCGCCGGTAACGGGGAGCGCGGCGGCGGAAGCCCTCGCCTTCACCTGCTCCAACCGGGTGCCTGGCTTTCCCAAAATGACAGGCCGCCTGATCCCCAGACCGGTTGGCCCGCCGACGCTTTCCATCGACCGGCTGACCATCGAACTCGTCGAGTACGGCATTATCAAAGCCGAGGCGGACACATCACATTCGGCGGATCGCGATGGCGGGACCGCCGCCTTTAACCCACTCGACCCTGAGACCGGACTGCGCCCCAGGACCTATGACGGCTGGGTCATCGCCTCGATTGCCATGTCCTGGCCCAAGGCGGGAAAGGGCGGCGGGATGGCGATTTTCACGAGCCTCAACGATATCGGCCGGCTGCACGCCGCCATCGGCACCGTTCCGGGCTATCGTCTGCCGGGCACCACGCGATCCGTCACCGAAGGCGGCCCGCGCGGCCAGGACATCATGCGCGCCATCGCTGTCCGGCTCGGCCGGCCGATACCGGACAGGTGCTGTCGGGCCGACCCCGCTCTGCCGCCACCCGTCGGCGCGACCATGCCCGCGAGCCCGGCGGTTGCAGGCCTGTCACGCGAACCCGGCCCCGCTCATCCGTCTCTCGTGGCCTTTCACAGGGCCTGCGGCGCCTGCCATGCCGGATCCGGACAGATGCCGCCGAACTTTCTCTTCGGCACCAGTTCCCGGCAATTGAGAGCGATAACGGCCTGCGCGCCGCGGATCTTGGCCCGGCTCCGGCAATGGGAAGCCGGCACGCGTTCCCCGCCGCCGATGCCCCCTCCCCGGCATCTTGAAGGCATCGGCCAGAGCCCGCGAGACTGGCTGGCCAGCGCCGATTACCGACGCGTCCTGCGGTTCACCGAGGCACTCGGCAAGGCTGCGCCAAAGCCTGGAACTGAAACTGAAGCCACTGAACCGGCATGTCCGCCGGTGTCGAGATAGCGGTGGAGGGGTCTGTTGACCAGACCGGGTTTCCATGGATAGCTCGAGCGGATCTTGAACTGGAGGCCCGGCCATGGAGCTGACCCTTTTTATCGCCTTTGTTGCTGCATCGCGCTTCTGCTGGCGATACCCGGTCCGACGATCCTACTGGTCATCAGCTATTCTCTGTCGCATGGCAGGCAGGCCGCCTTCGCGACCATCCTCGGCGTCATGCTGGGCGACATCACCGCGATTACCGCATCGATGGCGGGCCTCGGCGCATTGCTGGCGGTCTCGTCGGAGCTGTTCATGGTCCTGAAATGGATCGGGGCCCTGTACCTGGTCTGGCTCGGCGTCAAGCTCTGGCGCTCACCGGTGGCGGACACTGAAGCCGGCGAGATCCCCGCGAGGCAATCGCATTATTCGATCTGCTTCCACTGCTGGCTCGTCACCGCCCTCAACCCGAAAAGCATCGCGTTCTTCGTCGCGTTCCTGCCGCAGTTCTTCGTCGCCTCCGAGCCCATGGCGCCCCAGATGCTGATCCTGGGAGTGACGTTTGTTGTGATCGCCGTGATCAATGCGGTCTTCTACGCCCTGCTCGCGGACCGGGCCCGCGCGCGGGTGAGCAAGCCCCGCACGAGGCGGCTGCTCAACCGCCTCGGAGGTTCGATCCTGATCCTCGCTGGCGGCATGACAGCGGCAATGCGGCGGGTCTAAGGAGGGGAATCAGCGGAACCGATGGATGGTCTGGACCGCGCCGGACTGAAGGATCGGCTCCCTCGGCCTCTCCTCGCGTTGCCGGGCAAGGGTCACGTTCCGGGAATCGGTCGCCAGCGCGCGGCAGATCATCACCGTCAAACTTGCGAAAACGCGCTCGATCCAAAGCATCGGGGGCTCCCAGGGCTGATCGCGGAGCGTCGCGCGAAATGTGCACGCTTGCAAACCGTGAAATCCACCGGGATCAGAGTTTACCTGGACAGGAATGCATCCGCCTCGCGCCAGAAGATCGTCCGGACCGCGTCGGTTTCGTTCAGGATCTCGTGCTTGGCGCCGGCGATTTCGACGAGACGCGCATCGGCAAGGGCACCCTCAAGCCACGACAACGCATCCTTGGAGACCACCCTTTCGTCGCCGGCGCCGACTATCAGCACCGGCTGTCGTATTCTGGCGATCGTCTCGGGTCGCCGCAGGCTTTCAATGGATCTGAAGGCCGCGGTGATCCAGCCGAAGGTCGGGTTGCCGAGTGCCAAGGCCGGCTCCCGGTCGATAAAGGCATGGGTGCGGCGAAACCGCGCTTCATCATTGGTCAGATCGTTGCCGTCGAAAGTTCTCGCCGTGTCGCCATAGCCACCGGCGCCCGGCGGATAGCGTCCGGCGAGCCCTAGCGCCACGGCCAGACGGGCCAGAAAGGGGCTGATAGCGCGCGGGAAGGCGCCGGTTTCGATATCGATCATCGGCGCGATGACGATGATGCGTTCGACCGGCTCACCGGCCTGCGCCGCCGCCCGCAGAGCCAGATGTCCGCCCATCGAATGGCCGATCAGAAAATAGCGCAGATCGGGACGTTCCCGGCCGAACTCGGTGATCTCAAGAATTTCGCGCAGGTCGGAAAGGAACAGCTCCATCGACGCAACATAACCACGGTGACGGTCCGGCAGCGCCCGGTCCGAGAGGCCCTGACCGCGCCAGTCCAGGCATAGGACCTCGTGCCGGCGGTCCAGCAGCTCGGATATGGTTTCCAGATGCTTTTCGATGAACTCGGTAAACCCCGGCAGAAACACCGTGCGGGCGACCGGCGCCTCGGGGCGGAAACGGGCATAGCGCACCCGCGTCCCGTCGGCCATGACGGCGAAATTCCGCTGCCCGCCGATACTCTCGATCGTAGGGAGGTCCGGCGCCGCGTCACCGCCTCCGCCGCTCATGCGTCCAGCACCACACCGGCATCGGTAGCCCAGGACAGTAGCACCCGATCTTCCCAGAGGAAGGGGCGCGCGGTGATCCGGTCGAAATTCGGCTCGGCGATCTTCACCAGCCCCTCCGGGCCGTCGGCGACGCGGACATGGTAGATCGACAGATCGCCGAGATAGGTGATCTCCTCGACCACCCCCGGAACCGAGTTTCCCTCTTCCGGCCCGGCGCTTCGGGTGCCGTCATCCTTGGCGATGTCGATCTTTTCCGGGCGCACGGCCACCCAAACGCCGGTACCCGGTGAAATCTTCTTGTCCTGAACCACGACGAGAGGCCGCGGCAGGGTCGGCACGCGGACCGTTATCGCGCCGTCCCTCGCCTCGGTCACCGTGCCTTCGAACAGGTTCACGGAGCCTATGAAATCGGCAACGAAGCGCGAGGCGGGAAACTCATAGAGTTCCGGCGGCGGCGCGAGCTGGCAAACGGCGCCTCGATCCATCACCGCGATCCTGTCCGCCATGGCCAGAGCCTCCTCTTGGTCATGGGTGACGATAACAAAGGTGATCCCGACGGTTTCCTGCAAGTTCACCAATTCCAGGCGCATCGCCTCGCGCAGTTTAGCATCGAGCGCGGATAGCGGCTCATCGAGCAGCAGAACCTTCGGACGCTTGACCAGGGCCCTGGCCAGCGCCACCCGCTGGCGCTGACCGCCGGAAAGCTGATCCGGCATGCGGCTGCCGAGTCCGTCCAGCTTTACCAGCTCCAGCGCCTCAGCGGCCCGCGAGCGCGCCTCGGCGGCGGGGGTACCGGTCACCTTCAGGCCATAGCCGACATTGTCCAGGACCGACATGTGCGGGAACACCGCGTAGGACTGGAAGACCATGTTCACCGGCCGTCGGTTCGCCGGCACGCGGCTCATGTCCTCGCCATCGATCATGATCGAACCGGCGCTTGGAATCTCGAGCCCCGCCAGCATCCGCAGCAACGTGGTCTTGCCGCAGCCGGACGGGCCCAGCAGGGCGAAGAACTCGCCGGACATGATCTCGAGGCTGACATCGTCGACCGCCGCGATCGGGCCGAAATACTTGGATACCCGGTCGATCCGAATGATCGGCTTACGTTCGCTCTGGTTCATCCTGGGTTATCCACCGTCCGCCGGTTCTGAATCCACAAGGCCAGCACGGTGACAGCCACGGTGATCACGATCAACACGGTCGAGGCCGCGTTGACCTCGGGCGTCACCGAGAACCGGACCATGGAATAGACCTTGACCGGGAAGGTCACCGTGTCCGGACCGGACGTTAAGAAGGTGATCACGAAGTCGTCCAGCGACAGGGTGAAGGCCAGCATGGCGCCGGCGACAAGGCCCGGCCGCATATGCGGGATAATGACATCGCGCGCGATCGCCCATTCACTGGCGCCGAGATCGCGCGCCGCCTCCTCGAGCTCTGGGTTGAAGCTGGCCATCCGAGCACGGGCCACGACGGCAACGAAGGGGAAGCTGAACGAGACATGGGCGATCGTGATCTGGCTCAGATTCAGCGGCCAGGGCAGTCCTGTCGGCAAGCCGACCCGGTAGAAGAACACCAGCATCGCAACACCCAGGCAGATTTCCGGGATCACGATCGGCAGGCTCACCGTTCCCTCGTAGAGCGGCTTCAGCGGAAACCGGAAACGCCACAGCAGATAGGCCGCGAGCCCGCCCAGCACGGTGCTGATCACCGTGCTCAACACGGCGATGGTGATGGAGTTCATGAAGGCCTCGATCAGACCCTCATTGGCCAGAGCCTTTTCGTAGTACTTGGTGGTGAAGCCGCGCCAGACGATGTTGCGCTTGCTGTCGTTGAAGGAGAAAGCGATCAGCGTGACGATCGGCGCGTAGAGGAAGACGAAGGTCGCGAGGAGGGCAAGCCGCATCCATGTCTGGCGGGTGTATTCCAGCGGACCGGGCGGCGCCCTTCGTGGCCTTACGCCGCTCATCCCGCCTCCAATCCGCCGCGCCGCCGAGATAGTACCGAACGGATCGCCAGCGCGCCGAAGGTCACGTACATCAAGAGAAAGGACAGCGCGGCGCCGAACGGCCAGTCATTGGCCTTCTTGAATTGCCGCTCCACCACATTGGCGATCATCTGGCTGTCGGTGCCGCCCAGCAGATCCGGGGTGAGGTAGGATCCCAGCGCCGGAATGAAGACGAGGATCGTGCCAGAAATGATGCCCGGCACCGCCAGCGGCACGACGATGGTGGCGAAAGCGCGGATCTGGCTGGCACCCAGATCCAGCGCCGCTTCGATCAGCGAACGGTCGAGCCGGTCCAGCGCCGCGTAGAGCGGTAGAACCATGAACGGCAGGTGCACGTAGACCAGGCCGATGACCACAGCGGTGTTGTTGTAGAGCAGCGAGAGCGGCTCGAACGGCAGACCGAGGAGATCGGCCCCCCATTCAAGCGTGAAGTTCACGTAGCCCCTGGTCCGCAGGACCGCGATCAGGGCATAGGTGCGGATCAGCAGGTTGGTCCAGAACGGCAGGATCACCAGCAGGAGCAATACCGGCTTCCAGCGCGGCGGCGCAAAGACGATACCGAGCGCCACCGGCAACCCGACGATCAGGCAGACAAGCGTCGTGACTCCCGAAATCCAGAGGCTCTTGCCGAAAATGCCGAGATACAGCGGGTCAAGTGCCCGGACATAATTCGCCAGGGTCCAGGTGATCTCGACATCGATCAGCCCGCGTTTCTCACCGAAACTCAGGACCCAGACGAAGCCGAGCGGGAACAGGAAGAACGCCAGCAGCCAAACGCTCGGCGGGATCGAACAGATCCAGAATCCGAGCGGATGGCGCTTGAAGGCCTCCATCTGGCGACCCGGCGTCCCGGCGCCGGACTACGCGGCCTGTATCCTCGTCCACGCCTCGTCATAGAGCTTGACACTTCCGGACCGAGATACACCGCCGCCTCGCAGGCGTTCAGAGTTTCGTCGGACGGGAAGATCGCCGGGTTCTGGTGTAGCTTTCCGGCATCAGCGCCTTGGCGGCGGCGTTCGGCGTCGCGTATTGGATCGCCTTGGCGATGCCGGCCCCGGCCTCGGCTCCGAGCACGAAATTAATGAACTTGTGCGCGTTCTCCGGATGCGGCGCGCCGTTCGGAATGACCAGCGTGTCCTGCCAGACGACGGACCCTTCCTTCGGCACCACATAGGAGAGGTCCTTGTCCTCGCCCATGACCTGCAGAATGTCGCCGTTCCACTCCATGGTGAGGTCCACCTCTCCCGAGAGCAGCAGGTCCTGCCCATTGTCCGGCGCGAAGACCTTGATGTTCGGCTTCTGCTTGATCAGCATGTCCTCGGCGGCCTTGATAAGCTTCGGGTCCGTGGTGTTCAGCGGATGCCCCATATACTTGAAGGCGACGCCAAGCACGTTGACCGCCTCGCTCAGGATCGCGACGCGGCCCTTGTAGCGGTCGGAGTCGAACAGCCATTTCCAGCTATCCGGCACACCGTCGACCTTGGACTTGCGATAGCCGATTCCCATGGTGCCCCACATGTACGGCATGGAAAACTTGCGGCCCGGGTCGAAGGACGGGCTCTGGAAGGCCTTCTGGATGTTTTTCTTGTTGGGGATCATCGAATGATCCAGCGGCATCAGCATCTTCGCCGCGATCATCCGCTCTACATAGTCGTTGGTCGGCACCACCACGTCATAGCCGGGATTGCCTTCCTTCAGCTTGGCGAAAAGCTCGGCATTGTCGGCATAGAGATCCATCTTGACCTCGATGCCGGCGGCGGCCTTGAAATCGTCCAACGTGGTCTCGCCGATATAGGTGTCCCAGTTATAGAAATTGAGCTTCGCCTCCTCGGCCGACCGGCCTTCGCGGGGCAGTACAGAGATCCCGGCCGCCACCGCGCCGGTTCCGGCCAGGAATTTTCTGCGAGACAGTCGTCCATTCGGAAAAAGTGTCATGTCGAACCCTTTCGGCCCCACGGTCATCGTGCCCCCGGCTCCCACGCCGCCGCACTCTGAACCGCAAATTCAATCACCCCATGAAGGAAGTCAATGGGCGATGGAAGCCGATGCGGAGCTCGGTCTCCTGCCCTATCCACGCGCGCCCGTACTGGCGTCGCCCGGATGCGTCCTGTAAACCAAAATGGCACCGCAAGCGATTGAACCTATGGCGCCCAAGAGACCCGTTCCCAGCTTCCGGCCCGCCACACCGCAAGACCGCGCGGTGTTGGGCGAGATGATCCGCGAGTACTACGCCCACGACCGGCACGAGATCGACGACCGCGTCATCGAGTCGACGCTCGACAGCGCCCTGGTCCCAAACCAGCATATCCGGATCTGGATCATCGAGGTCGACGGCGAGACCGCCGGCTATGTCGCGGTCGCGATCGGCTTCACCATAGAAGCCGGCGGACATGACGGCTTTCTCGACGAGCTCTACCTGCGCGAACCCTATCGTGGTGCCGGGATCGGCCGCCGGGCCGTCGAGTTCGCGATCGACGCGTGCCCCGGGCTCGGCATCAGGCGCATCAGCCTCGAGGTCGAGCGCCACAATGATCGGGCCAGGCGGCTCTACGAGGATATCGGTTTCTTCGCCCATGACCGGATCCTGATGTCCCACTGGACCGACGGACGCGATCGGACTTGACGGGCAGCGTCCGGGATTGAGACCGTGGGCGGAACGACCGAATCGCGTGACCCGAGGAGACCGCCATGCCCGCCGCCCGCGATGCCGACCTTACCGCCGTATTGACGCCCACGAAGAGCCCTGTGCGGAGCCCTGCCGCTTCCGTGAAGCCGTTCTTCGAGCGCTGCACGAGGCGTTGCGCGCGCCCGGACGCGCCCAGCCGGATCATCGGCCGGGGACCGTGCCGGTCTGCGGGCAGGTTCCGAGGCCCTCGCGGTCACGGCGCGGCTTCTCCCGGACTGGCGCGGCTCGCCGATGCCTTTGGCGCCTTTCGCCGAAGCTGAAATGGCAGCCGACCAACCGAGCGCAGTCCGAGGATCCGCGCTTCGCCGGCAACCACGCCAACGCCACCCTCATCGGTCATGACGGGATCGAATATCACGATGCGGTCCGCCTCGGCGTCAGTCTGATCGCGCTCGGCGTCACCTATCCACGGCACAATCACCCGCCCGAGAGGGTTATCTGGTGATGAGCGGCGGCGACTGGCGTCAGAACGACACCGAATGGTTCCGCCGTGAGCCGGGAGAGACCGTGCACAATGCCCCCAACATCTGGCATGCCATGCGCGCCGGCGAGAAAGCCCCTGTTGCTGGCGCTCTGGATGCTGTGGATGAAGGATTGACGCACAGGTGTAAGGTCCCGCATCGGGCGACCGATCCGCAAAACCGCCATTCTCTGACCGTTTTCGTCGCGTGGTCTTGCGTGGCGGAGCTGCCGCATCCGCGGCGATCGACCCGGTCGAGGCCGGGCAACGATCGCCGCTGCGCTCGTCCGACCTGCGTCAGGCCAGATAATCGAGCGCCACCTCGCCGTAAGGCAGGTAGATCGGCGACGAAGTGGCTTTCACCGACGATCCGGCGGATCGGCAAATCGGCCACCGGCGCGTTGACATGCGGATGAGATGCAGCCGTGCGGCGCCGGTCCAGGACCCTTCACCGTGATGTCGGTCAGCGCATAGCGCACAGTTGAGCGATCGCCGGCTCTGCCGTCCACGTCCGGGATGACCTTAAGATTTATCTGTGTCTTGGTCAGTGCCGACATGGTTTTCGCCGGATCCCGCGCGAGGCTCTCATGCTTGTAGGCCATGGTGCCCATGGCGACGAGTTGCCCTGAATAGTGCAGTGTGCCGGTGAGCGCGTCGGTCGCGACCTCCAGCTGGATGCGCCCATTTCTTTGAAACCCCAGATTTCGCGGGCCCGCCACTATCGGCGGATCGTCGTCCAGATACATCTGGAGACGAAGCCGGGTTCGCCCTTGAAGGTGCAGGGATGACGACGCCGGACTCGGTATAATCGCCGAAGCCGGAGGGAGGTCGGGCATGCGGATCCACTCGTAGTAGACCTGATTCTCCGCAACCGGTTCCATCGGTCGGGCACCGCCGCGCGGATCGCCGCCGGATCGACTCATAGATGATGATGAAATATTCGCGGTTGACGAAAGGTAGGGGCCGCGCGGATAGTTTGGACTCGCCGCGGGTATGGAAGGAAGGTTGAGGATTTCCTTCTTGTTCATGTCGTTCTCCTGGAAGACCTCGGTCGCGTTACAGAAATTTCCTTTTCGATGTCGGTCGACGATCGCAGGCCGATGTCGTCTGTAAACAAGTTCCGCGAGGAACGCCTGGCCTTCGCGCGGCTGAGATCCTTCAATCCACATAGAAGTCCCAATCCGAGTTGAGCTTCGAGGAAACCCCGAGACGGCCCAATTCCGCCTCCGCGTCCACCGTGTGGATGAAAACCCGATGCAGCCGGCCGCCGTCGTCGAAACGTGGTCAATCAACTGGTGACGAAATTGATCGCCCGCATCTCGCGCATCAGCGAGGAATTGAAGGACAGTGTGTTGATCCGATCGAGAATCCTGCGCCGTTGTCGGCACCTCGTTGATGGAGATCAGGCTGAGCTGAACGATCAGCACATCCGACGTTTTGGTGATAGCGCGGATACAGAGGCGGATTGCCGATATCCGCCGTCCCAGTGATTGCTTGTATCGATCTCGACCGCCTGGAACATGAACGGCAGCAGGTTCGACGCCATGACCGCATCCGCCGAGATGTCCTTCTCGGTAAAGACCCGGTGCTTGCCGGAAACGACGTTGGACGCACAGATGAACAGACGCACCTTGTCCTGGCGGCGCATGAACTCAAGTCGCAGGTCTTCAAACACGTCGCGCAACGGGTTGAGGTTCATCGGGTTGAGTTGATAAGGCGAGAGCATTCGGGACATGGCGTCGAACAGGACAGCCGGGCGAGAAGTCGAGATTTCCCTCGCCGAACAATTTGTCGAGTATCGTAGGCTGCAAGGCCGCTTTTGCCGGCTTTGAAACCTTGAGCCAGAAATCGGCCAAAGCGGCGCGCGCCCGTCGGCCCTGTGCCTCGCCAAGCCGTGGCGAGTACCGCTGCGTTCATTGCCCCGGCGGAGGTTCCGACGATTCCGTCGACATCAATCCGGCCGTCCTCCAACAGACGGTCGAGCACCCCCAGGCGAAGGCTCGCGCGCGCCGCCACCCTGGAGCGAAATTGAGCCGTTTGCTGTTGGACGTGGCGGGTTTGGACTTGCGTTCCGAAGCCACTCCATCTTTCGATGCGTTCGTGCCGGAAGCATTGGTTGCCGATCACGCGCCATCAAGATCGCTCCCCGCCGCCGCGCGTACTCCGACGCGGTATTGATATCCGGCCGCGCCGACGGTCCGGGGATCAAGGTATCCACGGCCTCAGCTACAAGCGGATCGAAAACCTTGGCCCGCGTGTCGGACATTACCTTGGTTCCAATAAGCTTCGACGAGCGCCGCCGAGCGCGCGTAATCAACGGACCCGCTCGACGTAAACCCTCGACGAGCACGACCATAAAGACGCCGTTCTTTAGGAGCAATAATTTTTTGCATTGCAAAGTACCCTGATCATTCTAATCCGTGACGCGGCATTTTGCAATGTGCGATGACGCAAGCGCCGGTAGTTACGCGGCGGCGCTGAACGCTGTTCAGGCGTCCTTCATGGCCGATACGAAAAAGGGATCCGATATGTCGTTGAAAGGGAAATCCGCTATTGTCACTGGATCGACGAGCGGCATTGATTGGGTATCGCCAGGCGGTTGGCCGAAGCGGGCGCGAATGTCATGTTGAACGGCTCGAGAGATCGTCGAAGGCGACGGACATCCAGACGAAATCGGCTCGTGCCGGCGTCGAGATCGGCTTATTGCCAGGCTGACATGACGAAGGACGAGGACCGTGTAAGGTTGATCGCCGAAACCGAGGCCAAATTTGGCAAAAGGTCGACATCCTGGTCAACAACGCCGGTATTCAGTTCACGTCCAAGTGCACGAATTTCCGATGGAAAAGTGGAACGAGGTTATCGCGGTCAATCTGACCTCGATCTTCCACCTCATCAAACTCGTGTTGCCGGGTATGAAGGAGCGCAAATACGGCCGAGTGATCAACATCGCCTGGCAGTGCACGGACTGATCAGGTCGACCAAGAAGGTTGCCTATACCTGGCGGCCGCAAGCACGGATTGCTGGTCTCACGAAAGTCGTCGCGCTGGAGAACTACCTTCGGCGTGACCTGCAGCGCGATCTGCCCCGGCTGGTGCACGCCCCTGGTCGAACGCCAGATCAGGGCACAACCAAGGAAAAGTGGCGATTTCATGACGACGCCGTGATCGACCTGTTGAGCGAGAAACAGCCTTCGCTACAGTTCGTCACGCCGAACAGCCTGGCGGTCTGGCCGCGTTCCTCGCTTCGGATGACGAGCCCAGGTCAACGGCGTGCTGATCCCGGTTGATGGCGGCTGGACCGCTCGGTAACGCCTTCGAAAATCCTCGCCGGTGGCCTGGAAGAAAGACGTCCTCAGCCCTCCTCGTGCGTCTCCAGGCTCACCGGGTCGAAGGGGGTCGGTAGCACGCCTCGGGACTTTATGTAGTCGTATGGCGCCCTGGGGAGGAACCGTCCCCAGCCCGGCTCGCAATGGACGTCGCCGTCGTTCCAGACGATCTTGCCGCGGCTGATGGTCACCGCCGGCCAGCCGGTCACCTCCAACCCCTCATACGGCGTGTAGTCGGTGTCGTGGTGCAGGATGTTCTGGCTGATCGTCACCTCGCGTTCGGCGTCCCAGACACAGATATCGGCATCCGCGCCGACCGCGATGGTGCCCTTCTTGGGGTAGAGCCCGAACAGCTTGGCGGCATTGGTTGAGGTCAGCGCGACGAAGGTCTGCAGGTCGATCCGGCCCTTGGCGACGCCCTCGGAGAAGGTGATCGGCATCCGTGTCTCAAGGCCCGGCACGCCATTGGCGATCTGGCTGAAAGGGGCATTGTCACCGGCCCAGAACTTGCCCTCCAGTTCGTCGATATTGTAGGGCGCGTGGTCCGAGGTGACGTTGCCGATAGTACCGAGATTGACGTGGTCCCACAGTGCCTCCTGGTCGCCCTCGGTGCGCGGGGCGGGGGAGCAGACGAACTTGGCGCCCTCACGCTGGTCGCGGTCGAGATCGCGGGCGGTCAGCACGAAGTACTGCGGGCAGGTCTCGGAGAACACCTTGAGGCCCCGACGCCGGGCCCGGTGGACCTCCTCGGCGGCTTCCTCGCAGCTCACATGGAAGATCTGGATCGGTGTGTCGACAAGCTCGGCGAGCATGATCATCCGGTGCGTCGCTTCTCGCTCCACCAGCGGCGGCTTGCACCAGGCGTGATGCTTGGTGCTGTTGCGCTCGGCCAGCAGCAGCTTTTCGGTCATATACATGATCGCGTCATGGTTCTCGGCATGCACACAGACCAGTGCTTGCTTGCGCTTGGCGACATCCAGAACCCGCAGGATCTCGGCATCGTTCAGACGGTTCTTCGGATAGGTCATGAAGATCTTGAGAGAGCGGTGCCCCTCATCGATCAACTGCGGCACCTCCTCATTGATCACCTGATCCGTCGGGTCGCTGATGATTAGATGAAAGGTGTAGTCGATGCAGGATTGCTTGGCGCGCTCGTGATAGTCGCGCACGATCGGCATCAAGGCCTGGCCCTTTTCCTGGGCCGCGAAGCAGATGATCGTGGTGGTGCCGCCGCAGGCGGCCGAACGGGTGCCGCCCTCGAAGCTCTCGGCATTGCGCCCGCCGGTGCTCGACTGCTGGTCGATATGGCAATGGCTGTCGATGCCGCCAGGCATGACGTATTTGCCTGTTGCGTCCACCTCGCGCGTGCCGGGGCCGAGGTTTTCGCCCAGCGCGACGATTCGGCCGTCCTTGACGCCGACATCGCATTTCGAGATTTCCGCCGCGTTCACAACAGTGCCGCCACGGATCACCAGATCAAAATCGCTCACCGCACGCCTCCCTAGTTCAGGCGTCGTAGCCCGGGTTCTCGCGGTCGAGCTTGCGCAGCAGCGCGTCCCAGGCGAGCTGGTTCATCGAATCCCCGGTCGACACATCGCTGTTGCTGTTGAACTGGGCGGCGGCATGTTCGCACACCTCCTTGGGCGGGATCACCAGCTCGCCGCCGGCCTGAGCCGCGAGCTGCAGGGCGCAGGCCTTCTCCAGGCTGTGCATGATGGTGAAGGCCTCGGCGATGCTGCGCCCGCAGGTCAAGAGACCGTGGTTGCGGAGCACCATCGCCTTGTTCTCACCGAGACTGGCGACAAGCCGGTCGCGTTCGTCGAGGTCGAAGGCAATGCCTTCATAATCGTGATACGAAAGCGCGTTGTAGAACTGCATCGAGGTCTGGGCCAAGGGCCGCAGACCGCATTTCTGCGCCGAGACCGCCATACCGGCGACGGTATGGGTGTGCATCACGCATTGCATCTCGTGACGGGCCTGATGCACGGCGCTGTGGATGGTGAAGCCGGCGGCGTTCACGGAATAAGGCGAGTCCATCACGATCTCGCCCTCGGTATCCAGTTTCACCAGGCTGGAGGCGGTGATCTCCTCGAACATCAGGCCAAACGGGTTCAGCAGGAACTGGTTATCGGTCCCCGGCACCCGGGCCGAAATGTGGGTGTAAATGAGGTCGGTCCAGCCATAAGCCGCCGTCAGCCTGTAGCAGGCGGCGAGATTGACCCGCGTCCGCCACTCCTCCCGGCTTACCAAATCACGGACGGACGGCGTGGCAATGGGCGTTACAACGGACATGGTGAACTCCATGGTCAGGGAATGCGGCGAGGCTCGTCGGGCCGAGCTTCGGCAGTGTGTGGCAGCCCCCGCGCCGCTGTCAACGAGCGCCGCCAATGGAAAGATCTTAAACAGAATCCGTGATTTGTGTTTACCTCCGTATTTAGCGGTCGCATTGACAAAACCCGCAATATATTGGATCTTTACCTGCTGGGATGCGGCAACGCCCATAGTCACGCGCGTTCAACGGGGGAATACCCATGAAGAGCTGTCGATCCATCGCCGTCGTGGTCGTCGCGGTCTTGGCATTGGCGGGCTGTTCGCGGGAAGATTTCAGCCTGTCGAAATGGGGCGAGAAACTGGGCCTGAGAGAGCCGGAAGGACCTCGGTCGAACGCCCCGGCGGTGCAGTTGGGCCCGGCCCCGGCGCCGATTTATGCCGCCGGCGATACCTTCGTTTATTCCAGCGACGGCGTGCTGGTGCAGGAGCAGGTCGTCAGCGCGACACCGGACCGGGTCACCTGGACCAACGACCAGGGCATGATCTGGACCACCTCCAATGACGTCGTCACGCCACAGCTTTCCTGGTCGTCGGATCCGGAACTCGGCCGCGGACGGCAGACCGTCATCGGTAATCCAGGCGCGCTGTTCCCACTGCAGGAAGGCAATACGGTCGCCTTCGGCGTACGTGGTAACAGCGAAATCGTGCCGACCGGCTGGCGTGACGAGCATCGCTGCGCCGTGCTGGGTCAGAAAGACATCGATGTTTCGGCGGGACGGTTCACGACCTACCACATCTCCTGCCAGCGCAAGGACCATGTCGAGGAACTGTATTATTCTCCGGTGGCACAGAATTACGTCTTGAGGACCCGGGACTTCGGCGCGACCCAATCACGTAAAGAGCTCGTATCCGTTGCGTTGAGCGACGACCGGACCAAGAATCTCCCCGTAGCGGTCGCGCGCCCGGCGCCGACAAAGGCGCATGACGAGATGCCCAAGTCGGGCGACACCATGAATGCGCCGATGGCCTCTAGCGAAACCATGGCCATGCAGCGCGACGAAAAACCCGCCGGCGGCATGATCCAGTCGGGCATGGCGATTCCGAGCTCTGGAAATCCTGAGGTCGACGCCCTGGTGGCCAGGCTGGTGATGCTGGTCGAGCGGATGGAAAAGATGTCTTCCGATGAGAGCGAACAAGGAATGATGGCCAAGCCCGACGCTAAGGGTGCGCAAATGCAGGACCAAGACAAGATGGCCGACAAGAAGCCCTCCGGTTCCGGCGGAAAATACGGGGCGCACCTCGCCTCTTACCGGACAGTCGCGGGCGCCCAACGTGGCTGGCGGGCCTTGACGCGGAAGTTCTCGAATGAACTGGAAGGGCTTGAGTTTGGAACAACCGAGTTTGATGCCGGTGACGGAAAAGGTACCTACATCCGGCTCGTTGCCATGTCCTTCGCCAGCAGCGCCGAAGCGGCCAAGTTCTGCCAAACACTGAAAGCCAAGCGCCAGTTCTGCGCCGCGACACGGGCTCGCCCATAACGGGCCTCCGCCGATGGCGGGAGGTCACGAACGGGTCGGAAATCCGCGCAACGCCGTGACGGCGATGAAGACCACGGCGGTCAGAGCCAAGAACACCATCATGCCGTGCGGGGGCCAAAGAGCGATCGCAAGACCGGCCATGGGTGGCCCCAGAGAATTGGCGATTTCGAAGGTCATGACGAAGGCGGCGTTCGCGGCGGCCAGCTCCCCGGCGCGGAACCGCTCGCCCAGCAGCGTAATCCCGACCGTGTAGAACGCGAAAACCGCGCCGCCCCAAACCGCCAGAAAGACCACGACAACGATCGGCTGCCCCAGCAGCGGAGCGATCGCTGCCGGCGCGGCAAGCGCTAACCCGCCGCTGGCCAGCAGCAGAAAACGGTGGCTGTAGCGATCCGCCAACAGGCCGATGGGAATCTGAAACAACAAGTTTCCGGCCAGAAAAGCGGTCAGCAGGAACACCGCGTCCCCCTCGTTCAAACCGCTTCTCAGACCATAGATCGGCAGAAAAACGAAACAGGCCCCACCGTAGAGCCCGGCGGCGACGGCGGCGGCGAAGACCGTCGGCGCTCCACGCAGAAGGATATCGGGCGTGCCATGCCTGCCGATCCGCAAGCTGGGTGCGTGCCGGGCGACCAACGCCAGAGGCACCGCGGTCGCCAGCGTCGCGCCGGCGAAGACCAGGAAAGGCATCACCCCATCGGTTCCCGTTACTCCGAGGATCGCCGGCCCGGCCGCCATTCCAGCGGCGATGGTGGTCACGTAGATCGACATGATACGGCCCCGGTCCCGGCTTGACGCAACCGTGTTCATCCAGGTCTCGCTCACCACCCAGTGGATGGCGAGACCACTGGTGAACAGAGCCCTCAGCGCGAACCAGGCGACAAGCGAATCCGCGACCGCCGCGGCCAGCAGCGCCACGGTCGAAATCACGATCCCGCCAACGACCGAACGGGCGAGTCCAAACCGCCTGACGATCCGCGGCACGAAAGGCGCGACACAGATGATCCCGAGGGAACCGACCGCGCTGTTGCCGCCGATCAGAGCCTCCGCCACCCCTCGTTTCTCCAAAATCAACGAGAACAGCGGAATGACGCCTCCCACCGCGAGCCCCACGGCGAAGCAGCTCAGATAATTGGCAAACAATACCGGCAAGCGCGCGCCCGGCGGGCCGGATGCGGGCGCAGGTGATTGAAGCCCGGACGCGCGGTCGTCGCTCACTCCTGGATTTCCTTTACACCGCGGCACGTGTAAGCGTGATAGAACCCCGCCGGCCCTCCTCCCGAAGGCCGGAGCCGTGGAGCCGAGCGTGACAAACCATACCAGCACCGACCCGTCCAGCTCAGAGCCGGATACAAATCCGAACGCCGCCGTAACCGGTATCCTCCTCGCCACGCTCGCTGGATTTCTTTTCGTGACGTCGGATTCCATCGTCAAGCTGGCGACCGGCGATCTTCCGGTGCCGATGATCGTGTGGGGCCGTTTCGCGTCTCACATGATCCTGATGCTGCTGCTTTTCCCCGGCCGCCGGTTCGTCGCGCTCTTCAAGGTCAAGCAACCCGGCCTGGTGATCGGCAGGGGCGTGCTGCTGCTGATCTGCACCTCGCTGTTCTTCACCGCGATCGGTCATATCGGATTGGCGGAGGCGAACGCCATCATGTTCGTCTCTCCGTTCTTCGTGGTCGCCCTATCGATACCCCTGCTCAAGGAGAAGGTGGGCATACGGCGCTGGTCGGCCGTGATCATCGGCTTCGCCGGTATCCTGATTATTCTGCGGCCCGGATTTCAGGAGGTTCATTGGGCCTACCTGCTGATCCTCGGCGTCGCGTTTTTCTATGGTCTCTTCACAATCCTGACCCGCACCTTGAGCTTCACGGAGACCGCGACCTCCATGTGGTTCTATACCGCCCTCGTCGGGTTCCTCTGCTCAACCCCGGTCGCGCTCTACAACTGGCAGACCCCGAGCCCGCAGGAATGGCTGATGCTCGGCGCGATCGGAGTGATCGGCGGCGGCTCCCACTACATCGTGATCCACGCCTATCACCGGGCGCCGGCCTCGTTGCTTGCGCCGTTCCAGTACGTGCAGATCGTCTGGGCGACGATCTACGGCTTCTTGATATTCGGTCATTTGCCTGACGGCTGGACCTTCGCGGGCGCGGCGGTAATCATCGCCAGCGGCCTCTATGTCTGGCTGCGCGAGCGCCAGCTCGGCAAGAACCGGCGCAGCGCTAGCTGGCGCGGCGGCGGCCCGAGGTGAAGACCGTTGCCATGGAACACAGCATGATCAGGCCGACACCGTAAAACACCCATTCCGGCCGCCCTTGGTCCATGACCCACCCGAATCCGGTGGGCGCGATGCTGCCGCCGATGCTGAAGCCGGTTGTCACGAAACCGAAGACCTTGCCATAGGCGCCGTCGGGCGTGACCGAGCGCACGATCATGTCACGCGACGGCATGATCATCCCATGCATCAGTCCCTGGGCGATCATCAGAACCAAAACCAGAACCACCGTCATCGGAAACGCACCCACCGCCGCGATCATCGTTGCGGTGGCAAGAAAACAGAGCGCCGCGACGAGATTGTGCTTGGTCGTGCGGTCGGCGATGAAACCACCGATCAGAATCCCGATACTGCTGGCCACCAGATACGCGGTAACGGCGGAGGTCGCCGCTTCCTCGGCGATACCGTGGAGTTCCCAGAGGGCAGGAATAAGAAAGCTGATCAGCCCCGTTGACCCGAGAGAAAGCAACGTAAAGAACAACAGGCAAACAAGGATCGGTGGCGAAATCAGCAGCGCCACGCCCTGCGCCGCGTCCTTCATGGCCGTCTGACCAACTCCCGATTTCGGTGCATCTCGGAAATGCCGAGCGTAGACAATCAATGCAATCGCTGTCGCGACGCCCGCCGCCCCGCAGAGAGCCAGGCCATTGCGCCAACCAAACAACTCGCTCAGGAACAGGATCGTCACCGGCGCCACCGCGAAACCGGCATTCCCGGCAAAGGTGTGCAGACTAAATGCCTGCCCCATGCGTTGCTTCGATACGGATGCCGAGAGAATCGAGTAGTCCGCCGGGTGGTAGACACCGTTCGCGCATCCCGCCACAACCATCAGAGCCAGCAGGGTCAGGTAATTGGTCGAAAACCCCATTGCGAGGAAGGCCAACCCTTCAACGATCAAACCGCCAATCAAAATGCGCCGCGCGCCGAGCCGGTCCACCAGGAACCCAAAGGGCGTCTGCGTCACACCGGTTGTTGCGCTGAACACCGTCAGCAACAGGCCCAGCTGGGTATAGGAAATGTCGAACTCCGCCTTCAATTGGATGAACAGCGGGAACAGCAAATAGATATAGAAATGGCTGAAAAAATGGGCGACGCCGATCAGGCCGATCACCTTGAAGTCGGTGCGGCCTTTCTCGGTGGGCCCCGCGCCCCCGGGTTCTTGGGCTGTTACATCCATGGATCAAGAGCTTAGGCAGGTTTCGGCGGATCGAGAGTCCCTCTTTCACACCGCCGGGTCAAGCGTTCGCGGCGGCTCGGCAAGTCTCCGGCTTGCACGCGCCGTCCCCCGCACCTAAAACCGCCGGGAAGGGAGCCGGCGATGCCTCTCACGCGGAGCCTCGCCTTCATGATCTGGGCGGGTTTCTCCGCTGTCTGGATCGTGGCGGCGGCCATCTTGGTGTTCTCGACCTGGCAAAGCTCCACGGCCGAGATCCACCAAATATATGAGCAACGCGAGCGTGGCTGCGTGTCGCGGTACGCCGAACCGCAAGCCCGCGAACGGTGTTTGATCATCATGGATCTCGAACGCTTTCAAAGCCGCAGCATCGCGATGTTCAACCGGGCGATGCTGATCCTGGGACCGCCCCTGCTCGGCTTTGGCGTCGTGCTGAACCTCCGCCGGCGCGCATTGCGGCCCACGACGGGACGCAAGTGATATGGCTACGCGGCACACCACGGCGACACCGAGAGCCTGGCAACGCATGCTGAGCGGCCGGCGCCTGGATCTGTTGGACCCCTCCCCGCTCGATGTGGAGATTGAGGACATCGCCCATGGTCTCTCCCGCGTCGCGCGCTGGAACGGACAGACC
Organism: Alphaproteobacteria bacterium; assembly: GCA_038146985.1. Taxonomy (GTDB): domain Bacteria; phylum Pseudomonadota; class Alphaproteobacteria; order Thalassobaculales; family Thalassobaculaceae; genus JADHLJ01. The sequence continues at coordinate 233,804 of JAYQSQ010000014.1, forward strand.
GAGGGCGACCAGTCTTACTCCGTCGCCGAGCATTCCCTGCTGGTCGAGCGGCTGGTCGTCGCGCTGAAGGACACAACGCCCATCAAGTGGCGCCTCGCGGCCCTGCTGCACGACGCGCCGGAATATGTCATCGGCGATATGATCAGCCCCTTCAAGGCGGTGATCGGCGACGCGTACAAGGCCGTCGAAAGCCGACTGCAGGGGGCCATCCATATCCGCTTCGGGCTCCCCGCCGAGTTGCCGGCCGAGATAAAGTCCCTGATCAAGCGGGCGGACCGGATTTCGGCGTATCTCGAAGCCACGCAAATCGCCGGATTCTCTGAAGCTGAGGCGCGGCGCCTGTTCGGCAGATCCAAAGTCGGATACGGCATCGTGCTGTCGCCGTCGACGCCAAATGACGCCAAACGGCGCTACCTGGAACGGTTCGCGGAACTCTGTGGCTGATGACATATCGTGGGATCGTGACGATTGTTCAAACCAGCCGCTCGATGTTAGGGTTCCTGGTCCCAATCCCAGGATCGGGTCGGGCTTGGCTGCTCGGCCGCCCTGAATGGAAAGCACTAGTGGTTCGATGTTAAGCGGCGCATAGCAAAAGAAGAAAAAACGGCTCTCTCCAATCCTTGATCAGATCATGAATGGGGGCCCAAGCACGGCGCTGAACGTCTCGCGCGTGACCAGGTCGCTGACGGAAGGCGATCCGTTTTTCGAGACCTCTGCGCTGAACCGCTGCATCATCTTCAAATACCCGAATTTCAGCGTCGAAATCGCCGGCAACTCGGCGACCGACTACAACGGCAAGGACACCGCTCTGTCCTCGGATCGACCGGTCGAAACCGCCATCTACATTCCGAATGACGAGGAGTTTCTGCAAGACGGCGGCTATGCCATTTATATCCGGCAGAAAGGCTCCGAAGAACTTCTGCAGCGCTATGTCGGGGTGTCGGCCGACGCCAACTCGCAGGCGATGGTCAACGACCTCGCGAAGTTGAAGACCATCGACGAGATCCCGTCCCTGGACCCCTTCCTTCTAAAAACCGCGTTCGAAGCGCGATAAGATCGTCATCAACCCGGCTTACCTCGCCGTCGGCGACAAGGAAGAGGACGCGATCAAACGTGTGATCAGCGACGAGGTCCGGCCGATCGTATCAAAGGCGCTCGGCCTGGAATCCAAGGGCGGGAACGACAAATCCAGCGCTTCATCGACGCCATCTGGGATCCCAATATTCCGGAAGCGGCGCTTTTCATCGAAGCCTTCAAGATCGACAAGGCGGAAGTCGCCAACGTGTTCAGCGCCTGGAAGGGGCGTGTCCTTCTCCAGTACCAGTTCGCCCAGAACCGCGCGCTGATCGCGAAATTCTGAAATGGTTCAAGTCGGAACCATCGATCCCGATCGATTTCCGGTAGAACAAACATTTCGCCGAACAACAGAACATGTTCAAGTCCGCGATCCAGAAGCGGATGATCAACATCCTCTCTAACATCAATCAGGTCTTTAGAGATTTCGACGGCTGATACGCCAACTTCTTCGATGACGGCGACCCCATCCCCCTTCCGCAATTTTCTGGTCACCTCGCATTTTCCGCTATTGGCTCCTCGGCTATTGCTGCACGTCTCTGTCGCATTGACGGAACATCTTCGAGCGTTTCATGGAGACCAGTATCAAGGGTCAATTGACGCTTCGAGCAGACCGCCGAGATGCTGACCAACATGGATGGCACCTTGAGCAGCGAATCAAGCATGTCCTGGGATCTTGAATAACCGGTTCGCCGTCCGTGGCCGCGCCCGCGAGCAGGGGCCGGATGGCAGCACCATCGGACAACGGCTCAGGCCGGTCCGGGCTTGTAGCTGCAGAACGTCCGCGCGATATAGCACGGGTCCGTAACTTCGATCGGGCAGTCATTTGAGCGGGAATACAACGGTCAGCAGTCGGTTTTGGCCGGCCACGTTCAGGAACGAGGCGTATCTCGTGCCGTTCACCACTCCCTCGGTTGCGTTTTCGCGGGTTCGCGGCGATGGCCGTGGCGGGCTTGAAGTCCTGGTTCCGGGCTGTCCGGCAGCCAGGGCGTCTACGTCATCCTGGCGCGGCATGCGCGACATGTTCAAGATGACGGTGCATGACCGCGCGCTCCACGAGGAGATCGACGGGCTGGACGAGGCGACGCCGCGATCGGTCCGCGATGTCGTGCTCGGCGTGGCGGCGGGGCCTGGCGGTCCAAAGGCGCGCGAGGCGGCGGTGGTCGCCCAGCAACGCGAGTGAGGACGACAAGCCCGCTCCGGCTTTCACCTGATTGCGGCGGTGGTGGAGAATCTCTCCGGGTTCCGCGCTACAGGTGACCTTGAACGATGTCGCCACCGAGCAGGGCTAACGGGAGGTCCGGAACATCTTGAACCGGATCGCCGACGAGCTTCAGCTTCCGGCTTCGCGATGCATGACCGCATGGACGAATGGGCGATCGCGATCTCCAATATCGGCGTGTCCGGCATGCCGACGAAGTGCCGCGCGTCCGCCGGGCGATGGAGAATATTCAGACCTTCGCGGAGACTGTCGGAACCTGGGCCGATCAGACTTTCACCGGCAACAAGGACAACGGCCGGGTCATCAACAGCATCGCGTTTGAAACCCTGAGCGTGATCAACGCCTACCTATCAACCCTCGACAAATTCACCGAGATGGCCGGAGACACCTGAAGAATTGGCCGAAAGCCGGGACCAACGTCAACGCCCTGGCCGAAAAGGCGGAATGGCTCCTGGACGGATGGGACAATCTTGTCGCGCTTTGGGACAGTTCCGTCGACGAACCGGCATGTTCTCGACGCGGTTGTCGGGGATATCTTCCGACTGTTGCCGCTGGCCCCGCGCAATGAATTGGACAACCGGCGCCGCGAGCGCTGGGCGGAATTTGAAAATCGATCAACATGGCCCAAAAACACGCGGACAGAAAAGGGTCCTCGTCGATCGATCTGGACGCTATGCTAAGGTTGGAAAAACCAGGTACCGGGCGCTTTGAAGAACTGCCAGCGATGAATGACCAGCAGGCCGCCGGCCTTGATATTTTACAGGACCATCTGTTCCGGATTCCGGAAAGAATTCAATGCACTGGTCCTGGAGTTCGAACAACGCCGGCTGAATGAAACCAGGGCGAACAAGATCTCCATGATCATGCGGCTCCTGCGGCCGCGACTGTCGATCCTGAAACCGCCCCGCCGCATGACATTGCTGCGGCTGATGTCAACGCCATTCAAGGATATTCTCTAGCAATCCCGGCTCGCCACGGAAGGCGATCGGCAGATCCCCCGAACGCCATCAAATCGGTCTGGGACCTTCTAGTTGAAAATGCCGATCCCGATCGGCTGCGCCAGTTCGAGACTGGAGCTCGCGGCCATACCGATAAATCAGCAGACGCGCGAGGTCATGCTGGATTTCGGGCGGGAGTTCTGGCCGTTCTGTGCTCTGATGCGCTGCGCGGCGTTATCGTCGTCGCTGAAGAGTCGACGCGCCTGCGCCGCGAGTTGATCGAGGAAGATGGGGGACGACAATCTATTATTCGTCGTTGAAGGAAGTCGTTTCGATGCTCGAGGTCGCGGACCCAATCATGACCCTGCGCGAAGACCTCTCCAGAGGACCGATCAAAGTCGTGAGCAACCGCGATCTGGACGCCATCATCAGCGCCTTCACTGCGGTGAACGCGAAGGGCAACAGTTACCAGGAATGCGTAATCTACGTCATTCTGGCGCGGCTGGCGGATATATCATCGATCACCGACGTTTTCAGCGCATCGACGATGCCGGCGCGGGATCGGTCATCACTCATGTTCTCAGATACCGCCGCCCACGCGATGGTCAGCCAGATCGAGGACCGCATCAACGATATGGACGACGATATCGCCGCCGCGCCGGATCGCGAAACACTGGCCCGTCAGGCAGGCGCCTATGTCGGCACTCTTGCCGGTGCGGCAAAAGCGATCGGTCAGACCGGGTCCAGACAGCAATCCCGGCGGGTCGGTCAGGTGCGCGGCGAATTGGCGGACAAGATCCGCATCAGCGTCCTGCAAGAAGGCGACGAGCCGACGGCGGCCTTGCTAGCGCGCGTTGCTTTCCGCGAACTTCTCGGAATTCGAGGAAAACGACGACCCGGCGGCGGAACAGGCGGTTTTAGAGCAGATGCAAGATCGGATCGTCTCGCTTCGCGTTGCCGAAAGGTATGCCAACGATATCGGCCTCGGCGGCGAGGTCGGCTAGGACTCGTCGGCGATCGAATCCGGCATCAACCAGCGCGCGGACAAACTCCTTGGAACGCTGAACATCGGCAGTGACCGCTCGAAGGCCGAAGCCGATCTGAACGGCACCGTCCGCTTGCTGGAACTCGTCGCGGGGCCGGAATCGGCCGACGAACTGCGCCTCAGGGCCTGCGCCTGCTGGACGGCGAGTAGCGCGGGCCGTCAAAGCGTCATGCCGGCGCCGGGCTGAGTATCCGTTCTCCGCGGATCGGCTAATGCACGATCCAGAGAAAATCCCAGACCGACCGCGATCCACCACACCATGTCGTAGGACCCGGTCGCGTCAAAGAAGTAGCCGCCGAGCCACGCCCCCAGGAACCCGCCGATCTGATGGCTTAGAAAGACGATCCCGAACAGCATGCTCATGTGGCGCGGCCCGAAGATATCGGCCACCAGCCCCGAGGTCAGCGGTACGGTGCTGAGCCAGAGCAACCCCATGGTTCCGGCGAAGACATAGACCAGCAGCTCGCTCGGCGGCAGAAGCACGAAACCGGTCATGACCACGGCGCGCCCGAAATACAACCCGCTAAGCAGATACTTTTTCGGAAACCGTCCACCGAGAACGCCGGCCAGCAACGAGCCGATGACGTTGAAAAGCCCGACCAGCCCGAGCGCCCAGGCGCCGATCTCCGCCGACAGACCGATATCGACAACGAAGGACGGCAGATGGACGGCGATATAGGCCACGTGGAAGCCACAGACGAAGAAGCCGGCGGTCAGCAGCCAGAAACTGGGAAGCGCGAAAGCCTCCCGCAGGGCGGCACCTATGGACTGATCCGGCTCGCCGGACGCGCCCGCCTTGGGTCGCGCCTTGATGAACACCAATCCCAGCGGCAGCATCAACAGCGAGAACAGCCCCAGGATCAGCGCCGACTGGCTCCAGCCGACCGAGGCGAGTAGGGCCTGCCCGGCGGGCACGATCAGAAACTGGCCGAGGGAACCGGCGGCCCCGGTCACGCCGAGGGCGAAAGACCGCTTCTCCGGCGGGAAAAGCTGGCCGACAGCGCCGAGAATGATGCCGAAGGAAGTGCCCGCCAGCGCCGCGCCGACAATGATTCCCGCGCTGAGATGAAAAAGCGCCGGCGTATCGGAAAACGCCAGCAGGATCGTACCGCCGGAGTAAAGGACAGAGCCGATGGCGATCGCCTTGAACGGCCCGTAGCGATCGGCGAGCGCGCCGGCGAAGGGCTGGGTGACGCCCCATACCAGGTTCTGCAGCGCAAGCGAAAGCGCGAACACCTCCCTGCCGTATCCGAATTCAAGGGAGATCGGCCCGAGATAGAGGCCGAAACCCGACCGAATGCCGAACCCCATGGCCGCGATGATGCCGCCCAGGATAAGCGCGAGATAGGCGAGCCGCATGTTGACGTCGCGTGTGTCCACCGGACCGGAGGCGAGCGGGCGGACCGGCGTCTGCGTTCTCGTACGACGGGCCGCGAGCCGCGCGCTCATCGCCTCGATCTCATCCGATTTGAACTCGTCACTCACTATGCTTGCGCTCCGAGGGCCATTGTCCCGACCCGTATCGGCGGGCGAAAGAGTGTTCCGCACCGGCTCAACGGCGAAACCGACGGTCGACGGATTCATGAAGAACAATTGCTCATAAATCCATTCGCGCGCGACCGAGTCGAACCGTGCTCCGACGATCCGCACCCCAGCGCCGTCTTCTCCGCCGGCCAGATTCGCGGTCAGATCGGATACCGCCTCGGATTGCTGCACCGTCTCCCATGAGGATCCGACGCTGCGCTGCAAATAGTAGAACTCGAAATCCTTGGCCATCGACTCGTCCACCTGGATCTTTTGATACCGCGCCGCGCCCTGATCCCTGCTTGGCTCGCCAGCCGATACTATCCGCGCTGTTGCGGAAAAGCACGGCGAACCGATCCCCGCCGAAGCGCACGTCACGGCGGATCAGGCGCCAAACCCGCTTGATCCGCGAGGCCCTTGCGCCTTAGGCTCCGAGCTTCGTTCCTGGAGCCGCTTGGCGCAACGCTCCATGATCGCAAGGCAGACTTGCCCAAATCGCATGAAAGGATCGGGATCATGGCTTCCCCGAAATACGCCTCGCTGGATGGAGAAATCGTCGCCTGGGATGACGCCAGGGTTCACATCGCCTCGGCGGGCTTCAAATTCGGGACAGCCGTCTTCGAGGGGCTGCGGGGCTACTGGAACGGCGCCGACCAGGAGATGTACCTGTTCCGCATGGCCGAGCATATGGACCGGCTACATTTTTCCCAGCGCTTCATGCGCTTCGACGAGATCCTCACCGGCGAGACGGTGACCCAGAAGACGATCGAGCTGATCCAGGCCAACGGTTTCAGGGGCGAGAATCTGCATATCATGACCACAGCCTACGTCTCTGGCCATGGCGGACCCGGCGTCTGCGGGCCCATCGGGCTGGCGATCACCGCCCAGGAACGGCCTCGCAGCGAGCGCGTGCTGAGCGGCGTTACGGCCCAGGTCAGCAGCTGGATGCGGGTGCCCGATCAGGCGATGCCGATGCGGGTCAAGTGCAATGCCAACTACAATAACGGCCGGCTGGCGACGGTGCAGGCCGTGGCTGACGGCTACGACACGGCGATTTTCCTGAACAGCCGGGGCAAGGTCTCGGAAGGCCCGGGCATGTGTTTCTTCATGATCCGCGACGGCGTGCCGGTGACCCCCAGCGTGACCAACGACATCCTTGAAAGCATCACCCGGGAGACCGTGCTGGAGCTGATCGAAGAGGTTTTCGGCGTCAAACCGCAGGAACGGGATATCGACCGCTCGGAGCTGATGGCCGCCGAGGAGGCGTTCTTCTGCGGAACCGCCTGGGAAGTCACCCCGATCCTCGGCATCGACCGGGTCACGATCGGCGATGGTAAGATCGGGCCCATGACCAAGCGCCTGCAGGACGCCTTCTTCGCGGTTTCCGACGGCTCCAGCGGCACCCACCCGGAATGGCGCCTGCCGGTCTACGGCGCGGCCTCGGTCAAGGCCGCGGAATAAACGCATGGCCGGAACGCCGGCCACTGGCACGCGGACGTGGTGGAACAGGTAGACACAGCAGACTTAAAATCTGCTTCGCTTACGCGAGTGCGGGTTCAAGTCCCGCCGTCCGCACCATCCAGGGGCCGGCCGCCCGGCCCCCAGACGGTTTCGACAGCCGCCAGGCTCAGCTAAGCGGCAGGGCGACCCGGTCGCCGGTGCGCACGGAATGCGCCACCGCGTCGGTCCATTCCATATACGTGACGCCGGTCTGGAAATCGGTATGGGTGACCTCCTCGACGCCCCGAATGGCGTTGATGAACTCCTCCTCGACACGCCAGCCGCCCTTCTTGGCGGGATCGATCGTCACCTCGCCGAGGCCGCTTGCGCCCCGGGTGCCGTGGAACAGGGTCATCGGGCTGTCCGTACCCTGATGCAGGCGCAGGGTGCCCTCGGTGCCGTAGATATGGACATCGGCCACCGCCGGCGCGTGGCCGATCACGGTGGAGACGTTGAAGCGCATCTGCCCGCCCTGGGCCAGGGTACCGACCACGTCGATATGATCGGGGATCGGGGTCGCCACCCGGCGGCCGTTCGGCGCAACCCGGTGGGGGACCACCGACTGCCCGACGGCAAAGACGGTCGACATCGGCCCGACCCAGCGCATCATCGCCTCGTACCAGATGCCCATGCTCATCACGTTGTTTCCGGACAAGGCCCGGTCATGGCGCCAATGCAGCGGCGAGCCGAAATTCGGGAAGTCGCTGCCGACCGCGACCCTGGCATCGACGGCGATCACCTCGCCGATCCCGCCCGCGGCGATGATGTCGATAATGGTGGCATCGAAAGCGAGCGTATGCGGCGCCGGCACAATCTGCGCGATCTGTCCCGGGCACAGTTTGGAGGCGGCCAGCATTTCATGCGCCTCGTCCGAATTCATCGCCATCCGCGCCTCGCACAGCACATGCTTGCCGTGTTCCAGGGCGGCGATGGTCAGCGGCGCGTGCATGAAGGGCCAGGTGCCGATGCAGACGGCATCGACATCGTCGTCTTCGAGCACCTCCAGCCAGTCGCCCGCCACCTTGGCGATGCCGAACTCCTCGGCGACCTTCCGGCCGGATTCGAGCGAGCGGTTGGCGACGCTGACGAACTCCACCCCGTCGATCGCCTTGAAGCCCGGAATATGCCGCGAGCGCGTGTTGCCGCCGGCTCCTATGAAGCCGATGCGAACTTTTTCCATGTCTTTCCTCCAGTATCCGGCGCGGAATTCGCGGCGGGGTTAGTGTGGGTCAGCGTCGATGCGCGCGTTTGCGGCGCGTCGTCCGGTCTGCCAGAGCCGGCGGATAATTCCTTATGACGGATGATATCGGATCGATCATAGCAATCGGGTTCCGATTATTTCCACCCCGCCGAAGGCTTCGCTAGAGTGTCCGCCGCATGAACCTGATTTGCGATGGTTTGGATCCCGGTGATGTCCAAGAACGCCCCACTGTTTTCCGATCTGACAGCGCCTTGGCGCATCGGCATTGATGTCGGGGGAACCTTCACGGACCTGATGCTCGCCGATGGGGCCGGCGTCACCCATGTCGCCAAGGTCCCCTCGGTGCCGAGCGATCCGAGCCGGGGCGTCTTGGCGGCTCTGGAACGGCTGGCGGGCGACCTGCAAACCGGGGTGCGCGATGTCCTCGCCGGTTGCGGCCTGTTCGTGCACGGCTCCACCGTCGCCACCAACACCATGCTTGAGGGCAAGGGCGCAAAGGTGGGGCTGCTGACCACGGCGGGGTTTCGAGACGCGCTGGAGATCCGCCGGGGCCTGCGCGCGGATCAATGGAACCATCGCGCGCCCTTTGCACCGGTGCTGGTTCCACGGCATCTGCGCCTCGGGGTCGGGGGCCGGATCGACAGTGACGGCTCCGAGCATCAGCCGCTCGCCACGGGCGATATCGATCTCGCCCTCAAGACGTTCAGCGACGAGGGCGTCGAGGCGATCGCAATCGCCCTGTTCAACAGTTTCGTCAACCAGGATCATGAAGCCGCGGCAGAGCGCGCCGTTCGGGATCGCTGGGACGGTGACTGGATATCACGTTCCGCCGCATTGTCGCCGATGATGGGAGAGTACGAACGGACTTCGACGGCCGTTGTGAACGCCACGCTTTCCCCGCGTATCGTCGCGTATTTGAGGAAACTCGATACGGAGTTTCGGGATCTTGGCCTGCCCCGGCCGATCCTTCTGGTGCAATCGAACGGTGGCGCCATTTCCGTCGATCAGGTGGCGCCGAGGCCGGTCAATCTGCTGCTCAGCGGTCCGGCGGCGGCGGTCGGCGCGCTCGGCTATTACCGCCGCGCCATCGATGCCGGCGGGACGGCGCCCCAGGATGCAGGAAACCTGATCTCGATGGAGATCGGCGGGACATCCTGCGATGTGCTGCTGATGTCCAACGGAACCGTCGCCACCAAGGACGATCTGATGATCGCCGGCTATCACGTCTCGACGCCGTCGATCGACATTCACACCATCGGCGCCGGCGGCGGCACCATCGCCGGGGTGGATGCCGCCGGCATGCTTTTCGTCGGCCCGAAAGGAGCGGGCGCCGATCCGGGGCCGGCCTGCTACGGCCTCGGGGGTACCGAGCCGACGATCACCGACGCCCAGCTCGTGCTCGGCCGGCTGCGGGCCGGCGCCTATGAAAGCAGCGGGCTGACCCTGGATGCCGATGCGGCGCGCCGGGCCATCGCAGAGAAGGTCGCGGAACCATTGGGTCTAGGGATCGAGGAAGCGGCGGCGGGCATTATTGCCCTGCTGGAACAGAACCTGCTGCACGCCGTCGAATATATCTCGATCGAGCGCGGCCACGCACCACGGCGCTTTACCCTGGTCGCGGCCGGCGGTGCCGGGCCGATGCACGGGACGGCGGTAGCGCGCGGTCTCGGATGCCGCCGGGTCTATGTGCCACGCGACGCCGGCGCGCTGTGCGCCATCGGCATGCTGCACGCCGATGTGCGCCAGGACTTCATGCAATTCCTACTTGGCGCGCTGGACAAAGTGGAGCCGGAGCGGGTGGACCGCGATCTGGCCGATCTCGACCGTCAGGCCCTGGACGCCATGCGGGCCGAGGGTTTCGAGGCGGAGGCCGTGCATCTGCTGCGCGAGATCGATCTGCACTATCCAGGACAGCTCTGGTCGATCCGCGTGCCGGTGCCGGACACCGGATTCGATGCCGACACCGTGCGCCGGACGTTCGAAGCAGAGTACCAGCGCCTCTACGGCCACATCCAGCCCGACGGCACGATCATGATCGCCTCGCTCCGGGTCACGGCCCGCGCCGGCACCGGAACGCCGGGAACCACGGATCAAGCGCCGGCGGGCGGTACGCCCGAAGCACGGGAGGTTCGGCGGGTATGGCACGACGGCGCCGGGTGGCTCGACACCCGGATCTATGCCGGCGCCGTGCTTGGCGTTGGCCATGCCATTACCGGCCCCGCCCTGATCGAGGAACAGACGACGACTGTTCTTCTGGGCCCGGAAGATCGACTTACCGTCGACCCAACGGGGAACTTCATGATCCAGGTGGCGGCAGAGGCCGCCGCCGAGACTGTCCCGCATCAAGTCTCGGCGTCCGACGGCCGCGATCCGGTGATCCTGGCGCTGATGCAGAACCGCCTCGACCAGATCAGCAAGCATATGGGCTGGGTGATGACCCGCACCGCGCGCAGCCCGATCTTCAGCCAGAGCCATGATTTCTCCTGCTACATCACGGACCCGGCCGGCACTCTCGTCGCCAATGCGGACGGCATCCCGATCCATACCGGCGGCGGCGGCTTCGCGGTTCGCGCCCTGCTCCGCGACTTCGGCGGCAGGATCAACCCGGAGGATGTGTTCATCCTCTCCGATCCTTATGTCGCCGGCGGCAACCATCTGCCGGACTGGGTAATCGCCCGGCCGATCTTCGTCGGCACCCCGGCCCGGCTCGCCGGGTTCTGCTGCAACCGGGCGCATCAGTCCGATATTGGCGGCGGCCTCGCCGGCACCTACAACCCGGAGGCGACCGAGATCTGGCAGGAGGGCATCCGCCTGCCGGTGATGAAGCTGATCGACCGGGGCGAGGTTCGCGACGATGTCTGGAAGCTGCTGCTGATCAACTCGCGTACCTCGGAGATGCTGGACGGCGATCTGCGGGCGATGCTCGGCTCCACCAGGGTAGGCGAGGAACGGGTCACGGCGCTCGCCGAAGAACTGGGCCTCGAATCCTATTTCGAGCATCTGGCCGGCGTCCTTGACCATGCCGATGCCCGGATGCGCGAGGCGATCCGCGCGCTGCCCGACGGGGTTTATTACGGCGAGGACCACACGGACAACGACTGCTTCCAGAAAGTCGACGTCGCGATCCGGGTGAAGATGACCGTCGCCGGGGACGCCGTGACGTTGGACTTCTCCGAGAGCGATCCGCAGATGACTGGGTTCAAGAACTCGTCCCTCGCCAATACCTACTCAGCAGCCTTTCTGGCGCTGTCCTCATTCTTCGATACCGACATCCCGCGCAACGAGGGCACGTACCGGTGCGTCACCGTGATCGCGCCGGAGGGCAGCATCGTGAACGCCCGCCCACCCGCGCCGATGACCATGAACACGGTCTTCGTCGCCCACGAGATCACCCACGCGGTCTGGCGGGCGCTCGCCGAGGCGGACCCGTCGCGCGCTTGCGCCGGCTGGTCCAAGACCACCCATAATCACGTCACCGCCAAAAATCCCGACGGCAGTTCCTGGGTAATGTATCAATGGCACGCCATGGGATCGCCCGGCGCCACGGCGGAGCGCGACGGTTTTCCCCAAATGGGTCATCTGATCTCGCTCGGCGGGCTGGACATTCCCAATCTGGAGTTTCACGAGCAGCTTTTCGACGTCCGCTACCAGCGCTGGGAGTTCCGCACGGACGCGGGCGGACCGGGCAAGCGGCGCGGCGGCTCCGGCGTGTGCTACGAGGCCGACATCCTGGTTCCCACCACCTGGTCGTTCCGGGCGGAGGGCCTGGACACCCCTTCCGGTTATGGCGTGCTGGGCGGCGGCGCCGGCCGGGTCGGCGAGCAATGGGTGTGCCCGGTGGACGGCGCCGAATTCGTCCCGCCGAAATACGGCGTCCGCCGTCTCGGCCCGGCGCGTCTGATCGCCCATACCCCGGGCGGCGGCGGCTGGGGCAATCCGTTCGAACGGGCGCCGGGCCTGGTCCTGCGCGATGTCCGCGACGGAGTGGTGAGCGCGGAAGGGGCGGCCCGCGATTATGGTGTGGCGATCACACCGGACGGCCGGAACGTCGACAATGACGCGACGAGACGCCTGAGGACCGGCTAGCCGCTTAACTGCGGTCCGGATCGAGGCGGACCAGCGGAAGCAAGACCGTGAATGTGTTTCCCTGTCCGAACTCGCTGGTTACCGAAACCTCGCCGTGCATGAGGTCGAGGAGATTTTTGACGATCGACAGTCCTAGACCGGAACCGCCGAACTCGCGGCTGGTCGAGGCGTCCGATTGCAACAGCGGGTCGAAAAGTACCTCGGGGGATTCGACACCTATGCCAACCCCGGTATCCGCAACACGTATCCGCAGCACCGAGCGCTCGGTCTCCGTGGCGGGTCCATCGCTTGGATCAATCCATCCGATGGACAGGGCTACGGAACCCATCGGCGTGAAACGGATCGCGTTGCTCAACAGATTCCACAAGACCTGTCTGATCCGGGTGGGATCCCCCTCAACCAACTCCGCCGGTCCAAGCGAGCTTTCGACGGTGAAAGCGAGGTTCTTTTCCGCAGCCTGCTTCTCGAAAACCTCCCGAGAACGGTCAACCAGTTCACGCAGGTCGAACGGAACCGTTTCGATCTCTACCGTTCCGTCCTCGATACGCCCCATATCGAGGATGTCGCCGATCAGGGCGTCGAGCGCGTTGCAGGATTTCCACGCATTGTCGAGCCGCCCGCGCTGGTACTGATTGAGGTCGGTCTGCCGCAACATCCGCACTGTCGAAAGGATATCGTTTAGTGGCGCCCGAATCTCCTGGCTGATCGAGGACAGAAATCCGGTCTTCGCCCTGTTGGCCGCGTCCGCCGCGTCGCGGGCCCGCACCAGGTCGTCCACCAATGACTCTTGGCGGTAACGGCTTTCCAGTGACTGGCGCAACGTGAGACTGATGTTCTTCCCCGTGAACAGAAGCATGACGAGATACATCACCAAGGTTCCGGCGATCACGTAAAACAAGGGTTCCTGGCGTAACGCGAATGCCAAAGCGAGCGGAAGCAGCACGGGCGCGAGAAAAAGCGCCAGCGCCGGGAAGTGCGGTGAGGAACTCGAGACCGCCCCAGCCGTGATGCCCGCGACGATGACGGTGAAGAACATCGCGGCATTGGGCTGATCCGGAAAGATGAAAAGAAATCCGACAGCGCCCCAAACACTGCCGCTCAGCGCCGCCAGCAACGTGTACAGCCGCTGCCACAACTGGACCTTGGCGAGAGAGATTTCCCGATTCGGCTTGAAGGTGAGCGTAAGGGCGATGCGAACCAGGTTCACCGCCGTTCCTACCGCGAACCAGACGATCGCCTGGACTTCAAGGCCTTGAAACCATGCAACCACGGCCACCAGGCCGGAGAGCACAATGTTCGTCGAGATCGACGGAATGGCGTTGCGACCCAGAATGCGCAGACACGCCAACTCCGCCCGCGTGGTGAGAGTCGCGTCGACGGTATCGGCATCCGGTTTTCCGGATTGCTCCGATCCTTCCGAACGGGGATCCGACCAGCTTATGCCTCGACGATGCGACTCGGGCACCGCTAGCCCGCGGGCTTGAACATCGGCACGGCAAAGCCGCCGACGCTTTGCTTGAACGTCACCTCCACCGCCTGGCCGATCGAAAGATCATCGAAGGAGCAATCGACAAGGTTCGAGATCATCGTCGGCCCCTCCTCCAAGGTCACATAGGCGATGGCGTATTGCGGGTCGGTCCGCCGGGTGACGCTGTAGGTATAGATGGTGCCCCTGCCCGACGCTTCGCGCCATTCGGAGTTACCGCTAAAACAATGTGGGCAAATCGCGCGCGGATACCAGTGAGTTTTTCCACAATCGCCGCAATAACGGAGCAGGAACTTGCCTTCTTTCGCCGCCTCCCAGAACACCTCGGTTTCCGGGTTGGGATTGGGATCGGGAACCTTGCGTTCGCTCATAAGTCCTACTCCCGCTCGAAGATCAGTGTGGCGCTGCCGTGCCGGGTGCCGAGGCCGCCGCCGGTGCCGTGCGCTAGGGCAATGTCGCAATTCGGGATCTGCACCGCCGGATGCGCCTCGCCGCGCAATTGACGCACCGCTTCGATCACCTTGGTCATGCCGCCCCGGTTCATCGGATGGTTGTTGCAGAGCCCACCGCCGTCGGTGTTGATCGGGAACTTGCCGACCCCGGCGATCAGATTGCCGTCGGAGACGAACTTGCCGCCCTCGCCCTTGCCGCAGAAGCCGAGATCCTCAATCTGCATGACGACGGTGATGGTGAAGCTGTCATAGATCGAGGCGTATTTGATGTCCTTGTGGCCGACCCCCGCCTCGGCGAAGGCGCGCGGCCCTGACCAGGCGGCACCGGAATAGGAGAGATCGACCGCGCCCGCCATCTGGCCCTTTGGCGCCTCGCCGGCACCGATCAGTTTCACCAGCGGACGCTTCAGGCTCTTGGCGACCTCCTTGCTCGTCACCACCAGCGCGCCGCCACCATCGCTGATCACGCAGCAATCGAGGCGGTGCAGCGGGTCGGTGATCATTGGCGAGTTCACCACATCCTCGACCGTGACCACGTCCCGCAGCATGGCGTTAGGGTTGTGCTGGGCATGGTGCGAGCAGGCGACCTTGACCCAGGCGAGTTGCTCGCTCGTGGTGCCGAACTCATGCATGTGCCGCATCGCGACCATGGCATAGATGTTGGCCGTGGTGATCCCGTACGGGTTCTCCCATTGGAAGTCCGCCTGAAGCGGGTTGTCGGCGCGTGGGATCATGCCGCGTTCCTGGCCCTGGCTGCGCGGCCGGCCGGCGAGCGTGATCAGCGCCACCGAGCATTTGCCGGCGGCGATCGCCTGGGCCGCGTGGGCGACATGGATCATGTGCGAGGAGCCACCAGTGTTGGTGGCATCCACATGCCGGACCCGGAGGTTCATGTAGTCGACCATGTTGAGTGGCCCGTGGCCCGGCGCGTCGGAGGCGCAGAAATACCCGTCCACGTCGTCCTTGGTCAGCCCGGCATCCTCAAGCGCGCCCTTGGCGACCTCGGCATGAAGCTGCGCGATCGACTTGTCGGTCGCCAATCGCGTCGGGTGCTCATACGCCCCCATGACATAGGCCACACCCTTGGTGCTCATCGCGTTCCCCTTCCCGTTCTCCGCACCGTCACCGCGGCACGAATCTGGAGCGGCGTTCCTCGACATTGGCCGCGACCTCGATCAGGACCGTACGTCCCTGCCCGTTCAGCCGCCGCGCCTCATGCAGCGCCGGCCCCATCTCTGAAACTTTGGCCACCTTGATGCCGACCGCCCCCATCCCCTCGGCGATTTTGGCGTAATCGCCATGCATGGTCGAGACCCCGTAGGTCTCGCGCGCTTCGGGCCCGATCGTGCCCTGGGTCGGCCCGGAATAGGTCGCCATGGCGCTGTTGTTCAGCAGGACAGTGGTGATCGCGGCGCCGGACCGCGCGGCGGTCTCGATATCGGTGCCGGACATCCCGAACGCGCCGTCGCCCATCAAATTCAGGCAGAACTTGTTCGGTTCGGCCATCTTCGCGCCGATCATGAGCGGAATGCCGAAGCCGAGATGCGTGGTCTTGCCCCAGCCGATGTAGCTGTGCGGCGTCGTGGCGGTATAGAACGGCACGATCGAGTCCCGAGGCGCGCCGGCATCGTGGGTGACGATGCTGTTCTCCAGATCGAGATTCCGGTTCAACTCGTGGATCACCCGGTAGTAGCTGAGCGGCTCCTCGTCCGAGTTCAGGACCGGGTTCCATTCGGCCAGCCACTCCGCCTTGACCGCCGCCACGGCGGCTTCGGTCTTGGCGCGGTCGCCGGCCCCCTTGCCGCCGGTGCGTGACTTCACCTCGTCGATCAGGGCCTGGATGGTCAACAGCGTGTCGCCAACGAGGCCGACCGCCGCCGCTTCATCCTTGTTGATGTCGTCGGGGTTGACGGTGTTGTGGATGATGGTCTTGGCCCCGCGAATACCCTGTCCGTAGGGCGAGCGGGTAAGACTGGTGCCGAGGCCGAGCAGAACGTCGCTCTCCGACAGCCAGACATGGGCGGCCTTGGTGGTGGTTCCGCTGCCGGCGCCGAGCGCCAGGGGATGCCGCTCGTCCATCGCCGACTTGCCGGGCATGGTGCAGAACACCGGTATCGCGGTCAGTTCCGCCAGTTCCCGGAGTTCCTCGGTCGCGCGCGAGAACAGTACGCCGGCGCCGGCCCAGATCACCGGTTTCTTCGCCTTCAGCAGCGCGTCGACGGCCGCTGAAATGTCACTCGCCTCGGGCCGCTGCCGGGTGAGTTTCGGCGATCTGTAGTTTTGGGCCGCCTCCGGCACCTCCTGGCTGCAGACGTCCTGGGTAAGCTCGACCACCACCGGACCCGGGCTGCCGTTGCGCAGCGCGTGGAAAGCCCGGCGCATCACGTCGCCGACTTGGCTCGGCGAATAGATCGTCTCTATCTGCTTGGCCCAGCCCTGCATGCGCTGGGCTGCATTGAAGTTCGGACGGACCGAAAGCTGGTTGAGGCTGTTACCACCCAGCATGACCAGGACCGGAATGTTGTCCGCAAAGGCCTGCGAGAGCCCGCCCATGATATTCTCGGCGCCAGCCTGGGACTGAACCGCGACCACGCCGAAGCGTTGGCGGTCGCTGATCCGGCTGAACCCGTCGGCGGCCATCATGGCACCGCGCTCATGACGGAAGGCGATCGGGCGAATCCCGATCTTGGCGACGGCGGAAATCAGCGGGTTGCTCGGAAAGCAGGACATCCACTCAACGCCCTCCTGCTTCAGGATCTGGGCGATATAGTCAATCCCGTTCATGGGTCCACTCCCTGCTTGCGCCAATATTAGGTGATCCGAATGCCGGTCGGCCCGGAAAGGTCGGCCAGACTAGCCCGCTGGGAGCAAACGCGGTAGGGGCCTTGGGTCAATAAGCACGAGGCGGATTCCAGTGAACGATGCACAGAAGGCATGGTCCAGAATTAAGCCTCGGAGACCAAAAGCACATATCGTCGTCGGCTTGGCGAAAGGCAGGGCGACATCAAGAAGACGGGGACGACGGTTTGAGGCTGACTCAGGGCGTCGGCGCGTCTTCCGGGATCAGGCCTTCGTGCTTCATTTCGGTCCAGAGGTCCGCCGGGATGTCGGCCCGGATCAGCGCGGCGTTCTCCTCGACCTGGGCCGGGCTGGCCGCGCCAGGGATTACCGAGGCGACGGCGGGATGCGCCAGAGGGAACTGCAGGGCGGCGGCCCGCAGATCGACCCCATGGCGCGCGCAGACGCTTTTCAGAGCCTTCGCCTTGGCGATCCACTCGGGCGCGGCTTGGCGATAGTTGAACCACACCGGCTGGTCGAGATCCGAAGCGGCGAGGATACCGGAATTGAACGGCCCACCTGTGACGATCTTCACCCCCTTCTTGAGGCAAAGCGGCAGGAACTCCGGATAGGCGACCTGGTCCAGCAGGGTATAGCGTCCCGCCAACAGAATCACATCGAGATCGAAGCGTTCCAGAAAACGCGCCGGCATCTCCCACTGGTTCATGCCGGTTCCGATCGCCTTGACGATCCCCTGCTGCTTCATTTCCAGAAGCGCCGGGAAAGCAGTCGCGACGGCGTCACTTTCCAGATTCTCAACGTCGGGGTCATGCAGGTAGAGAATTTCGGCATGCCCGAGGCCGTGCCGCTCCAGACCTTCCTCCATGGCGCGAAAGATCCCGTCACGCGAGAGATCGAACCGCGCTTTCAGGCGCGGAAGATCGTCCTCCGGCCAATGTCCCGGATTCTCGTCATCCGGCACCAGCAGACGCCCGACCTTGGTGGAAAGAACGAAGCTGTTCCGCGGACGGCGTCCGAGCACCTTGCCGAACCGTTTTTCGCTGCGTCCCTGGCCGTACAGCGGCGCCGTGTCGAAATACCGCACGCCAATCTCGTAGGCATGATCGAGCGTGGCCAGAGCGGTTTCATAGGCGGCGCTCGACCCGTCATCCAACTCGCGCCCGCCGACGAAGACGCCACCCAGGCCCAAACGACTGATCGCGACACCAGTATCGCCGATCGCGACCCGCTCGAATGGATCAATTCCCATGACACAAGCTCCAACGGCATTTGAAAGTGGCCACGACCGTCACAGGATAGTGCGGCGGCGGCAATTCCAAAATTATTCGGATCGCGCAAGCCCATGACGATTACGCTGCAATCGAAAATAACCTACAACGAAATTTCACTAAAAGTTGACAGATCCTTTCCCCGGACGGATCGTGCGTTTAGACTGGAGCCGTAGAAATATCGGGTCCGGCGGGCGGAACAGGTCGGGTAGTCGAAACGTCTATCATAGACCTGAACGTGAAAGTCGATGGAACGAGCGCGCTGCCAGAACAGTCACCCAGCAAGCACGTGACGCGAGAACGCGAGGCGCGCCGACGGCTTCAAGCCGACGAAAAGGATATCGGCGCCCGCGCGGCGCTGGCCGATGCCTTGCTTTGCCAGGACAAACTCCAGGAAGCATCGCTGGAATTCGCCAAGGTCGCGGTCGCCGATCAGGCGCATCCACAAGCCCATAAGGGTCTGGCGGCGATCGCCAACCATTTCGGTCATCCGAGGCGCGGCCGGCGCATCATGCGGGATTTCTACGAGCGGGCCCCGGTGGAACTCGATCCCTATGGCGCCGACTTGCCCAAGGCGCAGCAGCCGCAGGCCGTCCTGCAGATCCGCGGCTTCGACAAGACCCTCATCATGCTCAGCGGCAGTTCCAAAGGGTCGGTCGGCACGAAACTGCGCGGCGGCCATTTCACCACCAAGTTCCTCCTGCTCGATCCGCCGTTTCAGGTCCACCGCTTCACGATCTCCCGGGACAACATCCTAAAGCCGGAGATCCTGCCGCCCCATGCGCTGATCCTGAACACCATCGCCGATGCCGATGTCGAAGGCTCGTCGCTGAAAAGCCTGGCCGAATACCTGAAACAACATCCGGACGAGACCATCATCAACCGTCCCGAACGCGTCGCCGAGACCGCCCGCGACCGGAATGCCGAACGGCTGGCCGACATCGACGGGCTGACCTTTCCGCGCACCGAGCGGATCCGTTTCGAGAACGCCTCCCCCGACAAGGTCTCGCGCAAGATCGAGGAGCTGGAATTCACCTATCCCTATCTGATCCGGCGGGTTGGGACCCAGACCGGGCGCAGTTTCGCCCGCATCCGTAGCCGTGCGGATTTGGACGAATATGTGCAAGAACGTCTGAACTCGACGTATTTCGTGATCGCGTACCGCAAGATCCTCTGGAAGGACCGCCTGTTCCGCAAACTTCGATTGTTCCATATCGATGGCGCGTTTTTCCCGGTGGTTTGCCATCTCGACAAGGTCTGGAACGTCCATGGCGGCAACCGCAAGATCATCATGCGCGGCGACGAAACGCTCATGGCCGAGGAAAAGCGGTTTCTCGCGGACTGGAAAAGCTATGTCGGCGCGGACAATGTGGACCGCATCGAAACCGTCGCGGAGCGAACGGGGCTCGAGTTCTTCGGCATGGACTTCACCATCGACGCCGACGGAACGCTATTCATCTACGAACTCAATCCGGCGATGCGGCACAGTTTCGACCATGCCCGCAATTTCCCGTACAAGCTGCCGCACGACAAGGCGATCTCGAACGCGTTCCAGGCGATGATCCTGAAACGGTTTCCGTGAGGCCTGCCTGGACGGGATAGATTTTGCCGAATTCCGGCGAAATTCAGAATTTCCAGGTCGGAAACAACTCTAAAAAGCCTGGAACTTGGCCAAATTCGGTTCCATGGCGCGCCGAGCCGTGACAAACGCGAAATTTGCTATAGATTGGCATTCTTGATAAGACCCGCACGTTTGACGCGGTGCGTCAAGGCTCCTTCGAGAGGAGGTCGCGAACCATGCAACGTTGACTTTGGCCGGCTAAGCCCGGTCGGGCCGCGGACGCGACCTTAAAGGGTGAAACGAGTAGATTAGTCGGATACCAAGGCGATGCACGGTTCTGATCAAAGACAACCCGCTGGTCTCTACGACCCCGATCACGAACATGACAATTGTGGTGTTGGTTTCATCGCCAATATCAAGGGCCGAAAAAGTCATGAAATCGTGCGCCAGGGGCTCCAGATCCTTGTCAATCTGGACCATCGCGGAGCCGTCGGTGCCGATCCCCTGGCCGGTGACGGCGCCGGCATCCTGATCCAGATTCCCGACCGCCTCATCCGCGAGGAAATGGCCGCCCAGGGCGTGACCCTGCCGGCGCCGGGTGGCTATGGCGTCGGCATGGTTTTCCTGCCGCGACTCAAGAGATCCCGGGATCGCTGCATCACCAGCATCGAACGCGCGATTGCCGCCGAAGGCGCGAGCATTCTCGGCTGGCGCGACGTTCCGACGGACAATTCCTGCCTTGGCGAGAGCGTTCTCGACGAAGAGCCGATCATCCGTCAGATCGTGGTCGCGCCACCGGCCGGAATGACCGACCAGGACGCCTTCGAGCGCAAGCTGTTCGTGATGCGCAAACAGTCCCATGGGAAGATCTGGTACCCGTCCCGGCATGGCGAGGGCGACGAGACCGGCGTCTTCTACATCACCTCCATGTCGTCCCGCACCATCGTCTACAAGGGGATGGTTCTGTCCGGCAACCTGCCGGTCTATTACCCGGACTTGCATGACGAGCGGGCGGAATCGGCGCTGGCGCTGGTCCACCAGCGGTTCTCGACGAACACCTTTCCGTCCTGGAAGCTGGCCCAGCCGTTCCGGCTGCTATGCCACAACGGCGAGATCAACACGGTCGCGGCAGCATCAACTGGATGGCGGCGCGGCGGGCGACCATGGCGTCGAGCATTCTCGGCGCGGATCTCGACAAGCTTTGGCCGCTGATCGGCGACGGCGCGTCGGATTCCGCAACCTTCGACAACGCCTTGGAACTGCTGGTCGCCGGCGGCTATTCGCTGTCCCACGCGGTCATGATGATGATCCCCGAGGCATGGAACAACAATCCGCTGATGGATGCGCCCAGGCGCGCCTTCTATGAGTATCACGCCGCCCTGATGGAACCCTGGGACGGCCCGGCGGCCATCGCCTTTACCGACGGCAAGCAGATCGGCGCGACACTGGACCGCAACGGCCTCCGTCCGGCGCGCTATGTGGTGACCAGCGACGATCTGGTGATCATGGGCTCCGAGGACGGCGTGCTGCCGGTTCCGGACGACAATGTGGTCCAGAAATGGCGGCTGCAGCCCGGAAAGATGCTGCTGATCGACCTCGAGGAAGGCCGGATCATCGGCGACGAGGAACTGAAGGCGCAGCTTGCCTCGGCGCATCCCTATCAGGAATGGCTCGACCGCATCCAGATCCATCTCGAGGATCTGCCGGAGGAGATCGGCGCGATGTCGCCGGATGCCGATACGCTGCTGCACCGTCAGCAGGCCTTCGGCTACACCCAAGAGGACATCAAGCAGTTCCTGAACCCGATGGGCCTGCAGGGCGACGATCCGATCGGCTCCATGGGCCGCGATACGCCCATCGCGGTTCTGTCGGACCGGCCCAAGCTGCTGTTCGACTACTTCATGCAATGTTTCGCGCAGGTCACCAACCCGCCGATCGATCCGATCCGCGAGGAACTGGTGATGTCGCTGGTCTCGTTGATCGGCCCGCGGCCGAACCTGCTCGAACTGGAGGGCGTAAACGCGCGCCACCGGCTCGAAGTGCGTCAACCCATTCTCAGCAATCTCGATCTGGAACGGATCCGCCAGATCGAGAACCACGTGGACAACACCTTCCGCGCCATCACGCTGAGCATCACCTATCCCGCCGGCGACGGGGCCGAAGGCATGGAAGCGGCCTTGGAAAGGCTGTTCCGGGAAGCCGAAGACGCGGTTAAGGGCGATTACAACATCCTGATCCTTTCCGATCGGGACGTGAATGCCGACCACATCCCGATCCCCTCGCTACTCGCGACCGCGGGCGTGCACCACCATCTGATCCGCGAAGGGCTTCGGACCAGCGCCGGTCTGGTCGTGGAAACCGGCGAGGCGCGGCGGGTGCATGATTTCTGCCTGCTCGCCGGTTTCGGCGCCGAGGCGATCAACCCGTACCTGGCCTTCGATACCCTTTCCGATCAGGCGCCGCGCCTGGGCGCCGAGGTAGAGAAGCTTCACGCCAACTACATCAAGGCGCTGGACAAGGGCATACTGAAGGTCATCTCCAAGATGGGGATTTCGACCTACCAGTCCTATTGCGGTGCGCAGATCTTCGACGCGGTCGGCCTGTCGGACGATCTCTTGGCCCGGTATTTCACCGGCACGAAATGCGCCGTCGGCGGCATCGGCCTTGCCGAGATCGCCAAGGAGGCAGCGCGCAGGCACGCCATCGCCTATCAGGGTGTGCTGCAGTTCAGCGGTGCCCTCGATATCGGCGGCGACCTCGCGTTCCGGCTGCGTGGCGAGACCCATGCCTGGACGCCGGAGACCATCGGCCTGCTGCAGCATGCCGCCCGGTCCGGCGATCAGAACCGCTATCGCGCCTATGCCAAAAAGATGAACGACCAGGACCGCAAGCTGCGCAATATCCGCGCCCTGTTCGATCTCAAATTCTCGGACAATCCCGTCCCGCTGGAGGAAGTCGAACCGGCAAGCGAGATCGTCAAGCGTTTCGCCACCGGCGCCATGTCCTTCGGCTCGATCTCCTGGGAAGCGCATACCACGCTTGCGATCGCGATGAACCGCATCGGCGGGCGTTCCAACAGCGGCGAAGGCGGCGAGGACGAAAAGCGCTTCAAGCCGCTCGCGAACGGCGACAACATGGTCTCGCGGATCAAGCAGGTCGCGTCAGGCCGCTTCGGCGTGACCACCGAGTATCTGGTCAACGCAACCGATCTCCAGATCAAGATGGCCCAAGGCGCCAAGCCCGGCGAAGGCGGACAGCTTCCCGGCCACAAAGTGGATGCCTGGATCAGGCGGGTTCGGCGCTCCACCCCGGTGTCGGACTGATCTCGCCGCCGCCGCATCACGACATCTACTCGATCGAGGATCTGGCGCAGTTGATCCATGACCTCAAGAACGTGAACCCGGAGGCCCGGGTCAGCGTGAAGCTGGTCTCCGAACTCGGGGTCGGCACCGTCGCCGCCGGCGTCGCGAAGGCCCATGCCGATCATGTGACGATCTCGGGTTTCGAGGGCGGCACCGGCGCCAGCCCGATAACCTCGATCCAGCATGCCGGCAGCCCGTGGGAAATCGGCCTCGCCGAGACCCATGAGACGCTGGTGCGCAACCGGCTGCGCGGCCGGATCGCGGTCCAGGTGGACGGCGGCTTCCGGACCGGGCGCGACGTGGTGATCGGCGCCCTGCTCGGCGCAGACGAGTTCGGCATCGCCACGGCGGCGCTGGTCTCCGCCGGCTGCATCATGATGCGCAAGTGTCATCTGAACACCTGCCCGGTGGGCGTCGCTACCCAGGACCCCGAACTGCGCAAGCTGTTCACCGGTCAGCCGGAGCACGTCATCAACTTCTTCACCTTCCTTGCCGAGGAAGTGCGGGAACTGATGGCCTCCATGGGTTTCCGGCGCTTCGACGACATGATCGGACGGCGCGACCATCTCGACACGCGCAGCGTGATCGAACACTGGAAAGCCCGCAACCTGGATCTTTCGCGCATCCTGCATTCGATCACGCCGGGCCCGGGCGTGGCCATACGGCAATGCGAGGATCAGGATCACGGCCTCGACAAGGCGCTCGACAACATGCTGATCGAGAAGGCCGCGCCGGCGCTGGAGTCCGGGACCCCGGTGCGCATCGAGACACCGGTGGCCAATACCAACCGCACCGTCGGCGCCATGCTGTCAGGCCGGATCGCCAAGAAGTACGGCCATGCCGGGCTTCCCGATGGAACAATCCACGTCAAGTTCAAGGGCAGCGCGGGACAGAGCTTCGGCGCGTTCGCGGCCAAGGGCGTCACGCTGGAACTTGAAGGCGGCGGCAATGACTATGTCGGCAAGGGATTGTCAGGTGGCCGGCTGATCATCTATCCGGCGAAGGCCGGCAATTTCGCGCCGGAAAGGAACATCGTCGTCGGCAACACCGTGCTTTACGGCGGGATCGAGGGAGAATGCTACTTCCGCGGCGTTGCCGGCGAGCGGTTCGCGGTGCGCAATTCGGGCGTCAACGCGGTGGTCGAGGGTGTCGGCGATCATGGATGCGAGTACATGACCGGAGGCGTGGTCGTGGTGCTCGGCCAGACCGGCCGCAACTTCGCCGCCGGAATGAGCGGCGGCATTGCCTATGTCCTGGACGAGCACGGCGATTTCGAGGAGCGCTGCAACCGATCCATGGTCGACCTTGAGCATTTCGACGAAAACGGCCCGACCAGCGGCGGGGACGTCATGGCGGATATGACCCGCGACGATGCGCGCCGCCTCAGGTTCATGATCGAGAAGCACGCCGAGTACACCGGGAGCGATCTGGCCCGGCGTATCCTCGATCTCTGGGATCACTATCTGCCGATGTTCGTGAAGGTCTTCCCGACCGACTACCGGCGCGCGCTCGAGGAGCTGAAGGCGGCCTCGGCGCACGGAACCTTGGAAGGCGCCACCGTCGCGGCGGGTGAATAGACATGGGTAAGATTACGGGTTTCAAGGAGATCGCGCGCCGCGACAGCTCTTACGCGCCGGTCGGCGAACGCATCAGGCATTACCGGGAATTCGTCATTCCCCTGCCCGAGGAACAATTGCGCGAGCAAGGGGCCCGGTGCATGGATTGCGGCATCCCGTATTGTCACAATGGCTGTCCGGTGAACAACCTGATCCCGGACTGGAACGACCTGGTCTATGACGGGAACTGGCGGGCCGCCCTCGACGCGCTGCACGCGACCAACAATTTCCCGGAGTTCACCGGCCGGATCTGTCCGGCGCCGTGCGAGGCGTCCTGCACGCTCAACATCACCGACAATCCGGTCACCATCAAGAACATCGAATGCGCGATCATCGACCGGGGCTGGGAAGAAGGCTGGATCGAACCGAAGATCTCGCAGCGCCGTACCGGCAAGCGTGTCGCGGTCGTCGGGTCCGGCCCGGCGGGCCTCGCCTGTGCCCAGCAATTGGCCCGGGTCGGCCATGCGGTGACGCTGTACGAACGCAATGCCAGGCTTGGCGGGCTGCTGCGCTATGGCATCCCCGATTTCAAGCTTGAGAAGCACCTGATCGACCGTAGGCTCTCGCAGATGCTGGCCGAGGGCGTGGAGTTCCGCTCCAATGTCGAGGTCGGCGTGACGATTTCGGTCGATGAGGTCCTGTCTGACCATGATGCGGTGGTGCTGACCGGCGGCTCCGAGGTGCCGCGCGACATGGAGACAACCCCCGGCCGCGAGCTGGACGGCGTCCATTTCGCCATGGATTTCCTGACCCAGCAGAATCGCCGGGTGGCCGAAGAGCATATCGGGGACAACCGTCCGATCCTGGCTGGCGGCAAGCATGTGGTGGTGATCGGTGGCGGCGATACCGGGTCCGACTGCGTCGGCACCTCGATCCGTCAGGGCGCCGCCTCGGTGACCCAGATCGAAATCATGCCCAAGCCGCCGGAAGCTGAGAACAAGGCGCTGACCTGGCCGAACTGGCCGATGAAACTGCGCACCTCCTCCTCCCATCTCGAAGGGGCCGAGCGGGACTGGTCGATCTCCACCCGTGCCTTCAAGGGTGACGGCGGACGGGTCACGAGCATCGAACTGATCCGCAACCAGTGGGAAACCGGTGCCGACGGGCGCATGTCGATGGTTGAGGTTCCGGGCACCGAGTTCGAGATCAAGGCGGATCTGGTGTTGTTGGCGATGGGCTTCCTGCACCCGCGGCATGACGGCGCGGTCGATGGCTGCGGCGTCGAAAAGGATGCGCGCGGCAATGTGCTCGCCAATGAGGAGGACTACAGGACCTCCCGCGAAGGTGTGTTTGCCGCCGGCGACATGCGCCGCGGCCAGTCGCTGGTCGTCTGGGCAATCCGCGAGGGCCGCCAGGCCGCCCGCGCCGTCGATACCTATCTGATGGGTGAATCCAGCCTGCCTGGATGACGTTGCGGCGGGGCGATCCCGAACACCGCACGCCTCCCGTCGCCCTGGCGAAAGGCAGGGCGACGGAAAATTCTCCTGGCCTTAGCCGCCCCTATCCTCAGCGCCCCTTGAAGACCGGTTTGCGTTTTTCGCGGAAGGCGGCGCCGCCTTCCTTCTGGTCCTCGCTGCGCCGGATCGCCAGCAACTCGCCGCGCGCTAGGGCATGCTGTTCCGACGGGCCCTTCGCTGTCACCGTGTCGCGCACGAAACGCTTCAGCATGCCCACCACCATCGGCGAGCTGTCCGCGAGGATGCGGGCGTATTCCATCGCCGCCTCGACCTTCTGGACGACCGGGACGACCTTGTTGACCATCCCGACCTCGTAGGCCCGCTCGGCACTGAAATGCTTGCCGGTCAGCATGAATTCCATGGCGATCTTGTGCGGAATGCGGGCGGCGACACTGGCGATGAGACCGCCGCAGAACCCCAGTTGAGCCTCGGGATAGAAGAAATCCGTGTTCTCCGCCGCCACCGCGAGATCACAGAACTGCACAAGGCAGAAGGCACCGCCGACACAGTAGCCCGCTACCGCCGCGATCACCGGCTTGTCGGTGATCACACCGACGCCGGGCATGCATTCCCAGAGATCCGGGTCGACCGGAGGGTCCTTGATGTCGGCGCCGACCGAGAACGCCTTGTCGCCCGAACTGGTCAAGACCGCGCACCGGTCGTCTGACTCCCGAAAGCGGATGAAGGCATCGCGCAAATCGGCCACCAGCGCGTTGGACAGCGCGTTCATCTTCTCCGGACGGTTGATGGTGATCAACGCGATCCGTTCATTCGACTCATACTTCACCAATCCGTCACTCATGTTTCGCTTTTCCTAACGCAAGTTGATCGACGCGCGGCCGCCTCTGTCGCCGAGAATAATACCCCGGCTCGTCCCGCAATTCTCACGGCAGGTCCAGATCTTCGTCACCGCCTTCTTCGAGGGCTTTCAGCGCCCGTCTCTGCAGCACCTCCTCCCGGCTGATCTGGCCATAGAGACGCAACCAGGGCTCCGGCTGGCTGCGTTTCTCGATCACCAGCATGCTGTCGTAGAAATGCAGGCCGAAGGTGGTATTGGCGAAGTCCCCGGTCGGCATCGGCTGGGGCCGGTCCGCGGGCGGCTTGATGTAGGATTCGAAGTTCGGATTGTACCAGTACCATTCATGCAGCAGATCGATCAGGCGCTTGGCCCGCTCGATAAACGACTCGCGCCCGAACCCGCCGCCGAAATGCGGCCAATAGCTGGTGTGCAGATCCTCGACGATATAGATCCCGCCTTCCGCAAGATGCGGATACAGGGCCTCGAAGGTTGCGATCTGCTGATGGGCCTTGTGGCCGCCATCGTCGATGACCACGTCAAGCTGGGGCATCCGGGTTTTCAAGCTGTCAAGAAACGCCGGGTCCGCCTGATCGCCGATGAGGATTTCCGCCTCGTCCTCGATCAGCAGCGAGCTGGTCGGGTCGATATCGACACCGACGATGCGCGCCTGCGCGCCGAAATAGCGCCGCCAGATCTGCAGCGATCCGCCGTTGAAAACGCCGATCTCGAGCAACGAGACCGGGCGGCCGCGCAAAGCCGAGAGATGGCGCTCGTAGATCTCGGGATAGTGGTTCCACTTGTCGCTTTTGTTTCCGGTGTGGCTTTCGAACATCTCGACAAGGCTGAGATCCTGCCCCGCACCGCCATCAGATCCCGTCATTTATTCGCCCCCTGGCCAGACCTCATGCCCCACCATCCCCATAGTTGACCGGCGTCGCCATCCATCCCTCGTCATGACGGCGCCAGTAAAGGTCCTTCAGATTTCGCGATACCGGACCCGGACTGTCGTTCGACAGAATACGGCCGTCGATCCGCGTCACCGGCATGATTCCGCCGGCCGTCGTGGTCAAAAAAATCTCGTCCGCCTCATGCAGATCCTCGGTCCGCAGACGGCCCGCCCCAGCCTTGAGGCCCAGCTCCGCACACAGCTCCAGCGTTGCCTTGCGGGTGATGCCCTCCAATGCTCCCCGGTCCGGCGTTAGGACATGGCCGTCTCGCACGACGAAGACGTTGAAGCCCGGCCCCTCGGTGACGAACCCGTCGTGATCCAGAAGGATCGCGGTATCGGCCCCGGCGTCCTCGGCTTCTAACAGCGCCTTGACCATGTCGCCACGGTGATAATTCTTGATCGTCGGGTCGACGGAATCAGCCGGAATGCGCGGCGTCTTGGCGATGATCGCATGGCCGCCGCGTTCCTGGATCTCCGGAGACAGCACGTCGATCCAAGGCAAGGCATAGGCGATAAACTGGTTCTGATACTTGGCCATTGAGCCACGGGGACCGTAAGGCGGCAGTCCACGGGTGCAGACCATCGCGACATAGGAATCCCGATGCCCGGTCAGGCGCACGCATTCCGACAACACCTTGATCAGGCCTTCGGCATCCAGCGGAATGCGCATCCGCAGTCCCGCCATCGAGGCCTGAAACCGCGCGACATGGTCGTCTAGGCGGAAGAATGACCCGTTCTTCACATGCACCACGTCATAGCAGACGTCCGACCGGGTAAAACCCCAATCAAGCACCGAGATCCTCGCCTCGGCAATTGGACAATAGCCGCCGTCGGCATAGGCGGCGCCTTCCGGCCATTGGCCCGTCCGCCCGTCCGACGCAAAGCCGTCGGCAACCGCGTTCATGGATCGGCCCTCTTCTCCAAACCGGCACGGGTTACCGGTTCCCCGTGGTTGCGCCGCTGCACCGGCCAAATCGGCTGTCCCGCATGACCTGCTTGCCGTTCTTCACTGACCCGGGTCAAAGTCTCGCGCAACTCGGGATTGCTGTCGAGGAACCGGCCGAGGTCTTGAGCGTCGAGGACCAGGAGCCGCGTATCCTCCACGGCGATGATCGTGGCGACCCGGTCGCCATGCTCAATGAGTGCGATTTCCCCGAAGAAGTCGCCGGCATGAAGGATCACCGGTCCAGGCTCCAGTTCCACCTCCAAAGCGCCGCTGACCACGAAATACATGCTATCCGCATGCTCGCCCTTGCGGACCACGACCTGCCCGGTCCGGGCGCTACGCGGCTTCAGCATCGCTGCAAGATCGGCGATCCGCGCCGCCGGCAGATCCGAGAAAAGCGGCACCTCGGCGACCAGATCCCAGGTCTCGACAAATCCCCGCCGACGGAACTCCCTCGTGTATCCCGACGCCAGGATCGCGGCTGGCAGCGCGAACATGCCGACGCCGATGATGGTCACGAAACCGCCCATGATCCGGCCAACCGGAGTGACGGGTGTCACGTCTCCGTAGCCGACCGTCGTCAGGGTCGCCAGCCCCCACCACATGGCGTGCGGCACGCTGGCGAAAGCCTCGGGCTGGGCCTCACGCTCGGCAACGAACACCAGGGTCGAAGCGACGACCAGCATCAGGATCAGCATGATGAAGACGCCGATCAATGCCCGGCGTTCGGTGTAGAACACCGCTTCCAGGCTTTCGACCACAGCGCCGAAGGGGGTGAAACGCAACACCCGCATCAGCCGGAAGGTGCGCAAAATGACCAGTTCCGGCTCTATCCCGAGCAGCAGGGGAAGCAACGCGATCAGATCAAGCATGTTGCCCGGCGAGATCAGATATCGCAGACGACCGCGTATCGGATCACGCCGGTTTCGCTTACGTGTCCCGCTGGCATCGAAGAACCAGACCCGCAGGACCAATTCAACGGCGAACAGAAGCATTGCCAACGTCGTCAGCAGGTCGATCCAGCGTTGCTCAGCATCGTCGAAAATATCCATCGACCCGGCGATCACCGTGACCACCGTGAACAGGATGGTGCAGATGATGACCGCCTGAACGAAACGGCGCGCGGCTCCCGGTCCCGGAATCAGTTCCAAAGTCTCATGGATGGCGCGTTTTATCTCGTTTGCCCGCACGGCGTTCCCCCGCCCCGTCGCTGGATTGTTAGTTTATGGGCTGCCGCCGGCATGAGAAAGAACATTGGCGATTCGGCCAATGTCGGGCCTTTGGATTTCTGGGCGTCCTGCTAAAGTGGATTGAGCGCATATCTGTGGAGGGAAATCATGGCGGGCATGCAACGCGGCGCGGCGGAACAGGCGTTGATCGATCGGGCACGCACGGTTCTGCCGGCCGGCTCCTTCGGCAACATGGCGGGCGATATCGTGGTCGCCAGGGGCAAGGGCGGCCGCATCTGGGACATCAGCGGCAACGAATATGTCGACTTCCTGCTGGGCTCGGGACCGATGTTCGTCGGCCACGACCATCCCGAGGTCACCGCCGCGGTGCAGGAGCAGATCCCGAAGGGAACCACCTTCTTTGCCAATAACGAGCATGGCATCGCGCTTGCCGAAGCGATCTGCGAAGCCATGGCCTGTGCCGGCAAGCTGCGGTTCGTCAGTAGCGGCACCGAGGCGACCTTCTATGCCATGCGGACCGCCCGCGCCCACCGCAAACGGGATAAGATCCTGAAGTTCGAGGGTGGTTTTCACGGCATGAACGACTATGCCCTGATGAGCATGGCGCCGAAGCAACGCTCGAACTTCCCGCAGGCGGTCCCCGATACGCCCGGCATCCCCAAGAAGGTCGCCGACGAGGTCATCATCGCCCCCTTCAACGATGCCGAGACGGCCCGGGCGATCATCACCGAGTATCACGACCAACTCGGCGCCGTTATTGCCGAGCCGTTTCAGCGCTTGCTACCGCCAAAACCGGGCTTTCTCGAGACCTTGCGCGAGGTGACCAGCGAGTTCGAGATTCCCCTGATCTTCGATGAGATCGTCACCGGGTTCCGCTTCGCCTATGGCGGCGCCCAGGCCTATTACGGGGTCACGCCGGACATGTGCTCGCTCGGCAAGATCATCGGCGGCGGCTTCCCGCTGGCGGCGATCTGCGGCCATGACGATCTGATGGCGCATTTCGACAAGGAGACCGCCGGGGACGACGGCTTCCTGCCCCAGATCGGTACCCTCAGCGGCAATCCCGTCGCCGCCGTCGCGGGCTTGAAAACCCTTGAGATCCTGAGGCGTCCCGGTGCCTACGAGAAAGTCTTCGAAACCGGGCGCCGCTTGATGGAAGGTCTTCAAGCCGCGTTGCACGACAACGGGCACGCCGCCAAGGTCATCGGCGAGCCGCCTCTGTTCGATGTGTTCTTCACCGACGGGCCGGTCGAGGACTACCGTGGCATGGCCGCCGCCGACGCCGCCAAGGGCCGCGCCTTCACCTTGCTTCTGCGGGAGCGCGGCGTGTTCAAGGGCGACAGCAAATACTACATCTCCCTCGCCCATGACGAGGCGGACATCAACCTCACCCTCGCCGCCTTCAAGGACGCGGCAAAGGCGCTGGCGGAGGTGTGAGGGAGCGAAACAGCTGGATAATCAACCACTTTCCCTGCGCCATCCCACGCCTGACTATCGAATTCTCGAGGGTGCTCGTGGGATGGCAGGGCCGTACGGCAAGCCTCCAACTTCCTCGCCTCGGCACGGCTACAGCATCTGCCCGCCGTCGACCGCGATGGTAACCCCGGTGACCCAGGAGGCGGCATCGGAGGCGAGGAAGACGGCGAGGTTGGCGACCTCGTCCGGCTCGCCAAGACGGCCGAAGGGAATGGAGCGCTTGATCCCATCATAGAGTTTGGGATTGTTCTTCTTGGCATCGTCCCAGGTCCCGCCGGGAAACTCGATCGATCCCGGCGCCAGGCAATTGACCCGAATGTTCTTCGGCGCGAGTTGGAGCGCCTGGGTCTTGGTGTACTGGATCACCGCCGCCTTCACCGCACCATAGGGCGGGGTCCGTAGGGACGATGTCAGACCCGAGATCGAGGAGGTGTGGATGATCGCGCCGCCGCCAGCCTTTTCGATATGGGGCACCGCCGCCCAGGAGCCGCGGACCAGCGCCATGAGGTCCACGTCCAGGCCCAGGCGCCAGCCCTCCTCGTCATCGGTGCGCCCGAAACCCGAGGGGTTGTTGACCAGAATGTTCAGCCCGCCGAGAGCGCCCGCCGCCGCCTCGATATAAGCGGTCAGCGCGTCCGCATCGCTAACGTCACAGGTCTTTGCATGGACCTTGGTCCCGCGCGCCGCGATCTTTTTGCGCGCTGCCTCCAGGGTTTCAGCGCCGCGCGCGCAGATCGACACATCCGCTCCCTCCTTGGCGAACGTATCGGCGATCGACAGCCCGATCCCCCGGCTGGCACCGGTGACGATGACTTTCTTGCCCTTCAAGCCGAGATCCATGGGTCCATTCCCCTCACTGTTGCGGCGCCGGAGGCGCCAAGTATCCGTCCCCGCCGCCGGTGGCGGCAACCCTTTCAATCGCCGGCGGAAGCCGCGATGACCTTCAGAAACGGCTCCGCGAAATCCTTCAGCTTCGCCGCCCCGACACCGTGCACCTCCGCGAATTCATCGCGGCTGCGCGGCGCGCGGCGGGCCATGTCCTGAAGCGCCTTGTCGGTGAAGATCACGTAGGCCGGCACGCCCCGCGAGCGCGCGAGCTTAGAGCGCAACGCCTTGAGTTCCGCGAGCAGTTGCAAGGCGTCCGGGTCCAGGTCCGAGGCCAATGGCGCTGCCCCTCGCCGTGCCTTGGACGGCGCGCGCGCCACCACGTCGTCGCGGTAACGAAACACCTCCCGTCCCTGCCGCAAGGCCTCGCCCTGCCTGGTGATTTTGAGCCCACCATAATCCCGCACGTCCATGTGCAGGAAGCCTGCCGCGACCATTTGGCGGATGATCGAGCGCCATTCCTCCGCCTTGCGGCCGGCGCCGGCCCCGTGCTCTGAAAGTCGGTCATGTCCGGCGCGCGTGATCTTCTCGGCGGTGCTCCCGCGCAGCACCTCGACGATATGGCTCGCGCCGAAACGCTGTCCCGTCGCCGCGACGACGCCAAGGACCTGCTGGGCTTCCAGGGTGCCGTCGACAATATCGGCCGGATCGAGGCACATGTCGCAATTGCCGCACTCGCCGCTTTCCTCGCCGAAATACGAGAGCAAGGTGCGGCGCCTGCAGCCGGGGGCCTCGCAATAGCCGATCAGCGCGCCCAGGCGCTGGTGCTCACGGCGGCGGCGGTCGTCACTGCTTTCCTCCTGCTCGATGAACACCCGGCGCATCCGGATATCGTCGAGGCCGTACAGCATCATCGCCTCGGCGGGGCTCCCGTCGCGGCCCGCCCGGCCGATCTCCTGGTAATAGGCCTCGACGCTTCCCGGAAGGTCGGCGTGCAGCACAAAGCGGATATCCGGCTTGTCGATGCCCATGCCAAAGGCGATGGTGGCGACCATTACCTCACCGTCCCGGGTCATGAAGGCGTCTTGATTGGCCTCGCGTTCGCCTTTCTCCATGCCTGCGTGATAGGCCAGCGCGTCGAGACCCTGGTCCCTCAGATAGGCCGCCGTCTCATCGGTCTTCTTGCGCGACAGGCAATAGACGATGCCGCTCTCGCCCTTGCGTGCTTCCAGAAATTCCATCATCTGGCGCCGCCAGTCACGCTTGGCCGCGACCGAGAGCTTGATGTTCGGCCGGTCGAAACCGGTGACGAAGACCTCGGCATCGTTGTCGAAAAGTCGGCCGGCGATGTCCTGACGGGTGACTTCGTCGGCGGTTGCGGTCAGCGCGGCAATGGGCACGCCGGGAAACAGATCCTTCAGGCGCGCCAGATCCTCGTATTCCGGCCGGAACGCCGGTCCCCATTGGGAGATGCAGTGGGCCTCGTCGACGGCAAACAGCCGGACCGGCAATCGGGCGAGCGCGGCAAGCATCCGGTCGGTCATCAACCGTTCTGGCGCGAGGTACAGGATCGGCGCTTCGCCCGCCGCCACCCGGCGCCAGGACTCGACATTCTCCCAGCGTTCGCGCGCTGAGTTGATGGTCTCGGCCCGAACACCGGCGAGGCGAAGCGCGGCAACCTGGTCCTGCATCAACGCCACCAGGGGCGAGACCACGACCGTCAACCCGCCCAGCACCAGTGCCGGCACCTGAAAGCATAGCGACTTTCCGGCGCCGGTCGGCATCACCGCCAGGGCATGACGCCCTCCAAGCAGACAATCCACGACGTCTTCCTGGCCGGGACGGAAATCGTCGAAACCGTAGACCTCGCGCAAGATTTCCCGCTTGCGGTCCTCGAATGCCAGGGCCAAGGCCATGCGGACTGTCCTCGTTCACCAACACAACGACAAAGCCCGCCACGGTGATCCCGCAGCGGGCTTTCAGAATAAGCTGATTCGCGAGCTTATGGGGGAGGCATTCTGTTCCAGGCGTCGAGGGCGGCAATTTTGTACGCCTCGGCCAGGGTCGGGTAGTTGAAGGTGTTCTCGACGAAATACTCAAGCGGCCCGCCCAGGTTCAACACCGCCTGGCCGATATGGATGAGCTCGGTCGCACCCTCGCCGACGATGTGAACCCCCAGCAGGCGCCGGGTCTTCAGGTCCACGATCATCTTCATCATGCCGGAATTCAGGCCTATTATATGACCGCGGCTGGTCTCACGGAAACGCGCGATGCCGACCTCGTAGGGGATGCCCTTCTCCTTGACCTGCTCCTCGCTGAGACCGACGGTCGAGATTTCCGGAACCGCGTAGATCCCGTAGGGGAAGAAATCCGGCGGCGCGAACGCGGCTTCCTCGAAGGCATGACATGCCGCGATCCGACCCTGTTCCATCGATGTCGAGGCCAAGCTGGGGAACCCGATCACGTCGCCGGCAGCGTAGATATGCGGCACATCGGTCTGGAAGGTCTGCGGGTTCACCACGAGGCGGCCGCGATTGTCGGCCTTCAATCCCACCGCATCGAGGTTCAGCGCGTCCGTGGCTCCGGCACGGCCGGCCGCAAAAAGGATCATGTCGCTTCGAACGACACGGCCGTTTTCCATGGTGATCGTAGACCTGCCGCCCTTGTTCCGCTTGACCGATTTGATCGTGCAACCCAGGCGCAGCACGACCCCCCGGTCGCGCAGGTCGTGTATCAGTTCGGCGACCAGTTCCTGGTCGACGAAATCGAGGATCGTCTCGCGCGCTTCGATCAGTGTTACCGGCACATCCAGCGCGCTGAAGATCGTGGCGTATTCGACGCCGATCACCCCGCCGCCGACGACCGCGAGGCTCTTGGGCATGCGTTCCAGTTCGAGAATGTCGTCACTGTCGAAAACCGTCTTGCCGTCGAACGGCACGTAGCTCGGCCGGTACGGCTGCGAGCCGACCGCCAGGATGAACTTGTTCGCGGAATACTGATGGATCGCCCCGTCCTCGAGGGTAATCTCGATGTTGTGAGGATCAACGAAGCGCGCCATTCCCTTCATCGTGTGGACGCTGTTCCGCGTGAACTGATGCTCGAGAACCTCGACCTCGTGATTCAAGGTCAGATGCAGACGCTTGCGAAGATCCTCGGCGGTGATGTCCTGCTTGACCCGGTAGGAGCGGCCGTAGAACCCGCGTTCACGCCAACCGGAAAGATTCAGCGCGGTTTCCCGCAACGTCTTGCTCGGGATCGTGCCGGTATGAACCGAAACGCCGCCAACGCGCCGGCCCTTCTCGACGACAAGCACGTTCTTGCCGAATTTCGCACCCTGAATTGCCGCGCGGCGGCCACCCGGACCACTGCCGATAACGATCATATCGTAATGACGCATTGCGGACATGACGGCACCACCCCCTTCACAAAGCGGATAAAGAAAA
Source organism: Alphaproteobacteria bacterium (assembly GCA_038146985.1). Classification (GTDB taxonomy): domain Bacteria; phylum Pseudomonadota; class Alphaproteobacteria; order Thalassobaculales; family Thalassobaculaceae; genus JADHLJ01. The sequence continues at coordinate 270,023 of JAYQSQ010000014.1, forward strand.
GAGCAAAGCGCTGTAAATATCAGTGAAAATTTAGTTTATCCACAGTATATCCACACCGTGCATTCTTCCGTCATCAGCGGATCGGATGTCCCCATGGCTGGGAAAGCCAGTCAATGGCATGCGACACCGACCGCAAATTGATCGAAGCTTCGGCAGAAGACGGATAAATCGCACCGTATTGCAAAGCTGCCCCTTGCCAGGGATATCGCCGTGGCGCAAAGCTGAAAAAAATCCAAGGGGAGGACGAACGGTGAGTGGCGAGACTTATGATTTTATCATCGTTGGCGCGGGCTCGGCCGGGGCCGTTCTGGCCAACCGGCTGACCGAGAACGACCGCCACAAGGTGCTGCTTCTGGAAGCCGGCGCCGCGAGCCATCCGTTTTCCCGCGTGCCGGTCAGCTTTGGTCTTCTGATCGACCATCCCACCGCGAACTGGCGGTACAGCTCGCAACCCGAGGAAGGTACCGGCAACCGCCGTATTCCGGTGCCACGCGGCAAGCTGCTCGGCGGTTCGAGTTCGATCAACGGACTGGTTTTCGTGCGCGGACAGCCGCTCGACTACGACACCTGGGGACAGCTTGGAAACCGGGGTGGAGCTTTGATGACGTCCTGCCGGTCTTCAAGCGCATGGAGCATTACGAGCACGGGGCCGATGACCTGCGCGCCCAGGGTGGCCCGCTGCGGGTCAGCGAGGCGACCGATGAAGGTCCATTCTACGACGCCATCCGGGCGGCGACCCGGGAGCTCGGCATTCCCCACAACCCGGACTACAACGGCGCGACCCAGGAAGGCATCGTGCGCACCCAGACGACGATCAGCAACGGCGTGCGCCAGAGCACGGCCCGCTGTTACCTTGATCCCGTCAAGCATCGCGGGAACCTGCGGATCGAAACCGGGGCCCATACCCGCAGGGTTCTGCTGGACGGAACCAAAAGCACGGGCGTCGAATACGAGCAGAACGGCCGTATCGTCCAAGCCAACGCCGCCAGGGAAGTGATCGTGTGCACCGGCGGCGTCGCCTCGCCGCAGCTGCTGGAACTGTCGGGGATCGGAAGGCCGGAAGTGCTGCGGGCGCAGGGCGTGGAGGTCAAGCATGAGCTGATGGGCGTCGGCGAGCATCTGCGCGACCACATCAACGCCCGCATCCAGTACCACATGAAGCGCACCGAGCTGTCCTACAACAAGCGCATGCAGGGCCTCGGACCGGCGTGGCAGGTCCTGCGCTATGTGTTCCAGAAGCGCGGTTTCATGAGCCTGCCCTCGGCGCCGATGCTGGCTTTCCTGAAGACGCGGCCGGACATGGAAACGCCCGATGTGCAGATGCATATCGTCCCCTACGCGGTAAAGAACCCGAAGAAGCGCCAGTTGCACGACTTTCCGGCCATGACCATCGCCTGTTATCAGCTGCGCCCGGAGAGCCTCGGGTCGATCCACATCCAGTCGCCCGATCCGAAGGAACAGCCGGCCATCAACTTCAACTTCCTGTCCGATCAGATCGACCGGGACGCCATGACCCTGGGCTTCCGCAGGATCCGCGAGATCATGAACACCGAGGCCATGAAGCAGGTGCGCGGCGAGGAATACTCGCCCGGCACCGAGGTCGAGACCGACGAGCAGATCATGGACTACATCCGCCACAACGCCGAAACCGCCTATCATCCCATCGGCACGTGCCGCATGGGCCAGGGACCGGGCGCGGTGGTCGACGAGCGGCTAAGGGTCCACGGCCTGACCGGCCTCAGGGTCGCCGACGGCTCGATCATGCCGACCATGGTCTCGGGCAATACCAATGCCGCCTGCATCATGATCGGCGAGAAGGCCTCGGATATGATCAAGCAGGACACCGCGGCGGCGTAGAGCGCGCCGGCCCTTGTATTGTCGGAGTGCTTGAGCGCGCCTGCTTTCCTCAGGCAGGCGGGGCCGGCAACACGGTGCGGATCGGGTCCTTGCCGTCCCAGGCCCGGCAGATCCGTTCCATTTCGGTGAACTGATAGCGCCGATAGTCGTTGTACTCGGCGAACTCGATACAGGTCCCGTGATGGCCGGTGGTCTGGTAGTAGATGAAGCCACCGCGCCCGGCGATGGTCCCCTCCTGCCCGACCTTCAACCCCTGGCCGAGAGCGGCCGCCTTCGCGGCTTCATAATCGTCGGGCCAATAGGCGACGTGCTGGAGGCCTTCCTGACCGGCATCCAGATAGTCCTTGTAGAGCGACGGTGCGTCGTTGCGCGGCTGGATCAGTTCGACCTGGGCGCCGCCGGAAAACGTCAGCGCGATCGACATCTCCAGTGCCGAGGGTTGGCCCTTATAGGTGAAGGTCGCCAGCGGTACCTTGTCGATATAGAACCAGGGGCCGACGCCGTTCACCTCGTGCCAGTACTTCATCGCCGCATGAATATCTCGGACCACGTAGCCGAGTTGCCTCAGGTCACCGAAAACACGGCTCATGTGCTGTCTCCGTAGGTGATGGAAGGGAGCCCGGCTTCAATCCGCCGCCAAAATCGCCTCCTCAAGGGTCGCCAGGGTCTTCTCCGCGAAGAGCCACATATTGCGCTCGCGGTCGGTAAGCCCGGTTTCCAGGGTCAGCACCCGCTCCACCGGTCCGGCGACCGCGATGCAGGTATGCCCCGACGCATCGCCGTAGCGGTTGCCCGTCGGGCCCGCGGCCCCGGTCTCGGCAAGCCCCCAGAAAGTGCCGAGCCGCCCCCGGATCGTCGCCGCCGCCAGCGCCGCATAGGGCTCGCTCGACGATCGGATGCCCGGATGATCGTTGAAGTCGATCTCCAGCAAGGTCTCGCGCGCCCGGTGGGTGTAGATCACGCCGCCACCCATGAAGTAGGCCGACGCGCCGGGGATCGCCAGCAATGCCGCCGATACCAGCCCGCCGGTCGAGGATTCCGAGACCGCGACGGTTTGCTTACGCTCCTTCAGCAGCGCGCCCACCTTCTCTGCCATGGCTGTCAGGCTGGTCATGTCACGGTCCCTTCGATCGGATTGCGGCACATGATGTTTCGTGATGATCATTCCCGCTCTATGCTGCTGGCGCAAACACAAACGGGAGATCCGGCCATGGCAAAGGCATCCTATCAAATCTCCGATGCCGAGCGCGACGCCTACAACCGGGACGGAGCCATCGTCCTGCGCGGGATCGTCGGCAAGGATTGGCTGGACCGTCTTTCCGGCGCAATCGAACGCGATATCGCAAAGCCCGGCCCGTATTTCCACGGCTATGTCCCGGAGGACGGCAAGGGTCAGTTTCACGGCAATCTCAAAATCTGGCAGAACGATCCGGAGTTCCGCGCGCTTTGCCTGGAGTCCGGTCTGGCGGAGATCGCCCAGCAACTCTTCCAATCCTCCAAGGTGAACCTGCTTTACGATCAGCTGTTCGTGAAGGAACCCGGGACGGTCAACCGCACCCGCTGGCACAATGACCAGCCGTATTGGCCCGTCACCGGCTATCAGGTCGTCTCGTTCTGGTTCTCTCCCGACCCCGTGACCTCCGAGACCGGCGCGCTGGAATTCGTGCGCGGCTCGCACAAATGGGACCGCTGGTTCCAGCCGGAGAATTTCGGGGCCGGCTCGCGGGGCCCGCAGTCGGGTTACGACCTCAATCCCAATTACGAGAAAATGGTGGATGTGGAGGCCGACCGCTCCGCCTATGACATCGTGAGCTGGGATCTGGAGCCCGGCGACATGTATGTCTTCCATGCCATGACCGTGCATGGCGCTGGCGGCAATCAGCGCAACGATCTACGCCGGCGCGGCTATACCGTACGCTATACCGGTGACGACGCGGTCTATGATGAGCGGCCTGGCACCAGCAAGCCGCTGCACGACCTTTCCAAAAAGACCGGCGATCCGATGGACGGCGAGAATTTCCCGGTGATTCTCGGGGGATAAACTTGGCGGCGTGACCGGCTTTCAAGACCCGCCGGTCAAACCCTCGGATCGATCGGTGTCACGCGGCCGGCCGCGTCCTCGATCACCTGGGCCGCGTCGAGACAGAGGTCTTCGCGGTAGCGCGAGCCGATGATCTGCACGCCGCCCGGCAACCCGTCCTGCAATCCCGTGCAGACCGCAACCGACGGCAGGCCCAGCAGATTCACGGTCACCATCAGGACCTGCGCCATGAAGATCCGTTCCACCTCGGCGCGGGAGCCGACATCCTCGTTCGGCTTGAACGGTTTGATGTTGGAGACCGGGCCCACCACCAGCGGGTAGGTCTCAAGAAACTGCATCCACGCCCGCATGAGGCGGGTACGCTCGCCCACCAGACGCATGTAGCCGGCGAGATCCACCTCCGGCGCGAAGCTCTCGAAATGGTCGAGCGAGCGCACGATGTCGGCCGAGCCGATCTCGCGCATCGCCTTGCCCATGATCGCCCGCGTTTCCGCCGTGATCAGCCCGGCCCAGACCTCGCCGCAACGGGCGATCTCCGGCGGATCGACCCGGTCCACCTGATATCCGGCTTGGCTGAGCATTCTTTCCGCCCGCTCCAGGGCGTCGGTCACCTCGGGCTCAACCGGCGTGCCGGGCGGGTTCATGACCAGCGCCACCTTCGCCGGCCCCCCGGGTTTCGGCCCGGACAGGGGCGCGGGCACCCACCAGGGATCGCGCGCATCACTGCCTGCCATCGCCTCCAGACCCAAACGCGTATCGGCGACGGACCGGCAGATCGGCCCCTGGGTCGACATCAGCAGCATCAGCGGCGGCCGCTCCTCCTTGGCCGTCGGATTGAACGCGGGGATGCGCCCCTGGGTCGGCCGGATCGTCGCGAGCCCCGTGCAATAGGCCGGATAGCGCACCGAGCCGCCGAGATCATTGCCGTGTGCCAGACAGCCGACACCGGCGGCCAGCGAAGCCGAGGCGCCGCCCGAGGAACCGCCGGGCGTCCAATCCACCTTCCAGGGGTTCAGCGTCGCGCCGAAAAGCGGGTTGTCGGTGTGCCAGCGCAGCGAGAATTCCGGCGCATTGGTGCGGCCGATGACGATCGCGCCGGCCTTCAGCAGATTATCGACGACCGGCGAGTTCGCGTCCGCCACCATGTCCTTCAGCGCCGGCAGGCCGTTCGGGCTGCTCTGACCGGCGATATCCACATTGTCCTTGATGGTGACCGGCACCCCGTGCAGCAGGCCGAGCGGCGCACCGCTCGCCACTGCCGCGTCCGCCTTCTCGGCCGCCGCACGCGCCTCCGCATGCAGCCCACGGGAGACCGCGTTCAGCTTCGGATTGACCGCGTCCATCCGGGCCAGATGCGCCTCGACGACTTCCGCCGCCGATACGTCCTTCGCGGCGATCCGGGCGGCGGTGTCGACGGCCCCGAGTTTCCAAAGCGGTTCGGACATTTTAGATCCTTAGGTTGCGGGCCTGCGTTCAAATCGCCTGCTTGACCCGGGGGATCACTTCCTCGGCCATCAGCTGCATGCAGTCCCGGGCGACGTTCTTCTCCATACCCGCCCATTCCATGGACAGGATCAGGTGGTTGACGCCGAGCCGCTTGTTGATGTCGATCATCTGTTCGGCCACGTCATCTGGAGAGCCGATCAGAAAGCGGCCACCCACCAGTTCCTCGAAGCCACCGGCGAGGCTCTCACCCTCGGGAAGCTGACTACTTTGTCCGGTCGCGTGATAGGCGGCGTACTTCTTGGAAACGAACGGGCCCGCCAGCTTGATCGCCTCCTCGCGGGTCGGCGCGACAAAGGCTTCGCGGCGCATCGGGAACTCGGCCGGGAACGGCTTGCCCGCCTCGTCCAGCATGCGCTTATAAACCTCGACCTGCCCCTCGAGCGTGTCGATGGTGGTGTGCGGATTGATGTACCAGCAATCGCCATGCTCGACCGCGCGCTTCAGCGCCGCATTGGCATTGGCCCCGATCCAGATCGGCGGGTTGGGCTTCTGGATCGGTTTCGGCCAGCACACCGCCTCGTCCAGCTCGAAATGGCTGCCCTTCATGGAGACCACATCCTCGGACCAGAGCCGCTTGATCGCGATCAAGGCCTCGGTCGCCCGCTTGCCGCGCTCCTTCATGGTGGTGCCGAAGGCGCGGAACTCGACCTCCCGGTAACCGATCCCGACGCCAAAGATCAGCCGGCCATTGGAGAGGATGTCGATGGTCGCCAACTGCTCGGCGATATCCAGCGGCTTGTGCAGCGGCAACAGCACGATGCCGGCATTGAGCCGCGCATTCTTCACCTCGCCGGACAACCGCGCCAGGACCGGAAGCTGCTGCAGTGCCTGATAGTCGGGCGTCGAGTAGTGCGAGCCTTTGGTGATCGAGGCATAGCCGAGCCGGTCGGCCATCTTGGCCTGCTCGACAAGTTCCTCGGCGCAGGCCGCCATGTCGACGCCGAACGCGTACTGGCCGCGCAACATCACCCCAACCTGAAACGCCATCGGAAACTCCCGGAAAAATGCGGTCATGGATCTCGGACACTACCCACCAAGGACGGACCTGAACAGACGGAAAGCCCGCATAAAAAGCGATGAGGCCGCGATATCCGCAAGCGGGTCATGCGCGGGCGGCACGCCCCGCTTGACAGACCCGCGCCGGTGCCGCTATCTGCCGCCTCCACCGGGATGGGCGCGTAGCTCAGCGGGAGAGCACTCGCCTCACGCGAGGGTGTGGTTCAATCCCAGCCGCGCCCACCATTCTGGCCATAGCTCCCCAAAGCCAGGAAAATCGGCGACGCGCGAGGCTGCGCGTGCTAGCGATGATCTCCGATCAGCAATTCAACCGTCTGCGGGACATCTCCGTGTATGAATTGCCGCTGAACATCCGGTATGCCACGAAGATCGCGGAGAGGCTGGGGCTCGCGGCGGAACAGCTTGACCCGTTTTCCGGCTATCTCCTGCGCATCACCGACGGCAGGAAACCGGTCTTCGTCGGGGCGGGGAATGTTTCGGGATATCCGCTTAATGGCGCAGGGATCGCGAACCTGGTCTCCGACAAGACCCACACCTATCAGCTACTGGCAAGCATCGGCGTTCCGGCGCCGCGTTCCCAGTTGGTTTTTCTTTCTGACAAGTTCGCGGATCTTCGGCCCGAAGGTCTCGATCGGCGTGCCGGTATCGCGTTCGCCGAACAACTGGGGTTTCCGGTTTTCGTCAAACCCAACGAAGGCTCACGCGGCAAGTACGCGCGTTCGGTCCGCGATGCCGCAGCCCTTGAAAGCCATTTCACGACCATCGCGACGGCGTTCAACACTGCCGTCGTCCAGGAGTATCTGCCAGGCAGGGAAGCCCGGCTGTTCGCCATCGACGGGGTGCCGAAATACTTTTACGAGAAGGTTCCGGCCATGCTCACCGGCGACGGGGCGAGCAGCATCGGGGCGTTGTTGGATCGGGCCGACCAGGCCGCCTTCGGCCAGGGACTGCCGCCGCAAGCCCGCGACAACCCCGTGCTGGCCGCCGCCATGGCAGGCCGGAACTACGCCTTCTCCAGCATTTTGGCCGCCGGCGAGACCTTGGCCTTCTCGGAGACCGCGAATGCCGCGTCCGGTGGCGGGGCCAGGGGCTTTCGAACCACTTTCGAGGCGGAGGAGAAGGCCCTTAGCGCCAGGATCTTCGAGGCGACGGGGCTCAGGGTCGCGGCCATTGATCTGGTTTTCGCCGAAGACCGGCCGGGCGCGCCGCCGTATGTGCTGGAAATCAATGCCAATCCGACCCTGAAGACACTGGAGGCCCTCGGCGAGATCCAATTGCTGGATGAGATCTGGACGGAGATCCTTACCAAGGCTTTCGAGGCATGAGCGGCACACCGGTTCTGGCGTTCATCCAGTCCTATCCGAAGGTCGGGCGCGGCCTCTCCCTGGTCCGGATGAAGCGAGCCTTCGACCAGCTCCTGAAGCATCACGGCAAAGGGTTTCCGCCGGTGGTGCATGTTACCGGCTCGAACGGCAAGGGCAGCACCACGCGCATTCTGGAAGCCGCGTTCCAAGAAGCGGGCCTCAGGTGCGGCACCTTCACCTCTCCGCACTATCTCAAGTTGAATGAGCGCTTCGGGCTGAACGGGGCCGAGGCCTCGGACGAGGACCTTCATCGTTCAGTCGACCTTGTCGCGGCGATCGCCGACCGGGAGGCCGGTTTCGGCGGTTTCGAGGTGATGACCCTGATCGCCGCGGATCTGTTCCTCCGCCACGATCTGGATGTTCTAGTGATCGAAGCAGGCATCGGCGGCCGGTTCGACTCGACCCGTCTGTTCGGAGGTACAATCAGCATCCTCACCTCGGTGGATCTGGAACATACCGAGGTGCTGGGAAACAGCCTCGAGGAGATCGCCGCCGACAAGATGGACATCGTCGAGCCCGGCGGTGTGGTCATCACCGGCTGGCTGGGACAAGAGCTTCAGGAATTTTGCCGGGCCTATGCCGCGTTGAACGGGCGGGCGTTGTGTGATCTTTCCGGTCAATCAAGCCTTGCCCCGGAAGCGGACGGTGCCGTCTCGGTCACGGTGCGGAGCAACGGCGCGGCCTGCGCCATGACCTGGAGACCGGCAATCCCGGCGGACTATTTCACGCGCAACGCCTTTCTGGCCTTCGAGGCGTTCCGCCGGGTCTGCACGGGACAGCTCAGTCCGAAAGTTATCGCCGACGCCTTCTCGGCGGCCCTGCCGCGAGTCCGGCTGGTCGGTCGGTTCGAGAAGATTTGCGAGGCCCCACTGGTCTATTGCGATTTCGCCCACACCCCAGGCGCGGCTCGGGAGATGGTCGCGACATCCCGGCGGCTTTTCGCCGGCAAGCGGATCGTCGCTGTGGTCGGAATCTCCAACGACAAGAAACACGGCGAGATAACGCGGATCTTCTCGGAGGCCTGGAGCACGTTCCGGGTGTTCAAGGCCCACCATAAAGGGACCGACCCCGCCATTCTCGAAACGGAGATCCTCGGCCACAATCCCGCCGCGACGGTTCGGCGTTACGACGATGTCCAAGCCGTGATGCGCGAAATCAAGGACCGGCCGAATGCCAAGGATACGGTCTACATCGTTACCGGCGGTATATTCTCGGTCATGGAGTTTCGTCAGGCTTTCCTTGGAGATAAAGCCGCCGATCTGCGTTTCTTTTGACATTCCCTGTGGTTTTCACCGCCCGCCGCACTTGCGTCCCTCCCACGCATCGCTGTAGACCTTCCAATGCCTCCCACCGCCGAGGAGACGACATATGGCAAAGGTGCTTTCCGACGCCGCGATCGCCGAATACCGCGAGACCGGGGCGCATTCCCCGGTGCGGGTCCTCGAGCCGGACCAGGCCGCTGCCCTGCGCGCCGCGATCGAAAGCCATGAGGCCGAGCGCGGGCCGATCTTCACTGAGAACCGGCCCCGGCCCGGTGATCCGTTCCAGGGCTCCTACCGGTTCAAAAGCCATCTCTTGTTCAAGTGTCTGGCCGATGTCATCCGTCATCCCCGCATCCTCGACATGGTCGAGGACCTGATCGGCCCGGACATCCTGTGCTGGACCACCCACTGGTTCATCAAGGACGCACGGTCGCCGAAATACGTTTCCTGGCACCAGGACAACAATTACTGGGGCGTGGAGACGGATGATCTGGTCTCGGTCTGGCTGGCGTTGTCGCCCTCGACGATTGAAAGCGGCTGTATCCGCTTTCTGCCCGGCTCGCACAAACAGGGATCGCTGGAGCATGTCGACACCTGGGCGGAGGACAACATGCTGACCCGAGGCCAGACCATCAGCGGGATCGACGAGACCAAGACGGTGAACATGGAGCTTCAGCCCGGCGAGGCAGCACTGTTCGACTACCGCCTCGCCCATGCCAGCGACGCCAACCGGAGTGACGATCGGCGCATGGGCCTTGGTATCCGCTACATTCCCCCATCGGCGCGCCAGGTGCTGGCGGAGTGGGATTCCGCCTCGCTGGTCCGAGGTTCCGATAGGCACGGCCATTTCGAGATGGAACCGGAACCGGCGCGGGATTTCGATCCCGCCGCGGTCGCGATCCACCAGAAGGCCGACGCGATTCAGCGCAAGGTCTACTACCAGGGGGCCAAGCCGGGTCAGGCGGCGGAGTGATCGCTTAGCGGATCCGACGATATGACCCCGTCAGATCGCGCCGATGATCATCGCGGTCCCGGATACTCCGAGCAGGATATCCATCAGCCCCTTAAACATGTTCTCGTTGATCCGGCGCATGAACCGCTTGGCGATGTAGGTGCCGATCATCAGGGACGAGCCGACGATCAGACCCTTCAGGATCGTCTCGTTCGGCATCGCGCCGAAAACCCGGAAAGCGGCGACCTTCGAGGCAAACATCGACAACGAGCTCATGGCCTCGGTGCCGACGAAGGCACCCTTGGTCAGTCCGTAGGCGAGGAAGAACGGCGTGTTGATCGGTCCGGTGTTCGAGACGATCCCGGTAACGTACCCAACCCCGCCGCCCGCCATCGCCAGGACCGGCAACGATACCTTGAACCCGGTTCCCAGAAACCAGCGGCGCATCGGGATCATGGCGATGAAGAAGACTCCAAGGCACAGTTCCAGGGTTCGCGGATCGAGCGCCACCATGGTGCGCGCGCCGAGCCAGGCAGCCGGTATCGCCATCGCGGAGAACGCCGCGACCGCGCGCCAGTCAATTTCGCGCCACCACGCCGTCACCCGTGACAGATTGCCCATGATCGATGCGATCGCCATGATCGGCACCGCATTTTCAGGGCCGAACGTATAGGTCAGGATCGGCAGCAGGATCGTGGTTCCGCCGAAACCGATAATGCCGGCCAGCGTGCCCGCGAACAAACCGATGCCGAGAACCAAAAGCCAAATCATTGCCGGGGCCGGAAAGTGACAACGGCGCAGTAGCGCACGCCGTGACGCCCCGCGCAACCTGATGCGGACGCGATGGCATCAAGCTCTCCCAGCCCGCCGCTTGACGGGAAAACCACCCGACGCCACTCTAAAGCCCGGATAACCGAATGGTGCGCGGGACATGCAGGATTTGCCGGATTTCACCGATTCAACCGAAATCATGGACGACGGCGCGGCGTTGAAGGAGAGGCTCGACGCGGACGGGTATCTGTTCGTGCGCGGCCTGCTGCCCGCCGAAACGGTGCTGGAAACCCGCCGGCGCCTACTGGAAAAGGCAGCTTCCGGCGGTTGGCTCGACTCGAATCATCCGATCGAGGCCGGCATCGCGAACGCCAAGGCCGCCTGCAAGGACCCCGAGGCCGCCTATATGCGGACCTTCGTCCATCTCTGGCGGGATGAAGCCCTGCACCGGCTGCGGACCCACCCTAATATCCTGGCATTCTTTGGCCGGATCTTCGGCGAGCCGGCGCTCGTTCACCCGATGTTCGTGCAGCGGAACATCTTTCCAAAACACGGAGACTTCGACTTCACCACCGGCATTCACCAGGACAAGGTGCATATCGGCGGTGCCACGAACTATGCGCTATGGATGCCGCTCGGCGACTGTCCCCGCGAGAAGGGCGCGCTCGCGGTTGCCGCGGGCTCGCACAAGGCGGGGATCCTCGAAACCAAGGTCGGCACCGGCGCCGGCGGCATGGATATCTGCGTCGAAATCCCCGGACAATGGGTCACCGGCGCCTTCAAGGCCGGCGATGCGCTGATCTTCGCCGACACCACGGTGCACCGGGCCCTGCCCAACCAGACGACCGAGCTGCGGCAATCCTTCGACGCCCGTTATCAGCCGGCGAGCCAGCCTGTCGCGGAAACCAATATGCGTCCCTATGCCGGCTGCGGCACCTGGGAGGAGGTCTATGCGGGCTGGCGCTCGACGGATCATCAGTACTACTGGCGGGACCTTGATCCGACCGTCGTCGCGTTCGATACCAGCCATTACGAACGCCGGGATCAAATGGCCTTCGACATGGCGGAGCGTGGGGATATTCAAGCGCGCGACGCCCTGCTCCGGATCATCCAACGCGACACGAACCCCGAAAAGCGCGCCCGGGCCGAGGGGTTGGTTCGGACCCTCGACGCCACGGCGGCCGCGGATTAGTTTCACGCGACGCGCGATGCGGTGGAGACTCCCCGTGATTTCAATATTTACGCGCCGCACGGTCGTGGCGCTGGTTCTTGTTCTAGCGCTTCCCTTCGGACTCGCTTCGGCGACCGAGAGCAACGTCGACAGCGCCGGGCTCGCCATGCACGGGTACGACCCGGTGAGTTATTTCCGGTCCGAACATCCGTCACGCGGCGTGGAAAAGTTCAGTGCGATCCACGACGGCGCGCGGTATCTGTTCTCGAGTGCGGAGAACAGGGACCGGTTCATCGCTGACCCCGCGCACTATGCGCCACAGTTCGGCGGTTACTGCTCCTATGGGGTGCGCGTGGGACGCAAGTTCGATATCGATCCCGAGGTCTATCGGGTTGTCGACGACAAGCTCTATTTCCAGCTGAACTGGGGCACCCAGGTGGTTTGGCTTGCCAATATGCAAGAGAACATCGACGTGGCGCACACACTTTGGCCGATCATAAAACCGAAAACCGACCCGGAACTCGAGGCGGCAGCGGAAAAGGCCGCCAGCCAGTCAAAAAATTAACTGCCGCGCTCAGAACGAGGCGACGGCATCAAGATCGACTATACGGCTTGCCGGTAATGTGACGGTCACCCGTGTGCCGCCTCCCTCCACGGCCTCGATTTCCAGCCGTCCGCCATGCAGCTCCGCCAAATGTTTGGTCAAAGGCAACCCCAGCCCGGTGCCTTCGAAGCCACGGGCAAGATCGCCGTCCCGCTGGGTAAAAGGCTCCATCAGCATCGGGATGTCTTCCGGCGGGATGCCGATGCCGGTATCGGACACCGACAGCCGCACCTCGTCTTCCCGAACCGTCCAACTCACCGCGACGCGGCCGCCGGAGGGGGTGAATTTGACCGCGTTGGACGCGAGGTTCAAAAGGATCTGAACCATCATCCGGCGATCCGCCCGCATCACCGGCGCGTTTTTCATGTCCCCGACACTCAACTCGATATGCTCTGAATCGGCCCGCTGGCGCACCATGCGGATCGCATCCTCGGTCACACCGGCGAGGTCGACCAGCTCCTCGTGTAGCTGGAGCTGTCCCGCTTCTGCCTTGGAAAGATCCAGAATGTCGTTGATCAGGGTCAGCAGGTGCTGTCCGCTGCGGCTGATGAACTCCGAATACTCCCGGTATCGCTGATCGTTGATCGGCCCGAATTGCTCGTTCGCGATCAGGTCGGCGAAACCGAGGATCGCGTTCAGGGGCGTCCGCAATTCATGGCTGACATTGGCGAGGAACCGGGATTTCGCCTGATTGGCCGCATTCGCCTGGTCATGGGCGACCTGAAGTTCGATGGTCCGGGCCTTGACCCGGTTTTCAAGCTCCCGGCGGGTTTCGTTAAGCTCCTCCTCATAGCGTTCGCGGTTCCGCTCCAGCCGGTTATAGGCGTCGATGACCCGCCCGATTTCATCGAAACTGTTCCAGTTCACTTCCCGGCGCACCCCGCCGACCTCGGCGCTCTCGATGGCGGAAATCAACTCCCGGACGGGCCGGATGATGGTCGCGCGCAAGGCGACGTGCACGCCGAGGATCAGACCCGCGGAAACCAGAACCAGCAATCCGATCATCACCGTGGCGCGCCGGAAGAACCCCGCCCACAAGCGCTCGTCCGATGTCACGGTCGTCAGCTTGCCGACCGTCCTAAATCCGATATGGCTTGCATGGGTGATCGGCTGCGAGACCCGGTATTCGGGATCGGTATCAGCGATGGAGGCGCCGAAAGACGCAAGCTCGCGGCCGGTGTCGTCGTGAACTACGGCCGCGACGAAATCCGAATCCGCCAGCGCGACCGCCAGGGTAAGGGTTATCTGGACCGTATCGCCGGCCGCGACCGGTCCGGCCAGAATGATCGTCTGGCTGGCGGTCATGCTTTCCTGCTTCTTCTTCAGTGCGACGCGCTGGGACCGGATCTCGATGAACTCATAGGTCGCGAAGAACGCGAGGTTGACCAGCAGCACCAGCGGGATGGTGAGGATCAGAAATTTGGTCTGAAGCGAATGGCGTGCCCAAGATTTCATATTGACTTTTCGCAATAAACGCGGCGGCGCGCCAGCGGTCCGGCCGCTGTTCGGCAGGAGTTAAGAACCGTCGCTGTCAATAAACCGGGAGCCCGGCTATACTTGCCTGGATGCCCAGGCGCGGTCACCTCGGAGGCGTGGGGTTGAGCAACGACAAAGACATGATGATGCTTCGGTTCAAAACCGCCATCGACCGCGAGCTCAGCCGGACCGACGAACCTGGAGCCAAGCCGCCACGTTCCGCGCCGGTGACACCAGCGCCGCGCACCCCGCCCCGCACGCAAGCCGCCCCATCCGCGGAAAAACCCAAGGTTTAGATCGCTGTCGTCAGGCCGCGCGCGACAGACGCCGTTCGACGAGGCGCGACCAATAGCTTGCGCCCACCGTCAGGAGCTCGTCGTTGAAGTCGTACTCGGGATGATGCAGCCCGGCGGACGCCCCGTTGCCCGCCCAGATGTAGCAGCCCGGCTTCTCTTCCAGCATGTAGGAAAAGTCTTCGGCCCCCATCGACGGCAACGGAGCCAGGTTCACCTTTCCGGTAGCGCCGGCGATTTCCTCGGCGATCTCGGCGCAGAACGCAGATGGCCCATCCGCGTTTACCGTCGCCGGATAGCCGTGATGGTAGGTAAGCTCCGCCGTGGCGCCGTAGGTTGCGGCCACCCCCTCGACGATCCGGGTCAGCCGCTCCGGCAAGGAGCGCTGGATATCGCCGCTGAACACCCGACAGGTTCCGCGCAGCGTGACCTCATCGGGAATGATGTTGAATGCCGTCGTGCCGGCATGGAACTGGGTGACGCTGATCACCAGCGCCTGCTGCGGGTCCAGGTTCCGGCTGGTAATGGTCTGCAAGGCCATGACGATGTTCGAGCCGGCAACGACCGGATCCACGCCCTGGTGCGGCATCGCCGCGTGTGACCCCCGGCCCTGGACGCGGATCTCGAAATTGTCCCGCGCGGCCATCATCGGCCCCGGCGACACCGCGAAACTGCCGACGTCGATGCCCGGCATATTGTGCATTCCGTAAACCTCGTCGACGGGAAACATGTCGAACAGCCCGTCCTCGATCATCTTCTTTCCCCCACCCAGACCCTCCTCGGCGGGTTGAAAGATGAACCGAACCGTGCCCTCGAAATTTCTCGTCTCGGCGAGGTATTTAGCGGCACCGAGCAGCATCGTGGTGTGGCCGTCATGGCCGCACGCATGCATCCGGCCGGGATTGGCCGAGCGATGCGCGTGTTCGCCATGCTCTTCCATGGCCAGCGCGTCCATATCGGCACGCAATCCGATCGACGGCCCGTCGCCCGAGCCCCCGGTCAGGGTCCCGACCACGCCGGTCCCAGCCAGCCCGCGATGCACGGAGATTCCCATCGCCTCCAGCTTGGCGGCAACGAAGGCAGCGGTCTCGTGCTCCTCGAACCCCAGTTCCGGATTGCGGTGAATATGCCGGCGCCACTCGGTCAGTTCTTCCGCGTAGTCGGCGATGCGGTTGATGATGGGCATGGCGGTCTCCGAAAGGGCCGTTGCAGCGCGACGATCCAGTCGGTCCGTCTACTCGGCGGCGCCGCGTTTCAGTTCTTCCATTCTGCGGTTCGAGAGTTCGAAAAGGCCCACGTTCTTTTCGACATCATAGGGCATTTCCTTATAGCTCTCGGGATCCCACTCGCTGCGCGGGGTGCCGAAGAAGTCGCCTCCGTAAACATGCAGGCCGCCGGTCAGTTTGGTAAGCGGATTATGGACCTGGTGGATGGCGGTTTCGCCGAGATAGCTGCAGTCCTTCTCGTCCATGATCTTCAAGCCGAGTTTCGTCAGACCGTCGGTTTCCGAGCGCCGATAGAAGGTATTTTCCTCGCGCCCGGTATAAATGCCGATCACCGCCCACATACGGTGGTCATGCGGCAGCAGGGTCATTTCCGGCCCCCAGATCAGATTGAGCACCGTCAGATCGTCCGAGCGGTGCAGGGTGAACACACCCGCGCGCTCCGGCTCGCCGATATCCCGCATCAGGGCCGCCGGGTCCGATACGGCGCGGGCGACCACCTCGCGCACCGCGCGTTCCTGGTCGGTCTCCTTCATCGCTTGACGGCAATCGGCGCAAAATCTGTCAATCTCGAACATTCCGGAAGTCTCCATGGCTTGGCAGTGCTCGTTTGGCGGTAAAGCTACAGGCCGGTATGGGTCCTGTCCACCTGCCGGGCCGTTCCCGGCGCCCGAAACCGCCGCTTCTCAACCATGGTGTCCCGCCTCCCGTCCCCGCTGGCGCTAACGCGCCGTGATCGGGCTTGCCAGCGTTCCGCAGCCGCAGGATCATGGCGGACATGAGCACGAGATGACGGGGACAAGATGATGGCGCTGGCTTTCGACGACCCTCGCACCGCACGCCCCGCGGCCACGGATGACGAAGTCCCGGTTCTGGACCTCGCACCCCTGCGTGCTGGACAGCCGGGAGCGCTCGAAAAACTCGGCCGGGAAATGCGTCATGCCTGCGAGAATGTGGGTTTTTACTTCATCGTCAATCATGGCGTGACCCCCGACCAGATGGCTTCGGTATTCGAACAGGCCGCCCGCTTCCATGGCCTGCCGGCGGAGATCAAACAGGCCCTCAAGGTGAATGAGCACCAGATCGGCTACATGCCCTACAAAGGCTACACGTCACGCTCCTCGAGAATCCACGAGAACACCCAGCCGAACCTGAACGCGGCCTATTTCCTGAAACGCGATCTGGCGCCCGATCACCCGGACGTCGTCGCGGGACGGCGGTACCGTGGCCTCAATCAATGGCCGGATGAGGCGCTGCTGCCGGGGTTTCGGGAGACTCTCGTGGCCTATTGCAAGGCGGTGGAAACGGCGGCGCTGAGCCTGCTTCCGATCTATGCCCGGGCGCTCGACCTGCCGGACGGCTTTTTCGACGCCTTGTTCCGCGAGCCTCAATACTCGCTCCGGCTGACCCACTATCCGCCTGTGCCGGAGGACCAGATCGCCGACAATCAGTTCGCCCTCGCGCCGCACACGGATTCAAGCTTCATGACCCTGTTGCCGCAGAACGAAGTTCCCGGCCTCGCCATCCGGCTTGCCAGCGGCGAGTGGGTGGAACCGCCGACGATTCCCGGCAGCTATCTGGTGAATACCGGCGACATGATGCGGCGCTGGAGCAACCATCGCTTCCTGTCCACGCCGCATCGGGTGGTGCATCGCGAGACCCGCGACCGCTATGCGGCGCCGTTCTTTTTCGACTGCGATATCAATGCGGTGATGGAATGCTTTGCGAGCTGCGTTTCGGACGACAATCCGGCGCTGCACGAGCCAACCACCTATACCGAATATATGCTGTGGTTCGGCTCGCAATATCCGAACATCAAGGCAAGGCCGGGCGAAAAAGTCGCCAAGGTGGACTGACGGCGGCGGCTTGCTAGAAGTTGATCCGCGCGCCAATCATGAAATTCTGCGTGAAGCCGCGATCCGTATCGCCGTCCAGATTGAACGAGTCAGCCCCGACCACGAGAGCTCGATACTGAGCCAACAGGGACCACCTGGTGGAGATCTCGTAAGACGCGCCGAATCCGAACTGGAATGCCGGGCGCCAGGTGGGCTCTGCCGCATCGCTTTGCCTGGCTTGATTGGCGACACCCTGATCGTCGGTGTAGGTCATGCCCAACCCCGCCATGAAATGCGGAGTGATCGGAGAGCTGTTGGTCCAGTCGAAGGACCGGTTTACCAGGAAAGTATAGGTCTCGCCTCGCCCGGCGAGCCCGAGGGATTGCCCAGCGGTGAAGCGCAAGCGTTCGGGATCGGGATCCTCACTTAGCGTCAGGGCAAACTCGCGCCGTGTCGCCGTTCCGTCCAGATCGCCCAGCGAAACGAAGGGTTCACGGGAATCCCGATCGAACCGCGACCACTGGGAATTGCTGTCACCGATGAAGTACCAGGTGGCCTCGCCGCTGGTCGCGTCCTGGGCATGGGCCGAGGCCGCCGAAACAGACAGGGCGGCAAGAACCAGCAGGATGGCCGTCATAAGTTCGGTTCTGCGTCTCATCCAATCAGACCTCCGCCGGGGCCAACCGATCATTTTCGCCCAGGCAACGTCCCCCGCCGAACCCGCTTCTCTTCAGGAAGCTCAAGATGCTGCCCCAAGGTACCACTCGACACCTAATTCACAAGGGAAATCGGTCTCAAGCGGCCTCGACGGCGCGTCGACACGCCCCGCCGTCCGACAATTCGGTTCGAGCACGTCGTGATCGTGGAAATTTCTAAAGCCCGTCGGCCCGGGTTATTCTTTTGCGGGTGGCCGGACCGTCCCAAGCGCCCCGAGTTCCTCTTCCGCATTCGTCACCGCAGCATGGAAAGCGCCTTCCACATGCCCTCAACACCCACCCTCGACGACATCAGGGCCGCCGCCAAGATCCTTGAAAACAGCGCCGTGCGAACCCCCGTATCGCGGGCCTTCTGGCTCGACCAGCGTCACGGGATCACGACTTATCTGAAGCTTGAGAACCAGCAGGTTACCGGCTCGTTCAAGGACCGGGGCGCGGCGGTGAAGCTCGCCAAACTGGGCCCCGACGAACGCGCGCGCGGGGTGATCGCGATGTCGGCGGGAAATCACGCGCAAGGCGTCGCCTACCACGCGAACCGGCTCGGGATTCCAGCGACGATCATCATGCCGGCTCAGACCCCCTTCACCAAGGTCGAACGCACCCGCCGGCACGGCGCCAAGGTCGTGCTGCACGGGCGCAACATCGCGGATTGCGCCGAACACGCCAACGTTCTGATCCAGGAACATGGCCATGTGCTGGTCCATCCCTATGACGACCCCGACATTATCGCCGGACAAGGTACGATCGGCCTGGAACTCCTGGCGGACATCCCGGATCTGGATGCCGTCGTCGTCCCGATCGGCGGCGGCGGGCTGATGGCCGGCATTGCGCTCGCGGTGAAGGTCCTGAAGCCGGAGGTTCGGCTGTTCGGGGTCGAAGCCGTGCTTTACCCCTCGATGAGCGACGCGATCAGCGGCGGTCCGCCCCGTTCCGGCGGTGAAACCATCGCCGAGGGCATCGCCGTCAAGACTCCCGGCGAGATCACCCGCCGGGTCATCTCGGATCTGGTCGAGGAGATTGTGCTCGTCGAGGAAGCTAAGCTCGAAGGGGCGATCCACCGGCTGGCCGAGGAACAGAAACTCGTCGTCGAGGGCGCGGGTGCGGCCGGCGTCGCGGCGCTGGAAAGCCTTGCGCCTCGCCTCGGCGGGGCCAAAGTGGCGACCATCATCTGCGGCGGCAACATCGACTCCCGGCTCTTCGCATCGGTGCTCATGCGCGGATTGGTCCGCGATGGACGCCTGGTCCGGATCCGCGTCGAGATCAGCGACGAGCCCGGCGTTCTGGGGCGCATCAGCGGTCTGATCGGCGAAAGGGGCGGCAATATCATCGAAATCTATCACCACCGCCTGTTCCAGGACGTTCCGGTGAAACTCGCCGAACTCGACGCCGTGATCGAAACCCGCAACGGTGACCACGTCATGGAAATCCTGGAGGCCTTGGAAAAAGCCGGCTTGAAATCCCGTTTGCTCGGAAGGACCGAGGTGGAAGGACGGACGGTCTAGGACACCTCAGCCGACGCCCGCGAGGCCCGCGTAACGCCCCCGGTGATAGAGCAGAGGCGCAACCTCGGAAACGACCTCGGCGCGCAGCGCCCGGCCGACGATGATCACATGGTCGCCGGCATCGTGCCGTATCTCCAGTTGGCAATCCGCCGCCGAGACGATGCCGTCCAAGATCGGCGCGCCAGTCTCCCAGGTGCTCCAGGTGCTGCCTTCGAAGCGGTCACCCTCGAACATTGCGAAATGCGTGGACAACGCGTCCTGACCGGCGGCGAGGATGTTTATCGCGAAGTTGTCGGTGGTCATGAAGGCATCGAAATTGGTCGACGATTTGCCGAGGCAGAACAGCACGAGAGGCGGGTCCAAGGAGACCGAACTGAAAGAATTCGCAGTGATGCCGTGCGGCGAACCGTTGACGACCGTCGTAACGATGGTCACGCCGGTGGCAAAGGTGCCCATCACATTCCTAAAGTGACGTTGATCTATCGCCATCGCCGTCTCTCCCGTCGCCCCGTCGCGGCTTTCGAACCCCGCCTCCGGCATCGACGCCACCACGGCCAAACATTCGGGGGCCAAGCATTGGGGCCGGAAGCCGTCCGTCAACGTCGCCCCCTTTATCTCGATTCCCCGATGGCTTTTCAATCGCTTCCGCAACGGCATCCGGCACGCGATTTTTCCCGACCGCCTCGCTCCATTTGAAGCTAGCCAAAGTTGCATAGTTTTCAAGGAGATGCCGCTTAGTCTTTGCAAGTCACGACAAATTAGGCGATACTTACCGGTAAATCTTGATTCGAGACTGCCGGCCACCGGGAGGCTGTCCATGTTCGTCATCATCGGTTGGGTTATCGTCGTCGTATGCGTGATCGGCGGGTACATGGCGATGGGCGGCAAGCTTGGCCCGTTGTGGCAGCCGTTCGAGCTGGTCATCATCGGCGGCGCCGGCGTCGGTGCCTATATCGTCGCGAATCCGAAATTCGTGCTCAGCCAATCCGGCCGCGCGTTCAAGGCCGCGATGAAAGGGCCGAAATACAACAAGGACGACTACCTCGAACTGCTCAGCCTGATGTACGCGATCTTCAAGCTCGCCAAGACCAAGGGCATGCTGGCGATCGAGTCGCATATCGAGAGACCTGAAGAAAGCTCACTGTTCCAGGCGTTTCCGAAGTTTTCCTCCGACCATCACGCTCTTGAGTTCCTGTGCGACTATCTGCGGATGATGACCCTTGGCACGGACAATCCGCACGAGCTTGCGGATCTGCTGGACGAGGAGTTGGAGACCCACCACGCCGAGGATGCGCAGATTGCCGGTGCCTTCCAGACCATGGGTGACGGCTTCCCGGCCCTGGGCATCGTCGCCGCTGTGTTGGGCGTTATCAAGACGATGAGTTCAATCACCGAACCGCCCGAGGTTCTCGGAAAGCTGATCGGCGGCGCCTTGGTGGGGACGTTCCTCGGCATTTTCCTGGCTTATGGGTTCGTGTCTCCGCTGTCCGTCAACATGAACAATGTGTTCGCGGCCGACGCCAAGTATCTCGCATGCATCAAGGCCGGCCTGCTTGCCCATGTGTCCGGATATGCGCCCGCGGTCTCGGTCGAGTTTGCCCGCAAGATCTTGATGTCTAAGGACCGTCCGTCGTTTTACGAGGTCGAGGAAGCGGTCGCTGCGCTGCCTCCGGTATGATGTTTGCATACCCGGTCTTCCAACTGTCGGAAGACATCACCATATAGGTTCGCAAAGAGTGCGGATCTATGCGAACCGGGGCGCCTGACACGTGGACGCACAAGCAAGTATCATCATCAAGAAGGTCAAGAAGGGGGGCCATGGCGGCCATCACGGCGGCGCCTGGAAGGTGGCCTATGCCGACTTCGTGACCGCGATGATGGCCTTCTTTCTTCTGCTGTGGCTGCTTAACGCCACAACCGAAGAGCAGAAGATGGGCATTTCCAACTATTTCGACCCGACCGCGATTTCGCGCTCGACGCGAAGCGGCTCCGGTGGCGTGCTCGGCGGCACCTCGATCACCAAGCCGGGCGCCCTGAAGACGGCATCCTCGCCGCCGATGATCAGCACGCCTCAGGTCGCCCGTCCGCAGGCCGAGGATACCGAGGCCATCAACCCCGACTCGGACGACCCCGAGAACATCGAATCCAAGACCGGCAGCGATGCCGACGAGGAAGGCACCATCAGCCAGGAACAGCTTGAGCAGTTGCTGCAGCAGCAGGAGGCGCAACGCGAAGCGGCCCAGTTCGCCGAGGCGGAAAAGCTGATCAAGCAGGCTGTCGATGAGTCCAACGATCCGGAACTCAAGGAGGCTGCTGAAAGTCTCAAGATCGAATCCGCGCCCGAGGGGCTGCGCATCCAGCTTATCGACCAGGAAAAGGTGGCGCTGTTCCCGCTCGGCAGCTCGAATATGGACGAGAAACTGCGCAAGCTGCTGGAGAAGGTCGCCGAAATCATCAAGAAGCTACCCAACAAGATCAAGATCTCCGGGCACACGGATGCCCGTCCCTTCGCCGCCGGAGTCGGAACGGACGAACTGGGATCTTTCCGCGGAACGCGCCAATGCGAGCCGGCGCGCCTCGAACAGCTCGGCGTCGCCGAGGACCGGATCGCCCAGGTCATGGCGCATGGCGGACAGGGACGCCGATTGAGCCGGCGGACCCGCCCCTGGAAAATCGCCGCATCAGCATCGTCCTGCTGCGTCAAAGCACGAAGAAGCGGCTCCGACGAAGAGGCGGTGATCGACGGCCGCCGACACAGCCGAATGAGACCAGCCTCGGTCCGCGCAGACCGAAAACAACAATTCCGTAACCTCGACAGGCCCCAGAACCGGCGGCTGGCGGCTCTGGTCCTCGCGGGACCGTCCATGCCCGGCGGCGCTGTTTACCGCCACGCCTGCGCGGCGGCGGTTGCGGGCCAACCTGAAATCGTTCACGATCAGCCGCCTCTCCCGGGAAAGGCCTTGCGCTTGACGAGATGGCGACGCGATGTTCGAGCGGTACCACGACCCTCCGTTGGTATTCTTTGCACCCTGCTGATGCCGTGCCCGCATATCTGCCGGATCGGGTTGAGCGCCGTCTGGTCGCGGATATCTCCAGCCGCCGAGGTCGCAGCAGCCACGACGCGCTCGCCCGGGCCGGATTTCGGCGCACCCAGCATTCGGCTATCGCCCGGCTTGCCTGAGCTGCAAATCCTGCCTGCCGATACGGGTTCGCGTCCGGATTTCAGTGGACCCGCTCGTTCCGGCGCACCGTCAACCGCAACCGGGACCTGGCCGCACCTGGCCGACGCCCGCGCCACGCCAGAGCAGTTCGCGCTGTTCAAGCGGTATCAGGCCGCCCGCCACACCGAAGGCGAAATGGGCCTCATGGACTATGTGGATTTCGGCGACAGTGATTGAACACTCGCCGATCGACTCGCGCCTGCTTGAATATCGCCGGACAAGCGACGGCAGCCTTATGGGCGTGATGCTGGTTGATGTGCAGGACGACGGACTTTCCGCCGTCTACAGCTTCTTCTCCGACGAAAATCCGGAACGCGGTTTGGGCAGCTTCATGGTCCTGGATCTCGTCAGGCGGGCGTCGGCGCAGCCGCTGCCCTATGTCTATCTCGGCTATTGGATCGCCGAGACCCGCAAGATGTCCTACAAAGCCCGCTTTCGACCGGCTGAAGTGCTGCTGGATACGGGCTGAGCGACCTTCCGGAAACGGAACCGACCATTGCGGACCCCTCTCCGGTCGCCCCGCCGGAAGTGTCCCGGAAATGATCGCCGGCAGCGTCGGTTCCACAAACCGCCATCCACATCCGTCATGAGAATGAAGCCCGCCGAGCAGGCAACGACGGTCAGTTCACCAGGCTTCCTGGACAATGCCGCTGGCCTTGGAAAAAGTCCGTGCTGGCCCGGATAGCGCTGTTTCAGAAGCGCCATGGTCCGGCCCATATCATGATGTCCTTCGCGCCGATTTCGCGAATCGCATCCTTGACGACGCCGTCCAGCTCGTCGCCGTCCAGCGGACGCGGCATGAAGCGGCGAATCACCTCACCTCCTCCCGCTCCTGTTCGGCGAGTTCGAGACGGCCCCCTTCCTCGTAAAGCCGGATCGATTCGGCGCGCTGCTTGACCATGGTCTGCAGCAGGGACAAACCTCGTCTTCGGACACGCCGTCGTCTGTTGCCGCCGGCCCGCGCGCAGATGTCCTGATCCTTAAGTGCCGCTAGAATCAAGCGGATGGTGCTGACGGCGCAATTTATCCTGCCTTCATGGACACCTTCAGCGCCTCGTTCAGTTCACTTCGAATCACGGTGGATTTTCCTTTGCCCATATCTGTCCGGCACTTCTGCAGTGTCGAAACAGCATGCGAAACACTTAACAGTGAATCACAGGAAACCAAGCAATTTGTTAACACCTTGAAAACAATCAAATATCTCAAAAACATAGGGTTGACCCTCCAGGCGCCATGGCGTATCAACCGTGCCGATCAAGACACCTTGATACCCACCCATGGCGGACGCTCGGGCGACTGATCCTGGCCACAAGGCCGCACCCACGAAGCCCGATGGCGCGACCGCCGCCCTGATTCTTTCCGACGGAACGATGTTCTGGTCACGGCCTCGGCGCGGCGCGGACCACGGTGGGCGAGGTCTGCTTCAACACCTCAATGACCGGTTATCAGGAGATCATGACCGATCCGTCTTATGCCGGTCAGATCCATCACCTTCACCTTCCCGCATATAGGCAATGTCGGCGCCAATGCCAATGATGTGGAGACCGCGACCGCCGCACTCGCTGGGCCTGGTGCTGCCGGGCCGACATGACGGCCCGTCCAACCACCGGCCGAGCGGCACTTCGACGATTGGCTGAAATCGGTGAACCTGCCGGGGATCAGCGGTGTCGACACAAGAGCGGCTGACCCGGCGCATCCGTGACGGCGGCGCGCCGGGCAAGTCTTCTCTGCACGCGCCGGACGGGATCTTCGACATTCCGGCGCTTCAGCAACTTTCAGGCCGCCGCGTGGCTCGGTCTTAGAGCATGGATCTGGCCGCCGAGGTTTCCTACCCAAAGCTATGCCTGGGACGAGCAGCACCTGGGCTTTTGGCGACGACGACACCGAAGGCTTCCAGAAGGCGCCGCCGTCCGGCACCGGGTCGTCGCCATGGATTTCGGCGCAAGCGTAACATCCTGCGCAATCTGGTGGCGCTGGGCTGCGAGGTGACGGTTGTGCCGGCCAATACCAGCGCCGACGACATCCTCGCCCGCGATCCCGACGGCATCTTCCTCGCCAACGGCCCGGGCGACCAGCCGCCACGGCACCTACGCGGTGCCTGAGATCCGCAAACTGGTCGACAGCGGCAAGCCGGTCTTCGGCATCTGCCTTGGCCACCAGATGCTCTCGCTAGCGCTGGGCGCCAGGACCGAGAAGATGCATATGGAGCCACCGGGGCGGCAACCATCCGGTGAAGGACTCTGACCACCGGCAAGGTTGGAGATCACCAGCCAGAACCATGGCTTCGTCATCTCCTGAAGGCACCCTGCCCGAGGGCGTGGAAATCTACCCACCGCTCGCTCTTCGACGATCTCCATCGAGGCATCCGCTTTCCGGCAAGCCGGTCTTCAGCGTCCAATACCACCGAAGCCTCCCAGACCGAAGGATGCAGCCATTATCTGTTCCAGCGGTTCGTGGATCTGATGGGAGCCCTAGCATGGCGAGGTACATGGCCATCTCGGAGGCAGAAGATTGGGTTCTCGCCACTTATATTTTCAGTTAAATGAGGAAGATAGAGAATCTTCCACTGTCGACGAAATAATGGAATTCGTCCCGGGTAATTTAACAAGAGGCATATGTAGACGTGCCGCAAAAGGACTGTGGGAACGTAGGTTAGTATCAAGCGATACGACGCTAAGGCTCCAACGCTATAATCCCCTCCATCGCAGCGGAAGAAACAAAATATTTTCGCGATTTCAATCCAAACAATATTACATTGAGCAATGATGGAATTAAAACTGCGGAAATATTTCTAGAACAAAATACCATTATTGATGATTTTTTATAAACTCACGATATGAACAATGGAACATAACAAAGAATCAAATCAACAGGATTCAAAAATCGGCCTTACAACAGTGGAAAAATCATAGATTTGGAGGAAAAAGAAGAAGAAATGAGAAAAAGCATCCAATTTATAGACTCAACAATAAAATCCTCAATCAGAGTAAAATATTGGACAACGAAACGCGAGAAGCATCTGTTTCTTCTTTAGAATCTGCAAAACAAAACTTCCTCAAACGCGGAAAGCATTATGTTCGTTCATTATTGACCCGATCCTTATTGGCCTCAAGAATGGCTTATAAAGCCACCACAGAGATCACAAAAACAGTCCTCATGGAAGCGCTCGAGGGTGGTTCTCTAAAATCTTTGGTAGCGATTCATAATGCCCAAACGCACCGACATCTCCTCGATCATCATCATCGGCGCCGGGCCGATCGTCATCAGTCAGGCCTGTGAGTTCGATTATTCCGGGACCCAGGCCTGCAAGGCGCTGAAGGAGGAAGGCTACCGGGTGATCCTGGTGAACTCCAACCCGGCGACGATCATGACGACCACGGGCCTGGCCGACGCCACCTATGTGGAGCCGATCACGCCGTCGACCGTGGCGCGGATCCTCGAGAAGGAACGGCCCGACGCGATGCTGCCCACCATGGGCGGGCAGACCGCGCTGAATCACCGCGCTGGCGCTGGCCAGACGGCACCCTGGAGCGGTTGGGCGTCGAAGCTGATCGGCGCCAATCTCGAGGCGCCATCGAGGAAGGCCGAGGACCGGCTGCTGTTCCGCCAGGCGATGGACAAGATCGGCCTTGAATCCCCGCGCTCCACCCTGGTTTCCAACGACGAGGAAGCCGCAGGAAGCGCTGAAAAGCGTCGGGCTGCCGGCGATCATCCGGCCGTCCCTTCACGCTGCGCCGGCACCGGCGGCGGCATCGCCTACAATGTCCAGGAGTTCGAGGAGATCGTCCGCAACGGTCTGCGCCTTTCGCCGGTCCACACGGTGCTGATCGAGGAATCGGTGCTGGAGCTGGAAGGAGTTCGAGATGGAGGTGGTCCGCGACAAGGCGGACAACTGCATCATCATCTGCGCCATCGAGAATATCGACCCGATGGGCATCCATACCGGTGACTCGGTCACCGTCGCTCCCGGCTGACCCTGACCGACAAAGGAATATCAGCGGATGCAGGACGCCTCGATCGCGTGGCTGCGCGAGATCGGGGTGGATACCGGTGGCTCCAACGTGCAGTTCGCTGGTCAGCCCCGAGACCGGGCGGCTGGTGATCATCGAGATGAACCCCGGGTCTCGCGCTCTTCGGCGCTGGCCTCGAAGGCCACCGGCTTCCTGATCGCCAAGATAGCCGCCAAGCTGGCGGTCGGTTACACGCTGGACGAACTCGAACAACGACATTACCGGCGTGACCCCACGCCAGTTTCGAGCCGACCATCGACTATGTCGTCACCAAGATGCCGCGCTTCACCTTCGAGAAGTTCCCGGCGCCGAGGCGAAGCACCACGTCGATGAAGTCGGTGGGCGAGGCCATGTCCATCGGTCGGACCTTCCCGGAAAGCCTGCAGAAGGCGCTGCGCTCCATGGAGACCGGTCTCACCGGGCTCGACGAGGTCGAACTGCCGGTGAACGAGGACGGAGTCGTCGACAAGGCCGGCGCCATCGCGGCGCTATCCGAGCCGGTGCCCGATCGGCTGCTTCGGGTCGCGCAGGCCTTCCGGCTCGGTTTGACGGTAGAGGAAGTGCACGGCGCCTCGGCCATCGACCCTTGGTTCCTGCGCCATATCGAGGCGATCGTCGCCGCCGAGGAGAAAATCCGCGCGGACGGTCTGCCGACGGACCGCCAGGGCATGCTAGCGCTGAAGAAATTCGGCTTCTCGGACATGCGGCTCGGCACCCTGACCGGACAGGACGAGACGGCGGTCGCGGCGGCCCGCCGGGCGCTCGGCGTGACCCCGGTCTACAAGCGCATCGATACCTGCGCCGCCGAGTTCCCGGCCAAGACGCCCTACATGTACTCGGCGTACGAGGGCGACGGGCTGAACCCGCCGGAATGCGAGTCCGAGCCGACCGACCGGGAGAAAATCCTGATCCTCGGCGGCGGGCCGAACCGCATCGGCCAGGGGATCGAGTTCGACTATTGTTGCGTCCATGCCGCCTATGCGCTTTCGGAGGCGGGGTATGAGACCATCATGGTCAATTGCAACCCGGAAACCGTCTCCACCGACTACGACACCTCCGACCGGCTGTATTTCGAGCCGTTGACGGCGGAGGACGTGGTCGAGCTGGTCCGGGTCGAGCAGCGCAACGGCACCGTGAAGGGTGTGATCGTCCAGTTCGGCGGCCAGACCCCTTTGAAGCTGGCCCATGCCTTGGAGGCGGCCGGCATCCAGATCCTCGGTACCTCGCCCGACGCCATCGACCTTGCCGAGGACCGGGAGCGGTTCCAGAAACTGCTCAACAAGCTGGGCCTGAAGCAGCCCGATAACGGCATCGTCACCTCAAGCGACCAGGCCGAGGTGGAAGCCGCCCGGATCGGCTATCCCGTGGTGATCCGCCCGTCCTATGTGCTGGGCGGTCGGGCGATGGAGATCGTCCATGACGTCACCTCGCTGCGCCGCTATATGACCCAGGCGGTGATCGCGTCGGGCAAGAATCCCGTGCTGATCGACGGCTTTCTCTCGCACGCGGTGGAAGTGGATGTGGACTGCATCGCCGACGGCGAAAGCTCGCATATCGCCGGGATCATGGAGCATATCGAGGAGGCCGGGATCCATTCCGGCGACAGCGCCTGCTCCCTGCCGCCGCAATCCCTGCCGGAGACGGTGATCGAGGAGATCCGTCGCCAGACCCGGCTGCTGGCCGAGGGCCTTTCGGTCAAGGGGCTGATGAACGTCCAGTTCGCGGTGAAGGACGGCGAGGTCTTCCTGCTTGAGGTCAATCCCCGCGCCAGCTGCACGTGCCTTTCGTCGCCAAGGCGACGGGATCGCCGATCGCCAAGATCGCCGCCCGCGTGATGGCGGGAGAGCCGCTCTCCTCCTTCGATCTGCCCCAAAAGGACCCCGCTCATGTGGCGGTCAAGGAAGCGGTGTTCCCCTTCGCGCGCTTCCCGGGCGTCGACAGCATTCTCGGCCCGGAGATGAAGTCGACGGGCGAGGTGATGGGGATCGAC
The DNA here is from genome assembly GCA_038146985.1 of Alphaproteobacteria bacterium. Taxonomy (GTDB): domain Bacteria; phylum Pseudomonadota; class Alphaproteobacteria; order Thalassobaculales; family Thalassobaculaceae; genus JADHLJ01. The sequence continues at coordinate 298,834 of JAYQSQ010000014.1, forward strand.
AAGGATTTCGCCGCCGCTTTCGCCAAGAGCCAGATCGCCTCGGGCACCAACCTGCCCTCCTCCGGTACCGTCTTCATCTCGGTCCGGGACGGGGACAAACCGGAAATCATCGATCTCGCCAGGGAACTGGCGGCGATGGGCTTCCTGCTGCTCGCCACTTCCGGCACGGCCGTCGCTCTCAAGGAGGCCGGCCTCAGGGTCGACCGCACCAAAAAGGTTCTGGAAGGCCGGCCGCATGTCGTCGACAACATGCTCTCCGGGCATGTGGATCTGGTGATCAACACCACCGAGGGCGCCCAAGCGATCGCGGATAGTTTCAGCTTGCGTCGCACCGCTTTGACCCACAATATTCCATATTACACGACGGTGGAGGGCGCCAGGGCCGCGGTTAAGGCCATTAACGCCATCCGAAAGGGGCGTCTTGAAGTCACGCCCCTGCAAACCTATCTAAGCGGGTCCTTTTGACCTCCGGCGATGGGGCCGGAGTGGGCGGCACCGGTGGGGACCGGCGCCGTCAAGGAAAGGGCATTCGTTACTAGTAGGTTTGGGCATAGTGCAATGGAGAAGGTTCCGATCAGGCGCGAAGGCCTGGAGCGGCTACAGAATGAGCTGAAACAGCTCAAATCTGTCGAACGGCCGGCCATCATCCGGGCGATCGCCGAGGCGCGGGAGCACGGGGATCTTTCCGAGAACGCCGAGTACCATGCGGCGCGCGACCGTCAGAGCTTTATCGAAGGCCGGGTTGCCGAACTTGAAGACGTGATCAGCCGCGCCGAGGTCATCGACTCCTCCATGATCGACGGCGATACCGTCACCTTCGGCACCACGATCAAGGTCGCCGACGAGGATACCGACGAGGAATCCACCTATACGATCGTCGGCCCCTATGAGGCGGATATCTCGAAGGGCCTGATCTCCACCTCCTCGCCCATCGCGCGCGCGCTGATCGGCAAGCGCGTCGGCGACAGCGCCGAGGTAACCACGCCGCGCGGCGTCAAGGGTTACGAGATCCTGACCATTTCGGTTTCCTGACCGCCCCGCAACCTATCCACGGCGACCAGCGGCTCCGGGCGCATGCTATCCGGCCGTGCCGTCCTCGGCCCGGTCCTCTATGGGGACGCCGGGGAGCTGTTTCTTGGTACGGAACGCCAGGGCCGTCTTGACATGGGAAACGTTCGGCGCCGGCGTCAGCCGGGTCGTCAGGAATTTCTGGAAAGAATCCCAGTCACGGGCCACGATCTTCAGCAGGAAGTCGGTTTCCCCCGAGAGCATGTGGCACTCGCGCACTTCGGGCCAGTCGTTGACCATGTCCTCGAATGCGACCAGATCCGCCTCGGCCTGGCTCGACAGGCCGACGAACGCAAAGATCGTCACGGTGAAGCCCAGCGCCTCGGGATTGATGTCGGCGTGATAGCCGCGAATGAAGTCCGCCTGCTCAAGCGCCCGCACGCGCCTGAGGCAAGGCGGTGCCGATATGCCGACCCGGTTCGCCAGGTCGACATTGGTCATCCGGCCGTTGTCCTGCAGATCCCGGAGAATGCGCCGGTCGATCCGGTCGAGCTTTACGCGCTGCATCGTGGTAATCCTTCCCTCACCGCCCGAACATGGCTGGCGGTCGCCGGAAATATACGAGGCGCCCCATGACTGACGCAAGAATGTTGCGCGACATTGTTATAATCGTGCGATTCGCATAGGATGCGCTGCTTTCCCGTACCGCGTCGCGACCCGCGACTCTGACAGGCTCGGACATGCCTGAGATCACGCCCAGTTGCTGGATCCTCTCCGACGGCACCGCCGGCATGGAAGCCCAGGCGGTCGGCCTCGCGGAGGCCATGGGGGTGGCGCCGGTCGTAAAAGCGATCCGTCCAAGTCTCCCGCTGCGGGGGTTTCCGGCCCTCGGCCGGCTCCCCGGCATTACGCCGGCCGCCGCCGGTGATCCTTTGGAACCACCCTTTCCCGCACTTTGCATTACCTGCGGACGGCGCCACGCCGGCGCCAGCATCGCCCTGAAACGGCTTTCCGGAGGCAAGACCTTCACGATCCATATCCAGGACCCGCGCCTGCCGCCGCACCTGTTCGATGTCCTCGTGATACCGGACCACGATCCGACGCACGGGCCCAATGTGATCACCACGACGGGATCCCTCAACCGTCTCAATGACGAGATCCTGGCCCGCGAAGCCGCCGCTTTCGCGGATCAGACCGCGCATTTGCCGAGCCCTCGGGTCGCGGTCAATCTCGGCGGCGACACACGGCAGTACCGCGTCGACGCGGCCATGGCGGAACGGATATCCCGAAGCCTCCTCGATCTGCTCGAACGCGAGGCCTGCGGGCTGATGATCACCACCTCCAGACGCACCGGCGCTCCGTTGACAGAGGCGCTCGCCCCCCTTGCCCGGCGCACCGACACGGTGGTCTGGACCGGAGAAGGTCCAAACCCCTATCTCGGCTTTCTCGGCCTCGCGGACGCGGTTATCGTCACGAGCGATTCCATCAACATGGTCTCCGAGGCTTGTTCGACCGGAAAACCTGTCCATATCTTGGCCCTGGGCACCGAACCAAGGCGCCGGGCCCGGTTCCTGGACACGGTCCGCGAGTTGGGATTGGCCCGTGATTTCAGCGGCGCCCTCGAGACCTGGAGCCCGTCGCCGCTGCGGGAGACCGAACGCGTTGCACGGCTGATAAGAACGCGGTTGGAGAACAAGGGACTTTTCCCTCGGGATTTCGGATCATCTTCATGAACAAACCCTCGATAGGCCTGTTTGAGGCCGGAACCTACACCCCGGAATTCATCCGCGAGCACGGCTCGCCCAGCGACTGGTTCAAGCGGTTCCTGGGCCGGGTATCGAATGACCGGTTTTCCTACCGGGTCTACCGTTCGTTCGATGGCGACCTGCCGAAATCGATCGACGAGTGCGACGGCTATCTGATCACCGGCAGTGCCGCCAGCGTCATCGAGCGCGCGCCCTGGATGCTCGCCCTGGGAGATTTCTGCATCCGGGCAATGCAGCAAAAGCCTGTCGTTGGGATCTGTTTCGGCCACCAGCTGCTATGCCAGGCGATGGGCGGCGAGGTACGCGCGGCCGAAGCCGGCTGGGGCATCGGCGTGCACCGCTATGCGGTCAACGGCAATGCCGACTGGATGAGCCCGCCGCGCGACGAGGTTGCCATGCTGACCTCGCACATGGATCAGGTGGTCGCCCTGCCCCCAGGCGCGGAAGTCCTGGCCAGCAGCGATTTCTGCCCCCATGCGATGCTGCGGCTCGGCCCGAACGCAATCTCGATCCAGGCCCATCCCGAGGCTACCCGAAGCTGCTTCGGCTCCGTCTACGAAATGCGGCGCGCGCGTTACGCGCCGGGCCAGGCCGACCAGGCGCTTGCCAGTCTGGAACAATCTACCGACGAGGATGAGGTCGGGCGCTGGATCGTCAGGTTCTTCGAGGACCGGATCAGCCGCGCCGGTACATGACGATATCGGTATCCTTGATGTGCACCAGCGGCAGTTGCTTGGCCAATTCGTTCAGGTAACCGAATACGTCCGGCGCGTCCGGCTTGTAGTCGTGCCATAGCACCACCCCGCGCTCGCTCAGCATCGACATCGCTTTTTCGGTGTCGCTTTCCACATAGCTGCGCGTATGGGCGCCGTCGATGAATACGAGATCGACCCGGCCTTTCAACGCCGTCTCGTCATAGGCCTTGCTGTCCGAGAAGATCTGCCGGATCTTCGCGGCGGTCGGGTGCCCCTCATAATAGAAAGTGGTGAAGGCCGCTTCGTCGGCCGCCACATCCCGGTGCAGCTTGTCGTCGGATGCCCCGAAGGACAGGCTGGCCAGATCGTCGGGGTGAATGGTCAGCGTGTGGATCTCGGCATCGTCCGGCGCGTTCAGAGCCATGACATGGGCGGTCTTGCCGCTGCAGGTGCCGAACTCGAAGATCCGCCGGGCCGATTTCGCAAGACCGGCGATCACCCAGGTCTCGCGGTCGGACAGCGACGCAACGACCCCCTCGCCGCCAATGAAGGCCACGGTCGATTCGGGTGCCGGACCGTGCTCCGTCATCGCGAAACAGGGGTCGACTTCCTCGAGCTTCACCTGTCGGATTGGGTAGGACCCGAAAGCGAAAGCCCGGCGCTTCTGACGGCGCAGCTTCAGCATCCGGCGCGTCGCCAGATACAGCGCGACAGCCGTGAAGGCATTGGTAAAGATCAGAAGATAGACAACCCATTCGGGCATGCGGAATTCCCGGCCTCTCCGGCCTCCCCCTCCGGAGCCGGTCCCGCGGGAAACTCGGTCGAAGCGGGGGCCATGTCAAGCGCCAGGCGGAACGGAACCGACGGTTGTTCCGGTGCGGCGGGCGCACTATCTTCACAAGCTCGGACATACATGGGAGACGGCCCCGATGGCGGAGCATCGCGAGAAAATTCTGATCATCGGTTCCGGGGCCGCCGGACTGACTGCCGCGATCTATACCGCGCGGGCCAATCTCAGCCCGTTGCTGGTCGCGGGCCTGCAGCCGGGCGGGCAGATGACCATCACCACGGATGTCGAGAACTATCCGGGATTCGCCGACGTGATCCAGGGCCCTTGGCTGATGGAACAGATGCAGGCCCAGGCCGAGTCGGTCGGCACCAGGATCGTCCATGACATCATCACCGATATCGACACCGCCTCGCGCCCCTTCAAGCTCAAGGGCGATAGCGGCGACACCTATTTCGCCGACGCGGTGATCATCGCGACGGGCGCCCAGGCGCGCTGGCTCGGCCTGGAGAGCGAAACCACCTTCAACGGACGTGGCGTGTCGGCTTGCGCCACCTGCGACGGGTTCTTTTTCCGCGGCAAGGAGGTCATCGTGGTCGGCGGCGGCAATACCGCCGTCGAGGAAGCGCTCTATCTCGCCAATCTCGCCTCCAAGGTGACGCTGGTGCACCGCCGCGACACCCTGAGAGCCGAGCGGATCATGCAGGACCGGCTTTTCCGTCACCAGAAGATCGAGGTGATCTGGGACAGCGTGATCGAGGAAGTTCTCGGCGGCGAAGGGCCGATGGCGGGTGTCGAAGGCGCGCGGCTGCGCAACGTGAAGACCAGCGCCGTCACCGAAATCGCGGCGGAGGGCTTCTTCGTCGCCATCGGCCATACCCCCGCGACGGAGGCGTTCAAGGGGACGGTGGCGATGGACGACGAGGGCTATATTCTCGTCGAGCCAGGCACCACGCGCACCGGCATCCCCGGCGTGTTTGCCGCCGGCGACTGCGTCGACAAGGTCTACCGCCAGGCGGTCACGGCGGCCGGCATGGGCTGCCTGGCGGCACTGGAAGCGGAAAAATACATTGCCGCGCAGGAGGACGCGCGGGCGGCGGCGGAATAGCGCCTCTTACTCTTCTATGACGATATCCGCCGGGGACGTCCCGGCACATCCCTGTTCGGCGATCTTGAGGAAAGCCTGCTCCAGCGCCTCGGCATAGCGCCGGGAGCCGAGGACATTGCTCAGTCTGTCACGGGAAAGCCGGGCGCGCAGGGCCGATGCATGGACCGGGTCCTCGGCGATCCGGCAGACCGCCGCCAGGTAGTCGGAGGCCGTCTCCGCCAGACAATCCTCAAGTCCCGCCGCGCGCAGCAGTCCGGCCGACATGCGCCAGGCGAAACAACGGCCCGGACGGCTGACCACCGGCACACCACACCACAGCGAAAGCGCCGTCGTGTAGCCGCCGTTGTACCCCAGCGGATCCAGGCTCACATCGGCAAGACGATGGCGCCGAACATGCTCCGGAATTGAGACCCTGGGCGAGACCACGAGCCGACCCTCGGGCAATCCGGCACGGTCCAAAAGCCGCCGTGCCGCTCCGGGCGTTTCCGGATCATCACTGGCGAGCCAGAGCACGGCGTGGGGAATCCGCTTGAGACAGGCGATCCACATGCGCACCGTCTCCAGCGTGATCTTGTCCAGACGGTTGAACGAGGCCATCACGAAGGCGTCCTGCGGTAGGCCAATATCGCCGCGAGCCGGCGCGTCTCCGACCGGCATCGTGTCGTCCAGCGGCAGGAAACTCGCGGGCATGACGATGAGACGCTCGCCATAACCGGCCCGATAAGCATCCGGCACCGCGTCGCGGTCCACGACCGCGTAATCGGCCGTCCGGCACCCCATGGCGCCGGGAAAGCCGATCATCGCAACCCGCGCCGGCGCCGCCGGCCGTGAGAACACCGTGTCGGCGTTTCCGATCACCGCGCCGCTCAGATCCACCAGGATGTCGATCCCGTCTGCTCGCACCAGAGCTTCCATCTCGGCCGGTCCCAGATCCCGGCAGGCCCGCACCCTATCCGCCGCCGCCGCAACCGGCCCGGACACAGACAGAATTGGTTTCGGAGTGCGGTCGTACAGGAAGATCTCGAAGCGGGTCTTGTCGTGATGATGCAGCAGGCTCCGGATCGACAGCCCGACCGGATGGATGGTCAGATCCGCGCATACATAACCGACCCGCAGGCGCCGCGCCGGTGTCCAGGTCGCGGGCGGGCGGCGCGCGGCGCTCCAAGCGGCATCGCCAAGGCTCTGCTCGATGCGGGTGAGGTATCGCTCCACAAGGGTCCGCGCGGTGGCCGGATCATCGCGTCTCAGCAGGAATTGGCCGGGCGTTTCGGTCGGCACGAGGCCGCGGGCGAGCTGTTCGTTCAGCATCGCGTCGATAAGCGGGCGCAAATGTTCCGCCAGATCGATGTTCAAGGACTTGCGCAAGTCGCTATAGCGGTTGACCAGGATTGCCATGGCCTGGGCGTCAAGGGCCAGCATCCAACCCGCTCCCGACGCGAGGAAAGCCCGGCCCGCCGCGTCTCCTCCCCCGGACGCCGCGAGCGCGCAGAACAGATCCACATATCCGCCAACCCGCTCCGGCGAGGACAGCACGGCTCGCCATCCGGGAAAGTTCGACCCTGTGCTCAATTCTCGGAATTCCCTTGCACGCACTGACAGGCGTCACCAGATCAGGGGCGGTTTCAATCGTTGCGGACTTTTGCAATCGCCGCGACTCAGGCACAATGTCGCCCTGCTCCCATCGACTCAAGACCCTAACGGCCGCCAAAGGCCCTGACTCCAACCACGGTCTCGAGCGGGCCGCCATCGCACTGAAAGACCGATAATGGACTGGGACAAACTCAGAGTTTTTCACGCGGTCGCGGAAGCCGGGAGTTTCACCCATGCCGGCGAGACCCTGAACTTGAGCCAATCCGCCGTCAGCCGGCAGATCAGCCATCTCGAAGACAGTCTCAACACGCCCCTGTTTCACCGGCATGCCCGCGGCCTGATCCTGACCGAGCAGGGCGAAATCCTGTTCCAGACCGCGCACGAGGTCTTGGCGAAGCTCGCCAGCACCGAGGCGCTGATCAGCGAGGGCCGGGAGGTGCCGAAAGGCCCACTCAGGATCACCACGACCGTCGCTTTCGGCTCGACCTGGCTCGCGGCACGCATCGGCGATTTCCTGGAACGCTACCCGGAGATTTCCGTAACCCTGCTCATCAACGACCACGAACTGGACCTGTCGATGCGGCAGGCCGATGTCGCGGTTCGGCTGACGCCGCCGAAACAGCCCGACTTGATCCAACGGCACCTGCGCACCATCCGGTTTCACCTTTATGCCGCTCCCGCGTATCTCGCCGCCCATGGAGTGCCTGAAACGATCGAGGAATTGAGCGATCATCGGATCGTCATCTACGGCGACTCGCCGCATCCGCCCTTCCCGAAAGTGAACTGGCTGCGCGACCTGATCGCCGGGGGAAGACGCCGCAAACCCATCAAAACCATGCAAGTTAACAACTACTACGCCATCTTCCGGGCCGTGAAAGGCGGGGTCGGGATCGCCGCGCTGCCGGATTATCTGGCCGCCAACGATCCTGGATTGACGCGAATTCTGCCCGATCTGGAAGGCCCGCAAACCCCCGCCTATTTCGTTTATCCCGAGGAAATGCGCCATTCCAAGCGCATCACCGTGCTCCGAGACTTCCTCATCCAGGAAGTGGCCAAGACCACTTTTTAGAAACGCTGCCGTCGAGGTTTGTCTCGGAACCAGCAGCTGTCCGCCCCAGCCATGCAAAAATCGCATGGCGGAATTGCCATTTTGGGCATGGTTATCCCGGATCACCGGTCCTATGAACGAATCTCGATTGTTGCGACGCAACAATATTTCCAGGCTCCCCCGCCTGGATTCAGGACCTTCGGGTCCCACGTCTCCCAGACCCGGCAAGCCTCCCTATTCCACTTTACACGTACTCAACGGAGATTACGGGGGCAATTTCAGCCGATGGCATTTTCTGGAATCAGTTCCCGAAGAAACGAGACGATCTGCTCTTCGGTCAATCGCTTGAGCTTCATTGTCCATTCTCCCGTGTAAAGTTTGTTCAGGAAAACTCATCCTATCAATGGACCAGTTTAGGGGAGAAAGATCAAACGCTTGCGTTTCTTATTGTTGACGATCATGTATCGCTGTTTCCAAACTGGGAGATACTGTGAAGGTATGAAAGCATCCTTCACGACTAACGCAGTGCCGCCGCAGCTATCGTCAGCAGGTGTGGTGGCGGCGTTCCAGAAGACGGTTCACCCACCGCAAACATGACCCCAACTTTCCGATCAATGCCATTAGATATTCTTTGGCCGAGGCACGCTTCTAACCGCTGTAGCCTCGACCTAGTCGTATACGCTGAAGACGCAATCGAAATTTGGCCATGTGCCTGGTCAATGCACAGAGTGGACCAAACCAAGGACACGGCATTGACGAAACGACGATTGACTGGCTGCGAAACGGTAAATTTCATCCGGAAAATCGTATCGCGCATTTTACCGTTATAGCGCCGGACAAAGTGCACAATTCGTCCGGCATCACGACGCGCATGCCGCCGCCACCTATTTTTGTTCACCCTTTGACAGAAGCCACCCCATCGTTACGATCGATGCCGTGGGAGAATGCGAAACAACGTCGTGGTCAATCGGTAAGGGCAAATCGATTGAGCGGCTTAGTGCTACGCTTTTCCCAGATTCCCATGGCCTGTTTTATGGCTGCTTTACGTCATTCCTCGGCTGAGAGTGCTTGAAGGCAGTACAAGGTGATGGGCCTTTCTGCCTATGGCCAGCCTATCCATTACAAAGACGATAAGAGAAATGATCGACTTGAAGGCCGATGGAAGTGTGAGTGTCGATCAAACATTCTTCAGATTCCCATCACCAGAGCGGGAATTGTATCGGACAGATTTTCAGGTTGTTCAATGATGTTAGACAAACCTGCGGCCATAAGACCCGCACCTCATCCGTTTCCAGCACGACCATGTCGAGATCGAACAATGGAGTGCCGACATCGCTGCAAGTGTGCAGAAATGCCTTGAAGAAGCAGTGGCACATATAGTCCGCGCAGCCGTTAGGAAACTGGAATTAAGAAACGTATTTCTGGCCGGGAAGTAGCAGTGAACAGGACTGTGAAATGCCCGGCTTATCCATGACAAAGGCTGACGATCTGCATTCAACCCGCCGCGGGCGACGCCGGAAGCGCCATCAGTGCGGCGCATTTAGAGTTCATTCTGATCGAACATCCGCGCGAATGAAGAGTTCAGACCTGCCTATTTAGGACCGGCCTACTCCAGACAGAGCCATTACGGCCGCCATAGAAAGAAGCTGGGCTCAAGGCCAGCGCCAAAAACTTGATGAAAAATCCGACCGGCTGTGGCTGCGGCACCTGGCCGATGGTAAGATAATCGGCTGGTTTTCAGGACGGCGAAGCCGAGTGGGACCGCAGTCTCTCGGGAACCGGAGTATTTTGGCGGATCCTCGAAGTCCGGAAATGGAAACAGATCGTGAATCAGCGGTATGAAGTATAAGGCCTTTTCCTTGCTCCCTTCTAGTAACCGCCGAAGATGCATCAAAGTATTTTACTCGGCCTCAACCATCGCGGGTCGCGGAAAATTCATGCTTGCGTGCACAGTGTGCTCCACCAACGGTCACATGTTCCACCGACCACCGCTTCATCTGACGGCTCGCCCGTGCAGACCATGGAATATTCCAGAAAACCCTCTTTTTATATAATTTATTAAAAATTTCCCGAGACTTTCAAATACCTATCCCCCTTAATACTTATTTCAATCTTCGCGGAGAACCGATCGTCAATTCCCCCGACGATGCGTTGAAGACATTCACATGTATAGTGGTTGGATTATTTTTTAATGGAGATTGGTTGATCCGAAAGAATTGGAAATATGAAGGCGGCCATATTGCTCCCCAGCGGATCCGCCGCCAAAGGAAATTCTTCGACAATTAATAGCGCGGTAGACACTTTTCCCGATATCGTTGAAAAGTCGGCAACGTATGCTCTGAAAGGGACTTCGGACCTCTATTGCAGCGACATCCCAGACGGTCATTTTGTACAAGTTCCAATGTGAAGACCTGTCAGATCGCCTAAACATTATAAAAGTCGGCGTGCTGCCGCGGTTTTCCGGAAAGGCCAGTCCTCGAGCAAAGGGACAGGACCTTTGGATGATCGATTAGTCGGGGAGACTTGTTTTCAACTCAAGACACCCCGGAACAACAATCACAAGACGATCGCGACCGGATTCGCGTCGAGCTGCAGATCACTCCCGCCCCGACGTGTTCGGCAAGAAATTGCCAATTCGACCGAAGTCAGATGCACTATTTTCGAACGGATATACCTATTATTATCGGCATGGGGAAAACAAACTCTTTAGGTTTCAGGTTTCCGATGATTTTCGGCCCTCCGTAGAAAGAGATGACAATCGTGCTTCTGGTTATCTGCGTCGGAGGCTCGGCATGCTGGAGCATGCGATGTCTCGTACAGTCTTTCCCGACTGTATTAGAAAAAATACTCAATGAAAGATCTTTGCAGGAAGGCTGGACGCACAAAAAGGATAACCGTTTTAAATTTTGGATATCTCCAGTCACTAATTATGAATAAATTAATTGTTTCATTATGCGCACCTAGATTTGACCGACATCGTTATTGCATGATGGATATAATGATTTTTCGTTTTGGGCAACTTCAGGACACGTCTGTATCCTCGAAGTCACGAATTCATTTATCACGTTCCTCGGAATTTTGACATTGCAACTCTGCATGGGTCTCACGGCGACTACAGTTCCGCAGCCTCTCGACAAAAGATAACCATCAACATGCCATCCCGATCATGCGCGCCTTCATTTCGGCGCAAAAGGAGGTCGCGGATGTGTTGCCGCACGTGGTGAAATTTGTTTGAGCTTGCAGCCCGTAGCGGGTGTAAGCAAGAACGGCAAGCGCCGTTGAGCGTCATTGGTATTGAGCTTAGCGAGAGAATCACCATCTTGCGTCCGTAAACGTCAGGACGATGTTCGATTACATATCCATCCGCATTTCACGCCCAAGACCGGACGAGAATTTCGTAGATTTTACAAATTAACAAGCATATGAAACGAGTACTTTTTAATAACCGATCACGTTCACTTGTCGCGGAAGGTGACGATCGTCGCAGACCATTACGCGAAGATACTCGACAAGCTGATATGGCCATCGGAACATGACTTTAGGGGACGGGATGTGGCTGACCAAATACAGGATTAAGCTCGATACCGCTATTCTACGAGCTAGAAAAACACGGCCATCAGCATGCTGAAAAACCAACTGCTCCGGTTCGCCAACAAATGAACGCCCCCGCGATCGCAGGATATGACCGAAACTATAGCCCCAGGTGCCGAATATTGCCTGGCGCTGGATCGCGGCGACGAAGGGCCTTTCCGATATCCGATGGATCAATATTGAGGTTTGAAATATCAACGCAGCGCCGCCCGCCGGGTTCGTGCCGTTCAGCGGACATGAAGTGGCTTCAGGCTTCATATCAGCAGCTAAGGGCAGTTGATCGATCTGTCTCGTGCCCGGCCCCGGCTAACCGGCGGTCAGGGTACCGTCACGAAGCGGATAGGGAGACCGACCGGCATCCGCTTCTAAAAGGATTGCCCAGGCCTTCGCCTCTGCATGAGTCATTGTTGGACCGGGAACAGATGCAAATCGTCTCGGTCCACGTTTGACGGTGTACCTCTGGCAAAAGAAACGTCACTCGGCTCGAAGGACGACAGCTGGGAAGAGTTCTAAAGCCCAGTCTTTCCCAACACGATAAGCCGCGCACCCACACATCAGGCGCGCCCCCTTCACCGCCACTCCTCAACCCCAGCCCCCTGTAATTGGTTTCAGGTGTGTCGGACGACTCAGGAATCAGTCGACAAGCTTGCGCACAAATGTCGTAAGCCAAAAAATCTTACCGCCTCTCGGCGATCCGCTGAGTAAGTCGGCGGGGCATTCCATTGCGATTGCATTGTCCATAAGGCGTTTTAAACTGATTCAACTTTCGCAGACGAAACAAAACGAGCCATGCAAACGTCGCGGCGGCACATTTTAGGAGGATTCTTGAACTCATAGAGACCATGGCCATGTCTCGGTCGATGGGCTTGCCGCGCGTTACCACGTTACACCCTCCGACCATCGCAAGGACCTGAACACGCGCTCTGCGAGGAAAACGCCGGATTGGCTCGTGTTCATGGCGGTGCAGTTTGCCTTCAGGGACTAAGAAAATGTCCGCTACGAGCAACGCCGTAACATCGCATCGAGGGCGAGCATCGGGCGAGGCGGCGGCTCGAGCCATTCCCGACAATGCGTCCCTGTTCATCAATATCGGCACCACGACCGAGGGTTGTCAGCGAGGCGCTATTGAACCACTGTGACCTCTGGTGATCACAAATAATATTTATGTGGCCCAGCAGGTTGAGGTATATCCACAGTTCGAGGTCATTATCGCCGTGGCGTCGTCCGAGAGATCGGATGGAGAGGATCGTGGGCAGGCGGCCGTAAGGCTTCATCCGGCAGTTCAAGGTCGATTACGCAATCATCAGCACCTCGGCAATCGACGATGACAGCTCGCTCTACACGACTTCGACTTTCGCGGGGTGAAGGTCGCCCAGGCAATCATTCAACACGCGCGTCACGTGATGCTGGTCGCCCCGGATTCCTCCAAGTTTGAGCGTACCGCGCCGGTTCGTGTCGGGCATGTCTCGCAGATCCATTCGTTCATCACCAACCGCTGCGCTGGCAGATGTAGCCTTTTGCAGGGCGGCGTCCGGTGCTTCAGACCTTCGATGACGCTTGAACGGCGTTCTTGGCTGCCAACACTAAACCCAAACGAACTCGTTTTCGTTTTGACATTCGTATTGAAGTCAAGATTGATAGGGCGATACCTCAAACACTCGGTTGGCAGTTTTAAAGACGATGTCCGAGACAGAAGCATGCGATGTTTTCGTCATTGGCGGCGGCGTCAATGGCTGTGGCATCGCACGGGACGCGGCGGGGCGCGGCTATACGGTCTGTCTCGCGGAAATGAACGACCTGGCGAGCGCCACCTCGTCCGGGTCGACGAAGCTGGTTCACGGCGGCCTGCGCTATCTCGAGCACTATGAGTTTCGTCTCGTGCGCGAAGCACTGCGCGAGCGTGAGGTGCTTTGGAGTATCGCGCCGCATATCATCCGGCCGCTACGTTTTGTCCTGCCGCACCACCGTGGCTTGCGGCCGTCCTGGCTGCTGCGCCTGGGCCTGTTCCTTTACGATCATCTCGGCGGCCGCGACCGGTTGCCGGCCTCCAGGTCGCTATCCTTTAACGAGGACGCCGCGGGAACGCCCCTCAAACCGGATTTCCGGCGGGGCTTCGAATATTCCGACTGCTGGGTCGACGATGCCAGACTGGTTGTCCTCAACGCCCGGGATGCCGCCGATCGGGGCGCCCGCATCATGCCGCGCACCCGGGTCGTGACGGCCAGGCGCAAAGGAGATCTGTGGGAGATCGAGACCCGTTCACCCGATGCCGGACCGCAAGTTTTCTCGGCGCGCCTGCTCGTCAACGCGGCAGGCCCTTGGATCGACGAGGTGCTGACGGGTTGTACCGGCGGAAACACACGCCGGAACATCCGGCTGGTCAAGGGCAGCCATATCGTGGTGCCGCGGCTTTTCGATCACGAGCGGTGCTATATCTTTCAGAACGCCGACGGGCGGATCGTCTTCGCCATTCCTTACGAGCGGGATTTCACGCTGATCGGCACCACCGACCGGGACTACAACGGGGACCCGGCGAAAGTGGCGATCGCCGATGAGGAAGTGGCCTACCTGTGCGAGGCGGTGAACGCGTATTTCGCCAAGCCGGTGTCACCCGACGATATCGTCTGGAGCTATGCCGCGGTTCGTGCCCTCTACGACGACGGCGCCTCGAAAGCCCAGGAAGCGACGAGGGACTATGTCCTGAGAATTGATGGCGCGCCAGATGAGGTCCCAATCCTTAACGTATTCGGGGGCAAGATCACCACGTACCGCCGGCTTGCCGAGGCGGCGTGTGAGAAAATCGGCGGATTGATTGGCCCGCGCGGGCGGCCTTGGACCGCTTCGTCCCCACTGCCGGGCGGCGATTTCGCTCCCGAGGAGTTTGAAATTCAGGTGTCGGGCCTCCGAGAGAGCTTTCCCTTCCTGACCCCTGAGCATGCCGACAGGCTCATCAGGCTCTACGGCACCCGGGCCGCATCGGTCCTGGGCGGCGCGAAGACGCTGGAGGATCTAGGCGCGAGGATCGGTGCCGATCTCACCGAGGCGGAATTGCGCTATCTTGTCGACGAGGAATGGGTAGCGACGGCAGAAGACGTGCTGTGGCGCCGCACGAAACTGGGCCTGCGGTTCTTGAAGGCAGAGGTCAACGATCTGGAACGCCGGCTCGCCGGTCTGCTCACCGGCACTGCCTATTCAACTGACGCGCGGAATCTGGCGGCGGGCTAATACGACAGCGGTTTGTGGCGCCCACAACGCCATTCCATCCCGGGGAGAACAGAGATGAGTGACGAGGACCGGCGCGTTTCTCTGGTCAGGGCGCATGAAAGGCGTCTAAAGGCCCTTCTCGACGGCGACCTGGATGCCCTGCGTCAGGTGGTCGGCGAGGACATGATCTATGTCTCGTCGAGCGGCCGGACGAGTACGCGCGCCGAGGTTATCGAGGCGATTAAGACCGGGACCCTCAACATCGAGCGCATGGAGGCGAGTGACGTCTCAACGCGGCTGTACGGTGATATCGGGATCTTGATCTATGCCGCGGATGCCAAGATGGTTTACGGCGACACCAAGGTCGAGGGCATGACGCGATCGACGACGGTCTACGCGTTTCGCGACGGCGGCTGGCGGATGATCTCCCAGCATCAGTCCCGCATCGAATAGGACGCGCAACGCAGCGGCATAGCTTTCGCGAACCACGCGTCGGGCGGGACCGCCGATCCCCCTTGCATCTTGCCTCCGGCCAATCCACGATCCCGGCTTGACCTTCAATGGACGCTCTCTTTTCATCCAAAAGGAACACCCGCACCATGACGAAACCGACCTTGTACGGCATCGCAGCGAGCCGCGCGGCGCGTTGTCTCTGGGCATTGGAAGAAACCGGCATGCCCTACGAGCACGTGAAGACCGTGATGCGCAAGGACACCTCGACGCCGGAGTTCCTGAAGATCAACCCCAACGGACGGGTCCCAGCACTGGTCGACGGTGATGTGACGCTCTGCGAGTCTCTTGCGATCAACACCTATGTCGTCAAGAAGGCGGGCGGGGATCTCGCACCGAAGAACCTGGCCGAGGACGCCGCCGCCCAGCAATGGTCGCTCTGGGCGATGACCGAAACGGAAAAGCCTTTGCTGCGGGCGCTGTTCCACACGCTCGGGTTGATGGGCCGCGAGAAAGATCCGGCGATCGTCGCCGAGTGTGTTACCGAGTTGGAGCGCCCCTTCAAGGTGCTGGACGCGCATCTCGCCGGCAAGGACTGGCTGATGGGCGGCCGCTTCACCGTCGCCGACCTCAACGTCGCCTCGGTGCTGTCCTGGGCCAAGGGTGCGCGCCTCGACCTCGGCGCCTATCCGAACATTTCCCGCTGGCTTGATGCCTGCCTCGGCCGACCGGCTTTCGGGAAGGTCCGCGAGATGCAGAAGGCCGGGTGATTCCGCGTCAAAATACCTGGCGATAAACCCGCATGAAGTTGCCGCCAAACAGGCGCTTGAAGAACTCATTGCGCCTCGCGGTGGTTTGCGCGGCCTCCTGAAGTTGGTCCGTTATCTTTCCCGGCGGCAAAAGCGGAGTTCCGGCCGGAAAACCGGTCCTTGACGCAATACCGGGCCGCAGGGTTTCCGACGGATCGATCTGCATCCGTCGGTAGAGCGACGCGTCCGCCATTTGGCACAGATGTTCTGCAAACAATGGCCAGCGCCGCTCATGATTAAACCGCTCGTTGAAGTAAAACGGCGTCGATCTTTCCCAACCATCCGCACCGGTGTCTCCCGCCACGCCGACATGCCGGGACATGTCGAGACGGTCACCGGTGGCGTTTCGGCAATCCAGCTCGAGGACATGACGCAGATGGTCGACGAAAACATTGCTGTGCAATCCGGGCCCATTCGCCTTGCGCCCGGCCATGAACCCGATGGGCGTGAGGCCAATGACACCACCGGTGCCGGCAATGGCGTAGATCTCTCGATCCGATTTGTTCCGGCGAATGGGATGAACCGACGCCGTCAACGCATGGTTCGCGGTAATCGGAACACCACGACGCTTTGCGATCTCCGCGATCTGGATCGAAGCCTCTTCGGGAATATGCGACACATCGACGAGGATTCCCTGATCTATCAGCGCTTCAACCGTGGCGCGCCCGGTCAAGGTTAACTCGTAAGTGCCGATCTTAATGACGTTCCCAACCAGTCTGTTCCTGGTCAGCTTTATGTAGGGGTTGAAGGAAAGGCGCTGATTATCTTCATCGTCATAAAAGAGCTGCATGATCCGATAGCCCAAATAGGCCCACCGCTCGACAAGGTCAGCTGACCGCGCGGACGGGCCATGCGGGTTCGGTTTCTGCAGATAAAAGATTACGCCAACGTCTCCGTCTCTCTCCGCCGCGTCAAGGTCGTCGCGGCTTAGGATAACTCGAGCCCCCTGCGCGCGCGTAAATCGATCGAGGAGTTCCAATTGGCGGCCCTGGTCAAACGCGGGTGACGTGACGGCGGTGATGTTGACGCCGGTGTCCCGGGTAAACGTGCCGACGTCGCGAGACCTTAGACCGCGATAGCCGTCGACCACCGTGAACGAGGCGAACAATGCCTCGACCTGGTCCCGGCAATCGGCGGCGGCTTCGCGCGTCACCGCGATTGCCGACAGCGAGAGAAGACAAATCAGCAGCAGGAGTCTCATCGCTAGGCCTTTTTGCCCCTCGGGTTGAACACCTTCGGCTCCACCGGCGGCTGTTTCTGCGGCGGTAGCGGCGGCGGGATGATTTCCACGTTGAGATCACCCCATTCCTCAAAGCTGCGGCGGTAGAACGGTTTCTTAAGCTGCACGGTGGAATCGCGGCGCACCGCTTCCTCGACGGCATCCTCCAGCTTTTCGGCGAGCCGGACATTCCAGGGCACCACATAGGAACGCGGCTCCGGGTCGCCATCGAGGCGTAGCCAGAGATAGATCGCGCGGCCCTCGTCGAAACTCGCCGAAAGCAGTTGGGCGCCGTCGGCCTGGCGTTCGTACCACTCGAAACTGACCGGTTTGGGCTTGCTCAGCACCTCGATGATCTGCAGATAGACCAGCGGCAGGAACAGCACCGTGGTGACCAGCGCCAGCAGCCGCACCCGAGCCGGGCGCGGCGCCCAGATGGCGATGGAAGCGAGTGCGCCCGCGACCAGCGCGGCGGCGGCGAAGATGTAATAGAGAACGTCCATCACTTGCTCCCCGTGACCAGGCGCCGGAGCAGGGTACTGACGCTGCCCGGAACAAGCTGGCCCTCTTCGGTCAGGCGAAATCGGAACGCGGTCTCCTCCTGTCCGCGGCGCCTGAGTTCGACCGTGGTATCGAGGATCTGTTCAGTATCCTCATAGCGGCGCTTCACGCTGACCACGATATTGACCGGAATGACAACGCCGTGCGGCAGCGGGCCGTACATGTGGGCGTTGACGATGTACTCGCCCGCCGGAATTCCACGGCTGTAGGAGACCTCGTAGTTGCGGTCCGTCGCATCGCCCTCGGCACCCAGATCGTCGCGCAGCAGATTGAAGGTCTGGCCACCGAGATTCCAGAAACCGACCGGCAATTCGCCCGGCGCCTGGACCCAGAGATCCACGTCGTAGGGCAAGGTCGCGGGCCAGTGCATCTCGACGATGACATTGCCCGGCGCCTTGTGTTCATCGGTCTGCTCGCGCACCGGCTGGATGTGCGGTAGCAGCATGATCACCATGGCAATGAAACCGATCAGCGCCAGCAAAATGACGTCGCGGAAGACCGTCCCCCAACTGTCCTGTTCCTCGAGATGATCAAGGCCGCGCATCGCCCTCGCCCTTGTCCAGGCAGGCGCTGATCAGCGCCACAGTGCAGGTCACCAGGATGCGATAGTCGATGATCAGCCAGATATAGAACACCGCGCCGACAAGCGTCGTGTAGAGCGCCGCCGACATGCCGTTGATCAGGGTCGCGACCATGGCGCTGACATTCTCGACCTTGCCGGCGGCGTCGGGATCGATACCGGACAGGGCGAGAATAAAGCCGATCACGGTGCCGATCAGGCCGAGAAAGACCAAGGAATCCGCGACATGGCGGACAACGACGATCCGGTCGGTGAGCCGCAGACGCAGGGCTTCCGAGCGCCCGCCCTGGTCATCCCCGCTTCGGCGCGCCTGGAGAAGGTAGGCGCCGGCAAGTCCGTCGGGATCGGGCCGGCCGGCCTCGATCTCGGCCAGTTCACGCCCATGACGCCACAGCTTCACCGCGCAATGGGCAAGTCCATAGAGAAAAACCAGGAAGATGACGCCAGACAATTCGCTCAGATGCGCTTGGAACACGCCGTCCAGCCATCCCTGCAGGTAGCCGGCGATCCCCATCGCGGCGGCCAGGATGTTGAACAGCAGGAAACGCGTCAGATGCAGGTGACGATACCCCATCCTCAAGCCCTCTCACCCAGTCATCGGATCACTTTCGCCCGCACTCGTGCCGCCGTCCAGAAGAACGATCCGGTCACACGAGGTCCGCGCGGGCCCGCAGACCGTCACGTTCGAATCCCGCGACTTGCTTGTACCGGTTCGACAGAGCCTGCAGCTCGTCCTGGCTGATGACCGCATCGATGGTCGTGAAGGGCTTGTCGCCGGTCCGCTCGAACACCTCGCGCAGGATCGCGTCGGGCGGGATCCTCCGGTTGGCGAGGACCACATCGCTGGTCGCGCGCAGCCGGTCCGCCTCATAGGCCTTGAACGCCGCCGCCGGGTCCTCGCCGGAGCGGGCCAGATGCCCTGTCAGACTGCGCGCATCGAGGATCGCCTGGCCGGCACCGTTGGAACCACGCGGATACATGGGATGCGCCGCGTCGCCGGCCAATGTCATGCGCCCGAAGCTCCATCGGTCCAGCGGGTCCTTGTCGACCATGGGATATTCGAGAATGAAGTCGGCCGCCTTGACGAAGGCGGGCACGTCCAGCCAATCGAAGCGCATCTCCTCGCAAGCCCAGAGAAAATCCTCGAGCGCGCCGGGGCGGCTCCAATCCCCGCTCGGATCGCGCGGCGGCGTATAGAACTCACACAGCCAGTTGATCTCCTGACGCCCCTCGTCGTCTATGGCGTCACGAACCGGATAGAAGATCACCTTGCCGGTCTCGAGCCAGCCGGCATAGGCCATGGTGGCGCCGCCGAGGAAGGGCTTCCAGCGCGAGATGCCGCGCCACATGGTGATGCCGGAATAGACCAGGGGCCCGTCGCCCGGATGCAGCATCGCCCGGACCGCCGAGCGGATGCCGTCACAACCCACAAGCGCCCGGCCCGAAAACGGCGGCAAGGCTTGGCCCGTCTCCGGGTCCTCGAAGCACGCCGCCACGACGTCCTCCGACGCCTCCGCACCGATGAAACGATGGCCGGTTTTAACCGCATCAGGGCCGAGACGGGCCCGCACCGCCTCCAGCAGCACGCTTTGCAGATCACCCCTGTGGATCGAGTATTGCGGCCAGTCATCGCCGGCGAACCGGCCACGCGGTTCGGTGAAGATGTGCTGTCCGAAGCTGTTGTAGAAGGTGACCGCCCGGGTCTCGATACCCCGGGCCGCGATCGCCGGCTCCAGGTCGAGAGATCCCAATTCCCGCATCGCATGCGGCAGCAGATTGATCCCGACGCCGAGCGGTTTGATGACGGGAGCAGCTTCGAAGATCCGGCAGGGGATCCCCACTTGGTGCAGGCTGAGAGCGAGGGTCAAACCGCCGATCCCAGCTCCGACGATCAGAATGTCACCATCAGCCTTATACATCGCGGCAAACCTCCCCCGATCCACCCGCTCGACTCTCCCAGGTCACAGGATTACCCGAAAGTAACCGTCGATGCCGTCCTCTCTGCGCCATTGTCTTGGATAGCCGAGCGACACCTCCTCGAACCTGCAACCATCGACGATATCGGTCCTGCGGGTATGAAGATGACCGGTGACCACCGCAAGCGCCCGAAACCGACGATGCCAATCATCAGTCAGCACCGTTCCGCACCACGGCGTGAAGCGCGGAATGCGTGGTATTCGGATCAGATCCGCCCGCAACGGCCAATGATTGACGAGGATGGTCCGGCAATCCGCCGGCACCGCCTCCAGCCGGCTTTCGGCATCCCGGCAGCGGGCCCAGCACCACGCTTCACGGCTCGGATAGGGGTCCGGGCTCAGCCAGATCTCATCGACACACAGTGCCCCACCCTCACGTGCCCATGACCGGATCTCGGATCGGTCCACATGGTCGGGGCGGAAACTGTAGTCATACAGCAGGAAGAGCGGCGCGATGACGACACGCTCACCTTCGGGGGCCGGCTGTGGCCAATCGAGATACGGGTCCTCCGGCGTGTGAGCCCCGTAGGAGCGGGCCAAATCCACCATAGCACGGTACCGCGCGACCCCGCGCGCCGGCCGCTGACCTTTGCGCGGTACCGCCCAGAGATCGTGATTGCCCGGCACCCAGATCAGCTTTGCGAAGCGCTGCCCGAGTTCCCGGATTGCCAGTTCCTGAAGTTCCAGGCTTTCCGCGACATCGCCCGCGAGGATCAGCCAGTCGTCGCCATGGTCCGGGATCTGGAACAAGGCCTCCCGGTTATGGGGATTTGACAGATGCAGATCGCCGATCGCCAGAAGCCGCATGGTTCAGGCCGCGAGGCCCATCTCCTTGCGCAGAACCCGCTCGGACAAATCGAGGATCTGAACGATCTGCCGCGGTTGCAGCTTGGCCATGGACGCGAAGGCGCGCGCCGCCAGGGGATTGTATTTGCCCGCCTCGCATTCCGCCGCCAGACCATCCAGCCAGTCACGCACCGCATCGGCTGAATCACCGGTGGTTTCACGCTGCCGCGTCAACAGGCCGTGCAGAAGCGAAACCAGAGGCGCCTTCCCCCGCCAAGGGCTACGCATGCGCTCCTGATCGGGACGGTCATGAATACGGCCGAGGAGATAGTGGATGATGCCGCACAGAAACTGCTCGGCCCTGGGAATCTGATCCTTGTCCGATTCGCCCGCCGCCTCCAGAAGAAGCCGGGCGATTTCCCGCACGAAGGTATCGCGATCCACGGTGCCGGGGCGCGGTATCTCCTGGTTTTCGCGGATCCGTCTTGCCATTCAATTCTCCTTCACGGTCCCCGACGAACCGGTTTCCGGCAGCGGTCGGCGCGGTTTCTTTATGTGGCAGGCCAGAGCGCCTGTCCAATCTGTTCCGAGCCCCCGCTGAATGCTTGCATGGGCCCGGGAGCGGGCGTAGGTTCTCGCCGGTTTTCGACACTCCAATTCTCGAGGCCAGTCATGAGCATCCTCGCCGCGCGACTAGACCGCGTCAAAACCTCTCCCACCATGGCCATGAGCGCCAAGGCCCGTGAACTCAAGGCCGAAGGCCGCGATGTAATCGAGCTTAGCGCAGGCGAGCCCGACTTCCCAACCCCCGCCAATATCATCAAGGCGGCTGAGGAGGCGATGGCCAGGGGCGACACCAAATATACCGACCCCGACGGCTCGCCGGCGATGAAACAGGCGGTATGCCGGAAGTTCAAGCGCGACAACAACCTCGACTATGTTCCGGCCCAGGTCACCATCGGAACCGGCGGTAAGCAGGTGCTCTACAACGCGCTGATGGCGACGCTGAACCCCGGTGACGAGGTCATCATTCCGGCACCGTACTGGGTCTCCTATCCGGACATGGTCCTGCTGGCAGAGGGAACGCCGGTGATCGTCGAATGCACCCAGGCGAACCGGTTCATCCTGCAGCCGGGCGATCTGGAAAAGGCGATCACCCCGAAAACCAAGTGGATCATCCTCAACAGCCCGTCCAACCCGACTGGGGCCGGATACACGCGCGAGGACATGAAGAAGATCACCGATGTCCTGATGCGTCATCCCCATGTCTGGGTGATGACCGACGACATGTACGAGCACCTGGTCTACGACGACTTCGAGTTCTGCACGCCCGCCGAGGTCGAACCAGGCCTGTATGACCGCACCTTGACGGTCAACGGCATGTCAAAGGCCTTCTGCATGACCGGCTGGCGCATCGGTTTCGCGGCCGGCCCGAAGGATCTGATCGCCGGCATCCGCAAGATCCAGTCCCAGTCGACCTCCAACCCCTCCTCGATCAGCCAGGCCGCCTCCGTCGCGGCGCTGGACGGACCGAAGGATTTCATCCCGGCCAACAACAAGGTGTTCAAGGAGCGGCGGGATCTGGTGTGCTCGATGCTCAACCAGGCAAAGGGTCTGAACTGCCCGACACCGGAGGGCGCGTTCTACGTCTATCCGTCCTGCGCCGGGTTGATCGGCAAGACCACCCCGCAAGGCAAGGTTCTGGAGAACGACGAGGACGTTGTCGCGTATTTCCTTGAGACCGAGGGGATCGCGGCGGTTCACGGCGCCGCCTTCGGCCTCAGCCCGCATTTCCGGATCTCCTACGCGACCTCCACCGAAGTTCTGGAAGACGCTTGCCAGCGCATTCAACGGGCCTGCGCCGCCGTCAGATAACGTCGGCCCGGGCCGTCATTTCGTCTCCACCGAGGGATCGGGAACCGGCATCGCCGTCGTGATCCCTCGGCATTTCCCTCTTGCGTCCCTTCGTCATCCCTGACGACAATACCGTCAGATCACGCGGCTTCCGCCGGCGTCGGGAGCCATCGTGCAATAACGACCGGGCTCCCATGCCGGGCCCGTCACGGGACAGAGGGAGAAACGCGAGATGGCAAATGCCTCCGGAGGAACCACACGGTGCGCGGTCCTTGTCGGACCTTACCAAAGCGGCAAGACCGCGCTGTTCGAAGCGCTGCTCCACGCCACCGGTGCCATTGAGCGCAAAGGAACATCGACGGCGGGAAACACGGTGGGCGATGCCTGCGATGAAGCCCGCAAGCGCCAGGCCAGCACGGAACTTTCCGTCGGACACGGGACCTATCTGGACGATCCGTGGGTTTTCATCGATACCCCCGGCTCGGTCGAGTTCGCACAGGAAACCCGCAATGCCTGCCTCGCCGCCGATATCGCCATCGTGGTGGTCGATTCCGAAGCTCAAAAAATTCCGGCTTGTGCTCCCATCCTGAAGTTTCTTGATGAGCACGACATTCCCCACATGGTGTTCATCAACAAGATCGACACGGCGACCGACACGGTCCGTGAGCTCATGGCGGTCCTCCAGGACGCTTCCGATCGCCCCTTGGCGCTGCGCCATATTCCGATCCGCGAGGGCGAGACAATCACCGGCTACGCCGATCTGGTGAGCGAGCGCGCCTACGAGTACAATCCGGGCGCCCCGTCCAAGCTCATTCAACTTCCGGATTCCGCCGCCGACCGACAGTCCGAAGCGCGGGCGGCGTTGCTCGAGACACTGGCAGACTTCGACGATGACCTGATGGAAAAAGTTCTCGAGGAGGTCGCACTTGAGAAGTCCGAGGTCTATGAGAATCTGACAGAGGCTCTGCAGAACACGCTACTGGTGCCGGTGCTGATCGGCGCCGGGGAAAACGACCACGGCATCCAGCGGCTTCTCAAGCAGTTGCGCCACGAAACGCCAACCGCCGCCCAAACCGCCGAGCGCCGCGGTCTTGAGGCGAACGGCGAGGCCGTGGCGCAGGTCTTCAAGACCCTGCACGCTCAGCACATGGGCAAGATGTCTTTTGTCCGGGTGTGGCGCGGCACGATCAAGGACGGCGAAACTCTTAACGAACATCGGGTCAGCGGCATCAATGCCCTGCTCGGCGCCAAGCTGGAGAAGCGGACCAGCGCGTCGGTCGGAGATGTGGTCGCGCTGGGCCGCATGGACGAGGTCAAGACCGGCGATGTCCTGACGCCTTCCGGTAAAGCGCCGGCAGGCGCGCTGGCATGGCCCGAGCCGCTGTCTCCGGTCTTCGCGATGGCCATCTCGGCGGCGAACCGCAATGACGAGGTGAAGCTGTCCGGCGCACTGCAACGGCTTGGGGAGGAGGACACCTCGGTCAGCATCGCGCACAACGCGGCGATGGGTGAGTTGATCGTCTCCGGCCAGGGGGAAACCCAGATCACGGTGATGTGCGAGCGCCTTGCCAACCGTTTCAATCTTTCGGTCGACACCGCGCGGCCGAGCGTCCCCTACAAGGAGACGATCAAGAAACCGGTCGACCAGCATGCCCGCCACAAGAAACAGAGCGGTGGGCACGGCCAGTTCGGCGACGTCAAAGTGAAGATCAAACCGCGCCAGCGCGGCGCCGGTTTCGAGTTCATCGACAGCATCGTCGGCGGCGCCGTGCCACGAAACTACATTCCCTCCGTCGAAGAAGGCGTGAAGGACTTCATGAAACGCGGCCCGCTCGGCTTTGAGGTCGTCGATTTGTCGGTCGAGCTCTACGACGGACAGTTCCACGCGGTAGACAGTTCCGACATGGCATTCAAGACGGCGGCTCGGATCGCCATGTCCGAAGGCCTGCCGAAATGTTCTCCGACATTGCTGGAGCCGGTTCTGCACGTGAAGATTTCGGCGCCCAACGATGCCACCGCGCGCATCCAGCGCATCATCACCGGACGCCGGGGCCAGATCCTCGGGTTCCAGGCCAAGGAGGGCTGGAAAGGCTGGGACGAGGTCGAAGCCAATATCCCGGAATCGGATGTGCACGACCTGATCATCGAGATCCGGTCGGTCACCATGGGCGCGGGGACGTACGAGTGGAAATTCGACCACCTCGCCGAACTTTCCGGCCGGCTCGCCGATCAGGTGATCGAGCAGCGGAACGGAGCGGCCGCCTGAGGCGCGCCGGCGCGTTGCGGCTTTTGCCAGCAAGAGCGTCCCGCCGGGCTGCCGATAGCGGATGAATTCCGGCTGCGTGGTCGCCTCAACGGGATGCTCGGCGGTCCAAGACATAGCCGCCGCGTCTTCTTCGAGTGACCGCCAAGCGTCGTGATTTGGGCGCTTTCTCGCGTCGTGGTATTCTTTGCCCATGACGGCGCGTGCCGGGGAAGCGAACGGCGCGAACGTCGGCACCAAGGCCGAGCGCGGGTAAGATGAGAAAACTTCTTCTGGCGGCCACGGTTTTGCTGGTTTTCGAGGCGACACCGGCGTTCTCGGTCTGCGAGGACGCCCAAACCCAAGCCGACATGAACCGGTGCATGGCCAACGAAGCCGACGAGGCCGAAATCCGCCTCCGGGACGTCGAGAGGCAGGCAGAAACGCGCCTCGGCGGAGACACGAAGGCGGTGGAAGCTCTCAAGCGGTCGTCGATTGCCTGGATGCAGTTCCGAGACGCGGAGTGCGCCCGGTTATCCGACGCCTATCGAGGCGGCTCGATACAACCGCTTGTGCATGCCGGCTGTCTGCAGAGCCTGACGGATCTGCGCGCCCAGGTGCTCGCGCAGGACCCAAGCCTCGGCGCCCTGCCGCGCGACACCGGTTGGCGCGCCCTGCTTGATCAGGGAACCTATTGGGACGTTCAGGGACGTCTCGACCTGGACGCCAATTGCGACGGCGTCACCGATACCGCCATCGCGGGGATTAGGGCTGAAACCGAGGACACAAGTGACCGGCTTGTCTTTGTGCTGGCGATCAGCGACGGCGCCAGCAAGGAAAGCGACCCCAGATCCTGGACCTTGGAACTGCCGATCGGCGGCGACGCGCAAAAATCGCTCTGCGGGCCGGTGATCTCCCTCGGTCTGGAAGAGGGTACCGGCGCCTGCCCGCTTCTCCTCGTTGACGACAGCCGTTGCGATACCGTTCGCGTGCACATCAATCCCCGTGACCAGACCGTGGTCTGGGAACGCAACTAGCACGTCTCCAAGCCGGCGACCCGTCACGCCGATGCTGGCTGGCCCAACAGCGTCGCAAGACCGTCCATGGTGTCAAGCCGCCCCGCCCGCTCCGCCATCTCCCGGAGCGCCGAAGAATGCGTCCGGTCGGCGACAGTCGCCAGAAGGGCGTCGAACTTTTCGGTGATCTCCGCCTTGGAAAGTGGCGATTCCGGATACCCTCGGGCAATATCCGAGCGCTCCGAGACGACACGCCGGTCTTTCAGGGTCAGGACAATCTCGCCGGCGTAGAAATCTGGGAACAGCGCCTCGAGTTCTCCATGGTCATGCTCCACCTGCGTGACGGCGGCGAGGCGCGCGACCTCGGGATCGGACAGCCGGCGGTCCTCGAACAGATCGATGAAACTGAGTTCGCCGCGCGCCACGCGGACCGGCAGGACGTATTGCGCACAGTGGCTTTTCAACGGGTTGTCGTCGACACAATGGCAGCCCGAGGCGGCAAAGCGCAGGCGGATTTCGGAAATCGCGTCCGCCGTGATCCGCTCGCGCCGCAGCAACGTGTCGAGCGCGTCCAGCGCCGGGTGCAGGAACGAAACACAGGAATACGGCTTGATCGCCAGCTCCATCACGCCGTCCCATTTGGTGCCGAGACCATCCAGCAAGGGTTCCTTGGACGGCGACCGGCTGAAGGCTTCGAGGACGGTATGACCGCCGTCGAAGATCCGGTCGGGCCCGCCGAATCCACCCTTTGCCAGGATCGCGGCGGTAACCCCGTTGCGCGCCGCCATGCCCATCTGGAATGGGCGCGCATCCTCGTTCGGATCATCCTCCCAGGCCATCAGGCCGGATGTCTGAAGCGCCGCAAGCCCCAAGGCACGCACCGTCTGTTCGGCATCGAGATCCAGGAGGTGGGCGGCCGCGCTTGCCGCACCGAAGGTCCCGCAAACGGCGGAGGGATGAAAGCCGATGGCATAGAGCTGTTTCGGGTCCATCGCCATCGAGACACGGTAGGTCATCTCGCAGCCCAGAACCACCGCGGCAAGAAAATCGGCGCCGGTCTTGCCGTGGGCTTCGGAAAGCGCAAGCGCCGTCGGGACCATGATCGAGATGGGGTGCAGGATCGCCTCTGGGTGATGCGGCTCCATATCGCAGGCATAGCCGAGCGTGCCGTTTGCCAGCACCGCGTTCACCACGCCGACCTTGGCCTCTCGCCCGATCAGCGTCGCCTCCGGCGGCCCGCCCTGGGCTTCGGCGAAGGCGCCGATCCGCGCGCTGGAAGTGATCTTGGGATGGGTCGCCGCCGCCAAGGTTCCGACACCGTCCAGCACCAGGGTTTCCGCGTAGGCCGCAACGTCCGGCGGCAGATCGGCCGCCTTGAAGCCGGCGATGAAACCGGCGAGCTTCTGGGTGATCGGCGCCCGTGACATCTGTACCGGCCTCCTTCGCGAGATCATAAGAACGGGCGGCTGGCAGTGTCCGTCGCCCGTGCTAGAGTTACCGCCTCCAACAACGCGCGGCACGCCAGGATATTGCGGAGACCTTGGCGGCCGACGCAAGCCCCGATCTCGCATCACCCGCTTACCCGCTTACGACAGGAATGACGCCGTGCCGAACAGCAAATCCGACAACGTCTTCAACGGCGCCGAGGCCATGGTCCGGATGCTCGAGGCTCACGGCGTGCGCCATGTCTTCGGACTTTGCGGCGACACGACCCTGCCGTTCTATGACGCGCTCTACCGTCTGGACCATAAGATCGAGCATATCCTCACCCGCGACGAGCGGTCGGCGGCCTATATGGCGGACGGCTATGCCCGGGTGACCAAGAAGGTCGGGGTCTGCGAGGGTCCGTCCGGCGGCGGCGCAACTTACATCCTGCCAGGCTTGGTGGAGGCGGGAGAATCCTCGGTGCCGATCCTGGCGATCACCTCCGATGTCTCCGTCGGAAGCCGAGGCCACTATCCGCTGACCGAGCTTGACCAGGAAGGCCTGATGCGCCCGCTGACCAAATGGAACGCGGTGATCCCGCGCGCCGACATGCTGCCGGACATGGTGCGCACGGCGTTCCGCACGATGACCACCGGCCGCCCCGGCACTGCCCATCTCGGCCTGCCGATCGATGTGCAGCGAGACGCGGTCGACCCGGACCAGATCTGGGCCAATCCGCGCCATGCCAGCTACCCGGCCTATCCTTCCGGCCCTGATCCGGACGAGATCGAAGCGGCGGTGGACGCGATCCTCTCGGCCAAGTTCCCGGTGATCATCTGCGGCGGCGGGATCGTGCTGGCCGGCGGCGAGGCGGAATTCGGCAAACTCGTCGACGCGCTCGACATCGCTGTCGCCACCACCGTGTCCGGTCAGGGCAGCCTTGCCGAGACCCACCCCAACAATGTCGGCGTGGTCGGCTCGAACGGCGGTGTGCCGGCGACCCGGGATCTGGTGCTGCTGGCCGATCTGGTGGTCTTCATCGGCTGCCGCGCGGGCTCGGTGACGACCGAACGCTGGCGGGTGCCGACCAAAAGCGTGCGGGTGGTGCATATCGATTCCGACCCCGAGGTGATCTCCGCCTCCTACAGGACCGAGGTCGGCGTGGTGTCCGACGCGCGCCTGGCGCTCGCGGCGATGAACCGCGCGCTGGCGGCACGGACCGCCAAGCCGTCCGGTTTCGGCGGCGCGGCGGCGGTTGCCAAGGCCCGCAAGATCAAGTGGGACGCGTTCGGCGCCCTCGCGGCCAGCACGGACCGGCCGATCAAGCCGGAGCGGACCATCGCCGCCCTGCGCGCGGTGCTGGACGACGACGCCATCGTCATCGCCGATCCCGGCACCCC
Source organism: Alphaproteobacteria bacterium (assembly GCA_038146985.1). GTDB lineage: Bacteria > Pseudomonadota > Alphaproteobacteria > Thalassobaculales > Thalassobaculaceae > JADHLJ01. The sequence goes on from JAYQSQ010000014.1 coordinate 327,949, forward strand.
CTGCCCCTATGTCTCCGCGTATTATGAATTGCGGACGACCGGACGGACTTTATTTTCGAACAGAGCCCATGGCGCCCTCGGCTATTCGCTTTCCGCCGCTGTCGGCGCGGCGGTGGGACGGCCGGACAAGAAGGTCGTCTCGCTCATGGGCGACGGGAGTTTCGGCTTCACCTGCGGCGAGCTTGAGACGGTGGTCCGCCTCAACCTGCCGATCACCTTCATCGTCTTTTCCAACGCCGTCTTCGGCTGGATCAAGGCGGGCCAGCGCGCCGGCTTCGGACAGCGTTACTTCTCCGTCGACTTCGACCGCTCCGACCATGCGGCGATTGCCAACGCCTTCGGGGTCAAATCCTGGAAGGTCGAGGATCCCGAGCAGCTTCAATCGGTGCTGCAACAGGCGGTCGCCCATGACGGTCCGACCCTGGTTGATGTGATCAGCCAGCCCCTCAACGAGGCGGCGGCACCGGTCAGCGAGTGGATCGCATGAGGAAGAAGACACGCATCGGCCTCGGCGGCTTCGGCAATGTGGCGGCGCAACTCACCCGAGCAATCCTCGCCGAACCCGATGGCGGCATGGAGATCACCGCGATCTCGGCGGCAAATTTGGAGGCGGCGGACGGACGCGCGGCGAAACTCGGTTTGCAGGTGCCGGTCATACCGGCGGTAGGACTGCCAGACCATGCCGATGTCATCGTGGAATGCGCGACCTACGACTCCTTCCGCGACATCCTGGAGCCGGCGCTGCGGGCCGGTAAGCATGCGATCGCGGTCAGCGTCGGGGCGCTGGCGGTGAATTTCGATCTTCTCGACATCGCCAGGGAGAATGGCGCGACCCTGCATATTGCCACCGGCGCGATGCCGGGGCTGGATATCCTGAGATCGGCGAGAGAGGGCAAGATTGAGAGCGTGCGGCTGGAATCCCATATCCGCCCCGGCTCGTTTGCCCATGAGGAATATGTGATCGAAAAGGGCGTCGACCTTGCCGCGGCGGAGACCGGCCCGGTGCCGGTATTCCACGGCAGTGCCCGCGAGGCGGCACGGCATTTTCCGAGGCATTTCAATGTCGCGGTTGCCCTCAGCCTCGCCGGGATCGGCCTTGACCGCACCGAGATCGAGATCTTCGCCAACGGCACCCTGCCCGGCGCCCGGCACACGGTGCGGGTGAAGTCCGACGTGGTCGACCTGGAGATGACCTCGCAGAATTATCCGTCGCCGGACAACCAGCGGACCAGCCGCGCGGTCGCGCCGAGCATCCTGGCGGCGCTGCGCGAGCTTAATACCCCGCTTCGGATCGGAAGCTAGGCCATGCGTCTTTCGAAGCGGGACCAGGCGATGCTCGACGGGGCCGAGGGAGAGGCCAACCGCGAGGCCATGGCCGCGCTTGTCCAGCTTGGGGAAGCCTTCGACGCCGAGGATATGGTGGATATCGGCTATGCCCATGTGCATGCCGGCATGGCCATGTATCTGGGCGATGTGGAACTGATGGAGGATCTGGCGGCGCGCGGCGCCAGGATGGCGGTCCCGGCCTCCACCAACATAGCGAACGCCGACATGGAGGAGTGGAAGGCCACGCGCGCGCCGGAGAGCCTGGTACGGCTGCAGCGCCGGGCCGAGAGCGCGCACCGTTCCATGGGCACCGGCGGCTGCTTCACTTGCACCCCCTACTGGGCCGGGCACTGGCCGACATGGAACACCCACATGGCGTCCATCGAGTCCGGCGTCACGGTGTTCTGCAACTCGGTTCTGGGAGCAAGATCCAACCGCGACGGGTTTTTCGCCGTCTATGCCGGGATGACCGGCCGTTATCCCCGTTTCGGCCTGCACCTGGACGAGAACCGCAAGCCGACCCACGAGGTCATGGTCGAGGCGGCACCCGAAGGGACCACGGATTTCACGGCGCTCGGCTATGCGATCGGGGCCGAGGTTACCAACGCGGTGCCTCTGATCCGTGGCCTAGAACGCCGCCCTAACCTAGATGAACTGGACGCCCTTGGTGTCGGCATGGCGACGTCGGGTGGGGTGGCAATGTTCATTCTGCCGGGCGTGACGCCGCCCTATGGCGAGACCGATATGGGACTCGCAGCCGGTCTGCCGTCGATCCCGGTGCAGGAGCGCGACCTGCGCGGGGTTTACGACGATTTCTGCTCCGGCACCGAGAGCGGCTTGGATATCGTCCATCTCGGCTGCCCGCACGCATCCTTTGAAGAGATGAAGCATTATGCCGCCCTGCTTGACGGCAAGAGGATCAAGGACGGGGTCGAGCTTTGGGTCACCACCAACCGCACGGTGCGCACCATGGCGCGGGAAGCCGGGCTGCTGAAGGTGATCGCCGCGTCCGGTGCCAAGGTGATCTCGGATACCTGTCCGATCTCCTGCCATTTCGCACGCACCACCTCGCCCGACCCTGCCCTCGGGGTGGAGCCGCCAGCGCTTCGCGCGATTGTGGTCGATTCCGCCAAGCAGGCCCGCTACATCCGCGACATGATCCACTGCCCGACCCTGCTGACCTCGACCGAGAAGGCGGTCGAGACGGCGTTGTCGGGCCGGTTCGTACCGCGTTGGTAGGCAGGTCGGCAATGGACGACACGCGGTTTGAGGGACGCGGTATCGTCAACGGCCGGATCAGCGGTCCGGCCCTGATCTCGCGCACGCCGTTCTCGTTTCTGGGCGATGTCGATATCCGCACCGGCACCGTAATCGGCGAGCTTAGCGACCTGAAGGGCCGCAACATCGCGGGCCAGATCCTGATCGTACCGGCAACCCGAGGCTCCGCCGGCGCCTGGCGCTTTCTCTATCAGCTGAAGCAACACAACACCCACCCGCTCGCCATCATCACCGGCGAACTACCGGACCCGTCCGTGGTCCAGGGAGCGATCCTCTCCGGCATCCCCATCGTCTCCGGCCTCGCCGAACGCATCGGCAACCGGGTAACCGACGGCGCCACGCTTACCGTTGACGGCGATGGCGGCGTGGTCGAGGTGGCGGAAAGCTGAGGCTGACAAAAGCCCGATGCCGGGGCTTGCTGAACGTAGCCCGTGTAAAACGCCACCGGATCGAAACCGCACCCACCGCCACCCCCCCTCGCCCGAGCGCAAGCTGGGGCTTTAAGCAGGCGGTTTTAAGCTCCTATTTTCACAGGGGCGACGGGAAATCAGAGTGTTTTTTCCGCCTCCCCGACAAAAGGCGGGGCCCGGTTCCTTCCTCAGAAACGCCCGACCCGGAAGGGCGCGAGGTCGACACTGGGGGTCTGGCCGGTGACCAGTTCCGAGATCAGCTTGCCGGTGATCCCGCCCATGGTCAGGCCGAGATGGTCATGGCCGAAGGCGAAGTAGACATTCGGATGCTTGGGCGAGCGATCGATGACCGGCTTTGAGTCCGGGTGCGAGGGACGCGGCCCCATCCATTCGGAAAAGCTTTCGCCGGCGATGCCCGGGAACAGGGCCTCGGCATGGCGGCGCACGGATTTCGCGATCTCGTAACGCGGCGGCGCATCGATACCGGCAAACTCCGCCGTTCCACCGGCCCGGATTCCCTCAAGCATCGGGGTTATCGCGAGATACCGGTCGACGGAGATGATCGCGCTGTTCATCTTCACCGGCGTGTCGTGGAACATCACGTGATAGCCGCGCTCAGCCTCGAGCGGCACCTTGGTTCCCAGCATCGCCGCGAGGTCCCGCGACCACACACCCGCGGCAACGACCAGCGTGTCGACCGGCATATCTACGGTCTCCGTGCGAACCGCGCGCACGCCGTCCGGGCCGACATCGAACCCCCGGACCTCCCGCCGCTCGTACCTGCCGCCATTGCGCTCGAAGGATGCCGCCAGGGCCTGCACAAGGCGCAGGGGGTCAAACGTATGAGTCAGGTTCGGAACCCGGATCGCGCGCACCACGTTCGGCGTCAGCGCGGGTTCGACCTGCCGCGCCTCATTGCCGTCCAGCAGATCAAGCGCGACCCCGTTGCGCCGCCGCAGGTCGAAGGCATAGGCCGCGCCTTCATAGGCCGCCTCGCTCTCGAAGGTGAAAAGCAGGCCGCCCCGGTTCATCAGATGTTTCGCATCCGCGTCGGCAACCAGCGGGTCGATACCGTCATGGACCTTGTCCAGCAGGCTCTGGCGCGCGGCGGCATTTGCCTCGACATTCGGTTTTTTCGATTGTTCGAGGAACCTCAAAAACCACGGCAGGGCTTTCGGCAGGTAGCTCCAACGGATCTTCAGCGGCGCTTCCGCGTCCATCAGCATCCCCGGCACCTTCCCCAGGATGCCGGGCATCGCGCCGGGGACGCAGGAGGCGATGCCGAAACTGCCGAGATTGCCGAAGGAGGCCGCCTCACCCGGCCCGGCCCGGTCCATCAGCGTGACCTCGAACCCCGCGCGCTGCAAATACAGCCCGCAGCACACGCCGACCATGCCGGCACCGATCACCAGAGCGGTAGGTTTGCCGGTCATGAACAGGGCGCCCTAATAGCGCTGTCCCTGCTGTTGCTCGGCGCCTTCGTAAAGCACCCGGCGCTTGATCTGGGAATCCTTGCGGACCAGCTCGAAATCCGCCTCGTCCAGCCACCCGCGCGGCGGGCCGGCGATCTCGAAATTGCCATGCGTGTCGACGCCGTTGACCAGGGCCACCAGCGAGCGGTCCCCGCTGCGTTGTTTCATCGACGGCTTGATGTAGCGGATCGCCGCGCCGATGCGCCGGTCGCCGGTCGTGTTCGGCCCCGAGGCGTGGAACAGGTGGCCGTGGTGAAGCGAGGCCTGGCCGGTCTTCAGCACCACGTCCACGCCTTCGGAATCATCCACCTCCACGGCGATCTCCTGACCGCGCGAGAGCAGGTTGTTCTTATCGAACGTATCCTTGTGCGGGACGATCTGTCTGGTGTGGCTGCCAGGCACGAAACGCATGCAGCCGCTGGCGGTATTCGCGGGCGACAAAGCGACCCAGGCGGTGACTTCCTCGGCATCGCTCAACCCCCAATAGGTCAGGTCCTGATGCCAGGTGACCACATGGGTCGTATTCGCCTCCTTGATGAACAGTCCGGAACTCCAGACCATCAGGTTCTCACCCAGGATCGGGATCACCGCGTCGATCAGGTTGCGATTGCGGATCAGACGGTCGAAGGACGGGATCAGACGGTCGGGATACGAGCGCACCATGGCCAGGCGCGCCGGGTCATCGGCGACCTCGGCCTCGGCCCGCTCCAGATCGGCGCGGATCACCTTGGCCTCGGCCTCGCTCACCGCGTCAACCGGAAAGACGAAGCCGTCCTGGCTATAGGTCCGTGAGATATCTTCCATCGCGAGGGCCATGGCGAACTCCATCATCTGGTGCTGTTCGATTGTCACGCGCCATTCTCGCATCCTGTCGGCCGAGGTCAAACAACTCCTGTGTAAACGGAGAAATATCGGCACCCGGATCGGATGCCCGGCCGTGTCTCCCACCCCGCCTCAAGCGGCGGCGAGACGCGCCTGCCGGACGGCCTCGTCGATCGCGGTGGCGAATATCACCAGCGGCGGCTTGATCCCATGCGCGGTCAGCTCGCGACGCAGATCGGCGCTGGTGCCCGAGAGGTACACGGCGACCTTCCGCCGCGCCGCCTTGTGCGCCAGCACCTCGATCGTGTTGGCGGCGGTAGCGTCCAGGAAGGGCACGGCGGAAAAATCGATCACCAGAGCCTTGTGCGTGTCCGCGATATGATCCAGGACCGACCCGATGGAGGCCGCGGCGCCGAAGAAAAACGCGCCGGAGATACGGTAGACGACGATATTCGGGTCGTTCTCCGCCGCCTCGTCATAGGGCGTGCGCCCATCACCGCCCGTGTCGGCCCGATCCTCGGCCACAAAGGGGGTGCTGGTTTCGATCGCCGTCGTCTTCGACATCCGGTGAATGAAAAGCACCGACCCGAGGGCAAAGCCGACGACGATGGCCTCGGTCAGATCCCGGAAAATGGTCAGCAGGAAGGTCGAAAGCAGCACCGCCGCATCCCCCACCGAGGCGCGCATCAGCATCGCGAAGGCCGGCTTTTCCACCATGTTCCAGGCGACTACCGCCAGAACCCCGGCCAGGCTCGCGAGCGGAATGAAATCGGCGAGCGGAGCGGCGACGAGCACGAAGAGCAGAAGGAAAGCCGAGTGCAGCATGCCGGAGACAGGTCCGTGCGCGCCGGCCCGGACGTTCGTCGCGGTCCGCGCGATGGTGCCGGTCACGCAGATACCCCCGAACAGACCCGAGGCGACATTGGCGGCGCCCTGGGCCACCAGCTCGCAGTTCGAGCGGTGGCGCCGTCCGGTCATGCCGTCAGCGACCACGGCGGAGAGCAGCGACTCGATCGATCCCAGCAGAGCAAAGGCAACGGCGCTCGGAAACACCTCAATGGCCTTGTCCAAATCGACGTCTGGGAGCGACGGGGCCGGAAAACTGGCGGGAATGCCGCCGAACTTGTAGCCGATGGTCGCAACGCCGGGCTCCAGCAGTCCGGTCACCAGCGCCGAGCCGCCCACTGCGATCAGCATGCCCGGCCAATGTGGGCGCAGATGCTTCAGACCAAGGATCACGACGATCGTCGCGCCGGCAAAGGCGACTGATTTCGCGTCCATGCTCGGCAACGCTTCCCAGAGCACCGGGAGCTTGGCGAGTAAAGGTCCCGGCTCCGGGCCGCTCAAGGTAAGGCCCAGGAGTTCCTTGATCTGGCTTGCCATGATGATCACCGCGATGCCGGCGGTAAAACCGATGGTCACGGGATAGGGAATAAACTTTATGTAGGTTCCGAGCCGCAAAAGGCCGACGGCGGCAAGCATCACGCCGGCCATCATCGTCGCCAGGATCGTGCCGTCCATGCCGTGCAGCTGGATCGTTGTCGCGACCAGAACGATGAAGGCGCCGGCCGGGCCGCCGATCTGAAACCGGCTGCCGCCCAGGGCCGAGACCAGAAAGCCGCCGACGATCGCGGTGTAGAGCGCTTGGGCCGGCAGGCCCCGACGCGATCGCGATCGCCATCGAAAGCGGCAGGGCCACGATGGCGACGGTCAGACCGGAAATCGCATCGGCCCGAAGGTTCGCGAGTCCGTAGCCCTCGCGGAAGACCGTCACCAGTTTGGGCGTGAAAGTTCGGGAAAGGATGGCGATGTCGAGGATGCCGGTGTCGTGACCGTGCTCATGAGCCCGGCGCGTCCTTCAGGCGCACCCCGCGGCCCCGCTAGAGCTGAGGGCATTGTCGCCGATCAACTCGATCCCGGCACGGTCGAGGGCGTCGACGACCTTGATCAGCGTGTCGACCACGCCGCGAACCGTGCCCTGGCTCGCCTCCATGCGCTGGATCGTCGGCACCGAAACGCCGGAATTCGAATGCCAGGTCTCTGTCAACCGCCATGACGTCTGGGCTTGCCATCTCGGCGCGCATTTCGGCGGTGATATCGAGGGCAGAATGCCGGAAGCAGGGTGAACCGCCACTGACGGCGCTCGCACTTTTCTTCAAGATGAGCATGCGCTGGATCGTCGGCGGTGAAAATTGGTGACCAGTGGCACCTTCTGGTGATCTCGAAATGCACGCTCATGGCAACGTGGGTTCGGCGAGCAGGAGGGCACCGCGCTGGTCTTCAACGGTGAGAGCGGGTCGCCGTACGCCAGATCGTGAAGGGCCCGAGCGGAAATCTCTACATCTCAGCGCGTGCGGATCGACTAATTGGCATGTTTGAGGGCTATAAATCAGGTGAATATATTGATTCATCGTCTGAGGCTTCTAAAGAACTATCAAGGCTGGTAAGCCAGGCAACTTCATGCTCTGATAGCGACATGGCTCACCTCCGCGTGGCCAGCCTCGCACATGGCAGGCGGTATTCCCAAATTGCCGCCATCGAACACGCCAAGCCAAGGCGGTCTACCGCCGCCTGGGCGTCGGGGTCGCTAAAGGCAAACTCCAGAAGCAAACTGGGCGTCAGGGTCGCGCAAGAACTCAGAAGCAGGCAGAGGCGATTTTGGCGTCGGGCCCCGGATCGCCTCCTCCGCCATCGCGCCCTCACCGGGCTGCTCGTCGGATGTCCAAAGCTCGGCCCGGGCGAGGCTTCCCGGGTTCAGCAGGTCCTTGATCGCCGCCTTTGCCCGGGCCGCGTCAAGCGTGTCTGGAAACCGGACCGCGACGGCCGCCGAGCCGAACACCTCGCCCCACAGAACCTCGCGTCGGCAGACGGTCCGGCTGGTATCGGTGAAGGTTCCGGACATGATCCGCTGGGTCCAGGGTGTCGGGTTGGCGAGGCATTTCTTGTAGGACTCCGAGCGCAGCGTCGCCGGGGAAGCGACCTCATACCAGGTGAAGAACTCAAGATCCCCGACCACCGCCTGATAGCGTCGCCCGCGCCGGAATCCAGGCACGCCGAGGCGCTCCGGCAGATGCTCGCTCTGGTACCAGTTCTCGTAATCGGCTTCGTCTTCCTTGCGACGGTTGTTCCAAACCGCCAGCACACCGGTCCCGCTCATCGCGTCCTCCTCAGTTATCTGATCGTGGCGAAGAACCGCCGGACATCCGCCGCGAAGGCCTCGGGCTGCTCGAAAGCCGCGAAATGGCCGCCCTTTTCCATCTTCGTCCAATGGGTGATGTTGTAATGCGCCTCGCACCAGCTTCGCGGCGCCCGCAGGATTTCCTTCGGGAAGGCGGCAACACCGGTCGGCACTTCGACCCGGCCCTTGCCCCGGATCTTGCCGAAGCTTTCCCAGTAGAGCCGTGCCGAGGAGGCGGCGGAACCGGTCAGCCAATAGAGCATGACATTGTCGAGCATCTCATCGCGGCTGAGCGCGTTCTCCGGATGTCCATCGCAATCGGTCCAGGCCCAGAATTTTTCCAGAATCCAGGCGAGCTGGCCGACCGGTGAGTCGATGAGCGCATATCCCAGGGTCTGCGGCCGTGTGCTTTGCTGCTTGGAATAGCCGGAATCCCAGTCCTGATAGTACTTGTAGGCGGCAAGCGCGTCCTGATCCTCGGCACTGGGCGTCTCGCGTGCTTCCTTTGTCGGTGCACCGAGCGGCATGTTGAGGTGAATGCCTGCGCAATCACCGCCGTCACGGCCGATCTGGGTAGTTACCGCCGCGCCCCAATCCCCGCCCTGGGCGCCGAAGCGGCCATAGCCGAGCCGCTCCATCAGCACCGCCCAGGCCCTGGCGATCTTCTCGACACCCCAGCCCGGAACCGAGGGCTTGCCGGAAAAGCCGTAGCCGGGCAGCGTCGGGCAGACCAGGTGCAACGCCTCCCCCGCCCCCGCCCCGTGGGATGCCGGGTCGGTCAGTGGTCCGATCACCTTGTGGAACTCAACGATCGAACCCGGCCAGCCATGGGTCATCACCACCGGAAAGGCATCCGGACTTGGTGACCGCTGATGGATGAAATGGATATCGACGCCGTCGATCTCCGTGACGAACTGGTCGAAGCCGTTGAGCGCCGCCTCGGCGCGCCGCCAGTCATAGCCGTCCGCCCAATAGGCCGCGACCTCTTTGAGATAGGCCAGCGGAACGCCTTGCGACCAGTCGTTCACGACCTCCGCCTCGGGCCAGCGCGTCGCCCAGATCCGGCGGCGAAGATCGTCCAGATCCTCGTCCGGGACGGCGATCGTGAAAGGACGGATCTCGGTCATGTCGGCTCCCGGGCGGGTTGGCCGGAAAGGATAGCGCGCTTGGCGGCCATGCCGACACCGGCAATTTGCGGGTGCCCTTTGGCCGGCCCCGTCATCGCGTCCGGGATTGCATGCCGGCCCGGCAATCGCTTCTATGCGCATCGGGATTGCCGCAATGATCTGGAGCCGCCGATGGAACGCCGAAAATTCAAGGAACAACGCTATTTCGAGGATTTCGAGATCGGCGAGACTTTCTATATCGCCTCGCGCACCCAGACCTCGGGCATCTTCGCGGCCTTCCAGGCGGCCAGCGGCGACAACCATCCGATCCACTATGACGTCGAATTCTGCAAGGCCCACGGCTATCCGGACCTGTTGGCCCACGGCATGCACGTGCTGATCCAGGCGGCGCCCGGGGCCGGGGACTTCCCGTTCCTGGTCGAGGACTCGATCATGGGGATCGTCGGCATCGAGGCGAGTTTCGGCAAGCCGGTGTTCCGGGGCGACACCACCTATCCGCAACTGGAGACGATCGCGCTGGAGCCGAACCGCACCACCGGCGTCATCGTGCTCCGCGCCACGGTTCACAACCAGCGCGACGAACTCTGCATGGACGGCAAGATCCGGCTGCTGCTGCGCAAGCGCAACCCGGACAAGGCAGAGGCCAGACCATGAACCCTGTTTCCGTCGCCCCGGCGAAAGGCAGGGCCCAGCGCGGATGATGCTTTTAGGACCGGTCGTCGGATCAGCAATTTTTTCCGGACCCAGCGAGCCATGGCCCTGCCTTTCGCCAGGGCGACGGGAAAATCTAGGCCAAGGATTGAAGAAGGAACACGACCCATGAGCAAGGACAACCCCACCTCCCACCGGGTGCCCGACCCCGGCGTCAATGCCCTTTTGACCCTGGACGCGCGCTGGCAGGCCTGGCTGGACGTCGAGGCGGCACTGGCCAAGGCGGAGGCGGAGCTGGGGATGATTCCGGCGGCGGCGGCGGAAGAAATCGTCTCGAAATGCGATCTCACGCTGTTCGACCGGGAGCGGCTGACCGAGGGTTTCACCCGGACCGCCCACACCCTGGTGCCGCTGGTCTGGGAATTGGCGCGGATCTGCGAGGGCGATGCCGGCAACTATGTCCATTGGGGCGCGACGACGCAGAACATTACCCAGACGGGAGACCTTCTGCAGCTGCGCAAGGTGCACCGGGTGTTCCTGCGCCAGATCGCGGCGATCCTGCGTCCTCTGGCGGATTTGGCCGAACGCTCAAAGGACATGGCCTTGCCGGGCCGCACCCATGGCCAACACGCGGTGCCGGCGACCTATGGCTTGAAGGTCGCAATCTGGATTGACGAGTTTGCCCGACACGTGGACCGGCTGCGCGAATGCGAGCCGAGAGTCTTCCAGGCGCTGCTGGGAGGCGCCGCCGGCACCGTCGCGTCTTTCGGCGAGGAAGGCCTGGAAGTCCAGGCCCGCATGGCCAGGCACCTCAACATGACCGCAATGGCGGTTCCGGCCCGCAGCATCATGGATCACCTGGCCGAGCACATCATGCTGCTGGCGCTGCTCGCGGCGAGCTGCGGGAAATTCGCCAACGAGATCTATACGGGCATGAAGCAGGAGTTCGGCGAGGTCGAGGAGCCGATCTCCCCCGGTACCGTCGGCAGCAGCACCATGCCGCAGAAGCGCAACCCGCACATGTCCCAGGACATCATGGCCTATGCCGCCCAGATCCGCACCATGGTGCCGTTGGCGCTTGAGACGGTGATGACCGAGCACGAGGCGAACCGCCAGACCTCGCTGATGATCCGGCATGCCCAGAACCAGGTTTGCGGGCTGCTCGGCGACACCTTGGAGCGGGTGCGGATCCTCGCCGAGGGGCTGGTGCTGAAGCCCGAAAGGATGCGCGCCAATCTTGACCTGACCGAGGGCCTGATCATGGCCGAGCCGATCATGCTGGCCCTGGGCGAGCATGTAGGGCGGCAGGAAGCTCATGACATCGTCTACGACGCCGCCCAGGAAGCCAGTCAGACCGGCGGCTTCAGCGCGCTTTTGGCGGCGGATCCGAGGGTTACGGCGCATATGTCGGCGGCCCAGATCGACGGTCTGCTGGATCCGACCCAGTATACCGGCCTCTGCGCGCGCATGGCGGAAGAACAGGCCGCGCGAGCGCGGACTTTGGCGGCGGAGATAGAGGCGGGGTTGAACGGGTAGACAGGTCCGGGAAGCCACGCCCGCTGTCTAGAACCCGTCGCCCCAGCGAAAGCTGGGGCTGGGGTCAAGCGGCGTTGAGCCCCCGTTTTCACAGGGGCGACGAAGGACAATGTCCCTATCTCGTGCCGCTGAATGGGCACGACCGCGGTAACTATTCTCCAGCCGCGGTCTGGCCTTGATAGTAGGTTCCCTTGCCCTCGCGCTTCTCGATCCCACCGGCGCCCTTATGCAGCCTGACGCCGGGTGCCATCGGGCGGCCATCCTCGCGCAACCAGAGCCGCAGTAGCAGACGGCGCCGTGCCGGGTCGTCGGAATCCTCGAACGCCGTGCGGGTGTGCAGCAGCAGGCAGTTATTGGTAAGCACGATGTCACCGGGCTGCTGAACGAAATTGAGCCGCACGTCCGGGCGGTTGGAAATTTCGTCCATCGTATCCAGCGCCAGGATTTCCTGGTCGGTCAATGTGACATGCCCTTCCTCGGCCGCAAGATCGATATAGCCCCGGATGTAGATCACGCTCGGCACGCCGTCGGTGACCGAGAAGATCGGTATCCGTTCGGTGGTTACCGGCGGTTCGCCCGACGGCTGCTCGCCAAACCGGTGATGGTAGTAGCCCCGGTACAACAGCGCGAGCAGATCCGGGCACTCCCGGGCCATGATGTTGTGGATGGTGAGCGCGCTGGCATAGCCGCTGACGCCGCCCTCGATCGCGGGACGCACGCAAAGCATGGCCAGATGGTCGCAGCGGTCGGTATGCAGCTTCAGCTCCCGGCTGTTGCGGTAGGCGCGCTCGCGCCGGTCCTTGCCGCCGATATTGACCACCTCGCCGATCAGATCCCCCATATTGCTCTGCGAGACCGGCCGGCCGAGATGGCAGCCGAGACCGAGATAGAGCCGTTTCAGATCGTCGATGTCATAGCGGGTGACCGGCAGGCCGCGCAGAATGACGATCCCTCGACCGTCGCGCATCTCCGCCCGCCAGGCCGCCACATCATCGGCAATCGCGGAGAGCGGGAAGCCGTCGCTGGATATCCCGTCATGGCCGACACCCGCCGCTTTTACGGCCGCCAATCCGTCCTCGAACGCCCTGATATGGCGCGCGGCGAGGTCAATCGCCATCGCGTCCTTACCGCCCAATTCCGAAACCGTCCAGGCGGCTCGGTGTTCGATCGGTCGTATCACGGTACCGGGCATGGGAACGTCCCACTCCAAAGGCGGCAAAGGCCGCAAGCTCATGGAAATTCAGGGCGTATGTCGGAACCGCCCATCCAGCGGTCATCTTCGGCGCGTGGGCGCCGATACGCAAGCCGCACCGGGAAAATTTGATCCTACACGCGATCCCCAACCCGCTCCAAGCCGGGTATAGTCTCCGGCGAAACCGAGGTAACGTTGCCGGGTTTCGCCGATCCCGTTTCCTAGTCCAACAAATCCGCCAAACCCGTCCGGCATTGTGACCGCCCGGGAAAGAACGGATACCGACGGAGGAAATCGACCATGTTGAGGAAATTGTCCGCGACGCTTGGCGGCCTGGTACTGGCCGCCGCCCTTGGCAGCGCCGCATCGGCCCAGGATTATCCGAGCGTCACCTTCAAACACGCAACGGGCTTCCCGAAGGCGCTCTACATGGAACAGCCCGCCGAGTTCTTCGCGCGCGAGCTTGAGAAGCGGTCCGGCGGCAAGATGAAGGTCCAGCTTTTCTATTCGGGCTCGCTCGGCAAATCCAACGAGATCCTCGACCTGGTCTCCAGCGGCGCGGTCGACATGGGCTCGATGGTCCAGGGCTATTTCACCTCGCAGCTTCCCTTCGCGGCGATGACCAACAGCCTGCCGATGACGTTCTTCGATCCCGAACAGGCGATGAATGCCGCGATCGCCGCCGAGACGACCAACAAGTCGCAGATCGAGGAGTTCAAGCGCAACAACATCAAGCCGCTGCTCTACCGCTATCTGCCGAACTACAAGCTGATCTGCACCAAGCCGGTGCGCACGATGGAGGATCTGAAGCAGCTCAAGGTGCGGACCTTCGGCAACTACATGCCCAAGATGTTCGCGGCCATCGATGTGACGCCGGTGAACGTGCTGCCGACCGACAACTACGAGGCCCTGAAGCGCGGCACCATGGATTGCTCGTACCTCACCAACGCGAACTTCCTGGTCTACAAGCTGCACGAGGTGGCGAAGTACATCATCGACGTGAAGTTCGGCGGCATCCACGCCTATCCGCTGACCATGAACCTCGCGAAGTTCAACTCCCTGACGCCCGACGCCCAGAAGCTGCTGGTCGAGGTCGGCAAGGACGCGACTAAATTCGCCACCGACCAGACCGAGCAGGTCGAGGCGGACGCGCTGAAGACCATGCTCTCGCAGGGCGCCGAACTGGTGAAGTTCGAGGATCAGGCCAAGCTGGAAGCCGCCGTGCCGAACATGGTTGATCTCTGGGTCGAGACTATGGCCGGCCAAGGTCTGGGCGATGAAGCCAAGGCCTATGCGCAAGAGATCATGACCTACTACAAGGCGCACGCCCGGCCGTAAGCCGCGGCATTGAGGCATCACCCCGGGGCCCCACCGGCCCCGGGGTTTCGCGTTGCTTGGAGTTGCCCATGCAGAAAATCGCGGTCGCGGCCGACCTTGCCATCCAGCGGCTCTGCTCGTTGGCGCTGGCGATCGCCGCGCTGATCATCGGACTGCTCGCGGCCGTCGGTGCCGCTGACATATTCGGCACGTCGCTCCTGTACCATCCGGTCCCGAGCACGGTCGAATTCTCCGAGGCGGGCCTCGCCATCCTTGTGTTTCTCGGCCTCGCCCAGGCGCAACGCCGGCGCGCGCATATCACGGTCGATATCGTTTCCGGCAAACTCAAGGGCTGGGCGGCAAAGGCGTCGCTGGGGCTGGCGCTGATCGCCGCAATGCTGTTTTTCGGCTTTCTGACGTGGCGGGGCTATATCGCGGCAGAGCAGAGCGTCGCCGTCGACGAACGGTCCATGGGACAGATCTCATTTTGGATCTGGCCGGGAAAGATCCTTGTCTGCTTCGGCTCCGGCATGGCGATGCTGGAATCCTTCCGGCAATTCGTGCGCCTGTGTCTTGGCATGCCTGAAACTTCGGACGATCAGCCGTGAGCGATCCACTCATCATGGGCGCGGTTGCCATCGCGGCACTCCTCGCGGTGGCCGCCGCCGGCGTTCCGATCGCGTTTTCGATCGGTCTGGTCGGCGCCGCCGGCATGTTCCTGACGACCGGCGCCACCTATACCGTCATGACCTTCCAAAGCCTGCCCTACGCGGCCGCGAGCGAGTACGCCTTCGCCGTCATCCCCATGTTCGTGCTGATGGGGGCGATCGCCTCGGCCTCGGGCATTATTTCCGAGCTGTATACGGCGGTGAACCGGTGGATGGAGGCCGAGCGTGGCGGCCTGTTCATGGCGACGGCCGTGGCCTCGGCAGGCTTTGCCGCGATCTCCGGCTCGACGGTGGTGAACGCGGCGATGTTCACCAGGATCGCGCTGCCCGAGATGATGCAGCTTGGTTACCACAAGGGTGTCAGCGCCGGATGCATTGCCGCCGCGGGCACGTTCGCCGCGCTGATCCCGCCATCGCTCACCTTCGTCATCTTCGGCATTCTGACGGACGAAAGCATCGGCGCCCTGTTCATCGCCGGGATACTGCCGGGAATCCTGACGGCGGCCTGCTATGTCGGCGTCATTCCCCTGCTTGTCCGGCTGCGGCCGGACTGGGCGCCGCCGAGCGTCAGCCGGTTTACCCTGCGCGAGAAGCTGACCGGCCTTAAGGGCGTCTGGCCGATGCTGGCGCTGGTGTTCATCGTTCTGGGTGGCATTTACACGGGTGTCACGCCCCCGACCGCCGCCGGAGCACTGGGAGCGGTCGGCGCGCTATTCATCTCGATCGTGCGCCGGCGGATCACGACGAGCGACGTTTGGGCATCCTTCAAGCAGACGGCGGAACTGACGGCGGTGCTTTTCATCCTGATCATCGCCGGCCTGCTGTTTTCGCGCTTCCTGGTGATTTCGGGCTTCGTCACCGAATTGACGGATATCGTCATCAACAGCGGCCTGTCGGCCAATATGTTCATCGTGCTGATGGTGCTGATGTATCTCTTGCTGGGCATGTTCATCGACCCGCTGTCGATGCTGGTGATGACCGTACCGTTCATCTTTCCGGTGGTGAAAGGGTACGGGCTCGATCCGATCTGGTTCGGCGTGATCCTCTGCAAGATGATCGAGATCGCGGTGATCACACCGCCCGTGGGATTGAACCTATTCGCGGTCGTCTCGGCCTCCGAGGGACGCGTATCGATCAGCGATATGTATTTCGGGATACTCCCCTTTGTCGTGATCGAGCTCGTCGTGCTGCTGATCCTCATCCTCTTTCCGGCGATCTCGACCTATCTTCCGACGACGATGATGTAGGCGCGGACGCGGCGAAGGCTTCCCAAGAAGAGTTCGGCGGGCTCGATCCGGTGCGCGCAAGGGCTATCCCCGTTGAGCGGGAACCGCGAGCAGTACTGACGACCGTAGAAGCTCGAAACGGGCCGGCAGCGCCGCGATGACATCTCCGTCGCCCTGCACCAAGACGGAACTCGAGGCACCATCGGCGGGAAAAACCGTGATCTCGGTGCAGGGAACGACCTGATAGCTCTTCAGCTTTTCCAGCCGCCCGAGCGCGAGCCACGCAAGATATCCCAACGCCGCGACCCGGCTACCCTTCTTGAACAAACAGGCATGGATCACTGGATCGGCCAGGCGCGCCTCGCGCGCGCAGACGAAACGCCCGCCTTAATAATGGCCATTGGCCACGACCAGGGACGCGACTTCGTAGAGTTGATCACCAATGGCGACCCTGTACCTGGCCGAGATCGGCCGCATGAGGCGCTGCAGGATCGCGATGCCGTAGGCTCCCTTACCCAGCCATCGCTTCAATCGGTTTGAGACCTCCGCGACGATTTCGGCATCCATTCCAACACCGGCCATCACTGCGAAGACCCGGCCGTTCGCGGAGCCCATGTGAACCTGCTGCAGATCGCCCTCGGTAATCGTTTTCGCGATCTGTGCGGCGTTTTGGGACAGACCTATTTCAGCCGCCAGAACATTGGCCGTCCCGAGGGGAATGATTGCCAGCGGAAGGTCCGCTCCGACCATTCCGTTGATGACCTCGTTAATGGTTCCGTCACCTCCCGCCGCGACGATGATGTCAAGCGCGCTCCTGTCCAGGTCACGGGACTGCCGGGCCTGGCGCGCGAATGCCTCGGCGTCTCCGCGGGCCCGCGTCGCCCGCAGTGACACCTTGCATTGCAAGGCGCGCAACTCACGCAGAACCCGGTAAAGCGCACGCCGCCGGCGGCGGCCGGCGGTGGGATTGTAGATGATCATGACTTTGGAGAACTTCGTTGGCATCAAGCCGCGCAACTCTCTAGCACATTATTCGAATTGAAAAAACCGACGTGATTAATGCTGTAACAAAAAGTTATTACAAAAATATTACGAAAAGAAATCGTATTATTAGTGTCATTTTAATTTAATTATTTCATTGGTACCGAATCACTTATTTCGATACTCGCCGCGGCGCAATCCGCCGGTACCGGATGAATGCGGGCAAGGATACATCATGAATGCTCTGTCGGGCGCGTTTCGGTACCGATCCATTTGGATCTCTGACATCCATCTCGGGACCAACGGGTGCAAGGCCGAGATTCTGCTGGATTTCCTGAAACATACGGAATCCGAAAATCTCTATCTGGTCGGAGACATCATCGACATTTGGCGTCTCAAACGGTCATGGGCCTGGCGGCAAGCGCACAACGACGTGCTGCAGAAAATTCTGCGAAAAGCCCGCAAGGGCACGAAAGTGGTCTTTCTTCCGGGCAATCACGACGAGGTCTTCCGGGAATTCCTCGACCTGACCTTCGGCCAGATCGAGGTCCATGACGAATGCGT
>JAYQSQ010000015.1:0-303115 GCA_038146985.1 Alphaproteobacteria bacterium
CTCTGCTGATTGCTGTCCTGACCTGGACCATCCCGCCATCCCGGGAGGTGGAGATATGGATCACGATAGCGAGGAAGGCTTTGCTCGCTTCGGTGACCGCGAGCCGGCCCACCGGGATCGACCGTGACCTGCTGTGGGCGATGGCGGCGCATTGTCATGCGACGGAACATGCGGCGTTCTCGACTGCCGACGAGCGGGCCGCCGCGGAGGCGCTAGCCGTGCGTGTCGAGCCCGGGGACGAGAGCGGGATCGCGGTCGCGGGTCTTTATCTGCCGCTTTCGCGCATTCCCGCCGCCCGCGCGCTTCTGGACAGGGTTTCAGCGCTGCCCGAAGACGCCTCAGCGATGCGCCTTCTGCTGGAGCGTGCGGTTGCCCATCCCGAGGCGGAACAGGCGATTGCCTCGGATCTGAGGGTCCTGACGCCGGTCGAAGACGGCACCTCGCGTGCCGTGCGCGCGCAGTACGAGGCAAATCCCTATCCGAAATGGCTGTCGATCGACCGCCCCAGGGAACCGCTGGCTCTCGGCGACAGACTGAAACGGCGGTATCCCGTGACCGAGGCTGCGGGACTCGATCTGGCGCGGCCCCGCATCCTTGTCGCGGGTTGCGGAACCGGCAGGCACGCGATCACCACCGCCGCCCGCTACAAGGACAGCACGGTCCTGGCGGTAGATATAAGTACGGCGTCGCTTGCCTATGCCGGCCGTCAGGCCCGGTCCTTCGGCCAGACCAATATCTCCTTCGCTCAAGCCGACATTCTCGGCCTGGAGTCGCTGCAAGAGCGGTTCGATCTGATCGAATGCTCCGGGGTTCTGCACCACATGGCCGACCCGGTGGCCGGCTGGCGGGTGCTGCGCGGGCTGTTGAAGCCGCAGGGTCTGATGCGAATCGGTCTCTACAGCGAACGGGCAAGAAAGCGTTGGGAGCCGCTGCGGGAGCCGATCGACGGCCATACGCAACCGGGCGAAGCGGCCGACATGTTGCGGAACCGGCGCGGCGCCTTGCTGGCGCAACCACCGGACGGGCCGGAAGCCGTGGTCCTGCGGATCGCCGATTTCTACTCTCTCAGCGGATGCCGTGACCTGTTGTTTCATGCCTCCGAAGCCGGCTTTTCCCCGCGGGCGATCGCTGACGCCATGGAGGAGCTAGGCCTCGACCTTCTCGGTTTCGATACCCTCGCCGAAGAGACGATGAAGGCGTTTCGAAGCCGGTTTCCCGCGCCCGGCGCGGAGCGTGATCTCGCGGCATGGGACACGTTCGAGATCGACAACCCAGACACATTCATCGCCATGTATCAGTTCTGGTGCCAAGCTCGGAACTAGCTTCTTCAGCCTTCGATGAGAGCCGTGAGATTCCGATCGACGAAACGCGTGTCCACGTCTCCCGCCACAAACGCCGGGTGGCCGATCACCCGTTTCAGGAACGCGAGATTGCTGACGATCCCAGCGATTTCGATCTCATTCAGAGCTGCCGTCATGGCGCCGATTGCGCTCTCTCGGTCGGCGCCCGCCGTAATGATCTTGGCGATCATCGGATCGTAGTAGGGCGTGATCGTGTCGCCCTCGGCGAAACCGGTATCGACCCTGATCCCGTCACGCTCCTTCGGTAGTCTGAAGCGTTCCAGCCGGCCGGGGGAGGGCAGGAACCTCTTGGCCGGGTTTTCGGCATAGAGCCGGCATTCGATCGCGTGCCCCGAGGCCGCGGGCGACCGGTCCGCGAGCCGGTCCGGGCTTTGTCCGGTCGCGAGGGAAAGCTGGAGGGCGACGATATCCTCACCGGTGATCATCTCGGTCACCGGATGTTCGACCTGGATACGGGTGTTCATCTCGAGAAAGTAGAAGTGGCCGGAATCGGCATCGAGGATGAATTCGACGGTGCCGGCTCCGGCGTAGTTTCGCGATCCAGCGAGCCGGCACGCGGCCTCCGACATGGCGGCGCGGGTCGCCGCCGGTACGCCGGGCGCCGGCGCCTCTTCGACGATCTTCTGGAAACGGCGCTGGACAGAACATTCCCGGTCGAAAAGATGAAAGACCCGGCCGTCTCCGAGGCCAAACACCTGAACCTCCACATGCCGCGCCCTAGGGACATGGCGTTCGAGAAAGGTACCGCCGTCGCCGAAGGTCCGCTCCGCCAGCGCCGATACCGACTGTGCCGTTTTGACCAAATCCTCCGGCTTCTCGACAAGGCGCATGCCGATGCCGCCACCGCCGCCGCTGGCCTTGACCAAGAGGGGATAACCGACCTTCGCCCCGGCCTCTTGGATACCCCGGTCATCCGTGAGATTGAGCCTCGGCGAACCCGGAAGCACGGGCACATCGGCCGCGACCGCGAGATCCCGGGCCCGGCCCTTGTCGCCCATTTCGGTGATGTTGGACGGGGACGGCCCAACCCAAATATGCCCGGCATTCTGAACCGCCTCGGCGAACCCCGCGTTTTCCGAGAGCAGTCCATAGCCGGGATGCACCAGAGACGCCCCGGATAGCCGGGCGGCTTCAAGGATCGCGTCGATGTTCAGATAGCTCTCGCGGACCGGCGCCGGGCCGATCGGATAGGCCTCGTCGGCGAGTTGCACGTGCCGGGCACCGGCATCGGCCTCGGAATAGACAGCGATCGGGGAAAGGCCGAGAGCGTGGCAGCCCCGGACGATCCGGCAGGCAATCTCGCCTCGATTGGCGATCAAGACCTTCGTCATCGGCGGTGTCTCGGGAACCGGCGGTGGGATCGCAGGTCCATCAGGTCTCAAGGATGAAGATCACCTGGTCCTCGGTGATCGCCGCGCCTTCCTCGACGCAGATTTCCTTCACCGTCCCCGATTCCGGCGCCACTTGCGGGATCTCCATCTTCATCGCTTCTGCGATCATCAGCTCGTCGCCTTCCTCAACGGCTTGGCCGACCGTCACCACGATCTTCCAGGCATTGCCGGTGACCTCGCTGAGAACCTTCACTTCGGCCATGGGGGTTCCTTCCGCCGTTTGCGCCATCGAGCCAATCCAACGCCCCGTTCTGTAAACCGGAATGGCGGGTTCGCCAAGCCGGTCACCCCGAAGCAGCCAAAAATCGGACTTGCGATAGGGAAGCCCTGCGCCCGCCCCGCCCGTTGCCACCGCATGCTCGATATCGCGCCGGTACCCTGGCGTTCCGTTGGAGGCGAGCTAAACTCATCGAGTCGTTGTCGCCATAGCCGGAATAAGCGCATGTCCTGGGAAGCCGAACTCGAAGAACTCCGCCGCCGAGAAGCCTTCGCCGACGAGTTGGGCGGGCCGGAACGTGTCAAGCGCCAGAAGGACGGCGGGCGCCTCACGATCCGCGAACGCATCGCCCTGATGGCGGATCCGGGCAGCTTCCATGAAACCGGCAAGATCGGCGGTCTTGCGGAATATGACGACAACAATGACCTGAAGAAGCTGACGCCGTCGAATTTCGTTTTCGGCAAGGCCAAGGTCGGTGGCCGTCCGGTAATCATCGGCGGCGACGACTTCACGGTCCGGGGCGGATCGGCCGACGCCACCATCAAGGGCAAGCACAATATGTGCGAGGAGATGGCGAACGCTCTTCGCCTGCCGCTGATCCGCATGGTCGAGGGCTCCGGCGGCGGTGGGTCGGTCAAGACCATCGAAACCACGGGCCGCGCCAATGTTCCGGGCGTCGCGGGCTGGGAGTTGGTGGTCCAGAACATGGGCACGGTGCCGCGTGTGGCGCTCGGGCTCGGCTCGGTCGCGGGATTGGGTGCCGCCCATCTGGCGGCGTCTCACTATTCGGTAATGATCAAGGAAAAATCGGCGCTGTTCGTCGCCGGTCCGCCAGTGGTGGCGCGAACCGGCCAGGACCTCTCCAAGAATGAGCTCGGCGGCTACCAGATCCAGCTCAAGGCGGGTGCCGTCGACCACGCGGTCGATACCGAGGAGGAAGCCTTCGAGTGCGCGCGGAAGTTTCTCTCCTACCTGCCGAGCTCGGTCTATGACCTGCCGCCACGCGGCGCCCAGGAAGACGATCCGAACCGCCGGGTCGATTGGTTGATCGACGCGGTCCCGCGCGATATCCGCAAGGTCTACAAGATGCGTCCGATCGTAGAGGCGGTGGTCGACGAAGGCTCGTTCTTCGAGATGGGACGGCAATACGGCAAGTCGGTGATCACCGGCTTCGCTCGGCTCGACGGCTGGCCGGTCGCGGTGATGGCGAGTGATCCCTATTCCTACGGCGGCTGCTGGACCGCGGCGACCTGCAAGAAGGTGATCAAGTTCGTTGATCTGGCCGAGACTTTCCATCTGCCGGTGGTCTATCTGGTTGACTGTCCGGGCTTTCAGATCGGCCTCGAATCCGAGCAGAACGGCACGATCAAGGAAGGCGTTCGGGCGATGAGCGCCATGTGGCAGACCACCACGCCGTGGTGCGCGGTGATCGTGCGCAATGCGTTCGGCGTCGCCGGCGCGGCGCACCGGAACGGCGGCCGGTACTGTACGCGCTATGCCTGGCCGTCGGGCCGTTGGGGTTCCTTGCCGCTCGAGGGCGGGATTGAGGCCGCCTACCGCGCCGATATCGACGCTGCCGATGACCCGGATGCCAAGCTGCGGGAGATTGAGGACCGGCTGAACAAGCTGCGCTCGCCCTTCCGCTCGGCGGAAACCTTCTGGATCGAGGAGATCGTCGATCCGCGGGATACCCGCCGGCTGCTCTGCGATTTCGCCGAGACGGCGGCACCGCTTCGAACGCCAGGGCCAAGCCATTTCATGATGCGCCCTTGATCCCGACGGCGCGCGGCGCGCTTTCGATGGTCTGAAAGCCGGCGGTACGACCGAGTTGGAGGCACCGACCGATGACAAACTACAAGACCGCTCTGGTGACCGGTGCCGGACAGGGTATCGGGGCGGAGACGGTCCGCAGGTTCCGGGCGATGGGTCTGGAGGTGCACGCGGTGGCGCGGTCCAAGGACGCTCTGGAGCAGCTGGCGTCGGAGACCGGATGCATCCCGCACGCTCTGGACGTGACCGATGCGCCGGCGGTGGAAGCTGCGTTTTCAGCTCTCCCCATTGACGTGCTGGTCAACAACGCGGGCACAGCGGGGCCCGACGGCCCGATCCATGAGGCCGATCCGGCGCTGCTGCGGCGCATCCTGGACGTGAATGTCGAAGCGGTGGCGACGATGCTTCGGGCCGTGGTTCCGGGCATGCGGTCGCGTGACCGGGGTCATATCGTCAACATCACCTCGATCGCCGCGCTGCATCCCTTGCCGGGTCAGATCGCCTATTCCGCGTCCAAGATGGCGCTTCGGGCAATGACCCAGAATCTGCGGATCGAGCTGTTCGGCAAGCGGGTGCGGGTGACGGAGATCGCGCCGGCGCGGGTGGAGACCTATTTCCACGCCCAGCAATTCTACGGTGACAGAGAGATCACGAAGCAGCAGCTCTATGACGGTTTCGAATCACTCCGGCCCGAGGATATCGCCGACGCCATCGCCTATTGCGTCGGCGCGCCCGAGCGTGTGGACGTGACCCTGATGGAAATGCTGCCGACCTATCAGGTCATCGGCGGGATCGACTTTTACCGGCGCGAGACCTGATCACGCGCCGTGCCACCAGGCGCCGCCGATCACCACGCCGTGCAGCGCAAGGCTTTGGTCACCCGTGCGCGTCTCGCCAAGGGAGTCCCTGAAGGAGACGGGACCGTCGACGAGGTCCATGATCGTCGCATCGCCGATGGAGCCCGGCGCGAGAGTGCCGAGATCCGGCCGCCGGATCGCCCGTGCCGGTCCCGTGGTGCTGGCGGCGATGATGTCTTTCAGGTCCATGCCCAGAAGCAGGAATTTCGACAGGGTCACGAGCTGGTCATAGGCGGGGCCCTGAATGCTGAGCGAGTGGACATCGCTGGAGATCGCATCGGGCATGAAGCCTGCTTTCAGCATCGCGGCGGCGGTATCGAAGCCGAACGAGCCCATGCCGTGGCCGATATCGAAGATCACGCCACGTTCCCGCGCTTCCAGGATCTCCTCGCGCACCCTTCCGTCACCGCGCGCCGGGGCGGCGGGAAACGGTCTGAAGCAATGGGTCAGCACATCGCCCGGACGCAGGCGGCTGACCACATCACGCCGGCTGGGCGGCGGCCAGTCGAGATGACACATGACGGGCAGGCCGGCTTCCTCGGCGACCTCGATAGCGATATCGAGCGGCGCATAGCCCATGGCGCCGCTAGCCCGCGCGCCGACCCGGACCTTGATGCCCACCAGAAGATCCTTGTTGAGGTTGGCGACATGCAGGCAGGCCCTGGGATGCAGCATCCTTGTGTCCTCGGACTCGCCCACCATGACCGTATCGCTGAAGGCGAAGATTCCGGCGAAAGAGACGTTTAAATAGGCGAGGATCCGGGCATCGCAGGGCTCGATGATGTGCTTGCGGAAGCCCGCGAAATTCCCCGCGCCCGCCGTGCCGGCGTCGATCATCGTCGTGGTGCCGCAGCGCTTGGCGTAGTCGGTCGGATCGACACCGATCGAGGTGCCGCCCCAATAGACATGGGTATGGAGGTCGATCAGCCCAGGGGTCACCAGCTTGCCCGAGACATCCCGCACATCCGCCCCGTCGCGGGAAAGATTGGGTCCGATCTTCGCGACTTTGCCGCCGGAAAAGCCGACATCGGCGACAGTGTCCAGATCCTGGGACGGATCAATAACGCGCCCACCGGCAAGAATGAGATCGAAAGCAGCCATGAATGTCCTCGGTGATGGTCGAATCCGACGCCGGTGGTCAGATCAACAGTTTCGTTAGAATTGCGAGGGAAAGCGCGACCGATACCCCAATGCCCCAGCGTAGAAGCCCTATATCCGACGCCAAACTCTGGACATTCAAAAGTATATCGGAGCGTAAATCCTGCATCTCGGCTTTGAGCTCGGATCTTACCCCAAGTATCTCCGCGCGGAGGTTGGAGCGCACCTTCTGGATCTCGGTCTTAAGCGCGGACCGCACTGCATGTATCTCGGAAAGAAGATCCGAGCGCGCGCCCTGAATCTCCGATCGAAGCTCAAGTATGTCGGTCCTGGTGGCCGTCTGCTCGTGCATGAAATCCGCCAAGGCGTCGATCTAGGCTCGGTTGAACCCAGCTTCCTCCAATGCTCGCACCTGCTCTTTCATCTTGCAAATCCTCTCTGGCTGGTCTTGCTTGCGCGGGAACCGAAAGTCACTCCCCAAGTGGGTTATGGAAGGACCAGGGGTGGAATTCGCGCCGTTCGCGCTGGAAAAACTGCTTTCCGACTGGGAGCAGACGGTTGAGTTCAATTTCGCCGAAAGCGGCGTGCATCCGGTCCCGTTGAGGGACCTGCTCGAGATGGCCGGCGAAGAGGCGGATGTGCTGCTCGACACGCCATTGAACTATCCGGAGGTCAATGGAGATGCCGCCTTGCGCGAGCGTATCGCCGCGCTCTACCGGGATGTCTCGCCGGATGAGGTTCTGGTGACCGTCGGCGCGTCGGAAGCGAATTATCTGTTGGCGAATACCCTGCTTGGGCCAGGGGACGAACTCGCGGTCATGCGGCCGACCTACATGCAGGTCGAGGGCGCGGCGCGGAACCGTGGCGCCGTGATTCGCGAATTCGGGCTTGATGAATCCCGGAGCTGGGCGCTCGACGCCGCTTCGCTGGACGCGGCGGTCACGGCAAGCACTAAGGTCATCGCCGTGGTCAATCCGAACAATCCGAGCGGCAAGATCCTGGATGAGACGGAGATGGACGCGATCGTCGCGGCGGCCGACCGGGTCGGGGCCTGGCTGATCGCTGACGAGGTCTATTCCGGCGCGGAACGCGAGCGCAACGATCAGGCGCCGAGTTTTCAAGGACGATACGACAAGGTCATCGCGGTGAACGGGCTCAGCAAGGCCTACGGTTTGCCGGGCCTTAGGCTCGGCTGGGTGGCGGCGCCTCGGGAGATCATCGACGCGCTGTGGCGGCGGCACGAATTCACCACGATCAGCGCTTCCATTCTCGGCAATCGTCTCGCCGAGATGGCGCTTCGGCCGGGTGTTCGCAGCCAGTTGATCCAGCGAACCCGGCGGCTGATCCGGGACGGCTTTTCGGTTCTGGAGGAGATGCTGAACCGAAATCCCGGTGTCTTCTCGGTGGTGTCGCCGATGGCCTCTGCGCTGTCGTTCGTCCGATACGACCTGCCGATCGGTTCGACGGATCTGGTCCATCGTCTGCGCGCCGAGAAAAGCGTGCTCGTGGTGCCCGGCGACTGCTTCGGCGTGGACCATCATCTGCGGATCAGTTCGGCCCTGCCGGAAGATTATCTGCGCGCCGGTCTTTCCAGGTTGAATGATCTGGTGGGCGAGATCCTCGCCGGCCGCTAGAATACGGCAACTCGATATCCAAGGACGAAGACATGAGCAGCAGCACCGCCCCGGCCTCAACCCTGCCAGAGGCCCAGATACCCGGCGTCTATCACCGCCGCATCGGCGACATGGTGGTCAGCGCGATCAGCGACGGTTATCTCGACGGCAATCTCGAGGTGCTGATCAATGTCGACCGCGGCGATGCGGAGCGGCTGTTGGCCGACGCGTTTCGGCCGCTGCCGGGCCGGCGGACATCGGTGAACACCTTCGTCGTGCGTGCGCCCGGCCGACCCGCCGTGGTGATCGACGCCGGGTCGGGTACCTATCTCTTCGATACCGCCGGCCAGCAGCAGAAGAACCTGGCGGCGGCGGGCATCGACGCCAAGGAGATCGGCTCGGTCCTGCTGACCCATATGCATCCCGACCATGCCGGCGGATTGCTGGATCCCAAGACCAAGGCACTGCTGTTCCCGAACGCCGAACTGGTGGTGCATGAAAAAGAGCTCGGCCACTGGATGAGCGAGGAAAACTACGCCGCCATCGCCGGAAACGCGATGCATGAGCGGTTTTTCGGCTGTGCCCGAGATCAGGTCACGCCCTATCTCGGCCAGACCCGGACTTTCAAGGCGGGAGAGGTCGCGCCCGGCATTCACGCGATCGATTGTCCGGGACACACGCCGGGTCACAGTTCTTTCCTGATCACTTCGGGGGACGAGTCTTTGCTGATCTGGGGCGACACCGTGCACGTTCCCGAGGTGCAGGTCGCCCTGCCCGAGACCGGTGTCACCTATGACATCGATCCCGCCGACGCGGTCGCCACGCGGCGGCGGATCTTCGACATGGCCGCGTCCGAGCGTCTGCTGGTCGCCGGCCTGCACCTGCACTTCCCGGCCTTCTCCTGGCTCAAGCGGCAGGGGAATGGTTACGCCCTGGTCCCGGAGGCCTGGGATCAGGCGTTTCGCTGAAACCGGTCAAGGCCTTTCGCTTTACTCGACCTCCAGATCCGGCACCACCAACGGCCTGCAGTCACCCGCGATGGCGATCGGGGCGCCGGTTCTGGCCTTCAGTTCCTCGGCGCTGACTCCCTCAATGATCTCTCGCGCGACGAAACCGTCCGAGGTCACCTGCACTACGGCGATATCCGAGTAGATCCAGTCCACACAGCCCGGCGCGGTTAGCGGAAGAGTGCAGGCTTCCAGGAGGCGCGGGGCGCCGTCCCTGGTATTGTACTGCATCAGCGCCCAAGTCGATTTGGCGCCCGCCGCCAGATCCATGGCGCCGCCGACCAAGGGCCCCTTGTTCGGGACCCGGGAATCCCAATTCGCCAGATCCCCGTTCATCGCCACCTCGAAGGCGCCGAGAATGGTCACATCGATATGCCCGCCTCGGATCATCGCGAAGGAATTGACGGAATCGACGATCGAGGCGCCGTCGCGCAACGTGATCGTTCGGCTCCCGGCATCCACGAGATCGTGGTCTTCCTTGCCGGGTTCTGCCTCGGGGCCGACGCCGAGCACCCCATTCTCCGATTGCAGAAAAATATCGCGGTCCGCCGGCATGTAGTTCGATACCAGTACGGGCATCCCGAGACCGAGATTGACGACCCCGCCATCGGGCAAGTCCTGGGCCGCCCGCCAGGCCATTTGGTTCCTGTTGAGCGCGCTCATGACACGCCTCCCACCGCAACGACTTTATTCACATAGACCCCCGGAAGTTGCACCTCGCCTTGCGGCATGGCGTCCCCCAGCGCCTCGCGGACCTCGGCGACCGTATGGGTGCAGGCGGTGGCCATGGCGGTGCCAAAATTCATCTGGGTGTAGCGGAAGCTGACATTGCCGTAGCGGTCCGCCCGGTCGCCCCGGATCAGGGCGAGGTCACCTGTGATCGCGGTCTCCAGAATATGCGGCCGGCCATTGAACTCCCGGATTTCCTTTCCGGCGCCGAGATCGGTGCCGTAGCCGGCGGCCGTGTAGAAGGCCGGAATGCCCGCTCCGCCGGCCCGGATACGTTCGGAAAAACTGCCCTGGGGCACGCATTCGAGCTCGATCTTGCCATCGCGCCATAGCTCCTCGAACTGCGAGAGTTCACGGCCGCGCCCCCGCGCCGCGCTGACGATCACCTTGGCAACCAGCCCCGCCTCAATCAGCTTTTCCGTGCGCGAATACGGGTGTGTCGCCGAATTGACGACCAGGGTGATTTCCCGCGGCCCGATCTCCAGCAGGGCTTCCTGAAGCACATTCGCAAACCCGGCACGACCGAAGCCCGAGAGCATAACGACGGCGCCGTCCTTGACCGGGCCGATGCCTTCCACGGCGGATGCCGCGCGTTTGTCGATGGCCATGTCTTGTTATCCTCCAGCGCAGGCTTCGATCGCCGCCATGAAGCGGGCCTTGGCGTCACCACCCCTCACGAAGGGGCTGATAATGGGAAGGTCAATTCCCGAATCCCGGTAAGCGGCAATCCGCTCCCGGCATTCCTTGGGCGTGCCGCAGACGCTTGTCGCATCGACCATGGCGTCGCTGACCGCGCGGACCGCGCCCGCCATGTCGCCCTTCCGATACGCCTCGGCGATATCGCGCGCCTCTTGCTCGAAGCCGTGGCTGGCGATCAGCTTGTTGTAGCGGGGGAAGAAGCCGGCATAGAGCGCCAGGCCCGGGCGCATCATCTCCATCGCCTCGGCCCGGCTGTCGGCGACCGCCGTCGGCAGCAGCGACGTGACCTCGATCCGCGAGGCATCCCGTCCGGCCCTGGCCGCGCCCGTGGCAAGGCTCTTCCGGATTTCGGCCGCCGTCTTTACCGTACTGCGGGTCAGGATGATGCCGTCGGAAACCTCGCCGCAGACTTCCACCATCTTGGGAAACAGTCCGGCGAGATAGATCGGCAGTTTCGGGCGATACGGCTTGAACCACAGCTCGAACTTCTCGATCCGTAAGGTTTCGCCTTCGTAGGAGACGGTACCGTCGGCCAATAGCTGACGGATCAGCGCGACGGTCTCGCGCACCCGGGTGATCGGCTTGCCGAAGGTGATGCCATGCTCGGGCTCGACCTGAACCTTATGGCTGGAACCCAGGCCCAGAGTGAACCGGCCGCCCGAAAGGTCGTCTACCGTCGCCGCCGCCATGGCGATGGTCGGCGCGGACCGCACGAAGACACTGCTGATCGCGGTGCCGAGCCGGATCTTGGATGTCGCAACGGCGCAGGCGGACAGGACCGCGAATTGGTCGCCGCCATGTCCTTCCGTGACCCAGGCCGAGTCGTAGCCCAATTCCTCGGCGCGCCTGACGCAGTCGACGATCCCCGAGGCGGTCGCCCCGCCGGAAAACGCTACCCCAATCCGGGCCATATCGGTCCCCCAGATCCGTCCCTGTATGCTCAGGGCTCGTTGATGTTATCCAGAGGATAGATCGGGCGGCGCACCTTCTGGAAGTCCAGGAGTGTGTTATCCGACGTGGTCACCCCGTATCCGTCGCAGGTGATCGTATGCTTGCCGAGATCGCCGAAGCCGGCGCGATAGTGGATCCGCGATTTCAGCAACAGGTACCGTTTGTGCTTGGGCTGAATGCCGACCGACGTGAAAACCCCGACGTCCCAGGGCTCGTGATGGCGTGAGGTGATCACGATCTCCATATCACCGGTGTCCAGGACCCCGGTGTGACCCATCATTACCTTGACGCCGGTATACATCGGCCCGCGCACGATCCACTCGCCGTTGGTCAGGGTCTTTACCGTTCCGGTCACCTCCAGCGGCTCCCCGGTCCTGGCGATCGAAGGCATGTCCGTCTTGCCGCCGAGTTGCAAGGTGACGGTGGCGCCGATGCCGGCTTTCTGCATCGCCGCGACCGCATTCGGGTCATAGACCGCGGCCACCGCCACATCCTTCAAGCCCTGACGCAGGACTTCCTCGATGACGACCATCACGTCCTGGGTGCCGCCCGAGCCGACATTGTCGGCATGGTCGAGCAGCAGGACCGGGCCGTCCGTCAGGGTCTTCGCGCGGGCCACCGCGTCTTCCAGGGGCTCGCCCCTGTAGACGAAATCCTCGCGCGCCTTCCACATGGCGTCGACCAGCCGGTCCCGCCAGGATTCGGCCAGCGCCCTGTCACCATCGGCGACCACGCAGACCGACGCGCCGGCATCGTGAAAATCGGCAAGTGGGAAACCGCCGAACACCGTCGCCGCCAGGATGCCGGGCTCGGCTTCCGCCGCGCGGGCCATGTCGAGCAGGCTCTTCATCGGCTCGTCGTCATGGCCCATGCGCAGGGTCTGGGCCAGCAGCGGCGGGCGGCCCCAGGCCATCACTGGCCGATTCCTGCCGGCGAGGTGGTCCAGCATCACCCATCCGATCTGCTCACCGACCGCGCGCATGTCCACATGCGGATAGGTCTTGTAGCCGATCAGGCAGGTGCAGTTGTCGATCATCTTCTGGGTGAGATTGGTGTGCAGATCGTAGGTCACCGCGATCGGCAGATCGGGCGCGATCGCCCGCATGCGTTCCAGCAGCGTCCCCTCGCCGTCGTCGGTAACCTCCGAGACCATGGCGCCATGCAGATCCAGCAGGGCCGCGTCGATGCCGTCCCGAACCGCGTCAAGGATCTTGCCGGTCATGAACGCATAGGCCTCGGCCTCGACCTTGCCCGACGGCATGGCTTCCGCCGCGATCGGGGTGACCACTTCGTGGCCGGCCGCCTCGGCGAGATCCAGGTAGGCGCCGAACGGCATGCCCGTCCCCTTATAGGCAGCATAGGCCGCCTCACCCACATGCCCGCCCCAGGCCATGAACCGGTCGAGGTCGGTGCGCACCGGCGAAAAGGTATTGGTCTCGTGTTTCATCATCGCAACGAGAAGGCGCATCCGAAGCTCCGAGGGTTGCCGCGGCGCCCGAATGGACGCGTAGGAAGAACGGCGAGAGTTTATTATGGCGCCAATATTCCCGCCAGTTCGGCGAAATCCTTGACGATCAGGTCAGGTTGATGCGGGCTTTGGCCGAAAGGCCGGCGCCGGCGATCGATGAACACCGTACGCATGCCCCAAGCCTTGGCGCCTATACAATCAAAAGCGTGGTTGGCGACGAACAGCATCCCGCTGCGCTCAATTTCAGGGAAATTCGCTGAAATGATTTCCTCGGCCTTGGCGTAGGACCGTCTGTCCGGCTTGAAGGCCCCGGATTCCTGCACGGATATCGTCAGATCGAAATCGAACCCGATATGCGGCTTGGCGGCTTGCAGCATATCGCGATCACCGTTCGAGAGGATGACCAGTCTGTATCGCCGGCGCAGCCGGTGCAGCGCGTCGATCACGTCGGGAAACGGTTTCAGGCTTTCGATCTGGCTGACCAGCCATTCGACCTCGCCTTGGTCATGGGCTATCCCGGCGCGGTCCATCACCTGGCTGACCGCTCGGTGGCCGATTTGGCGGTAGGGCGTGTGGCCCCGGTCGATGAGCGAGTCGATCATCGAATCCTCGAAATGCGTCCGCCGCCACCAGGTCACGAACTGATTCGGACTGCCGACCCAGCCCTTGCCCTTCAAAAACGGCGTCACTGCCTCGACCAGGCCCTTCTGCATATCGACCACCGTGCCATACTGATCGAATACCAGGGCTTTGATCTCTCGCTTCAGGATATCGGCGGTTGCGGCGGACATGAGGCCTCCAGGGTAGGTCCATGCCAAGTGTGCGGCGAATTCGCGGAGCTCGCAATTCACAGGGTTGGGCCCGCGGCGGCGCCGGCCCGATTCGCCCTAACCCGGCTTATCCGCGACAAAAAGCTTGGACAGATAGACAGGCGCACACGAAACCGGCCGCAAGCCCGTCCCTTCGAGCACCGCCCCGAGGTCATGCTCCAGGTAGTCGCGGTAGTAGGGCTCATGGAAGGCTTCCGGGAATCCTAGGAGGGCCGGATCGAGGGCCGGCATGTCACCGAGTTGCAGGCTGTCCAGCAGGATCAGCCGGCCGCCGGGCTTGAGGACCCGAGTCATTTCCGAGACGACGGTTTCACGCACGTCCCTCGGCAACTCATGGAACAGGTAGATGCAGGTGACGATGTCTTGCGAGGCGTCCGGGAGCGGTATCGACTCGCCATTGCCCTGAAGGAAGTCGATCCTCGTGACGGCTTTGCCCCGGGCTCGCGCCCGGTCAAGGTACGGCGGGCTGAGGTCCAGCCCCGTCAGAGCCAATTCCGGCCAGTTATGCCGGATCTCCGCAAGAAAGCCGCCGGTTCCACACGCGACATCCAACAAAGAGACAGGCTCGGTGCCAGAGGGTTGCCCCAGAAAATCGCCGATCGGAGGCAGCGCCTGGCGACGCATCGCATCCGCCGTCCCGGTGAATAGGACCTCGACCTGGAAATCATAGAGTTCGGCGGAACGCCTGCTGAGATAGCCGTCGGTTTGATAGTGGAAATTCCGGGTGAAATACTCCGGATAGGCGCCCTCGCCAACCAAGGCCCGCGCTTCGGTCGCCGCGCCGGCGATTCGCCGGGCGCGGGCGCGCGGGAGATCACGATAATAGCGAAAGAGATCACGGACCGCCTCGAGCGGGTCCGGCACCATGTCGCGCGGCGCGCGATAGCGGCCCGCGGCGATATTCGCCGCGTCCCGGCGTACCAGTTCCACCGCTCCACGCGCCAGCGCCCGTCGGGTCCGGCGCGAGCGTTGCCGTGCCTCGGGTGAAAGCACGGCCCGTCTGGACCGCACTTCTTCATCAAGGCGCCGCGTCAGTAGATAGTGGCCGGTGAACCAGGCCATTCTCGCGGTCTGGCTGATGGCGTAGCCGAGGCGGTCCCGCGCGCGCATCGTCTCTCCCTCTACGGTGTCCCTGGGGGTGTCCCAGGGACATTGGAAACCGGACCGGTGAATGCAATCCCTCGACGGCATCATCCATCCGGTTGCACGGCGCCGGAACCTGTGATTGAAAACGCCGCGCGCCTCCTTCCGACGGATATTCCCCATGAGCACCTGCAAGACCCTCGACGATTTCGATCCCAAAGGCAAACGCGTGCTGTTGCGCGTCGACCTCAATGTCCCGATGCGGGATGGAAGAGTGACGGATGCGACGCGGATAGAACGCGTCGCGCCGACGATCTCCGAACTCTCGCGGCGGGGCGCCCGGGTCATCGTGATGTCGCATTTCGGCAGACCGAAGGGAAAGCGCGAACCGTCGATGTCGCTGGCGCCGCTGGTGGAGCCGCTCTCGGATGCGTTGGGCGGGCGGGCGGTTCGTTTCGCCGAGGATTGCGTCGGCACCGCCGCCTCATCGGTGATCACGGAGCTCGGGGAAGGCGACGTCGCGCTTCTAGAAAATCTCCGCTTCCATGACGAGGAAGAGGCCAACGACGACGCCTTTGCCGAAGCTCTCTCGGCTTTGGGTGATGTCTATGTAAATGACGCATTTGCCGCCGCGCACCGGGCGCACGCCTCTATCGAGGCAGTGGCCCGGAAACGCCCGGCCTTCGCGGGACGCCTCATGCAAGCCGAGCTCGAAGCCCTCGGCGCGGCGCTGGAGAACCCGAAAAGACCGGTCGCCGCGATTGTCGGGGGCGCCAAGGTCTCCACTAAGCTGGAGCTGCTCGGCAATCTGGTCGGCAAAGTCGACCTCTTGATCATCGGTGGCGGGATGGCCAATACCTTCCTGTTCGCGCGTGGACTGGATGTCGGGGCCTCCCTCGCGGAACGGGACCTCGCGGATACCGCCAGGAAGATCGAGGGACAAGCCAAGGAGGCCGGCTGCGAAATTCTGTTGCAGGACGACGCGGTTGTCGCTGGCGCCTTGCAGGCCGGGGTGGAAACCAGGATCGTCCCGGTGGACCGGGTCCCTTCGGACATGATGATTCTCGATGCCGGACGCGCGTCGGCCGAGCGTTTCGCCGAAGCCGTCTCGGGCTGCCGGACATTGGTGTGGAACGGGCCGCTCGGCGCCTTCGAAATCCCGCCGTTCGACGGGGCAACCCGCGCCCTGGCGACTCACGTCGCGGCATTGACGGAGGCCGATAAGTTGCTCTCGGTCGCCGGCGGTGGCGATACCGTCGCAGCCCTCGCCCAGGCCGGAGTCCAGGACCGTTTCAGCTATGTTTCGACCGCCGGGGGCGCGTTCCTGGAATGGATGGAAGGCAAGGAGCTTCCGGGCGTAGCGGTCCTGTACCGCTAGTGCGTACTGTCGAATCGGCGGATTTCTTGACTTTCCATGCCTTCCGTCCTACATTTGCTAGGTAGAGGAGGACAGAATGGTCCAACCCGCGATACCACCGTCAATACCGACAAACGCGGTACTGCCGAATCTGGTCGTGCCCCGTCCGGTGGAACAGCTGCGCAATAACGGCGTGCGGCCCAACACTCCGCAGGGTATTACGGCGACCGATGAAGACCGTGCGGTCGACGGGCAGGATTCGCGCCGGGACGCGGATCGCGCGACCGCGGAGCGACAGACCGCGCGCGGTGGTTTCGACGCCCGCGGCGGTACTTTGGATCTGGTGGTCTAAAGCCCCCTCCGACGCCCCCCTTCGCGCGACGTTTTCCCTCGACCTTTCAAGGCCAGATACGGCTTGCCGCCCGATGGATCGCGCGGCACAGTAGATCCATGAGCGGCATATCCTACGATGAACGGACCGGCGGTCCGATCCACAAGCGCATTCCGGCGGACGACACGCTAGAGCGGCTCGTCTGCGATGATTGCGGGTTCATCAACTACATCAACCCGAAGATCGTCGTCGGCTCCGTCTGCACCTGGGAAGACAAGTTCCTGCTGTGCAAGCGATCCATCGAACCGCGCAAGGGCTATTGGACCATCCCGGCCGGCTACATGGAGGAACGGGAGACGACGATCGAAGGCGCCATGCGTGAGGCTCAGGAAGAGGCTTGCGCGGAAATCGAGATCGACTCCCTTCTAGGCGTCTACAACATCGCGCGGATCAGTCAGGTTCAGCTCATCTACCGCGCCAGGCTCGTCACGCCGAGCATTGCCGCCGGCCCGGAATCCGAAGCGGTCGGGCTGTTCGCCTGGGACGAGATCCCCTGGACCGAACTGGCTTTTCCCAGCGTGCACTGGGCGCTTGGGCATTTCCGGGAGGTCGAGGGCCAAACCGACTTCGCCGCGCGGCCGGAAGGCCCCATGGGGCTTTGAACGGGGATTCCATCGCGGCGCGGCCTGATCAGATGACAGGGCGGTAAAGATAGATCCGTCCCTCGGGAATGCCGTCCGGATTCACCAAAAGCGTTCCCGACCAGCCGGCGATTTCCTGATCGCTCACGACCAGGGCACCGGGAGCGAGCAGCTGCCGGCAGAGTGGTGCGATATGCTCCGCCAACCGGACACTGTCGGCCTTTACCCCGGTTCCGATATCCAGATGCGCCAGGGCCGCGACCGAACCGAGCCGGTCGATCGCGCGCGGCAGGGACTCAAGGAAATCACCCAAAAACAGATGATCATCGGGAGGAATGCAATCCGGATGCGCCGCGACCTGGCGTTCGAACACGAAAATCTCCCGGTCGGGCGCGATTTGCCGCAGATGATCGTACGTTCTGCCGTTCCCGAGACCCAGTTCCAGAACCGGACCTTCGATGGCGCTGACCGCGCCTATTGCCCATTCCAACGCATTCTTTTGCGCCAGCAGCCGTCGGATCGCGCTATCAAGCCGGCTCACGATGGATATCCACCCGCGGGAGAAGTGGTCCAAACGGGCGTCGACCTTTTGTCCCGATCACCTCGGCGCGCCTATTTCGAGCTGTGGGCCGCGCGCAGCTGCACGTTGGTCTGCTCCAGGCGCGCGGCAAGTTCCCGCATGATCTCAACCGCGATCTGCGGGAACTCGGTCACAAGTCGGAAGAAGGTATCCTTGGTGACCTTGAGGGTGGTCAGCGAATCCTTCGCCTGAACGGTGGCCGTCCTTGGCACATCGCAAAGGATCGCGATCTCGCCGACCACATCGCCCTTCTTCAGACGGGCCACCTCGATCGGCCCGGTATCGGTTTCTATGAGAATCGCCGCTCCGCCGCTCATGATGATATAGGCCGCGTCCCCGGAATCGCCCTGATTGAACAGGATCTGATCGTCCTGGTAGGCCAAGCGTTCCGACGTGAATGCCAAAAGTTTCAGCTTCGAAGGATCGATCTTGGAGAAAAGCGGGATGTGCCTGAGAAGTTCGACTTCCTCTTGCAAACTCATCTCGGGTCTCCCATCGCCATCTTATTCTTCGCCGAGCAGCAACTTGAGGGCGCCGCTTTCGACGTCGCGAAGTTCGGCGAAGGCGCCGGTCTCGACGATCCTGCCACCCCGGACCACGACCACTCGGTCGAAACGCTCACCGAGGCTGGCCCGCTGCAACGCCCAGACCATGGCGCGCCCCTCGGCCTCCTTGAAAATATTCGCCATGACCTTGGCCTGGCTTCCAGAGTCAAGCGCTGCTGTCGCTTCATTAAAGATGAGCACGTCCGGTCGCCGCAACAAGGTGCGCGCGAGGCCGACCTTCTGGCGCTGCCCCGTGGACAGGCGTGAGCCGCCGATCCCGACCTCGAACTCGAGCCCTATCTCAATCACCACGCCGCGAAGATCCTCGGCCTCGATCACTTCGGCCAAGGCTTCGCCGACCCGGGCTCCCGCATCCGCCTGCCCATAGGCGACCTTGCCGAACAAGATGTTGTCCTGCAACGACGCGGCCGCGTTGTAGCGGTCTGCCGAGAAGAACTCCACCGAACCGAGAAGGTCCTCGGGAAGATCCGTCGCAAAGACCTTGCGGGCTTCGAGAATGCGCGCCCGTGCGTCATCGTCGATGAGCCCCAGACGATGCCGGGCCGGGATCAGTTTGAACGGAAGGGAAAGAAACCGGTCCCGATCTTCCGCCGCCATCCCCGCCAGGCCAAGCCGCTCCGCCCGCCCGACGAGAATCTGGAACTCCGGCAGGTCTTCGGAGGAAATGAAGGAATACTGCGTGAAGAACTCATGATCCGGCGGCAGGTCGACGAACAATTCGACCATGGTGGAGGCGACATCCCGGCCGATCCGGATGAAATCCTCGGTCAGGCCGGTCTTGTCGAGAACCTGACGCACGTAGACATTCTCGGCGATGTTCTCCAGCGCGAAATTGGTTCCGACCGGCGTACCGAACAGCAGGTTTTCGGCCACCGTCGCGTTGGTATTGTAGTGCGCCTCGTCGAAGGATTCCACGAGGCCCGCCATGCCGAGCTCCGCCAGCCGGTCGCGCAGGGTGCGCCGTGCCATAAGAATACGTTCCGCGACCTCCGGCCGCGTTTCAGGGTCGATTGTGCCGCGCAATCCCAGAGCGTAGGTGTCGTCCGCGAGGTCCACGGTCTCCAGCAGTTCCGACAGCCGCTGGTTCAGCGCCGGGCCCTGCTCGACTCCAATGGCTTCGTAGTCGACCCAATCCGCCGCCAGATCGTCCAGCGCATTTCCGGAGAGCCGCGCGTTCTCCAGATTTTTATTGCGTTCGGCGACATCGCCGAAATCGTCCGGCACCGGAACGACCGGACGGTGCATGGCGCCGAGCAGGATGTTTTCCCGCAACGTGCTGTTGAAGACATAGGCGCTTGGCCCGACATAGCCGATCCGACGGCCTGTGGCCGCCTCGGGCAATGAGGCGATCTCTTTGCCGGCAATAGTTATCTGGCCTCCATCCGGCATCAGGAGCCGGGCCAGAAGCATGACCAGCAGATCCTTTCCGCCAGCCCCCGGGCCGACCACGGCGACACGCTCCTTGGCTTCGACGGTCAGGGACAGGTTTTCGATGATCGGCTGACCCTCGTCATCCAGCAGAGACAGATTGGCGGTGGAAATCGGGCCGGCGAGTCGGAAATCGCGCTCCAGTTCAGCGTGTTGCATGTCCTCCGGAAGCGTGCCGCTGGGGTCAAACTGTTCGACCACCTGATCGTATTTGATCTTCGCATCTGCGAGCCTCTGGTAGTAGGTCAGCAACTCTTTCCACGGCGCGGACAAATCCTTGTAGGCCGCTAGCACCGCGACAAGCGCGCCGAAGGTAAGGTCACCCTTGATCACCAGATACCCGCCGATCGAATAGAAAAAGAACGGGGTCAACTGGGCGATGAAATTGTTGAGGAACTTGATGAAAAACTTACGCCGGTAGATTTCGAACCGGATGTCGTAGATCGTACCCAAACGGTCGGTGACGCCGGCCATGGCCCAACGTGCGCCGTCATTGGCATGCACGTCCTGTATACCGGAAATCGACTCGCCGATCTTTTCCGACAGCCGGCGGACGTTGCGAACCCGCGCCTTGCCGAGCTGGTTTACGTGCCACTGCAGCTTGGGGATCATGTATCCCTGGATCGGGTACAGCGCGATCGCCGCCAGGCCCAGAACCCAATCCTGGATGAACATGAAGACTAGGATCGTCAGCAACGTACCGCCTTGAAACGCCGGCAAAGCGATCGAGTCACCGACGAAGCCGCCCAGGGGCTCGACCTCCCCGGTGACCATCTGGATCACTTCGCCCTGGCTTACTCGGCGAAAATGCGGCAACGGAAAACGCAGAATCTTGGCATAGAGATCGAAGCGCAGGCGCCGCAACATGCGCTCGCCCAATTGGCCCCGGAAAACGTTGACGTAGTATTTGAATCCGCCGTTGATGCAGACCAGCGCCAGGAATCCGCCGCTCAGCAGCATCAGATAGCTGACCTGATCCACCGGATATCCGAACAACTCCTCGGGCAGGTTCTTGCCACCGATGGCCTTGTTGATGATGGTTTTCGGCAGGTCGAGGGAATAATAAAGAAACGGGAACGACAGCCCCGTTATAATCAGCAAGATAATCTGGTCCCGCTTGCTGTACCGCCAAATGAACCGGAAGAGGGATGTTTCCATCGATAAGTGGCTCTGTTACCCGAAGTCGCGAGGTTTCATCGAACCTCTGGGCGGGATAGTAGCGGAACGTGAATCCCCGGTAAACAGAACGCTTTAGGCGGTCCGGTTTTTTTTGCTGTTTCGCGTGAAAGCCCGGCTGTGGCATATTGCGCCGCGAAAAGACCTGAGTGGAAAACCCTCGACGCGCGGTTTTGATCAAGCTGGCCAAAGTTTTTTCCGGCTGCGTGTGGCGGCGACAATTGGTCGTCAGTGGGAGAACACCATGCGGAAACGACGGACCCGCGACCGGCAAGGTCACGCGCGCGTGCTCATGTACAGCCACGATACGATGGGGCTGGGCCATCTGAGGCGCTGTCGTGAAATCGCGCACTCCCTGGTCGAGGATGCCTCGCAGCTCTCGGTCCTGATCCTGTCCGGCTCGCCGATTATCGGAAGTTTCGATTTTCGCGCCCGCGTCGACTTTGTCCGCGTGCCCGGCGTGATCAAACTGCGCAACGGAGACTATACCTCGCTGAACCTGCATCTGGACATCGAGGAAACCCTGAAGCTGCGCGAGTCGATCATCCGCCATACCGCGGATACCTTCGACCCGGATCTTTTCATCGTCGACAAGGAGCCTTGGGGGCTGCGCGGCGAGGTGCGCCAGACCATGGAGATGCTGAAGGAGCGGGACACGCCGCTGGTGCTCGGCCTGCGCGATGTGATGGACGAGCCCGCCGCGCTGGTGCCTGAGTGGGAGCGCAAGAAAGTCCTTCCCGCGTTGGAGGATCTTTACGATGAGGTCTGGGTCTACGGGATGAAACAGATCTGCGATCCCTTCGAGGGCCTGGACATGCCTTCGAGTGTGCGGATGAAAACCCGCTATACAGGCTATCTGCGGCGACGTGTTCCCAGTGTCGCAACGGCTCCTTATCTGCCCTTGACGGAAGACCCGTTCATTCTGGTGACCGCCGGCGGTGGTGGAGATGGCGAAGCGCTGATGGACTGGGTGCTCCGGGCCTATGAACATGACGCGGATCTTCCTTATCCGGCGCTGCTGGTGCTGGGACCGTTCATGTCCCAGGAGAACCAGGCGGATTTCATGGAGCGGGCGTCGCAGCTTGACCGGGTCCATGTCATCACATTTGATTCGCGGATCGAAAGCCTTATGGCCCGCGCCGCCGGCATGGTCTCGATGGGCGGCTACAACACCTTCTGCGAAATTCTTTCCTTCGATAAACGCGCCCTGATCGTGCCGCGCACCGAACCGAGGCTGGAGCAGTACATCCGGGCTCAACGCGCCGAGGAACTCGGCATGATCAGCATGCTTGTGGATGACGGCTACCGTGATCCCGGGCAAATGGCCGCCGCTCTGCGGCGTCTGCCGAGCCAGCCCAAGCCCTCCGAACAGCTTTCCCCGGAAATCCTTGGCGGCCTCGACGAGGTCAACAAGCTGGCCTGGCGCTGGCTGGAACGCACTCGGGCCGGTGGCGGCGAGCGTGCGAGCCGTCGCGCCTGATTGCGATGCCGCACGGCGACGGACCGGACAGCAAGACGCACCCTCGACCACGGGTGGCGATCGTCCTCAAGGGGTATCCGCGGCTTTCGGAAACCTTTATCGCGCAGGAAATCCTGTCGCTTGAAACCAGCGGGATCGACGTCACAATCGTTTCGCTCCGTCACCCCACGGACCGGAAAACCCATCCGGTGCACGGGAAGATCTCGGCGCCGGTGCTCTATCTGCCAGAATATCTCTATCAGGAACCGCTGCGGGTGCTACGCGGCTGGTTGCGGGTAAGGAAGCAGCCGGGATACAGGGCAGCCCGCCGGGTCTGGCTACGGGATCTCATGCGCGATCCGACGCCAAACCGCATTCGCCGCTGGGGTCAGGCGTTGGTCCTCGCGGCCGAATTGGATCCGGCCATCCCCTCGCTCTATGCCCATTTCCTGCACACGCCCGCCTCGGTCACGCGCTATGCGGCGCAGATTACCGGACGGGAATGGTCGGTCTCGGCCCATGCCAAGGACATCTGGCTGACCCCGGAATGGGAAAAGCGGGAAAAGCTGGCCGACTGTGCCTGGGCGGTGACCTGCACCGCCTACGGCCACGCACATCTTGATGCCCTCGCTCCGGGGAAGACATCGCTCAGCTATCACGGGCTCGATCTGTCCGCACTGCCAGCGCCACCGGCCGTCCGCCCGGCTCGAAGGGGCCAGGATGCGAGCGACCCGCTGCGTCTGGTATCCGTTGGACGCGCGGTGCCCAAGAAAGGCTTTGGCGTGATGCTCCAGGCGCTGGCACGGCTTCCGCGCGACCTGCACTGGCATTGGACCCATATCGGTGGTGGTGCCGACCTTGCGAAACTGAAGGCCCAGGCGAGCGATCTGGGGATAGACCGGAATATCATCTGGCGCGGAGCGCTCGCCCAGGCCGATGTCTTCAACGCCTATCAGGACGCGGATCTGTTTGTCCTGCCCAGTCGTATCGCCGAGGACGGTGATCGGGACGGGCTTCCGAACGTGCTTATGGAAGCCGCCAGCCAGGGCCTTTGCTGCCTTGCCAGCGATGTCGCCGGCGTCTCCGAGCTGATCCGACATGGCGAGACCGGCTGGTTGACACAAGCGGAGGATCCGGACGCCCTCGCGGCGTCGATTGAGGCTCTTGCCGAAGACCCGGACCGGCGCCTTTCACTTGGCCGGGCCGGTCTGGAACGGGTCACCCGGTGTTTTGATCATGCAGCCGGCCTCTCGGTGATCCGCGATCGGTTCCGTCCCGCATCGACCGGGGACCGCGTCATGTCTGGCGAAGCAGTCCTGGACGCCGCCCAGTGATTATCGACCCAGTGAAAGTCACCAGGTGAAGGTCGCCTTCTACGCGCCTCTCAAGCCGCCGGGATCGCCGAAGCCCTCCGGCGACCGTCGCATGGCCCGTCTGCTGATAAAGGCGATCCGCGCCGCCGGCCACGACTTGCGCGTGGCCTCGCGCATGCGGGCCCGCGACGGGGCCGGCGATCCGAGGCGCCAGGCCCGGATACAGCGGCTGGGCACGCGTCTGGCGGCAAGGCTTGTCCAAAACTATTCGGTTCACGGTGCCTGGCGGCCGGATCTCTGGCTTACCTATCATCTGTACTACAAGGCGCCGGACTGGATCGGCCCCGCCGTGGCGCAAGCCTTGGACATTCCTTATGTGGCTATCGAGGCCTCGCATGCGCCGAAGCGGGCCATCGGGCCCTGGTCCCTCGGTCACCGGCAGGTCGAGGCGGCGCTGACCCAGGCCGATCTCGTGATTGGACTGAACCGGCGCGACCGGGCCTGTGTCGAGCCGGTTCTTGGCCCACATGGC
This sequence comes from Alphaproteobacteria bacterium, assembly GCA_038146985.1. Lineage (GTDB taxonomy): Bacteria > Pseudomonadota > Alphaproteobacteria > Thalassobaculales > Thalassobaculaceae > JADHLJ01. The sequence goes on from JAYQSQ010000015.1 coordinate 24,458, forward strand.
CGCTATGTCTACCTGCGGCCTTTCCTAGAGCCTCGGCCCGAACGCGACAGAGCGATGGCCCGGGCAGAGATCGCGGCCCGGCACGGCCTTCCGCAGGACGCCGTCTGGCTCCTCGCGGTGGGCATGATGCGCGACGATGCCAAGCTCGACTCCTATCGCGTGCTGGGCGACGCCCTCGAGCGAATCAAGCCGGAAACACCGTGGCGCCTGATCGCCGTCGGCGACGGACCGGCCCGTGCCGCGGTCGCGGCGACGCTTCCGCCAGGGACGGTCTTCACCGGTATTCTGCCGGCGGATCGTCTGGCGACCTGTTACGCGGCCGCGGATCTTTTCGTCTGGCCGTCCGTGCGGGAAGCCTATGGAATGGCACTCCTGGAAGCCCAGGCCTCCGGACTCCCGGCCGTCGCCGGAGACGCGGGCGGCGTGCCGGACATCCTGCGCGACGGCCAGACCGGATTGTTGTGCCCGGAAGGCGATGCGGCGTCATTCGCGGCTGCCGTTCAGCGGCTGATCGACGACGGACCGGGGCGTCTCGCCTTGGGTCGCCGGGCGCGCAGAATCGCGGCCCTAGATCATGGATTCCCAAACGCCGTTGTCACAATGGATGGCTGGTTCACCGAGATCTTGCGGGTGCGATCGGAGGCCAGATGACCGTTTGTATCGCTTTTGTTCGCCATGGTCCGACCGACTGGAACCGAGAACACCGCCTCCAGGGCCGTGCCGATATCCCGCTTTCTGACGCCGGGCGCGCCGAGGTTCTCGGGTGGCGTCTGCCGGCCTGCCTCGCCGACATACCCTGGCGGGTCAGCCCGTTGCGGCGGGCGATCGAAACGGCGGAACTCCTGGGTCTCGCCACTCTGGAGACCGACCGAAGACTGATCGAGATGGATTGGGGTGAATGGGAAGGCCGGCGGGTCGCCGATTTGCGCCGGGATCTCGGCGAGGCAATGACGCTCAACGAGGCGCGCGGACTGGACATGCTTCCGCCAGACGGCGAGTCGCCGCGTCAGGTTCAGGACCGGTTGCGGCCCTTCCTGCGGAGTCTTTGCGACGGACCGCCGCTTACCGGCGCGGTCAGCCACAAGGGAGTGATTCGCGCGCTCTTGGCATTGGCGACCGGCTGGGATATGCGCGGCAAGCCGGAGGTTCGCCTTGACTGGCGGGCGGTGCATGTCTTTTCTGTCGACCGAGAGGGGCGCCTGGCGCCTCATCGGCTGAATCTACCGCTGACCGCCGACGGACCCCGCTGATGCCGCGACCCACGCTGATGCTTTATGTCCAGAACCTGTTGGGCATCGGGCATTTGCGCCGGGCGGCGGCGATTTCGCGGGCAGCGGTCGCGGGCGGTTTCGACGTGGCCTTCGTCTCGGGCGGTATGCCGGTTCCGGACCTCGATGTCGGCGGCGCCCGGTTCCATCAGCTTCCTCCGGTACGAACCATTGACGACGACTTCAAGGTTCTGGTCGACGCCGAGGGGACCCCGATCGACGAGACCTGGAAAGCGGCACGCAGGGACGCGCTTCTGGCACTCCATGACGAGGTCGCGCCGGATATCCTGCTGACCGAACTTTTCCCCTTCGGCCGCCGCCAGCTTCGCTTCGAGCTGCTCCCGCTGCTGGAACGAGCGAAGTCCGCAGCCCGGCCGCCGAAGATCGTCTGCTCGATGCGCGATATCCTGGTCACGAAACCGCGCGCCGACCGAAATCTCGAGATCGTCGAGACTCTTGAGGCGTTCTACGACCGAGTGCTCGTGCATGGCGACGAACGGGTGATCACCCTCGCCCAGACCTTTCCGATGCATGAACGGATCCGACATCTGCTGACCTATACGGGTTATGTGCTGACACCGGCCCATGTCGGCGATACCGGCGCCGGCGGGAATGGCGAGGTGGTGGTCTCGGCGGGCGGCGGGGCGGTCGGACGGGTAACTCTGCCCGAGGTGTTCCGATTGCGCCCGGAGACCTCGCTTGCCGACCGGCCATGGCGGTTCGTGACCGGCCACCACATGCCCGACGAGATTTACCGGGAGCTCAAGTCCAAGGCGACCGACCGAGTCATCGTCGAACGCAGCCGCCCGGATCTGCCGGCGGTGATCGGCCGCGCCGACCTTTCGATTTCGCAGGCCGGCTACAATACCATCGCCGAACTCATGGCGGCGGGGACTCCATCCGTGGTGATCCCTTTCGAAGGGGGCGTCGAGACGGAACAGCGGCTGCGCGCCGACCTGCTCGCGTCGCGCGGCCACCTGCAGGTGGTGCCCGAGGATTCGCTCACCGCCGCCGGGCTCGACAAGGCGATGCGGGCGGCCCTGGCGGCCGGCCGGCGTCCGATGAGTGACGTGGGACTCGACGGGGCGGAAAGGACCGCCGCCCTGTTGCGCGACATCCTTCGGCCGGGTTGAGCCTGATCATGACCGTGGCCGCGCTCCGCCGAGAACTCGATGCCTGGGCCGATGCCGGGCGGACAGCAGAGTTTTGGTGGCGCGACGATGATCTGGGATCGCCAACCGCGCGTCTCGACCCCTTGCTGCGAACCGCGGCCGCGCTCGGGGCGGAGCCGCTGCTCGCCGTCGTGCCGCACTGGGCGACGGCGGATCTCCCCTCGCGATTGGCCGGCGCGCCGGCGCGGGTTGCGGTGCATGGCTGGGCCCATGTGGATCATCAATCCGGCCGTGGCAAGAAAGCCGAGTTCGGCGACGCGAGACCACTCGAGGCCCTCTTAAGCGATGCGATCCGAGGGCGCGAGAGACTCGAGGATCTCTTCGATCTGGCATTGCTGCCGTGCTTCGTGCCGCCATGGAACCGGATCACCCCGGATCTGATCGACATTCTGCCTCGGGCGGGCTATCGCGCCTTGTCCGGGTTCGGTGCCGGTCCAACCACGGCGCGTAACCTCGTCTGGATCAACACCCATGTCGATGTGATCGACTGGCGCGGCGACAGGCGATTCATCGGCACCGGCGCTCTGGCTCGAACCGTCACGCGGGACTTGAGCCTTCGCCGCGAAGAACAACTCGGGACGCAACCGATCGGGCTTCTCACCCATCATCTGGAAATGAACGATGCCGATTGGAACGGCTTTCGCGACGTGTGTGACATCCTGGTGACACATCCGGCGGCGAGGATGGTATCGTCCGGCAGGTTATTCGAGAGAAGCGGTGCCCATGACTAGCCATCGATACCCTTCAAAGGTCCTGACCGGCGACTATCTGCGCGGCGGAATCGGCTTCGCGGTCTGCGCGAGCCTGTTGGTGGCGGCGCGGGACATTGGTGTTTTTCACTACATCGTCATGGCCGGCGTTGCTCTGTTCGGCGGATTCGTGCTGCGTACCTGGCAGCGGCATAGGACGTCCTATGAATTGAGCGAAGAGGGGATCTGGGCCAATGGCCCGCTCGGCAAGGCCATACGCTGGTCGGAAATCACCGACATCGGTCTGAAGTACTTCTCGACCCGAAGGGACCGCAAGGAAGGCTGGTTTCAGCTCACGGTACGCGGTAAGCCGGGAAAAATCTCCGTGGACTCCGATTTGGAGGGTTTTGACGCGGTACTTCGGGCCTGTACGCCGATTTTTGCGGCCAACCGGCTTGAACTTTCCGAGTCCACGGCTGAGAATTTCGCCGCCGCCGGATTTCCGGTCCGGACGGACACGGCAGAGGGGAGCCGGGGAACCACGGAGGAAGAATGAACGACGGAGCGCCGCCGCTTCTGCGTATTCGAGATCTGGAAGTCGGCTTCGATCTGCCGGAGGGGCGGCTTGTCGCGGTGAACCGCGTCTCGTTCCAAGTCCGTGGAGCCACAACCGTTGCCCTGGTGGGCGAATCCGGATCCGGCAAGACCGTCGTCAGCCAGGCGATCATGGGTCTGTTGCCGCGCACCGCCAGCATCGTGGGCGGCTCGATCCTGTTCTCCGACCCGGCGGCTCCGGGGACGACCACCGACATTGCGCGACTGCATCCCGACAGCAGACGGATGCGCGCCATCCGCGGCGGGCGCATTTCGATCATCTTCCAGGAACCGATGACCTCTTTGTCGGCGCTGCACACCGTCGGCAACCAGATCCAGGAAGCGCTCGAACTGCACCGCGATGTAAGCGGACGGGAATCCGTCGAGCTTACTCGCGACATGCTGCGGATGGTCGGGTTCCCGGATCCCGCCAAGGGGCTCAAGACCTATCCGTTCGAACTGTCGGGCGGGTTGCGGCAGCGCGCGATGATCGCGATGGCGCTGATCTGTCATCCGGCCCTGCTGATCGCCGACGAGCCGACCACCGCCCTCGACGTGACTATTCAGGCGCAGATCCTCAAGATGGTGCGGGATCTGCAGGCCGAACTCGGCATGGCCATGCTGATGATCACCCACGACCTCGGCGTCGTCGCGAACGTCGCCGACGAAGTCGTCGTTATGTATCGCGGCCAGATCATGGAAAGCGGCGGTATCGAGGACATCTACCGGCGCCCGGAACATCCCTATCTGAAGTCGCTGATGGCTGCGGTTCCCCGTTTCGACATGGGCCGGGACGAAAGGCTGGTGCCGATCCGCGAGATCGAGTCTTCCACTGGCCATCTGCTGCGCCCCGATCCCGAGGCACGCAAGGCCGAGGCAAGCCTGAAGGACAAACCGCTTCTCACCGTGGAGAGCCTTACCAAGACCTTCACGATCCGCAAGAGCGGTTGGTTTTCCTCCGACAATGCCCGCGTCCACGCGCTTGATGACGTCAGTTTCGAAGTGCGCCGGGGTGAGTGCCTTGGTCTGGTCGGCGAGAGCGGCTGTGGCAAGACCACGCTCAGCAAGATCATCATGCGCGCGCTCAGCCCGGACAGCGGAACGGTCCGATATGTGGACCGCGACGGCGAGACGGACGTTCTGGCGCTCGGCGACGCCGACCTGATCGAGTTCCGCAAGAAATTGCAGTTCGTCTTCCAGGATCCGTTCAGTTCCCTCAACCCCCGGATGACGGTGTTCGATATCGTCAGTGAACCCCTGCTGATCCACCAGGTGGGAGACGACGCCTATCGGCGTGAAATGGTGGGCGAGCTCATGCGCCTGGTCGGTCTGGATGTGCGGCATCTGAACCGCTATCCGCATAGCTTCTCCGGTGGCCAGCGTCAGCGGATCGGGATCGCGCGGGCGTTGGCGCTCCGCCCCAGCATGTTGATCTGTGACGAGCCGGTCTCGGCGCTGGACGTGTCGATCCAGGCTCAGGTCCTCAACCTCCTGCGGGATCTGAAACAGGAACTCAACCTCACCTACATCTTCATCTCGCACAATCTCGCGGTGGTGGATTATGTGGCCGACCGCATCGCCGTGATGTGCGCGGGACGGCTGGTCGAGGTGGCGCCACGCGAGGAGCTGTTCCGCAATCCGGTTCATCCCTACACCCAGGCGCTGCTGGCGGCGGTGCCGGATCCCAATCTGGATCATCCCCTGGACTTCAACGCGATCATGGACGGCCGGTGCTCGGTTCCCAGTGAATGGGCGCCACCCTTCACTGTGGATGACGCGACCCGGCCCGGTCTGATCGATCTCGGCGGCGAGCATTTCGTGCGCGCCTCGGAATCGGCCCTTCGCATCAAGCTCGCGTCATGACGGTACGGAAACGTCTCATTGCGCCGGTTCTAGCGGTGGCGGCCTTCGTGTTGGCCGCGGCAACCCCCGCGCTGGCCTATAACGAACCGCCGATCCTGGCCAAACGGGTTGCAGCGGGGGAATTGCCGCCCGTCGACCAGAGGCTGCCGGTGGTGCCTAGGGTGATCGATTTCGCCAAGCGCGGGCTTGAGATCGGCAAGCACGGCGGCACGATCCGCATGCTCATGGCGCGCGCAAAGGACGCGCGGCAGATGTCGGTCTACGGCTATGCGCGGCTCGTGGTCTACTCCCCCGACGGCTTCGATCTGGTGCCGGATATCCTTGAGTCCTATGAGGTCGAAGAAGGCCGCATCTTTACCTTCAAGCTGCGGGCGGGACACAAATGGTCGGATGGCCATCCATTCACCGCCGAGGATTTCCGCTATTGGTGGGAAGACGTGGCGAACAACTGGGAGCTCTCGCCGGTCGGCCCGCCTACGGTGCTGAAGGTCAACGGGGAACTACCGACATTCGAGGTCATCGACCCGCTTACGGTCCGCTATAGCTGGACAAATCCCAACCCGGATTTCCTGGTCCGCCTGGCCGGCGCAAGTCCGCTCTACATCTATCGCCCGTCGCACTATCTGAAGCGGTTTCATCTGAAATACGCCGATGAGAAGACGCTTGATGCCGCGGTGGAGGAAGCAAGGCAACTAAACTGGTCAGCTCTGCACAACAAGCTCGACAACCTGTACCGCAACGACAATCTCGATCTGCCGGTGCTGCAACCCTGGAAGATCGACTCGACCCTCTCCTCGGATCGGCTGAGCTTCGTCAGGAATCCCTATTTCCACCGGGTCGATCCCGCCGGCAACCAGCTTCCCTATGCCGACGAATGTCTGTTGAGTATCGCCAATACCAATCTGATCCCGGCCAAGGTCGGCACCGGCGAGGTGGATCTGCAGGCCCGTTATCTGAGGTTCGACGACTATACGTTCCTTAAGCAAGGCGAGGACCGGCAGCCGTACAGGACCTATCTTTGGCGCACCGCCAAGGGCGCGCATCTGGCGTTGCTGCCGAATCTGAACGTCAACGATGCGGCGCTCCGTGACCTGATTCGGGATGTCCGCTTCCGCCGGGCGCTTTCCATGGCGGTGAACCGGTATGAAATCAATCAGGTCATTTATTACGGCCTGGCTCTCGAGGGTAACAACACCGTGCTTCCGGCTTCGCCCTTGCACGACCCGAAGTTTCAGACCGCCTGGGCAAAGTTCGATATCAAAGCCGCGAACCGACTGCTCGACGAAATCGGGTTGACCCGGCGCGACAGCCGCAACGTCAGGTTGCTTCCCGACGGGAGGCCGCTGGAAATCATCGTCGAGACTGCGGGCGAAAGCACCGAGCAGACCGACGTGCTGGAGCTGATTCACGACAGCTGGCTCGACATCGGGATCAAGATCTATTCCAAGCCCTCGCAACGCAACGTCTTCCGGAACCGGATCTTCGCGGGCGAAACCATGATGTCGATCTGGTTCGGGGTCGAGAATGGGCTGGCCACCGCCGAGACCAGCCCCGCCGAGTTCACGCCGACGAGCCAGCAATCCCTGCAATGGCCGAAATGGGGGCAGTTTTTCGAGACCGGCGGCAAGGCCGGGGAGGCGCCGGATATGGAACCCGCGCAAGAGTTGCTCCGCCTGTATCGCGAGTGGCGGGGCGCCCGGTCGATCCAGGTAAAGCGCGATGCCTGGCGCCGGATCCTGGAAATCAACGCGGATCAGGTTTTCACCATCGGCCTGATCGCCGGCGTCTTGCAGCCGGTCGTGGTGTCGAACAGCTTGCGGAACGTGCCGGAGAAAGCGATCTACAATTGGGATCCGGGCGCGCATTTCGGGATCTACAACCCCGATACCTTCTGGCTCGACCCCGCCGCCGCAGGCAAACCGTAGGAGACCGAGACGTGTTTGCCTATGTCATCCGCCGTCTCCTGATCATGATCCCGACGCTGATAGCGATCAGCGCGATCACCTTCGTCATCATCCAGCTTCCGCCCGGCGACTACCTGTCCACCCTGATCGCCGAATTGCAGAGCCAGGGCGAGAATGTCGACCCGGCGAAGATCGAGGCCCTGCGGGCCCAATATGGCCTGGATCGCCCGATGATCGAGCAGTACCTGGTCTGGGCCTGGGGGTTGTTGAACGGGGATTTCGGATTCTCGTTCGAATACCAGCTTCCGGTCGCCGATGTGGTCGGGGACCGGCTGTTCCTGACCCTGGTGCTGAATTTCAGCACCATCATCTTCATCTGGCTGGTGTCCTTTCCGATTGGGATCTATTCGGCAACGCACCAATACAGCTGGGGTGATTACGGACTTACCTTCATCGGCTTCATCGGCCTTGCGACCCCGAATTTTCTGCTGGCCCTGGTCTTGCTCTATCTCGCCAATGTCTGGTTCGGCACCTCGATCGGCGGGCTCATGGACCCGGTCTATATCAACCAGCCGTGGAGCATCGACAAGGTCCTCTCGGTGCTTGAGCACCTGTGGGTTCCCGTGGTCGTGATCGGTACCTCCGGGACCGCCGGAATGATCCGCCGCCTGCGCGCCAATATGCTGGACGAGCTGCAGAAGCAATACGTGGTCACCGCCAGGGCCAAGGGGTTGCCGCCGTTCAAGACGCTTATGAAATATCCGCTACGGACCGCCCTTAATCCGTTCATCGCCGATATCGGCAACATGTTGCCGCAGGTCGTGTCCGGATCGGCCATCGTGTCCATGGTTCTGTCGCTGCCGACCACCGGGCCGATGCTGATCTCCGCCCTGCAGAGCCAGGACATGTATCTCGCCGGGTCCTTCCTGATCTTTCTCGCCCTCCTGACCGTGGTCGGCATGTTCCTCTCCGACCTGGCTCTGGCGTGGCTCGATCCCCGGATCCGGCTTGGCGGGGGAGCGAACCGATGAGCGCGTCGGACCGCCCCCAGGTACCGCATTACGTCAACCGGGCGCCCTTCGATCCGAACCTTACCGAGGTTCTGACGCCGGAGCAGGAACGCTACTACATGGCCACCCAGTGGCAGCTCATGTGGTGGAAGCTGCGGCGTCACCGTCTGGCGGTGATTTCCGGCGCGATTCTGGCCTTCATGTATCTGTCAGTCGTCATCAGCGAGTTCCTGGCACCATACGCCCTGGCCACGCGAAACACCGATTTCATCTATGCACCACCCCAGGGCGTTCACCTGTTCCACGACGGAGAATTCGTCGGCCCCTTCGTTTACGGCCTCGACTACGAACTCAACATGCGGACCCTGAAGCGGGAATACGTGCCAAATCCGCAGAAGGTCCAGCCGATCCAGTTCTTTTGTTTCGGAGACGAGTACCGTTTCTGGGGCGCCATCGACGGCTCCTTCCATTTGTTCTGTCCGGCCGAGGGCGGCACGCTGTTCCTGCTCGGCACCGACCGCTTGGGACGCGACGTTCTCTCCAGGATTGTGTACGGCACGCGGGTGTCACTCACGGTGGGTTTGCTGGGCATCATCATCAGCTTCGTCATCGGCATCGTGGTCGGCGGGCTGGCCGGCTATTACGGCGGCTGGATCGACAACCTGACCCAGCGGATCATCGAGATTATCCGGTCCTTTCCGGAACTGCCGCTCTGGATGGCGCTTTCCGCGGCCCTGCCGGTGACCTGGAGCCCGATCCTGGTCTATTTCGGGATCACCCTGATCCTCGGCATGCTGGACTGGACCGGGCTCGCCCGCGCGGTGCGCTCGAAACTGCTGTCCCTGCGCGAGGAGGATTTCGCGCTTGCCGCCCAGCTCATGGGGGCCAAGCCGAAGCGGATCATCGGCCGGCATCTGCTGCCTAGCTTCATGAGCCATCTGATCGCCTCGGCGACCCTGTCTATCCCGTCGATGATTCTCGGCGAGACCGCCCTCAGTTTTCTGGGTCTCGGATTGCGTCCGCCGATCACCTCCTGGGGCGTGCTGCTGACGGAGGCGCAGAACATCAACGCCGTTGAGCTTTATCCCTGGATCATGACTCCAGTGATCCCGGTGGTGATCATCGTACTCGCCTTCAATTTCTTCGGTGACGGGCTTCGCGACGCTGCCGACCCGTACCGTTAGGCACGGACGAGAAAACGAGTAACGCCAATGACGAATGGTGGCTCCTCCAGCACGGCGTCGGGTGTGCTCTACGCCGTCGAACGGTTCGCCGAGGCCAGCGCCGTCTCGGGCAAGGCGCGGCGTGAGATCGGACGCCGGGTCGCGACGCCCGTGCAGCGCGAGCTTGCGATCAAGGCCGAGACGGAACGCCTCGACACCGTGCGAACGGCACTGCGAGACCGGGCGCTTTTGCCGGAAGATGCACCATCGGCGCGGGCCGTCGCCGAGGAATTCGAAACGGCCTATGCCCGCCGCCCGCTTGCCGACAATACCGGCGGCACGATGCGGAACTCGGCCTTCTGGCTCTATGGCGTCGCGGCCTTGCTGCGGCCCTCGGCAATCATCGAAAGCGGCACCTATCTGGGGAGTTCCTCCTGGGTCCTGAGGCAAGCGGCACCCGACGCGCGCGTCATAACCTATGACATCACCCGGCACGACGGCCGGATCTCAGACCCGACCATCGAATACCGCATCGGGGACTGGTCGGAGATGCCGGCGACCGATATCGACCCGGCCCGCACGCTCTGTGTGTTCGACGACCATATCTCACATCTGCGCCGCCTGTCCGAAGCCCGGAATCTGGGGATCAGGATGGCGCTTCTCGACGATGACTATCCGGCGCATGCGCTTTATGCCACCGGCTCGCCGCCGGTCCCGACCCTCGCCATGCTGACCGCCTCGAGCCTCGGCCCGAACACCGAATTGGTCTGGGAGCGTGACGGCAAGCGCTACCGCTATGTCTTGAGCGCGGCCGATCTGGCGGGCGCAAAGACGGTCATCGACTGGACCCTGACCATGCCGAATCTGAGCGAGGTCAATTATTTCGTCCAACAGGCGCCGATGACCTTCGCCGCATTGCGGGGCAAGGATCCTTCAGGCTGAGCAACAAGGCTACGGAAAATGACGGTCAATACAGACCGACTTCCCGCGCTTTCATACGCAGCAGTGCGAGCACCCGGTCGATCGTCGGGGTGCTCAGCCCCGCCTCGGCGGCAAACCGGCTGACGATGACGCCGATGCTGTCGATCTCCATGGGGCGCTGGGCATCCCAGTCCTGGAGCATCGAGGGCCGATGATTGGCGCGGTACCGGGTTTCCAGAAGCGCCGGCCAATCCAGCTCAAGCTCGATCCCGTGGGCGGCGGCGACGGCGGCGGCCTCGGTGATCATCTCGCGGGTGATATCCGTAATGTCCGGGTCCTCGGAAAGCATGTTCTCCGGCGCGCCGGTCAGCACGGCCAGAGGTGAGCGCGAAAGATTGATGACCAGCTTAGCCCAGATGACCTTGCGGATATCCTTGGAAACCGGCGCCTCTAGACCGCAACCGTCGAGAATGTTGGAGATCCGGGCAATCCGCTCGCTGACCGAGCCATCCGGCTCGCCGATCGCGAACTTTCCCTTTGTCGGACGATTGGAGACCACCAGGCCCGGCTCCGCGACCCGGACCGGACAATCGACCACACAGCCGATGGCGCGTTTGGGATCGACGGAACGACGCATGCTGCCGGTCGGGTCCAGCAGTGGAGCGGCACCGGTCGGCGGCGCGTCCCGCCCATGATCGTACCACCAGGGGATCCCGTTCATGGCGAAGACGACAGGCGTGTCGTGGCCCAGCAGCGGTCCGATCCCCTCTCCCACAGACGGCAGCGCCGGACCCTTGACGGTCACGAACACCGCATCGGCGGGCCCGATCTGGCGCGGATCCTCGGCGCAATCGGGATAGGTGGTGAACTTTTCCTCGGCATGGATCAGGGTCAGCCCTCTGGACCGGAGCGCCGCCAGTTGCGCGCCGCGCGCAATCAGCGCGACTTCGTGGCCCGCCCTGGCGAGGTAGGCGCCGAGAAACCCGCCGATCGCGCCGGCGCCATAGATGCAAAACTTCATGATCAACGCTTTCGAGTGCCGCTTTCGTATCAGCGGGGAATTTAATGATCCTTTCGCCCGGGTCACGTCAAATCGGTTTTGCGCGACAGGGCCGGCGACCGATGGCATGGTGCCGAGCCGTATTATCCGAATTGAAGCAGACCATCGTCCATGGACACCGACCTCCGCCGACGTTCGCTAGTGCTGATCGGTCTCTGCCAGGTGATGGCGATGGCGCTTTGGTTTTCCGCAACGGCGGTGGTGCCGGCACTCAAGGCCGAAGGGAGCCTGGACGACTTTACCGCGGGTCTGTTCACCAGCGCGGTGCAGGCGGGTTTCGTTGTCGGGACCCTGTGTTTTGCCTTGACCGGGATCGCCGACAGGTTTGATCCACGCCGGATCTTCATGATATCGGCGGAGGTCGCGGCGCTTGCAAATCTCGCGATCCTGGCGCTCGACCCGGCCGGCCCCCTCGGCATAGTCCTGCGGCTGATCACTGGGATCTGCATGGCCGGAATCTATCCGGTCGGCATGAAGCTGGCGGTCAGTTGGGCGCGCGGCAATGTCGGGCTCCTGGTCGGGGCGCTGGTGGGTGCGTTGACTCTTGGGTCGGCGAGTCCGCATCTTTTCGTTCTAGCGGGCGGCGTTGACTGGCGGTCTACCTTGATAATGGCGTCGGTTTCGGGAGCGGTTGCCGGGTTTCTGATCCTGGCCACCGCCGAAGGTCCCGGCGCCAGGCGGGCCGCCGCGTTCAAGATGAGAGACGTTGCCGCCTACTGGACCAACCGCGGAATCCGTTATGCGAATTTCGGGTATCTCGGCCATATGTGGGAGCTTTATGCCATGTGGGCCTGGATCGGCGTTTATTTTTCGATCGAACTCGGTGGTGCGGCAGGCGGCAGCGAAGCGCGGGCGACAGCGGCGCTGGTGACTTTCGTGATCATTGCGTCGGGCGCCCTTGGCGCGGTGGTGGCCGGCTGGTCGGCGGACCGGGTCGGCCGCACCGTCGTGACCAGCTTCTGCATGGCGGTCAGCGGGTCCTGCGCCCTCGGCATCGGTTTCGCCGCAGGGCTCGGACCCTGGTGGTTGGGGCTGGTGGCCCTGATCTGGGGGCTGACCATTGTGTCCGATTCGGCGCAGTTTTCGGCGAGCGTGACCGAATTGTCCCAACCGGACCGGATCGGCACCATGCTGACATTGCAGACCAGCGCCGGCTTCCTGCTGACCATGGTGACCATTCAGGCCGTGCCCTGGTTTGCCGACATGTTCGGATGGCGGCACGCCTTCGCGCCGCTGGCGATCGGGCCATTCCTGGGCGTCGTGGCAATGCTTCGGCTGCGCGGCTTTCCCGAGGCGGCCAAGCTCGCGGGCGGGCGCCGCTAAACCCACCCTTGCGCGACTTCGACCCGCGCCGCAATATCGCACAACCCTTCCTTCGCGGTGGTCAGCCGCCACCCCTATCACGCATGGAGAGCCCCAATGGCCGACAACAATTCCAACGATCCGAACCGGGGCAAGCGCCGGTCCTCCGAGTGGTACGGCAAGAATGACAAGGACGGGTTCGGCCACCGTTCCTGGATGAAGAACCGGGGCATGCCGGCGGATCAGTTCGACGGGCGCCCGGTCATCGGCATCTGCAACACCTGGTCCGAATTCAATCCCTGCAACGCGCATTTCCGCGACATCGCCGAGCGGGTGAAGCGCGGGGTCTACGAGGCCGGCGGCGTGCCGATGGAATTCCCGGTCTTCTCAAACTCCGAGAGTCAGCTTCGCCCGACGGCGATGCTCTACCGCAATCTCGCCTCGATGGATGTCGAGGAATCGATCCGCGGCCTGCCGATGGACGGGGTGGTGCTGCTGGTCGGCTGCGACAAGACGACCCCGGCGCTGATGATGGGCGCGGCCTCCTGCGACTTGCCGACCATCGTGGTCTCCGGCGGGCCGATGCTGAACGGTCGCTACAAGGGCGAACTGATGGGGTCCGGCACCCATACCTGGAAGTTCTCCGAAATGGTCAAGGCCGGCGAGATGACCCTGGAGGAATTCATGTCCGCCGAGCAGGACAACTCCCGCTCCGCCGGCCATTGCATGACAATGGGCACCGCCTCGACCATGGCCAGTTTCGCTGAATCCATCGGCATCGCCCTGCATACCAACGCCGCCATCCCGGCGGTGGATTCGCGCCGCTATGTGCTCGCCCAGATGGCCGGCCGGCGGATCGTCGACATGGTGAAAGAAGACATCACCATGTCCAAGCTTCTGAAGCGCGAGAACTTCGAGAACGCCATCATGGTCAACGGCGCCATCGGCGGGTCGACCAACGCGGTGGTCCACATGCTGGCGATCGCCGGACGCATGGGCATCGACATCACCCTGGACGACTGGGACCGGCTGGGCCGCAACGTGCCCTGTCTGGTCAACCTGATGCCGTCCGGCGAATACCTGATGGAGGACTTTTTCTATGCCGGCGGCCTGCCGGCGGTGATCCGCGAGCTCGGCGACTTCATCCACAAGGACGCCATGACCGCCAACGGCAACACGATCTGGGAAAATTGCAAGGATACCGAATGCTATAACCGTAAGGTGGTCTTCCCCATCGACAAGCCGTTCAAGCCCAATGGCGGCATTGCCGTGCTGCGCGGCAACCTGGCTCCCGGCGGCGCGATCATCAAGCCGTCGGCGGCCTCGCCGGAACTGATGGTGCATCGCGGGCGTGCCGTGGTATTCGAGAGCATTGAGGACTATCACGAGCGCATCGACGATCCGGATCTCGACATCGATGAGACCTGCGTCATGGTGCTGAAATACTGCGGACCCAAGGGCTATCCGGGGTTTGCCGAGGTGGGCAACATGGGGCTGCCGTCGAAGGTGCTGCGCAAGGGGATTACCGACATGGTGCGCATCTCCGACGCAAGAATGAGCGGGACGGCCTACGGAACGGTGGTCCTGCACACCGCGCCAGAGGCGGCGGCGGGCGGACCGCTCGCCTTCGTGCAGAACGGCGACATGATCGAACTCGATGTGCCGAACCGCCGGCTGCATCTCGACATCAGTGACGAGGAACTGGCCCGCCGCCGCGAGGGCTGGAACGGGTTCGAATCGCCTTATGACCGGGGCTACACCAAGATCTATGTCGAGCATGTGAACCAGGCCGACAAGGGCGCCGATCTCGACTTCCTGGTCGGCAAGAGCGGCACGCCGCTTTTGCGGGAGAGTCACTGAGGGTTCGAGCCACGCGGCTCAAGGTAAACTCCAATCACAAGCGTGGAGAACCGTTCTTCGCGCTTGCGGAAAATCGCGTTTTGTGCGATGCAGCATTCCCTTCGATCGCCGGTTCCAGTGATGGAATGAACGGCGCGCTGGTTGGAGAATGCCGTGGAATCCGGGACTCTCAAGATCGTTCGCACGGTCTCGCAATTGCGAGAAAAAATCGCGGAATACCGCGCCGCCGGCGAGACCTTGGCGCTGGTGCCGACCATGGGTTTCCTGCATGAGGGGCATCTCTCGCTGATGCGCCAGGGACGGGGGGATCACGACCGGGTTTGCGCCACCCTGTTCGTCAATCCGCGCCAATTCGCGCCGAGCGAGGATCTCGCGACCTATCCACGGGACAAGGCCGCCGACATCGCCAAGCTCGAATCCATTGGCGTTGATCTGCTGTTCGCGCCGAGTGTCGAGGAAATGTATCCGGCGGGCGCCGCGACGACGGTCAGCGTGGCGGGCATCACCGATTGCCTCTGCGGCATCTCGCGCCCCGGCTTCTTCGAGGGGGTGGCGACCGTGGTCACCAAGCTGCTGCTGCAGTCGCTGCCCGATACCGCGATCTTCGGTGAGAAGGACTACCAGCAGCTTCTGGTGATCAAGCGTTTCGCGAAGGATCTGGACATCCCGGTGGAGATCCGGGGCGGGCCAACCGTCCGCGAGCCGGATGGCTTGGCGCTGTCCTCCCGCAACGCCTATCTCGACCGGGATCAGCGCTCCAAGGCGCCGGAATTGCATCGCGCGCTGACCGAGGCGGCGGCCGCTATTCGAGGCGGGGCGAGGCCGAGAAAGGCCATCGAGGCGGCTCGGGCGCGCATCCAGCGCGCGGGCTTCGCCAAGATCGACTATCTCGACCACCGCGACGCCGAGACCCTGGAAGCGGCGCGGAAAACCGATCGGCCGACTCGCTTGTTCGTGGCCGCTTGGCTCGGCAAGACCCGTCTGATCGACAATGTGGCGGTGGCGGGCTAAGCCCGCACCACTCCTACTTCGAAAAGTTAGGCTGCGTTTCCAGAGTCGGGATATCGCCGAGATCGCCCACCCATGGCAGGGCCGAGCGGTGCCAGATCTGAACCTTCGGGGTCAAATCCGCCCGTTGGTTGATCGTACCGACCCGAAGACCGAACAGACCGGGTCCGCCATCCGCCGAGCGGGCGTAAATGCGGGTCCCGCATTCCGGGCAAAACCCCTGTTCCCGCCGATTGCCGCTGTCGGCGGTCTTCACATAGGTCTTCAGTGTTCCGGTAAGCAGCGTGAACTTCCCGTCGACAATCGGCGCCACCACGCCGAAGGCGGTGGCGGAATGGGTTTGACACTGCGTGCAATGACAAATCGCCACCCGCTCGGGATCAATCTCCGCCTCATACGTGACCTGTCCGCAAAGGCACCCGCCGTCGACTTTCATTCTCCCTACCCCCGGTTCATCCGGTTCGCGATCAGGTCGTCCACCACCGCCGGGTCGGCGAGGGTGGAGGTGTCGCCGAGGGAGCCGTAGTCGTTTTCGGCGATCTTCCTGAGGATGCGCCGCATGATCTTGCCGCTGCGCGTCTTGGGCAGGCCGTCGGTGAACTGGATGTGGTCGGGCGTTGCGATCGGGCCGATCTCCTTGCGCACATATTGGCGCAATTCCACGGCGAGTTCCTTGCGCAGATCCTCGCTCGGCTCTTCGCCGAGATTGAGGTGACATAAGCGTAGATCCTGGCCCTTGATATCGTGCGGGTAGCCGACCACCGCCGCTCGGCGACCTTGGCATGCGCGACCAGAGCAGATTCGACCTCTGCCGTGCCCATCCGGTGACCGGAGACGTTGATCACGTCGTCGACGCGGCCGGTGATCCAGTAATAGCCGTCCTGGTCGCGCCGGCAGCGTCGCCGGTGAAGTAGCGGCCCGGGAAAGTGGAGAAATAGGTGTCGACGAAGCGCTGGTGGTCGCCATAGACCGTGCGCATCTGGCCCGGCCAGCTATCGGCGATGCAGAGGTTGCCGCTGGTGGCGCCTTTCAACTCCTTGCCCTCGCCGTCGACCAGCAGCGGCTTGATGCCGAAGAACGGCCGCGTGGCGGACCCCGGCTTCAGCGCCGTCGCCCCGGCAGCGGGGTGATGAGGATGCCGCCGGTCTCGGTCTGCCACCATGTATCGACGATCGGGCAGCGCCCGTCGCCGACCACGTTGTAGTACCAGAGCCAGGCTTCGGGATTGATCGGCTCACCCACCGAGCCGAGCAGGCGGAGCGACTTGCGGCTTGCCTTCTTGACCGGTCCCTCGCCCTCGCGCATCAGGGCGCGGATCGCCGTCGGCGCGGTGTAGAAAATCGACACGTTGGCTTGTCGCAGACCTGCCAGAAGCGGCTTGAATCCGGATAGTTCGGGCACACCTTCGAACATCAGCGTCGTGGCCCCGTTGGCCAGCGGGCCGTAGACGATGTAGCTATGTGCCCGGTCACCCAGCCGACATCCGCCGTGCACCAGTAGACCTCGCCGTCCTTGTAGTCGAAGACGTACTGGTGGGTCATCGAGGCGTAGACGATATGGCCGCCCGATGTGTGCATCACACCTTGGGCTGTCCGGTGGAGCCGGAGGTGTAGAGGATGAACAGCGGGTCCTCGGCGCCCATCTCTTCGGGCGGGCAATCTTCGGACGCGTTCGCCATGATGTCGTGGTACCAGTGGTCTCGGCCCTCGGTCCAATTGATGGCGCCGCCGGTGCGCTTGACCACGACGACCGTCTTGCACATCGGGCTTGATGCCAGCGCCTTGTCGGTATTCGCCTTCAAGGGATGGACGGCCGCCGCGAAGGCCTTCGTCGGCGGTGATGATCAGGTTTGAATCGCAGTCCTTGATCCGGGCGGGCGAGAGCGTCAGGGAGAAACCACCGAAGACGATGGAATGGATGGCGCCGATCCGCGCGCAGGCGAAGCATGGCGACCGCGGCCTCGGGAATCATCGGCATGTAGATGGTGATCCGGTCGCCCTTCTTGGCGCCCAGGCCCTTCAGGGCATTGGCGAACTTGCAGACCTCGCGGTGCAACTCGCGATAGGTGATCTTCTTGTCGTCGGCGGGATTGTCGCCTTCCCAGACGATGGCGGTCTGATCGCCGCGCTTGGCCAGGTGCCGGTCGAGGCAGTTGGCGGAGACGTTCAGGGTGCCGTCATAGTACCACTTGATGTGCAGATCGTCCTTGGCGTAGGAGACATCCTTGACCTTCGTATAGGGCTTGATCCAGTCGATCCGCTTGCCCTGCTCGCCCCAGAACGCCTCGGGGTCGGCCACCGATTTTTCGTACATCGCGAGATAGCCGTCATTGTCGATCAGCGCCGCGCGTCGGGTGGCTTCGGGTACCGGAAACAGCTCGTTATCCGACATGGTGGACATCCTCCCCTTGATCGCGCTCCTTGGACCGGTTTTAGTTGGCGCGACTGACGAAATTTCCTGCCCATAATATCCACGTCCGGCGGCTTGGTGGCAACCGGTTGAGCGGCCATGGAACCTCGAAGGGAATGACCCATGAAAATCACTGGCTACGAAGCGACGATCCTGGCGGTTCCGGAAGACGAGCCGCTGGCCAACATGCCCGAGGAGGCGGGACGGACCCGTCCGGTGGTCTCGCTTCGCCTGCGCACGGATGCCGGGATCGAGGGCATCGCCGTCACCTTCTACGGCGCGAAGATGACCGGGAGCCTCAAGGTGGCGGTGGAGGAACTGGCGGCGCTCACCATTGGTGAGGACCCGCTCAGAATCGAGGCGGTGGTCGCCAAGCTGGTCAACGGCACAGGGGATTCCTGCGGGCCGGGGGGAATTTTCACGCTGGCGCTTTCGGCCATCGACATCGCGCTCTGGGACATCAAGGGCAAGGCGCTGGAGCAGCCGCTGTGGAAGCTGCTGGGCGGGCATCGGGACCGGGTGCCGACCTATGCCTCGGGCGCGCTACGCCGTGGCCTCACCGATGATCAGGCCCAGAAGGCGGCCCGTATCCTGATCGAAAAGGGCTTCACCGAGATGAAGACCCAGATGGCCCTGCCCGGCAACCCGACCCCCGCCGACGAGGTTCGCCGGGTCCGGGTCGTGCGCGAGGCGATCGGCCCGGATATCAAGCTGATGTGCGACATTAACCAACGCTGGCGCCCGGAACAGGCGATCGATATCGGCCACCGGGCCGAGGATGTCGGCCTGTTCTGGCTCGAGGACGTAACCGCTCATGACGACTATCAGGGTCTGGCGCGGGTCACCGCCGCCCTGAAGACGCCGATCGCCGGCGGCGAATATGTCTGGGGTATCAAGCCGTTCCGCCAGATGCTGGAGGCGCATTCGGTCGACATCGTCATGGTCGATATCCTGCGCGCCGGCGG
This sequence comes from Alphaproteobacteria bacterium, assembly GCA_038146985.1. Classification (GTDB taxonomy): domain Bacteria; phylum Pseudomonadota; class Alphaproteobacteria; order Thalassobaculales; family Thalassobaculaceae; genus JADHLJ01. Next base: position 43,646 of record JAYQSQ010000015.1, read on the forward strand.
GGTGACGCAATGGATGAAGATCGCCGGCATGGCCGAGGCCTTCAACCTGCCGATCGTCAGCCACGTGATGCCGGAGATTCTGGTGCACCTGATCGCCGCCTGCCCGAACGGCCTGACGGTGGAATACATGCCCTGGATGATCCCGCTCTATAAGGAAACCCCGAGGATCGAGAACGGCCATCTGGTGCTGCCCACGACACCGGGTCTGGGGCTCGAATTCGACGAGAAGGCGCTGGCGGGGTTCAAGGCCTGAGCGGCCTTCATGGTTCGTCGCTTGGGGAGTTACCGGCAAGACCCTTCGAGTGGGCCCCTCGGCGCCGCCTCGAAGGGGCTTGTCCGACGATGAATACCCTAGCCGAACGTCGCTTTGACCCCCGCATTCTCGCAGGCGACCGTCAGCATTCCGGATACATCGAGATGGCCATGGGTCACGGCGGCGCGGTTTACCGCCGCCGCCGCCGCGCCGGTCGGGATCGGAGCGCCGGCTTCCTCGGCCATCGCCGCGGCGAGGCGCAGGTCCTTGGCCGATAGGCGGATCGCGAAGCCGGGCTCGGTATCCCCGCGCAGCACCTTGGTCGGCCAGTAATCCGCGATGAAGCCGTTCCTGCCGATCCCGCCGGTCAGGATCGGATGCAGGGTTTCAAGGGAAAGGCCCATTTTCAGACCTAGCGCCATCACCTCGGCGCTCAACTGGCAGGTCGACTGGCCGAGCAGGTTCAGCACCAGTTTCATCGCGATCCCGGTCCCGACGGCACCGCAGTGATGGATGTCGGTGCCCATGGCGTCGAGATAGGGCTTGGCGCGCGTGAAACCCTCCGGCGACGCGCCGACCATGAACATCAGCGTCCCGTTGGCGGCATTGGCGGGTGCGCGACCAACCGGTGCGTCGATGAAGGCGCAGCCCTTGGCGGTCAATGCGGCCGCCACGGCCTTGGTGGTTGCCGGCGCGATGGTGCTGGCCTCGATAACCAGGGTGCCGGGGCGGACATGCTCGGCGACACCGCCGGGGCCGAGCATGCAGGCCTCCACATCCGGGGAGTCGGGAAGCATGGTCAGGATCATGTCAGAGCTTGCCGCCAGTGCCGCGATGTCGGCGGCGATACGCACATTGGACGCGACGGCCTTCTCCCGCGCCGCCTCGGAGGTATCGACTCCAGTCACGTTAAAACCGGCCCGCGCCAGGCTGGCCGCCATCCCGCCACCCATGTTGCCGAGACCGATTACGCCGACACTGTTTGTCATCACTTCCTCCAGCGGATATTCCGAATGCTTGCCGGACCTTACCATGGCCGCGACCGGCTCGATCATCACGGATGTACGGTATCGCGCGCTTGCGGGAATGTGCCGGTCCGGTAGGCTCGCCGGAATGCGTGGATGAAACCGTGGAGGTCTCCCGATGGTAGAGCGCTCGACCAATCATGCCTGGCTGTCTCAGGTCACCGAGGAAATCCTGGAGCCGGATCTGCCGATCTGCGATCCCCACCACCATCTCTGGGACAAGACCCGGGTGCATGTGCAGCCGCGCTATCTCCTGGATGAGATCCTGGAGGACGTGAACAGCGGCCATAACGTCGTGTCCACCGTGTTCATTGAATGCGGCGCCATGTTCAAGACCGACGGGCCGGAGCATCTGCGCCCGGTCGGCGAGACCGGGTTCGTCAACGGCATCGCCGCGATGAGCGCTTCAGGCCTCTACGGAAAATGCCGCGTCGCGGCGGGCATCATCGGGACGGTGGATCTGCGTATCGGCGCGCTGGCGGGAGAGGTGCTGGACGCGCATATCGCCGCGGGCGGCGGGCGGTTCCGTGGCATCCGGCGAGCGATCTCCTGGGACGCCTCGCCCGATATCCGCAATCACCGGACAGAGCCGCCCGAGCGCCTCATGATGCAGGCGGATTACCGTCGCGGTTTCGCCGAGCTCGGTCCGCGTGGCATGACCTTCGAGGCCTGGTGCTATCACAAGCAGATTCCCGAGGTCACCGATCTCGCCCGAGCCTTTCCGGACACCACGATCATCCTTGATCACTTCGGTGGGCCTCTCGGTATCGGGCCCTATTCCGGCAAGGCGGACGAGGTCTTCGCGGCGTGGAAGCCGATGGTCAAGGAACTGGCCGGCTGCCCCAATGTCGTCGCCAAGCTCGGCGGCATCAACATGGACGTGAACGGCTTCGGCTGGCACGACAAGCCGAAGCCGCCGACCAGCCAGGAACTCGCGGATGCCACCCGGCACTATTACGATTTCACCATCGAGGCGTTCGGCGCCGACCGCTGCATGTTCGAATCGAACTTCCCGGTCGACAAGCTGAGCTGCAGCTATGCGGTAGTCTGGAACACCTTCAAGCGGATTGCCTCAGGCGCCTCGGCAAGCGAAAAGGCCGCGCTGTTCCACGATACGGCGGCGCGGGTTTACAGCCTCTAGGGTAGCCGGCAACGGTCATCCGAAAGCGAAGCCCTTGGGGCGACCTGCTTGCCCCAAGGGTTCCTGAGCGCCTCACTTCAGCGGCGAGTGGCTCCACGGGATCAGAATGGTGGAATGCATCTCGTCGAGGCGGTCCGGGCCGTCCTTCAGGAAAGCCTGCCAGTCCGGATCCGCGGATGCGGCCGCGCGCGCCTTGGCGCGTTCGTTCAGGTCCTTGTAGACCCAGAGGTGCGAGACCTCATTCGGCTGGCCGGTATCGGTCGTCCAGATGCAGACATTCTTGGAGTGCCGCTCGCGCACCGGCATGGCGGCGGTGATCGCGTCGGCGAACACCTTGGCCTTGCCCACCTTGCAGCGGTAGAAGCGGTATTCGTAGATGTTACCCTCGGTGCCGGGATTGTAGAGCGGCTTGGTCGCGATCATCAGCCGGTTCTCCTGGCGGCGGATCAGCGGCCCGCTCTTGGGGAGGTATTCGTTCCGCCAGGCCTGGTTCTGAGAAAGCTTGGCCTTCACCTCGGCCCGGTGGTTCATGTCCTCATACGACCAGAGATGCATCACCTGGTTGAGCGGTCCGATCTCGGTCAGCCAATAGCCTTCGAGCTTGCCGTGGTCGTCACCCCGGATCGCGCGGCCGATCTCGGCGGAATACTTGGCAAGCAGCGGCGCCTGGCCCGGGCCGGTGGTATAGGTGCGAAACTCATAGAGCATTTTGGCGTTCCTCCGTGTGATGCGCCGGTACGGCACTCTGTTCGGCGCGATCCTGGCATGAAACCGACGGCAAGGTGAACTGGCGAGACAATGTCCCACCGGATAACCCATACCGGATTCCCGTGAGCACCGGGGAAGCTGCGCTTAAATCGAACTTCGGTGACCCGAAGAAGGCTCGTGTTTTTCGAATTCGATCTTTCCGTGGCGCCCCCCAGCGAAAGCTGCGACGTACTAATTTTGTAGGCGTAGGTCTTCGTTCGAGAGCGCGAATTCTACTCTTTTCCGCCGTTTACCGCCGCCTCGACGACCTTGACGATTGTCGGCCAGTATTCCTCGCCGTTACCCATGGCGATCGCTTTCTCCAGCATTTGACCCGCAAGTTCGGCGCCCGGGGCGTCGACCCCGCCTTCTTCGGCCAGCAGCAGAGCATAGGACAGGTCCTTCAGCGCATAGCGGGCAGGGAACTGCTTCAGTGGGAAGGTGCCAGGCACCATTGCTTTGGCCCCGTGATTCATGCCGACGAAGGAGCCGCCGGAGCTCTTGTTGATGATCTCCAGCAGATGGCCGCCATCCATGCCGGCCCGGCGCCCGATGGTCAGCGCCTCGGCCAGCGCGACGCCGTTCTGGAATACCACCATGTTGTTGAGGATCTTGGCGATCTGGCCGCAACCGACAGGTCCGCAATGGGTCACGTCCGGGCCCATGCACAGCAGGATGTCGCGAACCTCCGCCAGCACGGCTTCATCGCCGCCGACCATGATCGAGAGGTTGCCGTCGATGGCCGCCTGCTGAGTGCGCGCCACCGGAGCATCGAGATAGCGCACACCCTTTGCCTGCAGTTTTGCCGCCACGTCGCGCGTGCTCTTCACCGGCGTCGTCGACATGTCGACAACCGTCCAGCCTTCGCGCGCCGCGCCGAGCAGCACGTTATCGGTGATCGCTTCGACCTCGGGGCCCCCGGGCAGGGAAAGGATCAGCACATCGGCCTTGCGCGCGACGTCCTCGGCACTCTGGCCGCGGGCGACGCCATGCTCGGCCAAGCGGTCCAGCGGTTCCGGTGAAAGGTCGTAGGCGACGACCGGATTGCTGCCCCGCTGGGCGATGTTGCGGCACATGTGCTCGCCCATCGCGCCGGTGCCGATAAACCCAACCGTGATACCCGCCATGCCTTTTCTCCCTTGCCTTCGATAGTGTTCCAATGGGCATATTTTGCACGAAAATGAGCCTTACCTCAGGGTACTCGGCCCGGTCAGGCGTCCACCGTTTCCGCGGCCCGCGATAGCGCCGCGTCGGCCAGGAAGGCGGAGCGAGTTAGTCCTCGCACCCTCGCCGCTTCGTCGATTTCTCGAAGCGTGGAAGACTTGAACGTGACATTAACCCGAACGATCGTATCAACGACCGGCGGCTCCACAAGGAAGGCAACGGAATCCCGGTTGTCGGGGTCGCGCATGATTGCCTCAAGATCGGACGGTTTGGGGACGGCATCACCGTCTTCGACCATGCCCTTGATATGAAGGGCCAATGCTTCAGCCGCCATGTCCTTTGCTTCGTCAACGGTGGAGCCTGCCGTGATGCACCCCGGAAAGTCGGGAAAGTTCACGCTGTAGTCTGAATCAGGGTCCTTGCGGATCAGTGCTATGTAATTGGCCATCCTCTTCTCCTAATAGGCCATCTTCCCGGCTTACCGGAGTTTCAATCCGGACTGGGACTCGATGCTTTTCAACGTGCCGATCGCTATGCCCTTCCTCGGATGCGGCACTGTCACGCGACCTTTGCGGGTCTTGTGCTTGAACTGTTTGTGGCTGCCGACGTGAGCGACCTCATACCAGCCCGCCTTCTTCAGCCGCTTGATGATCTCTCCGCTTTGCATGTGTGTAGCATACACACGAATGAGATGTCGGCAAGATTTAGTGTGTATTGATACACAAAAAATTAAACGTTTGCCCCCGCAACCCTCGCATCAACCGGACGTGAGAGTTAGGAGAGAAGCCTCGGCCAATGACCTTGCGTCATGCCAAAGGCCGGGAAGGGTGCTGAGATCCAACGTGTGGGACCTCGCCTGTTTCAGCAGGCGACGGGTTGAACTTTCAACAGCATGAAGATATCCCGGCGCCTGGGTGAGATTCTGATGGTGCCGGGAAGTGCACCCTGCTTGTCCAGTGTACGCGGCCTTGTCTACTCTGGCCGCCATTCAAGCTGCGGCATTCAGCCGGCGCAACCGGAGAGGACGGGATATGAGCAAATCGGAGGAACGCGAGGTCTTCGAGATCTACGCGGTGAAATACGCCCACAACGCCAATCGCACCCGCAACGGCAACATGCTCTACATGGACGCCCATGACCGGCCCATGCCGCTGGATTACTTCGTCTGGGTGATCAAGAACGACAAGCACACCTATGTGGTCGATACCGGCTTTGGCGAGGTTGCCTCGAAGAAGCGCGCGACGCCGTTGCTGCGCAGCCCGGCCGAGGGATTGGCGATGATGGGCATCAATGCCGCCGAGGTGGAAAACGTGATCATCAGCCACATGCACTATGACCATGCCGGCGGGATCTCGGATTTTCCAAAAGCCAAATTCATCCTCCAGGATGGCGAGATGTCCTATGCCACCGGCCGCTGCATGTGCTTTCCGGCGGTCCAGCGGCCCTTCGAGGTCGATGACGTTTGCGAGATGATCCGCAAGGTCTACGGCAACCAGGTGCATTTCGTCGACGGGGACGAGGAACTGGTGCCGGGCCTGTCGGTGCACAAGATCGGCGGGCATTCGGCGGGGCTGATGTGCGTGCGGGTGTGGACTCAGCGTGGCTGGGTCGTCGTCGCTTCGGATTGTGCGCATTTCTACGAGAACATCCGCCTGCGTGACCCCTTCGTCATCGTCTACAATCTCGGCGACATGATGAACGGCTACACCACCATGGAGATGCTGGCGGATTCACCCGACCACATCATACCGGGCCACGACCCGCTGGTGATGAAGTGGTATCCGGCCGCCTCGAAGGAACTGGAAGGCGTCGTCGTGCGCCTCGACGTGCCGCCGGTGGCGTCGGACTGAAGCCGGTTCCGTCTCCCCGCCGCCACGGTTTCCATCGTAACGGCGGGGAGCGCCGTCCATCGCCAGAGGAGACGCGCCATGCAGCAAGGGCAAATCACCTTCACCGCCATGGAGCGGGTGATTTTCGGCAAGCCTGCCGCCCAGGCCATCGCCGAGGAGGCGGACAGGATCGGGGCAAAACGCGTGTTCCTGCTGGTCGGCGGCACCCTCAATCGCGAGACCGACGAGGTGCGCAAGGTTGAGGCGGCGCTGGGCGACCGGTTCTGCGGTCTCCATGATGACATGCCGGCGCACTCGCCGCGTCATGCGGTCGTGGATTGTGCCAACGCCGCCCGCGATGCCGGAGCCGACCTGCTGGTGACTTTCGGCGGCGGCTCGGTCACCGATGGCGGCAAGGCGGTGACCATCTGCCTGAAGCATGGGATCACCGACGAGGACGGGCTGGAGGCTTTCCGAACCGTGGTCGGCCCTGACGGCAAAAGGATCTTTCCAGCCTATGGCGCTCCGGACGTGCGGCAGGTCGCGGTGCCGACGACGCTTTCGGGAGGAGAGTTCAACGCCCGCGCCGGGATCACCGACACAAGGGTCAAGCTCAAGCAGTCCTACATGCATCGCGGCATCGTGCCGGTTTCGGTGATCCTTGACGGCGCGGTGACGAGACACACGCCGGAATGGCTGTTCCTGTCCACGGGTATCCGCGCCGTGGATCACGCGGTTGAAACCTACCTGTCGCTGGACGCCAACGACTATTGGGACGCCGCCGCCCTGCACGCGCTACGCTTGCTCGGTGAAGGTCTGCCCCGGGTCAAGGCCGATCCGGAAGATATCGAAGCGCGCCAGAAATGCCTGATGGGGGCCTGGCTTTCAATGACCGGAATCGTCTCCGGCACGCGGCTCGGCGCCAGCCACGCCATAGGCCATATCCTCGGAGGCAGCGCCGACGTGCCGCACGGCTACACCTCCTGCGTGATGCTGCCCTATGTGCTGGCCTGGAACGAGCCGGTGAACGGGGCCCGCCAGAGGAACCTCGCCGCTGCCCTCGGCCAACCGAGCACGCCGGCCTCGGAGATTCTGGACAGGCTGATCGGCGGCCTCGGCATGCCGAGGCACCTGCGCGACGTGGGGGTCAGCGAGAACCAGTTCCCGCAGCTCGCCGAGAACTGCATGCTGGACGACTGGACATTCTCCAACCCACGCGAGATCCGCTCGCCGGACCAGATAATGGAGATTCTCAGGTCGGCGGTGTAGCAGCCTCGGCGTGCCGCGAACGGCGTCTGAGGCTAAGCGTAGAGTTTTTCGCTGGTCAGAACGCTTCTCACAGAAACCATGCCGCGCAGGGTGGCCGAGACATGCTCGACCTGTTGTCGGTTGAGGCCGGTGACCTGCAGATCGATGGTCAGAGCCGGCTCCCGCGTCATCTCGCCTTCGAGATCGCTATGCCAGCGGCTCGGGATCAGCCCGCGCTTGGCGAACAGCTCCAGCACCCGCGGCATCACGCCGGGATCGGCCTCCGCCTGGATGGAGAAGCAGGCGGTCGCGCTGGCTTCGGAGTTGGAGGGGTAGGTGGCGGAAGGGGAATGTGATGTCAGCAGATCTTGTCGCATGTCGGGACGGCTCCGGTCCAATCGGTCAAAAGGGAATAAGCAACGCTCCGGCTCTCCAGGAGAACCGGGGTGCTAATTCGCCGACCGATGATCCGGCAGTATGAGAGGTCCCGTGACATGGCGCGCAATATAATTTCGCGGCGTGCCAGGCGTCAAGGGGCTTTCACGGTAGTCGCACATAGCACGGGAAGAAGCCTCCCTGGGATGCGTCCCGCACCCTCATTCTTGGACCGTAATTTAAGTAGTCAAACCGGCTGAGCGGAGCGACGATGCCGCCGGCGATTTTCTCGGAACCCCGTCGTGACCTCTCCCACAAACGAGTCTTCAAGCTTGGGCGAAAGCGCGCCGCTTCTCGGCATGGGCTTGGCGCTGCTCGCCTTTCTGCTGTTCGCGTGCCTCAACGTGCTGACAAAGCACACGGCGGTGGCCTATTCGATGGTTCAGATCCTCTGGTTCCGATACCTGCTGTTCGGAGGATTCGGACTGGTCTGGGCGGCGCGAAAGCACAAGAAAGCCGCTTTCAAGTCGCAAGTTCCGTTACTGCAGACCGCCCGGGCGATCCTCCTGGTTTCCGAGGTCGGTCTTTATGTTTTCGCCTTCCGCCACTTGCCTTTGGCAGAGATATCGGCGGTGTCGGGGACCGGCCCCATGGTCGTGACCGCCATGTCGGCGATCCTGCTGCGCGAGGTTGTCGGGATTCGCCGGTGGCTCGCCGTACTGGCGGGGTTCATCGGCGTGCTGATCATCGAGCGGCCGGGATTCGCGGCCTTCGATCCCTGGATGCTGATCCCGCTCGGCGGTACCGTGCTGTGGTCCCTGTACCAGGTGCTGACCCGGATGGTGTCGCAGTATGACGATTCGGCGCGCACGACGATGTTCACCGGAACCATCGGATTCGGACTCCTCTGTCTCGCCCTGCCGTTCTTCTGGGACCCGGTCGACCTGGAATGGCTTGTCAAACTGCTGTTGCTGGCGGCGTTCGGGGTGGCCGGCCATTCGGTGCTCATCAAGGCACTGAGCTTGGCGCCCGCGAACTTGCTGCAACCCTTGAGCTACACCGGCATGGTCTGGGCGGTGCTTTTCGGTTGGCTGTTCTTCGGCGATATCCCGGCGCCGACCACGATCCTCGGCGCGACGATCATCGTCGCCTCGGGGCTCTACACCTTGCACCGTCAGCGGGTGCGCGGCGGCGGATAACCGGCATCGTCAAGCCGCCGGATCGGCGCTAGTCTTCACGGGACACTTGCCCGGGCCGGGAGACGGACATGCATGTTGTGATTTTCGAGGTCGAACCCACGGAGGAGGGCCGCGCGACCTACCTTGAAATTGCCGGCCAGCTGCGTGCCGAGCTGGAGACCATCGACGGGTTTATCTCGATCGAGCGTTTCGAGAGCCTGGTCACCCCCGGAAAGGTCCTCTCGCTTTCCACCTGGCGTGACGAAGCCTCCATCCAGCGTTGGCGGGATCGCGAGACACACCGCGCGGCCCAGGACCGGGGCCGGGACGAGCTGTTCAAGCGCTACCGCATCCGCGTGGCCGACGTTGTCCGGGACTATGAGTTAGAGACCTCGCCCTGGCGGGGTTAGCCGTTGTGCTCCGCCCGCCAAAGGTCGATTCCCGGCAGATACTCCCAGCCGAAGGCGTGGTCGCTTGACCCTTTGGCGCGCAGATGGTCAAGCCGTTCAAGGGCTTCGGCCGGTGTCGGGATATGGCCTTTTGGTACCCACCACATGACGAAGTAAGGTTTCGCCGGTGGCTCGAACCACTTGGCCCGGCGCCGGAAAAACTGCTTGTGCACGGTGTTCCAGACGAAATGTTCCAGGGTCTCCGGCGTCTCCCAGACCGAAAGATTGATGATGAATCTCGGGTCGTCGGAAACCTTGATGCCGGTCGCGCCGCCGCCCTCGCCATCAGCAAGCCGCCAGACGAATCCCGGGGACCGTTCGGCGATGCGGTTGATCCGCTCCAGCGCGCCGATGAACTCGGACATCCGCTCGCTGTCGATGTCATCAGCGGCTCGGCCGACATTAAGCTGAGCCAGATGGGTTCCGTCCGGTTGCATCATGTCAATCTCTCGTTCCCGTTCAATCACGTGCCGTATGTGTCGGCCTGTAGCGGCGAGTCATTTCGCCTCTGGACGTGATGCCGAGACAGCCTATCTTCTGCCCATGACTGAACGCGATGATAACACGCTTGGCGGCCGGGTCCGCCGCTATGCGAGAGTGACCGGGGCCGTCGGCGGGCTAGCGGCGCGGGCCGCCGGGCAGCGCTATCTCGGCCTTGATCTCGGCAAGCAGGCGATGCCGGCGGATCTGAAGGCGGCGCTCGGCGGCCTGAAAGGGCCGCTGATGAAGGTCGCGCAGATCCTGGCGACCATTCCCGATGCTCTCCCCCAGGAATATCTCGACGAGCTGCGCCAGCTCCAGGCCAACGCACCGAGCATGGGACGCCTCTTCGTGCGCCGGCGCATGACGACCGAGCTTGGCCCGGACTGGAAATCGAAATTTGCGGAATTCGGTGAGGAGGCGGTCGCCGCCGCCTCACTCGGCCAGGTGCACTGGGCGGTCCATCCCGACGGGAGAGCGCTTGCCTGCAAGCTGCAATATCCGGACATGGCGTCGATCGTCGAGGCGGATCTGAAGCAGCTCCGCTTCGCGATCTCGATCTACGAGCGCTACGACAAGGCGATCCGGGCGTCGGAAATCTACAAGGAGCTTGTCGCCCGCATGCGCGAGGAGCTGGACTACCGCCGTGAGGCGGCACAGATGGCGCTCTATCGTCACATGCTGGAAAGCGAGCCGGGCGCGCACGTGCCGGAAGCCATTGCGGAACTGTCCACTGACCGGCTGTTGAGCATGACCTGGCTGGACGGCACGCCATTGCTGAGTTTCATTGCCGAACACGGCGATACCGAGACCCGCAACCGGGTGGCGCACAACATGTTCCGGGCCTGGTACGTGCCGTTCTATTTCTTCGGCATCATCCACGGCGACCCGCATCTCGGCAACTACACGGTGCGCGAGGACGGCTCGGTCAATCTGATGGATTTCGGCTGTATCCGGGTGTTCGAGCCCAGCTTCGTGAAGGGTGTCATTGACCTCTACCGGGCCTTGCGCGACGGCGACGAGGAACTCGCGGTCGAGGCCTACCGGATCTGGGGTTTCGAGGATCTCGACCGGGCGACCATCGACGTGTTGAACCATTGGGCGCGTTTCGTCTACGCCCCGCTGATGGAGGACCGTACGCGCCGAATTCAGGAAACCAACAGCGGCGTCTATGGCCGCGAGGTGGTCGAAAAGGTGCATGGCGAATTGCGGCGCCTCAATGGCGTGCGCCCGCCTCGGGAATTCGTCCTGATGGACCGGGCCGCGATCGGTCTCGGCTCGGTCTTCCTGCATCTGAGGGCAGAGGTGAACTGGTACCGCCTGTTCCACGATCTGATCGAGGGTTTCGATCCGGATGCCCTGGGCGCGCGTCAGGCAGCGGCTCTGGCGGCGGCAGGCGTGCCGGATGCGGAGTGACCGGTCGAGATTAGTTCTCACGGTATAAACAGACAGACCTATCCGTCGCCCTGGCGCATGGCAGGGCCCAGCTCTGGTTGGTCAGCGTGACGTCCTCGCGTCGAAACGGAAAAGGGCGGGATAAGTGGACAGGTTCCGGTGCTCGGCCCTGCCTTACGCCAGGGCGACGGCTAAGAGAGGAGCAACCGCTCCGCCTCTGCGAGATCGTCAGGCCGATTGGCGTTGAAGAACGGGTCGATACCCTCAACCTGAAATTCGGCGACCGCCAGACGATAGCGGGCGGTCCAGAGGTCAACCTTGCGAATGTCTTCCTTGAGCATCGCGGCGCGCAGATCCTCGCGCAGCCGTACCGGCCAGAGTCCGAACACCGGATGATGACGGCCGTCTGAGGCCGCGCAGGCGAGGTCGGCTCCGCCGGTCTCTACCGCTTTCAACAGCCGCGCCACTAGGTTCTCCGGCAGGAAGGGCGCGTCGGTCGCGAAACTTGCCAGCCATGTGCAGTCCGGCGCGTGTTCCGCCGCCCAGTCCATGCCGGCCAGAACACCGGCAAGCGGTCCGGCGAACCCCTCGACCGTGTCCGGCGCCACCGGCAGCGCGAATTCCTCGAAGCGGCCAGGGTCTCCGTTGGCGTTCAGCACCAAGGCCGAGACCTGGGGGCGAACCCGGGTAAGGATATGCTCCAGGATCGTCTTGTCGCCCAGCCGTCTCAGGCATTTGTCGCCGCCGCCCATGCGCCGGGACTGCCCGCCTGCGAGCAACACCCCGGCCACGTCATCGTTAAGCATCGACACTCGCCTTGCGGCTCGAACGCCTGGGCTCTTCCGCAACCGCGTCGGGGTCGGCATCGAAGACCAGCCGGTCCTGGCCCGACAGCGCGACGAAGCGCTTGCCCTTGGCCCGGCCGATCAGGGTGAGCCCCGCCTGGCGCGCCAGATCCACGCCCCAAGCGGTGAAGCCGGAGCGGGAGATCAGGATCGGCACCCCCATCTGCACGGTCTTGATAATCATCTCGCTGGTCAGGCGACCGGTGGTGTAAAAATCGCCCGTCCGCCTGCCGGGATGCCGTTCAGAACATGCCAGCCGGCGATCTTGTCGATCGCGTTATAAACCGACAGCCTCCATATAGATCAGGGTCGGTCTTTACTGGCGCAGTACGCAGCCGTGGATCGCACCGGCCTCAGGATAAAGGCTCAGCGTCGCGTTGATCTTGGCGGAAGAGTTGATAGATCCGAGGTCCGCAGCACTGCGTCCGCCGACAGGGCGATATCCTCGAACTTCTCCATCAGGTCGCCGAACACGGTGCTGCAGAGCAGCCAGGTGCAGATCTTCTTCTGCAGCTTTCCCTCGTAGTCAGTCTCGCGCTCGGTACGAACCACGACGACTTCAGATCATCGTCATAGTCGATGCCGGTGATCACGTCGTCGGACCGCAGCATGTTCTGATTCAAAGAAATCCGACCGCCAGCATGTCAGGATGATCGCCGATGGTCATGGCGGTGACGATCTCCTGGCGATTGAGGAAAATCGTCAGGCGGCCGCTCGGCGACAACCGAGGTCTCAATCGGTCAGCGTCGTAGTCGTGCCCGCGGCACCGGTCAGACGCAGGTCACGTCGGGCCGTGGGCCGGGAACATGGTCGGTGAACAGAGGTTCGCGGCCCCACTCCTGGGCGACAAGCGGAAGGCCTGTGATTTCGAGCGGTTTAACACTATGGCGGCGCGGCGTACCTGACCCTTCGAGACGGTGGCTTCAGATCTCCTCAGGGTGAGCCTGCCAGTAACGAAACACCCTGAGGATCGCGTAGCGGCGTCGTCTCGAAAGAGTCTTGTCTGCTCGCGCACCAGCGCCCCTTACGGCATCCGCAGCCGCGTTCCCCACGAGCGCCGCGTCGACCCAGGACCGGTCGGTGCCGGCCTTGATCTCGGCCATCTGCTTGACCTCAGCCTGCGCCCAGCAGCTCCGGTGCGCGGGCAGGCGCGCCCGCGGCCTCATCCGAACGGAACCGCCAGCACCGTCCCAATCGCCGATCACGCAGGTCCCCCGGCTCGAATCACCATACCGTCGATCGCGATCGGCACGTTGATTTCGCCGGGCCCGTCCTTTATGGGGCCCCGGTGCGAGACGCCAGCGGCGAAGGTCAGCAAATTGACCTCCAGAAACGCCTCACGTCCCGGATCGCGGCGTCAGCACGAACCCGCCGACCCGCGCAGCAGCCGCATGCGCCAGCATCAGCTCTCCATCAGCGAGTTGGTGAGATCCCCCGCCCCCATCACCAGACAATGACGTCGCCCGGCATCTTCCATGTCGATGACCTTATGCAGCATCAGGTTATCGCCCGGGCGCGTTTTTCACCGTAGGCGCGGGGCCCGCCATCTGTCCCGACTTGTGATGGGGCCGGAGCCTCGCGCCGCCGGCACTCATCCGCCACATGCTGTCCGATACATTGGCGACCGGGAGTTGCGAGAAACTTTCTCGCCAGGCCGAGATCGACCGCGCGCGTACGGTTGAGAATGCGAAGACCGATGGTCATGAGGTTAGATCCCTTTATCCGAATGGGTCGAGCGCCGGCGTGGCATAAAGGTCGTCACTGCCTGCTTTGGGGATGGGTCAGAAGGCCTCCCATAGCTCGACGTACGGGCGCCAGAAGGGCCTGCCTTCCTCCTATCCGTGGCGAAACCTTTAGCGATCCAGTTCGGCGGGGACGACGGCTGGGAAGAATTCCGCGAACTTGTCGGGGGTGAGGCCAGCCGGAGAGATTCGGGTTCGTGGAGGATCGGAGTTTCTGTACTCGAGCGGCAATTCAGCTCCGGCTGGCCGGTGGAAATTACAGCTGCCGCGATCGGAGCCATGGAAAATCCGATGATCGGGTCAAACCCGCCGGGCTTCGAGAAGATGAACGTCACGACAACCAGTCTTACGGTGCCCGACGTGACCAGAAATAGATCGCCAGGGCCGTCACTCCTCGGCGGCGATGCCGGATGTTGCGAAACCGGCGGTTGCCCAGATCAGTACAGCAGGAAGAAGCGGGACAGCATGGCGGGAGGTTCCGGATTTTTGCTAGTTTCCCGATCGGGCGCGGCAGCAATCATGCGGTATCAGGCGTCACCACGTCCATGGTACCTCGCGCTTGTGTGTACCGCGCGACACGGGCTCCGGCCTTCCCTAGACTGACATCTCCCTGATCTTCCTTCCCCGCCTGTTTGAGTCCCCTGGCCCCACGCCCGTTCCCACAGTGTCGAGACCTCCTGTGGCTGGGTGGTCATCGTCGCCTCGCTGCTGCTGCACAGCGTCAGGCTCGGCGCGCCGAACATCCTGTTCGTGACCCGAAGCCGATCGCCGCCGACCTCGCCACCGATCAGGCAGTGCCGTCCACGCTGGCCTATTCGCTATTGATGATCGGCGCCGGCACGGCATCTTGATAGGCTGGTGGATGGACCGGCGCGGAATCCTGCAGCCGTCCTGTTCGGCTCAGTCGCGGTCGCCGTCAGTGCCATGATCACCAGCTTTGCTGAAGACCGCTGGGCCTGTTCCCGCCAATGGTGCTATCGGCTTCATGGGCAAGGCGGCGATGATCGCGCCGCTGGTCGCCAACGCCACCCGCTGGTTCGACCGGCGCCAGGGCCTCGCGATTTCAGCATCATCGCCTCGGGCAAGGCCTGTCAGCGCTTGGTCTGGCCGCCGATCGTACGCTATGAACGGCAGTCAGCTGGCGCGGAGGACCTGTGGTACTATTCTCTCTTCGCGCTCTGCTCGATGATCACTGGCCTGGCTGATCCGGCCGAAGCCGCCGGTGCCACCGGCAGGCGCGCCGAAAGAGATCCAGGGCGAGACGGGCGCTGGTCACTGGGCCTGCCGTCAATCTGGTCAGGGCATGCTGGCTGGCGGTGATCGGCTGCACGCACTCGATGGCGATGCCGATCGTCCATCTGGTAAAGACCACGCCACCGATCTCAGCCTAACATCCGGCGGCAGGCGGCGGAACTCCTCTCAGTGCTGATGGTGGCGGGTTTCGTGAGCCGGATCCTGTTCAGCATGCTGGCCGACCAGATCGGCGGTTCGCACCCTGCTGATCGGCTCCACACGCCTGCCGGGCGACCATGCTGGCGGCGGTCTTCTCCGTCGTCACCAGCCTCAACGGCCTCTATGTTTCAGCGTCTGTTCGGCCTCGGCTTCGCCAGGATCATGCCATTGCTATCCGGTGATCCTCAGAATGTAGTTCCCGGTCAGCCAGATCGGCTGGCGCATCGCCGCCCAATACCTCTTCGCCGCCGTAGGCATGGCGCTCAGCAGTTGGATAAGCGGGGAAGGTCTTTGACCTGGCAGGTTCGTACAACCCGTCGTTTAACTGGCGGCCTGGCGTTCAACCTGATGAACTTCGCTGATCGGGATGCTATATGTGCGGTCGCGGCGGGTGGAAGCACGGATAGCGGCGGCAATGAGGGGCCCCGCCTCGTAGTCAGGAGCCATCGCCAACCTGTTAGCGATGGCCGACATAGAATAACATACGATATCCATCCCGGAAAATGGACCAACGCGTAAAGCCAATCGCGGACAAGATTGTAAACTGGTACACAGACTTGAGATCCATTTAAATTCTGCTTTTCTCAAATCACAATATAACCATAGGTCAATTCAAAAAATAAATAGGAAAGATTAGTGGAGTTTTATAAATGTAAAATTTAGAAGATAATCACAACACACTTGATGAAATTTTAGAAAAATTACAAGATAAACAAGTAATATATTCTGAAATTGGCCTATGATTGGTGTAGGATTTTATATAGGCTCGATCTTGGGTGATTGCAAATTAATTTTCAATAGTTTTAGAAATTGTTGGCGTTTTTGGTATCTCAATCTGGCCTGTTATCGTGATTTTTTCTGCGAATTTACATTACTATTAAATTCTAAATAATTACAATCTTGATAACATCAATATTAAGCATATTTTATATTCCTACTAGTATCATAAAATTCGGAAATGATCGCAGATAATATTCTGAGAGATTTATGTTTTTGGAAAATTCCACCGCCGCAATCCTTTGAGCAATGGAAGTTAGCAATGGCTCAACAGTCGTGGAATAAATTTCCAAGGTTGATCTAGAAAAGAAAATCCTGAGCCACAATAATTTAGCCAGTTAGGGGCCGTTGTTTAAATGATCTTCTACAATCAACAATGCTGCCTCGCCGATACATCGGAGAAGCACAGTTAGAAAATTGGCCTCAATCTTCCCCAATTTTCCACCCCCAATCCTCCATCGTGTCTTGCACGACACTATGCCTCGAATGATACTCCCTATTGTACCTTATTCATCGGGATTCTTATGGCACGTATCGTTCCGCCCCGCTTCGTCGTTTTCGATTTTGCCGGGCGTGCTGCGATGCGGATAAGGCCTGGTTTTCGGTCGTTGTCGAAGAACTGGCGGTAAACGGCATGACCTCAATCGACGAGCTTCTTTCAGTCCCACCGTGGCAAGGTCATTCACGACAGCGTACTATTTTCGAGGAACCTACTCCATTGCCCTGCCATCCGGCTGGGCGGAGCGTGTGATGGCCCGATACGGTCCCGAAAATCGAACGCGGTTCACCCCGGTCTAGTGGCGTTGGTGGTCCCGCGGTCTCAAAGGCGGGAAGCCACCTGTTGCGGTCGCCAGTGACAGCCTGTGGCGCGCCCTTGTTTCCGGCGTGAGGCGGTTGGTCTCGAAAGACGTCTTCAGGGGACGCCTTGTGTCGACCATGACGACAGCCGGCACAAGCACACCTGACGTCTATCTCAGAATTGCGATCTTCGGGATACTGCAGCCAGGCATGGCGTGGCAATCAAAGAACTTCATAACAGGCATTACCAGCGCCTGTCCGCCACACGGCGACCGTGGTCCTTCGCCGCCAGCAGGATAAAAACAGCCTGTGTTGATACCGGCGCACACGCTGTGATCCGTCGAATGGATCAATTGCCGCGACATCCCTTAATTTACCTGACAGGCGCGATTTAGGCCATTTGGTTATTACAGAAGTGTCTGAGATATGTCAAATTTATGCTTTGTGAGACTCTCATGTGACTTCCATCTTTAATGCCTGTGAAGGCGGAGCTATTACCATCGCCGTCGAGAGATTTGTAGTTGAATGAATGATATATTTCGGACCAGAACATCCTCGTCAAAGCCCTGGCTTTCACCAAGACGACGGCAGGTTCGAGGCGGCCTAAGTGGATAAAGGTTCTGGTCAGCGAAAATCGATATCAGGTTCTTATAGTGTCCTGACACTCGATGCCAGTACCAAAAATTTTTGGCTCATCGCAAACGCCGCGTTTGTCCCCAAAGACGCAGTTCTGGTAACCATCTCGGTTAGATGTCATGTCCCGACGGGGAGTCGGGAGACCAGGCGCCTGAAGTCAGTCGGCGTGACGGATAGCCAATCACGATAATGAATCTCTGAATATTCTCCGCCATCCCGCACTTCCCGGCTGTCTCAGGCGTAGGCCCCGGCCTTCGCCGGGATTCAAATTGAAACAAAAAATAACGATCGCCGTCCTCGGCGATCAGGGTGATTTCTGTATCTAAGTCAGCCAACCGTCAGATCCGGTTGATCGCGCTCACGACCGCCCAGTCGGGGCCAGGGCTGATACGGTCTCGATGCCGACGCCGAGACGCTTTTGCCGCCCTCGGCGAGGGCGACGAGTTCGATATAGGCGCCGCCTCAGAATTCCCGAGCCAAGCGGTGCGGGTGTGCTCGGTATAGTCCTTGAACTGGAATGTAGAGAAATGAAGTGTCCCATGCCCATGACGAAGGCGGCGATCGGGCCGTTGCCGGCGGCCTCGATCCGTGGTCCTTTTCCGCCATGGGTGACGACCGCGCGCACCCGCTCAGATTGTTGGAGCGCGACGCGGCCTTGTGGAGAGAAGGACTTGAGGTGCAAGGCCTTCTGGGCAATGAACTCGGCTTCGAAATGTTCCAGATTTCCTTGGGCGTGATCTCCCTGGCTGGTTGCGTCGGTGATCTTCTGGATCACCTGGCTGAACTGAGCCTGGGCGGCCTTGAGCGAGCGGATCGAATATTCACTTTCGAGAATATAGGAGACGCCGCCCTTGCCAGACTTCTTTGTTCACCCGGATGATCGCCTCATAGTCGCAGCCGATAGCAGCGGGGTCGATCGGCAGATGGGGCACCTCGAACAGCACGCTGTTGGCGGACTCCATCCGCCTTCATGCCTTGTTGATCGCGTCCCTGGTGCGAGCCCGAGAAGGCGGTGTGCGCAGCTCGCCCGCATAGGGGTGGCGGGGATGGATCGGCAGCTGGTTGCAATGCCTCGCCGTCGCCATTAATCCGTTGATGTTGGAGAAGTCAGCGCCGGAGTCGACACCCTGGGTGAAGATTGAGGCCAGGGTGATATCCCATTGCCAGTCCGCTCGCCATTGCCGAACAGGGTGCCCTCGGCCAGTCGGCGCCGGCCATCTGGGCCAGTTCCGCCGCCGCGACATCGGTGCCCAGTCGTTGTGGGGATGGACAGACAGGATCACCCGCTCGCGGTTGGAAGTTATTTGCCCATCCATTCGATCTGATCAGCGAAGATGTTGGGTGCTCGCCATCTCACCGTCGAGGGCGGGTTGATGATGGTCAGGTTCTCCTCGGTCGGCCCCCAGATATCCAGGACCGCTTCGGAGACCTCCATCGCATAGTCGAGCTCGGTACCGGTGAAGCTCTCAGGCGCGAGTATTCCAGGCGGACCTTGGTGCCGCCCTTCTCCAGCATTGGGATGCGGTCACGCACCATCTTGGCGCCTCGGTGGCGATCCACTTCACGCCGTCCCGGTCAGAGGCGAAGACAACCCGGCGCTTTGCAAGGTGCTGGTCGAGTTATCAGAGATGGACGATACAGTTCCGCCGACCCGATCAGGCTCTCGAAGGTCGCTGGATCAGTTCCTCACGGGCCTGAGTCAGCACCTGAATTGAGACATCGTCGGAATCAGGCCCCTGCTCAATAATCTCGCGCACGAAGTTGAAATCAGTATCCGAGGCGGCGGGAAGCCGACTTGATCTCATGAAGCCCATCTCCACCAGGGTGCCAGACATCCGGTGCTTGCGCGGGCTGTCCATCGGATCGACCAGCGCCTGGTGCCGTCGCGCAGGTCGACGGGCGCAGATCGGCGCCTTGGTGATGGTCCGCCCGACCATTGCGGTTTCTGGATCGGGATTGCGGAAAGCCTGATACTTTTCGATCGGCATGCGGTTCATGGAAGTCACTCCTATGGTCGCGCGCGGCGGATCACGGTCGTCGGTCGCCGGCGCGAAAATTCGTTTAACGTGTCGTCGTCTGAAAAGCGCTTGCAAATGTTAATTTCCGCTGCCGAAATCTCGCGCCGACCGATGTCCGCACGCGCCGACACGCCCATTAGGACGGCCTGCTCGTTGCTGGATTCCACGGTCATGATCATCAGAAAATTTCAACGCGCGGTTAAAACACGGGATGGCAAACGACTCTAACCCGGACCCTCTAAAGAGCCGGGATTGTAAGTCGAAGGCCAAGGCCGTATTGAACGAACGCATGAACATGGCGCGGAGGAATACGGGCGCGAGCAGTACGGGTAGTCAAGTGCGCGGCAGTTTGCAACGCGACGGTTTTCTTGGCCGAGAGTGCTGGACTATATCCACCGGTAATCAGCGGGAAGATTGCCGGACGCGACGACCGTCGTTCCCATGGTGAAAGTCTCGGATGCCAGATCGAAGGGGCTGGATCTTTCGCGCCCGCTCGATCCGAACGATGAAGCACTCGTTCTCGACTCCTTCAACGGGCCGGCACAGGTCATCTGCTTTCCGAGTCAATCCTTATCCCCGGAACAACGGCCAAGGGATTCATGGCCGCTTTGCATGCCTCGCTAGAATCGACCATGCCGCATGAACCCAACCGTGCAGAACTACTCAGATATCATGGTGCTCTCCAACGTCGACAAAGGCGGCGCGAAGAGCCGATCAGTCTCGCCGATGGGAACGGACTGGCGCACACGGACATGTCCTATTCCGCGACCGTCGCGTTTCTGAACGTGCTGCACGCGATCAAGGTGCCGGTGCGGGACAGGCGGCCGCTGGGCAATACCGAGTTTCTGGACATGTGCGCCGCGTACGCGCCTTGCCGGATGACCTGAAAGCCCAGATCGAAGGAGCAGACGGCGATCCATGACTTCGACAAGTTCTGGGCGAAGATGGTGGCGATGCCGGGCACCCAGCGAAAGCCGCTGACGCCGGAACAGCGCGCCGCCAAGCCGCCGGTCTCGCATCCTATCGTGCTGATCCATCCGATCTCGAGGCGCAAGGCGCTCTATTGCAATGTCGGCTATGCGGTCCGGGTGGATGGGGTGGACAAGGCCGAAAGCGACGAGATTCTCGACGCGCTGTTCGAGCATCAGCTTCAGGACCGGTTCAAATACGTCCACCGCTGGACCGAAGGCGACGTGCTGGCCTGGGATAATCTGTGGACCATGCACAACGCGGTCGCCGATTACCGCGCGGACGAGCCCCGGCTGATGCGGCGCTGTCAGGTCATGGCCGACAAGATCCGTCCCTGGGGCTGACGGGTACGGGGCCTATTTCTGGGCCACCGTCTCCTCGACGATGTCGTCCGCCGGGCGCTTGAAGATCACCAGCTGCAGCACCACGACACCCCCGATGATCGCCGCGCCGACGATGTCGGTAGTCAGGCCCGGTTTGATCAGGGTAAGCGCCGCGGCGATCAGCATGAGCCGCTCTATGACGTTTGCGCGGCGCAGGAAATAGCCGTGAAGCCCCGCCGCCAGACAGCACACCCCGATCACCGAGGTCACACACGCGATGACCACGTTCAACGGCTCGCCGATCAGCAGGAGCGAGGGGCCGTAGACGAACATGAAGGGGATGATGTAGCCGGTCGCCGCGAGCTTCATCGCCGCGATGCCGCCGTCCCACAGTCCCGCTCCCGACAGGCCATTGGCGGCGTAGAGCGTGATCGCCACCGGCGGGGTGATCGATGATAGGATCGCGAAATAGAACACGAACATGTGCGCCGCCTCGAGCGGAACGCCGAGCTTGATGATCGCCGGGACCAGCAGCGCGACCTGCACGATATAGGCCGGCGTCGTCGGCAGGCCCATACCCAGGATGATGCCGGCGATCGCGGTCAGGATCAGCGCCAAAAGCAAGGTGTCCTGAGCCAGCGAAATCACGAAGGCGGTAAAGTCGATGCCGATACCGCTCAAGGCTATGATGCCGATCACGATCCCGGAACAGGCGCAGGCCGACGCCACCTGGAGCGAGTTTTTCACACCGTCGATGAGGCCTTCCACGATCAGCGGGATGGTTATCTCGCTGCGGGTGGTCTTGCGCATCAGGGCGACGGGAACAACCGAGAGCAGGCCAAGGGTCGCCGCATAGGGTGCGCTGTAACCGGCGACGAGGACGCCGACGATCACCACGAGGGGGAGGAACTGATGGCCGCGGGCTTTCAGAACCTCGCCCATGCGCGGCAGGTCCGGCTTCGGCAGTCCCTTGAGGCCGACACGCTTCGCCTCGAAATGCACCGCGATGAAGACGGCGAGGAAATACAGCAGCGCCGGAAGGATCGCGATCCCGATCACCGTCAGGTAACTGACCGCCATGAACTCGGCCATCACGAAGGCGGCGGCGCCCATGAGCGGCGGCATGATCTGGCCGCCGGTCGAGGCCACCGCTTCGACCGCGCCGGCGAAGGCCGGGCGGTAGCCGATCCGTTTCATCAGCGGAATCGTGAAGGTGCCCGTGGTCATCACATTGGCCGTGGACGATCCGGATATGGTACCGAACATGGCGCTGGTCATGCAGGCCACCTTGGCGGGGCCACCGGCGGTGCCGCCGGCCAGGGCCAGCGCGAAATCCATGAACAACTTTCCGGTACCGGAACGCTCGACCAGGGAGCCGAAAACGATGAACAGGACCATGTAGGTCGCCGAGACGTTCAGCGGGATGCCGAAGATCCCCTCGGTCGTCAGATACATCTGGTCGATCAGTTCGCCGGGCTTGAGATTGGCGAAGAACAAGCCATAGGCGAGGAACAGCAGCGCCGTGAGCGGCAGGGCCAGCCCGACCGTGCGCCGCGCCGCCTCCAGCACCACCACAATGATACCAATACCGAGAACCAGTTCGATCGGCCGCAGCTCGTCCACATAGGCGAAGCGGGTGAGCACGTGGTCATGCTCGATGAAGAGATAAGCGATGACGGCCACCGACATCGCGATAAACATCGTGTCGATCGTGGCGCCGAGGATCGCCTTGCCGATCGGTCCCTTATCCATCAGAGGGAACCACAGAAAGATCAGGATCAGCGCAAAGATCAGGTGGGTTCCGCGAAAGTGGAAAACCTCCGGCGCGCCCGTCGCGACGACCCAGAGATGGAACGCGAACATCGCGATCGCGATACTTCCGGGAATCCAGATCCCGAGCTTGTTATCCCCCAACATCGTGGCAACCCCTAAAGAGGGTCAGGACTCCCGGCGCGACGCCGAACCGTGACCATGGACGGAAAGTCGTTGAAACCCACGCGGACACCTCGGATGCCCGCGTGGGTTGCTCATGCCGCGCCGTTCAGAGGGCGCCGGCCTCCTTGTAGGCCTTCGCGGAACCCGGATGCAGCGGGACACCGATATCGTTGGCCATGTCCTTGGCGGTCAGGGAGGAAAGCGGCTTCACGATCGCGCCGAGTTCCTGACCACGTTTGATCAACGCCTTGGTGATCTTGTACGCGGTGTCTTCCGAGACCATTTCGCAGTTGAGAATGAGATGCGCCGGGAAACCGGCGATGATCACATCCTCGTCCTGGCCAGGATAGCTCTTGGCCGGAATCGTGAGGCGGCCCCAACCCGGGTTCTGCTTCTTCAGGCTCGCGAATTGCGCGTCTGTGATCGGCAGAAACTTGATCTTGCGGGAATTGGTCAGATCAAGCAGCGAGCCGTTCGGCACCGAGGTGATGGTCATCATCGCGTCGACCTGACCGTCTTTCATCATGTTCACGCCGTCGGAAATCGACGCGAAGTTCACCTTGGCGAGACTGTCGTAGGTGAGGCCCTCGGTCTTCAGCAAGGCGCGCGCGCCAAGCTCTGTTGTGTTGCCGCGCGGCAGGGTCACGATGGATTTTCCCTTCAGATCGGCGACCGAATTCACCGACATATCGGTCGTCGTGACCTGCAGGAAGTTGTTGTAGAAGGATCCGAGATTGCAGACGTTCTGCAGCTTCTCTTCGAACGGCTCGTTCCCGTTGATACCGTCCACCGCCGACATCACCAGGCTCCAGGCCATGTGCGCCTTGCCGCCGGAGATGCCCTTCAGATTGATCAGGCCCGCGCCCGGCCGGATGGTAACGCTGGTGCCCGGCACTTCCTGTTCGATGATGTTCTTGATCGCGCCGCCCAGCGGGTACCAGCTGCCGCCGGCCGGTCCGGTCATGAAGGTGATGTCCTCGGCCGAGGATGGTGTCGCCGCCAGGCCGATCACGCCGGCGACCGCCGCGGCCATCGCGCCGCGCGAAATCGATTTGATCATCTTGGTCCTCCCAGTTAGCAGGGGTTCCGCCGAAGGCGGATCGCCTTATTAATTATTCCACCTCTCGGCTTCGACGCCCGAGCACCCGCCTCCATGTGGTGACGGAACGCTACACCCCCTCCCGTGGACCGTCGAGGGTCCAAATGACAACACGGTACCCATCAACGCATGCGCGATGCTGTGCATGGCCGTACCGAGGCCCCGCGATGGGCCTGCGACGATCCACCGCTTTTTCGGGTGCTTCTTCTTTTGGAGGTCGTGCTAGTTTGCCGCTCGTGGCGACTCCGGGACCGGCGGATGAAGGTGGAACGATGCCGTCCAGCACCCTTCTTGACTTCTGTGAGAGCGAGCTCGACCGGATCAGATCCGAGGACCGCTACCGCGTGTTCGCGCATCTGGAGAAGCAGGCAGACAGGTTTCCGATCTATACCCATTACCGCGACGACGGCAGCACGGCGGACGTCACCGTCTGGTGCTCGAACGACTATCTCGGCATGGGACAATCCTCGATCGTGATTGATGCGGCCCGGGACGCGGCCGCGCGGATCGGCGCTGGGGCCGGCGGAACCCGGAACATTTCCGGCACCAGCCACTATCATATTCTTCTGGAGGAGGAACTCGCCGACCTGCACGGCAAGGAGGCGGCGCTGATCTTCACGTCCGGTTATGTCGCCAATGAGGCGACCCTGTCGACGCTCCTGAACGCCCGGCCCAACTCCATCGTCTTTTCGGACGAGAAGAACCACGCCTCGATGATCGAGGGCATGCGGCGGTCCAAGGCCGGCAAGCAGATCTTCCGGCATAACGATACGGCGCACCTAGAGGACCTGCTGGCCGACGCGGATCCGGACGCCCATAAGTTCGTGGCCTTCGAGAGCGTCTACTCCATGGACGGCGACATCTCGCCGATCGGCAAAATCTGCGAGATCGCGAAACGCCATGGCGCGACCACCTATCTCGACGAGGTCCACGCGGTCGGCATGTATGGCGAACGTGGCGGCGGCGTCGCCGAACGCGACGGGGTCATGGCCGAGGTGGATCTGATCGAGGGGACGCTCGCCAAGGGTTTTGGCGTGCATGGCGGTTATGTCGCCGGGCCAGCCGCGGTTCTGGATTATGTACGCAGCGTGGCGCCCGGCTTCATCTTCACCACCTCTATGCCGCCGATGGTCGCCGGCGCGGCGCTCGCCAGTGTTAGGCACCTGAAGCAGAGCGGCCAGGAGCGCGCCATGCAGCAGCGCCAGGCCGCGCGTCTGAAAGAGGCGTTCAAGGACGCCGGCCTGCCGGTCATGGACAGCGACAGCCATATCGTCCCCCTTCTGGTCGGCGACGCCGCCCGCGCCAGGGAGATGTCCGATCGGCTGCTGGACGAGTTTCAGATCTATGTGACGGCGATCAATTACCCAACGGTGGCCGTCGGGACCGAACGTCTGCGTTTTACGCCGACGCCGCATCACACGGACGCAATGATTGGCGATTTGGTAAATGTGCTGAGAGACTTGTTCCACGAATAGCTTCCCTTGATGAAGCCCGGCCTATTTTTATTCTCTGCCGCCGCCACGGCCCGCGCCGTCCGCGAACCGGGCCGCGCCCGACGCCGCTTCCACGCGTTTAGCCTCCTCGGCGCCTTCGGCTTCGCGTTCCAGCGCCTCGGCGAGAGGCAGACCCGTTGAGGTAAGCGCCGACCAGCGATCGGCGCGCAGGGCGGTTTGGGGAAACTGTGCCATCTGCCGCGCGACGGCCTCGGCGGCGGTGCGGGCCTGTCCGGTGGGCTCTACCCGGTCGGCAAGGCCCATCGCCTTGGCTTCGGCGGCATCCACCGGCCGTCCGGTATTCAGCATGTCGAGGGCCCGGCCCATGCCGATCAGACGCGGCAGGCGGACCGTGGTCCCGTCACTCATGGGAACGCCGAAGCGCCGGCAGAAGACGCCGAAAACCGCAGTCTCCGTCGCCACCCGCATATCGCAGAAAAGCGCGAGGCCAAGGCCGCCCGCCACCGCATGCCCCTCGACGGCGGCGATGATGGGCTTGGACAGCGGATGCGCTAGGGATCCCTCGGTTCCGGCCCAAGGCTTGTAGACCGCACCCTTGCCGGCCATTTCGTTCAGGTCCGCGCCGGCACAGAAAGTTCCACCGGCGCCCCAGAGCACCGCTACCCGGGCGTCCCGGTCCTGGTCGAAATCCAGAAAGGCATTGTGGAGCAGAGACGTCGCCTCAAGATCCAGGGCGTTTCGCGCTTCCGGCCGGTTAAGGATGATGGTGGTGACGGGGCCGTCCCGTTCGACCTCGATCTTCGCCATGGCGTGATCCCTGTGCCCGCGGCATGCGGCCGCGTTCCAGGTTCATGATAGCAAGCCATTCATCCGGGCGATATGCGTCGGACCGATCTCGCAGCAGCCACCGATCAGCTTGGCGCCGGACTTGATCCAACCGGCGGCGATCTCGGCGTAGGCGTCCAGGGTCAGGTCACGCCGCTTGCCCAAGGCGTCGAGCCCGTCCCGTGGCCCGAACCATTCGTCGGGATCGCCTTGAAGCCGTTCGCGTATCCGCCGACCGGCCAGTCTGACAAAGCAGCGAGTGTGGGCATCGCGGCGGTGATCGCTTCCGGCGACGAGCAATTTAGCAACAACCCGCTCACCGGCAGGCCGTCCAGCGCCGCCCAGGCCTCGGCCAGGCTCTCGCCGCTTCGCAGACAAGCCCGCTCGTCATCCGCGATGGTCCAGGCCACCCAGATCGGCTTGCCCGTGGATGCCGCGCCGGACACCGCCCGCGCGCCTCGTCACCCGTCGACATGGTCTCGCAGATCAAGAAGTCCACGTGAGGCGCCAAAATTTCAGCCTGCTCGCGATACAAAGGTTCGATCGTCGACGTCAGGAACCAGATCGGGTCGATAGCTGCCATAAATCGGGGGAAGCGAGCCGGCGATCAGCACCGACGGGTCGGCGTTGTCGCGGGCCTGGCGCGCCATCTCGCAGGCGAGCCTGTTGAGCGCGGCAAACCGGTCCGGCACCTCGCTCTCGCTGAAGCGGCGGCGGACCACGGCATAAGTATTGGTTACTATGATCCGGGCCCCGGCGCGGATGTAATCCTCATGGACCTCGCGCACCATGTCGGGGGTGCCGATCAATGCCTGCGCCGACCAGTTCGGACCCTCCGGCTGGCCGCGTCGGATCAGTTCCTGCCCCATGCCGCCATCCATCAGAACAGGGCCTTCCGGCAGCTTCACGACGGGAACAGTCTGCATGGCGCGGCCTCGCGGTCGATCGAGACGAACGCACCACGCGAACTGGGCGGCGTTCCGGATCGTAGTTTAAAGAGTGAACGGAGCGGATGTTAGGGATGTCCGGCAGCTTGATAGCCTAGCGCCGGCCGAACAATCGTTCGATGTCCGACAGTTTCAGTTCCACATACGTCGGACGGCCGTGGTTGCACTGGCCGGAATGCGGCGTTGCCTCCATCTCGCGAAGCAGGGCATTCATCTCCTCGCCGTTGAGACGCCGCCCCGCGCGGACCGAGCCGTGGCAGGCGAGCGTGCCGCAGATATGGGCAAGCTTATCCTCGAGAGCCAGGGCGGTCCCGATCTCCACCAGATCCTCGGCGAGATCGCGCACCAGTCCCTGTACATCGGCCTCTCCCATCAGTGCCGGCACCTCGCGGACGACCACCGCGCCCGGTCCGAACGCCTCCAGCACCAAGCCCAACTGCTCGAACTCCTCGGCCCGCTCCGCGAGGCGGGCCACCGCGCCCTCCTCAAGCTCGACGACCTCGGGAATCAGCAGCATCTGACGCTTGATCCCGCCTTCGGCGAGGGCCTTTTTCATGCGCTCGTAGACGAGCCGTTCGTGGGCGGCGTGCTGGTCGACGATCACGATCCCGTCCTCGGTCTGGGCAATGACGTAAGTGGCGTGAAGTTGCGCGCGCGCGGCGCCGAGGGGATGAGAGGTTTGCGGTGGTGGCTCTCCGGGTCCCAGGCCGGTGTGATCCTGGTCGACGATCTCGTCCATCGTTCGGGCTTGGGGAGCGGTCCCGTATTCGAACCGGGCGCCAGCCTCGGGCGCCTGGTAGGCGAAATTCTTCTCCGATAGTCCGCGCGGGATTTGCCCGCCGGTGGGTACATGTCTCCCCGGCCCCCCCGGCCAGGATTGCCAAGGCGTGCCGTGCTGGCGCCCGAAGGGCGCATTCGTTCCTCCGTCGGCCGATCGGCCAAGCGCACCGAGGGTGGCCGTCGATACGGTACTCGAGGCACGATGCCCGGCTTCGGCGAGCGCGTGTTTCAAGGCACCGACGATCAGGCCGCGCACCAGTCCCGGCTCGCGGAACCGAACCTCGGTCTTCGCGGGATGCACATTGACGTCGACCGCCTCTTCCGGCGCTTCCAGGAACAAGGCCACCATGGCATGCCGGTCATGGGCGACGAAATCGGAATAGGCGCCCCGCACTGCGCCGTAAAGCAGCTTGTCGCGGACCGGGCGGCCGTTGACGAAAAGGAACTGGTGACTGGAGGTGCGACGGTTCATCGTTGGCAAACCGATATAACCAGTGAGGTGAAAGCCCTCGCGCTCGGCATCGACGGGAAGGGCGTTTTCTTCGAACTCGCGTCCCATAACCGCCCCCAGCCGCGCGAGACGGGCGTCGAGCAGGTCGCCCTGTGCCGCGCCGAGCCGGACCGGCGTGCGGTTGCCGTCGCCGAGGGTGAAGGCGATATCCGGATGCGCCATGGCCAGCCGTTCGACGACTTCGACCGCGTGGCTGAACTCGGTGCGTGGCGCCTTCAGAAATTTCAGCCGCGCCGGCGTGGCATAGAAAAGATCCCGGATCTCGACCCTGGTGCCGTGGCTGATGGCTGTGGGAGCCGGAGCCTTGACGATGCCGCCTTCGACCGAGATTTCCCAGGCTTCATCGGCGATCACACCATCCTCGCCGGTCTGGCGCGACGCGATGGTCATCCGGCTGACCGATCCGATCGAGGGAAGCGCCTCGCCTCTGAATCCGAGCGTGCGGATATGCCAGAGATCGTCGGTCGGCAGCTTCGACGTGGCATGCCGCTCCACCGCCAGGACGAGATCCTCCGCCGACATGCCATGGCCGTCATCGGTCACCGAGATCAGCACCTGGCCCCCCTCGCGCATCAGGACGTCGATCCGGCCCGCGCCGGCATCAATCGCATTCTCGACCAGTTCCTTGACCGCGCTGGCTGGCCGCTCGATCACCTCGCCGGCGGCGATCCGATTAACCAATCCTTCCGGAAGGCGCCGAACCCGGGGCGATTGCCGGGGCTCGGTCCATTCGCGTTCAAGAGCCATGAACGACTACATATTGCGATTTCGAGGACTTCATTAACCAAATATATGGTTCTCTTGGATGAGAGTCGACCCCGCATCATCGCCCGCTCAGGGGATACGGAAAAAGTACATGAGGGTCTTTTAGGTTCACCAGCTTTCGTTGGACGCCGCCGGTGGGACTGATAGACTTTTGAACAATCCGGTTTCCGACCGGCCCGAACGTCAAACCTTAAAGGGGATGTATCATGAAGCGTTGGCTTATTGCCGCGGTTGCCATGGTCGCGGCCGGAACCGTCCAGGCGGCCGAGTTCAAGCCTGCCGTCGTTTTCGACATGGGCGGCAAGTTCGACAAGAGTTTCAACGAGGGCGTCTATAACGGCGTCGAGAAATTCGCCAAGGAAAGCGGCGTAAAATACAGCGAGTTCGAGGTGACGAACGCCACCCAGCGCGAACAGGCGATCCGGCGGATGGCGCAGCGCGGCGCCGATCCGGTGCTCGGTGTCGGTTTCGCCCAGGCGCCGGCGATCGAAAAAGTCGCCAAGGAGTTCCCGAACACCCGCTTTGCCATCATCGACATGGTGGTCGATCTGCCGAACGTGCAATCGATCGTCTTCAAGGAGCAGGAAGGCTCCTTCCTGGTCGGGGTGCTCGCGGCGGCGGCGTCGAAGTCCGGCAAGGTCGGATTCGTCGGCGGCATGGATATCCCGCTGATCCGCCGCTTTGCCTGCGGGTATGTGCAGGGCGTGAAGTGGCAGAACAGCGGCGGCGAGGTTTATCAGAACATGACCGGCTCGACCCCGTCGGCATGGAACGACCCGGCCAAGGGCGCCGAGCTCGCCAAGAGCCAGTTCGACCGCGGCGCCGATGTGGTCTACGCGGCCGCCGGCGGGACTGGTGTCGGCGTCTACCAGGCCGCCAAGGACAGTGGCAAGCTCGCGATCGGGGTTGATTCCAACCAGAATCATCTGCATCCCGGCACCATGCTGACCTCGATGCTCAAACGCGTCGACGTGGCCGCCTACAACGTCTTCAAATCCGCCAAGGACGGCAGCTTCAGGCCGGGTATCCAGGTGCTCGGGCTTGCCGAGAATGGCGTCGGCTGGGCACTGGACGAACACAACGCCTCCCTGGTGGACGCCGGCATGAAGGCGGCCGTCGCAAAGGCCGAGAAGGGCATCCTCGACGGCTCCATCAAGGTGCATGACTACATGGCCGACAACAGCTGCCCGGGCTGAGGCGCCCGGCAGCGGGCGCGGGTGGGACGCGTGGGATGAGCGACGCGGCGATCGAACTGGTCCGGATCAACAAACGGTTCGGACCGGTTCACGCCAACAAGGACGTCTCGCTGAAAGTGATGCCGGGGACCATCCACGGCGTCATCGGAGAGAACGGGGCTGGAAAATCGACCCTGATGTCGATCCTCTACGGTTTCTATCAGGCCGATAGCGGCGACATCCTCATGGACGGGGTCCCGTGCGTGATTCGGGACAGTCACGACGCCATCGCCGCTGGGATCGGCATGGTTCATCAGCATTTCATGCTGGTCGAAACCTTCACCGTGCTTGAGAACGTCATGCTTGGAGGCGAGGGCGGCGCCCTGCTCGCGCCCGGGGCCGCCGCGACACGCGCGAAACTGGTCGAGATGTCGCGGACCTATGGCCTCGACGTGAATCCAGACGCTCTGATTGCCGATCTGCCCGTCGGCGCGCGGCAGCGGGTCGAGATCCTGAAAGCGCTAATCAAGGGCGCGCGCATCCTGATCCTCGACGAGCCGACCGGCGTGCTGACCCCCGCCGAGACCGATCGCCTGTTCGAGATTCTGGCGGCGCTCAGAGAGCAGGTCGTCACCATCGTGCTGATCACCCACAAGCTGCGCGAGATCATGGCGATCACGGACACGGTTTCGGTGATGCGGGGTGGCGAGATGGTGGCCCATCGGCGGACCGCCGAGACCGATCCTGAGGAGCTGGCGGAACTGATGGTCGGCCGGAAGGTCCTGCTGCGGGTCGACAAGAAGCTGGCCCGGCCCGGTGAACCGGTGATCACGGTGACCGGACTGACGATCCGAGATGCGGCCGGCATCGAGCGGGTCCGTAATGCGGATCTGGAGGTGCGGGCCGGCGAGATCGTCGGTGTCGCCGGCGTGTCCGGCAACGGCCAGAGTGAGTTGCTGGAGGCGCTGGCCGGGATCCGCGCGCCGAGCGAGGGAACGATCCGGATTGCCGGCGGGCCCGAGATCACGCCGGTCAGCCCGAGCGATCCGAAGAAGCTGCGGGACGCCGGCGTCGCCCACGTTCCAGAGGACCGGCACCGCATGGGGCTGGTGATGCCTTTCGAAGCCAGGGAAAGCAGCATCCTCGGCTATCACGACGATGCAAGGTTCAATACCGGGCCGTTCATGGACGTCGCGGCCATCCTTGCTGATTGCACCAATAAGATGAAGAATTTTGATGTCAGACCAGGAGATCCAGCGCTCAAATCCGCGAATTTTTCCGGTGGGAACCAACAGAAAATCGTTTTGGCAAGGGAGATAGAGGCGAGGCCACGGCTTCTTTTGATCGGACAGCCGACACGGGGTGTCGATATTGGTGCTATTGAATTTATTCATGCCAATCTGATCGCGATGCGCGATGCTGGCGCCGGGGTGCTGCTGGTATCGGTGGAGCTGGACGAGATTCTGTCGCTATCCGATCGGATCATTGTCATGTCGGCCGGCCGGATCGTCGGGACCGTCGATGCGGCGGATGCCGACGAGCGTACCATCGGTCTCATGATGGCCAATGTCTCGCAAAACGAGGCGGCGGCATGAACGGCCCGGGTCAGCTCCCCCGCTGGGTCGATGTCGGCCTGATTCCGCTGATCAACATTCTTGCCGCGTTCATTGTCTCAGGCCTGGTGATCCTCGCGATCGGGGAGAACCCGATCAAGGCGCTTACCGTCATGCTGCGCGGCGCCCTCGGATATGAGGAGGGCATCGGGTACACGCTCTACTACACCACCAACTTCATTTTCACCGGCCTCGCCGTGGCGGTCGCGTTTCATGCCGGCCTGTTCAATATCGGTGGAGAGGGCCAGGCCTATATCGGCGGCCTTGGAGTCGGGCTTGCCTGTCTTGCCTTCGACACCACCTTGCCGTTGATCCTGATCGTGCCTCTGGCGATGGTCGGCGGCGCGGTCTTTGGCGGGGCCTGGGCGGCGGTGCCCGCCTATCTGCAAGCCTACCGGGGCAGCCATATCGTCATCACCACGATCATGTTCAACTTCATCGCCTCGGCGGTCATGGTCTACCTGCTGGTCAATGTGATGATCCAGCCGGGACAGATGTCACCGGAGACCCGGGAGTTCGCGCCTGGCGCCTGGCTGCCCTTCGTGCACGACCTTCTGGGCGTGTTCGGTTTCGCGGTGGCGCGCTCCCCGCTCAACATCTCCTTCCTGATCGCGCTTGCCTGCTGTGCGCTGGTCTGGGTGTTCATCTGGCGAACCCGCTGGGGATACGCGATCCGGACCACCGGCCATAACGAAACGGCGGCGGTCTATGCCGGGATCGACCCGAAGCGGATCATCATGCTTTCCATGTGCCTCTCGGGCGCGCTTGCCGGCCTGGTTGGCCTGAACGAGATCATGGGGGTGCAGCACCGCCTGCTTCTGGATTTCACCGCCGGTTTCGGTTTCACCGGGATCGCGGTATCCCTCATGGGCCGCAATCATCCCTTCGGCATCGTGCTGGCGAGCTTGCTGTTCGGCGCGCTTTACCAGGGCGGGGCGGAACTCGACTTCGAGTTCGCGACCATTTCCCGGGATATGGTGGTCGTCATTCAGGGCCTGGTGATCCTGTTCTCCGGGGCGCTCGCGCTGATGGTCAATCCGCTGATGACGCGGCTTTTCACGCGGCCCGCGCGCGCGGCCGAGGGCACCTAGAGATGGACGAGGTCTGGCTCCTGGTCGTGCTGACCCTGGACGCAACCCTGCGGGTGGCGACACCGCTGATCCTTTGCGCCATGGCCGGACTGTTTTCGGAACGCTCCGGCATCATCGATATCGGGCTGGAAGGCAAGATGCTGGCCGCCGCCTTCGCCGCCGCCTCGACAGCGGCCGTCACCGGTTCCGCCTGGCTCGGGCTGGCGGTGGCGGTTCTGGTCTCGCTCGGTCTCGCGCTGCTGCACGGGTTCGCCTGTATCACCCATCGCGGCAACCAGGTGGTCAGCGGCGTCGCCATCAATGTGATCGCGGCCGGCCTGACGGTGGTGCTCGGCATCGCCTGGTTTCAGCAGGGGGGCCAGACGCCGCCTTTGCCGGACAGCGCCCGCTTCACCGGGATCACCTGGCCCTTCGCCGACGCGCTGGGCACCGTGCCGATCCTCGGGCCGGTCTACAAGGAACTGATCAGTGGCCACAATATCCTGGTCTATCTGGCGCTTCTGGTGGTTCCGGTCACCTGGTTCGTGGTTCAGCGCACCCGGTTCGGCCTCAGATTCCGGGCCGTGGGCGAAGCGCCGGCGGCGGTCGACACGGCGGGGCTCTCCGTCGCGCGGCTGCGCTATGGGGCGGTTCTGTGCTGCGGCCTGCTTTGCGGTATCGCCGGCGCCTATCTGTCGACCGGCCATTCAGCCGCCTTCATCCGCGACATGACCGCCGGCAAGGGCTTCATGGCCCTGGCGGCAATGATCTTCGGAAAATGGCGGCCCTGGCCGGCCCTGGCCGCGTGCCTGCTGTTCGGCTTTCTCGACGCGGTGGCGGTGCGCCTTCAGGGTGTCGCGTTTCCGGGAATCGGCGAGGTCCCCGTGCAACTGATCCAGGCGCTGCCCTATATCCTTACGGTGGTCCTGCTGGCCGGGTTCATCGGCAAGGCGGTGGCGCCTCGGGCGATCGGCGTGCCCTATGTGAAAGAGCGTTAGGACAGCATCCCGGTCAGTTTCCGAACGCCGACTGCACCGCGTTGTTGGGTAGCCAGAGCGCCAGGATCGGGAACAGCAGACATAGGACCAGCACCAATCCGTCGGTGAACAGGAAGGGTATCGCGCCCTGCATCACCTTGGTGACCGACACTCCCGTTGTCCCACTGACCGCGAAGAGATTGAGTCCGACCGGCGGAATGACGCCGCCCATCTCGATCGCCAAGGCAGTGAGAATGCCGAGATGGATCGGGTCGACACCGAGCGTCAGAGCCACCGGGAAGAAGATCGGGACCGTCAGAACCAGGATCGCGACGCCGGTCAGGAACATCGACAGGAACAGCATCACCACCAGGAGCATCACCAGGAAGCCCATCTGCGTGAGACCGAGCCCGTTGACCCAGGACGCGACGTCCTGCGGCCATCCCTTGTTCGCCAGCAGGAACTGGAACACGCCAACACAACCCAGAACGAAGAACACGATCGCGGTAAGGTTGATCGCCCGGACCGTGGTCGGCATCAGCTCGGCAAGGAAGCGTCTTCCGCCGGAGAGAAGGCCATAGACCATGGCGTATCCGCAGGCTGCCGCGCCGGCTTCCGTGGGGGTGAAAAGGCCGCCGTAAAGCCCGCCCAGAATGATCACAGGCATCAGCAGAGCCGGCCAGGATTTCCAGAGCGACGTGACCAGGTGCGACATGCTGAACGTGCCGGACGGCAGTTTCATGTAAAAGGACATCACGATGATGACCGCGGCGTCGCTGAGCGCCAGCATGAGCCCGGGCACCACACCGGCGAAGAACAAGGCGACGATCGATTCCTCGGTGATGATGCCGAACAGGATTAGGGTGATGCTCGGCGGGATAAGCAGGGCGATGCCGCCGCCGCAAGCGATGATGCCCGCCGCCATCCAGACCGGGTAGCCGCGGCGGATCATCTCTGGATACGCGATCACACCCATCGCCGCGGCCATCGCCGTGCTGGAGCCGGAAATCGCGCCGAACATGACGGCGGCGAGCAGGGTCGCGTAGGCAAAACCGCCCGGCAGCCAGCCGATCAATGCATCCGCAAGGTCGAACAGCTTGGCGATCAGACCGGTGCGCTCCATCAGGAAACCGGCATAGATGAAGAACGGGATCGCCATCAGCGTATAGCTGGACAGGAAATTGAAGAAGGCCCGGAACAAAGCGTTCGGCGACAGCATCGGATCGGTGAACACCACCAGAACCGTCGCACCGGCGAGAGCGATACCGATCGGCGCGCCGATCACAAGGAGCACAAGCAGGCTGGAACCGAGCAAATGCATTGTCAGGCGTCCTTTGCTGGCGTCTAGGCGACGCTTCGGTCAGATGTCTATTAGATGTCCGTATGGGTCTCAGCCGGGGCCCACGGGAAAACGGTTTTCCCGTTCAAGGCACGGAAGTCCTGGTAGACGTGGAACAGCGTGGTCAGAGCCATCAACCCAAATGCGAGCGCTAGGCAAAACTGAAACGGCCAGATGAGCAGAATCAGGCTTTGGGTCTTTCGGGCCAGGGCCATGGTCCTGTCGATCGTGGAGATGCTCCAGTAAGCAAAACCCATAAAAAGCGCGAGGGAAACGACGCTCACCATCAATCGGCAGACCAAGACCGTACGGTTCCAGCCCTTGGCGATCAGGGCATCCATCGCCGCGCTCATGACCAGGTGGCCGCGGCGGGCTTGCGTCACCGCGAAGAACAGGAACACCGCCGCCATCAGCATGTAGGTGACGGCGTCCTGACCCCATTCGAAAACCAAGCCGAAAATGTATCGGCGGAAAATCTCCACGATCGCCAGCAAGGTTGCCGCGAGCAGCACCGACGCGGCGGCATTCGCCAAAATAACGTCGAGGACGAACCTGACTTTTCGGTAAAGGCTGTCGAGAACATCATCCATGATGTGACCCACTTCAGAACCGACCAGCGGGGGCCTGGATCGTAAACCCAAACCCCCGCCGCAATTTAAACGAGAGGTTCCACCGCTTCCGGTGGACCAAGATCAGCGTCTACTTCTTGTACTTGGTGAAGTAGTGCTGAACCTTCGTGCAGTCGGTTTTTTCGAGCGGATCCGAGCCCATCGGATGCGCTGCGACGGCCGCTTTGGCTTCCATGGCGAACTTGTCGACCCACGGATTGGCTTCGTCAGGCGTGTTGGACTTCACCCATTCGGCGGTGGCGTTGCCCAGCTTGTCGGCCAGCAGCTTCTGCTCCGCCGCCTTCATGATGTAGATGCCCGG
This sequence comes from Alphaproteobacteria bacterium, assembly GCA_038146985.1. GTDB lineage: Bacteria > Pseudomonadota > Alphaproteobacteria > Thalassobaculales > Thalassobaculaceae > JADHLJ01. Next base: position 79,910 of record JAYQSQ010000015.1, read on the forward strand.
CTTGGACGGGTCGGTGACCTCGAACTTGTCCAGCAGCCGGCGATCGTTGCACCAGTTCATGACCTTCTGGAAGGGCAGGATTTCCTCAACCAGGAGCTTCTCGATCACGGCCTGCTGCTTGGCGTCCAGCTTGTCCCACCAGGACAGGCTTCCGCCGATCCAATAGTAGTCGCCAACGACGCCATTGATGCCCGCGACCGTGTAGTAGGGGGCCTGATCCTTCACGTTGTTGAAGCCGCCAAGGCTGGTCAGCAGCCCGTCGATCACGCCGGTCTGCAACGCCGGCGGAACGTCGCCGAAGGCCATCGTGGTGGGGTTGGCGCCCCATGCCTTGAGCGCCGCGTTCTCGGCTGGGCCCATGGAGCGGATCTTCTTGCCGGCGAAGTCCTCCGGGGTCAGCAAGCGGAACCCGGCGCCCGCGCCCATATACATGCTCATATGGGCAGTGCCGAAGACCTTGATGTTGTGAAGCTTGGTGAAGCGGTCCTTCAACATCTTGACAGTCTCGAAATTGTCCAGGGCATTGATCGCCCCCGGAGTGGTGACCATCTGCGGACCGATCACGACGTTCATGAACGGGTCGACCTGAGCGGTCTTGCCGAACTGGCCCCAGGTCATCTCGAGGTTGCCCTCGGTCATCGCCTCCACCGCCTCGGGGATGCGATACAAGGCGCCGGCATAGAAAATCCGAACCTCGCTTCCCGGAATTTCTTCGGCAAGACGTTCCCGGAAATACTCGATCGCGATGGCCGCGGGATGCGGCGGGCCGACGAGATCCGATGCCAGGCGCAACGTGACCGGCTTGATATCGGCGGCGGACGCGACCGTAGCGGGCATGAAGGCCGCAGCGCCCATAACCATCGCCATGGCACCAAAGCGCCAGTACTTGAGAGTATTGGAAAGTCGCATCGGTCTCCTCCCATGATGCGCGGATGTTGCCGGTTGCCGCGGGCGCGACTCCGACTTATTCGTATTCGTGGTGTTAGGTAGCAGAGCCGGACCCATACGGTTATGGATCTGGTTCCGCGGGATGAACTCCGGGCCGCAAACCTGATGCCGTGACCGGCCCTTCGATCAGCCGAGGTGCCGCTGGACAAAGGAAAAACGGCATGGCCGCGACGACATCGAAGGTGAAGTGGGTTTCAGGGTTGCGTTTTATCGGCGCCTCCGGCGGTGGGCATGGCGTGATCATGGACGGATCGCAATCCGATGATCCGGACGGCAGCCTGGGACCGAGTCCGATGGAAATGCTGTTGCTGGGGCTAGGGGGATGTTCCGGCATCGACGTCGTGCACATCTTACAGCGCATGCGCCAGCCCGTGGAGGATTGCGAGGTCGCGCTGTCGGCCGAACGGGCCGTCGAGCCACCTCGGGTTTTTACCAGCATCCACGCGCGCTACACGGTTACCGGTCGCGGATTGTCCGAAGACCGGGTCGCCGAAGCGGTTCGCTTGTCCGCCGATAAATACTGCTCCGCCTCGGTCATGCTGGGCAAGGCCGTGGAGATCACGCGCGAAATCAAGGTCATCGATACCGGTGAGACGGGCTGAACCCTCGGTCAGGACCGGTGCCGGTTTCCGGCCGGCCGTACCCAATCCATTTCCGAGGTGAGGGGCATCGGCATGATCATGGCATAGTCGCCGCCGGCCCGGATCTGATTGCGCAAGGTGACCAGGGAAGATCCTGGAAAACTGCCGCCGACGAACAGCCGCACGAACCGGCCGGCGACGGTTTCAATCTCGATCAATGCCGGTTCATGCCCGCCTAGAACCGACGCATATTTCCGCAGTAGAACCTCCCAGCCCCGCAGCGCCGCTTCGTGGGACTTATAGCAAGGCGAGATGGACCCCGGGCCAGTATCGGCGGGCTGCTGAGGCCATTCCACTGTCCGCGTGCGGTATTCCAGGCGTTCGGAAACGCGCGTTCGTCGCCGCGTCGCGCTGTCCGGCGTCCTCTGATCCAGATCCGATAGCGCCCGATCGTCGCCTGAATATCGCCGCGCAATTTTTCGAAATCTTCGGACGTCGGACCGGCCGGTCTGTCGACGGAAAGCGCGAGTTCAGGCGTCCCGGCACGCCGAGAGACCACGTCCAGGCGCGTGCCGAGTTCCGAAATCTTCGACTCTAGATCGCTCAATTTTGATCGTTCTGACCAACGTTCTGTATTTTTCTTGTCGATCCGCTGATCGATGTAGTCACGGCGGATCTTTCCGCGCTCGGCATCGGCGCGCTCGACCTCCTCGCGGACCAAGGCAGCAAGTTTCAGATTGTCGGGATCGTCGGAGAGCCAGTCCATGAACCCGCACCGGACAAAAGTCCGGAAAGGACCACCAAGCTCGCGAAACCCGCGCCGCGCATCGGCCTCTCCATAAGCGTAAGTCGCGGACATAATTGACGATTCGGCTCGGCAACACAAGGATTCTGCGTGCGATGTCCATCCCGAAGTTGCAAGTCTTGACGTGACGGCATGCATGCCGGCACGCGCGGCATACCGGCTATGCGCAAACCCAAAGAATTGTCAGAAAAGTTTGCTAAACCAGGCGGTCACATACTCAAGGCCGTAGAGCAGACCGAGGCCACCGGCGAGATAACCACAAGCAGCAACGAGGCTTTGAGCGCCAGTGTCGTGTCCTTGCCGCCGCCGGATTTACCGGGCTTGGCTGCAGGGGCCGGACGACCCCGCCGCGGCGGTGCCGCTTCCGCTTCCGTACGCTGGCGCGGCCCGCGGCTTTACCTGCTTGTTGCTGTCGTAGATGACGGATTCCCGGTTATCACCTGTATTCGGATCATATCTGTCCTGGATTACCTTGACGCCTTCGTAGATTTTTCGCCGAACAGACTGCGCGCGACTTCAATCGCCTGGTCGCGATTTTGATAGGTCGAATCCACCTGCCATTGCCCGCCCTTGAGCGTGTGGACCTCGAACATGGTCTGTGTCGACATAGGGCAGATATCCTTGCCGCGCCCGGCGCGGGACGATGCTCAAAGAGTTCAGTATCAGTCTAATTCAAGCGCTTTGCGAAGTCAGCTCCGTCTTTTGCACGCTTCGCAAAGAACGGTCAATAGAAAACGCCCGGACCAGGTCCGGGCGTTCGCATGTTCGAAGAGCTTCTGCTATTCGCGGTTTCCGAACAGATGCAGCAGCATCATAGAACAGGGTTGATGAAGTCCAGGTAAAGCCGCAGCGCGCCGCGTTGATTGGCTTCTTCGCCTGGATCTCGGAGTCGTCGCCTTCCCAGTACTCGTTCTTGATTGACTGCGTGTCATAGGCAGTGAGGCCTGCGAAGACCAGAACGCCGATCACCGAGATCACGAAGTGGAGCATCGTGGAGGCGAGGAAGATGTTCACGACCGAGGCGATCAGGATCCCGATCAGGCCCATGAACAGGAACGAACCCATTCCCGTCAGGTCTTTCTTGGTCGTGTAGCCATAGAGGCTCATCCCAGCGAACATGCCGGCGGTAATGAAGAACACCCGGGTGATGCTCGCTCCGGTATAGACCAGAAAGATGCTGGACAGCGACAGGCCCATCAGAGCGGCGAACACCCAGAACACCATCTGCGCGGTCGAAGCGGCCATCGTCTGGACCTTGGCGGCGAACAGGAACACCATCCCGATTGGCGCCAGCATGACCACCCATTTCAGCGGTGATACATAGATCGCCTGCCCGAATGCCGTCAGCTGGCCGTCCTGGACGGCGGCCCAACTCGCGGCGAGCGCCACGAGACCCGTGATCGCCATGCCGATGGTCATGTGATTGTAGACGCCCAGCATATACTGCCGCAGGCCGACATCGACATGCGCATCCTGAGCTTGGGCGCGAGTCATGAAACGTGGATCTAGTGCCATATTTTCCTCTCCAGGAAAAAAGGTGGACTGTTAAAGCATAAGATAGGGGCAAACCGCGATTTTTTCAATGATGCCAAGTCGAAAACTTAATCAACGAATCCGTGACCTTCCGGCGAAAACGGTTCGTCCGTCGAATGGAGCCGGAACGCCGCACACTTGCAAATGCCCGTGCGGCTTTGGCCAAATGAAAACAAAATATTGGGAACGAAACGCCATGCCTTCCATCGCCGCCGTCGCCGCCGAGCCTTTTCCCTGGCCGATCAGCGGGACGATCGATCCGGCCCGAACCGCCGTCCTGGTCATCGACATGCAAGCCGATTTCTGCGCGCCTGGGGGATACATGGATCGCATGGGCTTTGATACGGCGTCGCTACGCGCACCGATAAAGCCAATCCAGGCGGTGTTGGCGGTGGCCCGCGCGGCGGGGCTTCTGGTGGTCCATACGCGTCAGGGATACCGCGCCGACCAGGCCGATCACCCGGAATTCCGCAAGGCCCGCAACCGATACAGAGGCGCGCTTCGAGGTGCCGACGGCGCGTCCCTGATCCGCGGTACCTCGGGATGGCAGATCATCCCCGAACTTACGCCGGCGCCGGGAGAACCGGTTGTCGACAAGCGCGCCAACGGCGCTTTTCACGGCACGGATCTCGGCGATCTTCTGACGGTTCGCGACATCCGCCATCTGGCATTCTGCGGGAACACCATCGATGTCTGTGTCCACACCACGCTGCGGGACGCGAACGATCGAGGCTATGAGTGTCTGTTGCTGTCCGACTGCTGCGGCTGCGTCGACCCGGACTTGCACGCGGCGGCGGTTCGGATGGTAACGATCGAGGACGGGGTTTTCGGCTGCGTCGCCACGTCGAGCGATTTCGTGGCCGCGTTCACCGGCACCGGAACCTAGGCGGCTGGTAGGGCCATGGCTTCGCGGTCGCGCTTGCGCAGGCGCTGGCTGTCGGATTTGAGCTGGCCGCATGCCGCCAGGATGTCGCTGCCTCTCGGCCGCCGGACCGGCGAGGGATAGCCGGCCGCCATGATCACGCCGGCGAAGGCGTCAATCGTCGCGGTATCGGAACACTCGTGGGGCGAACCCGGCCACGGATTGAACGGAATCAGATTGATTTTCGCCGGGATGCCCTTGATCAGCTTCAACAGGGCTTTGGCGTCGGCGACGCTGTCGTTCAGGTCCTTCAGCATCACATATTCGAAGGTGATGCGGCGGGCGTTGTGGACGCCCGGATAATCGCGGCACGCCTGCAGCAGTTCCGCCAGCGGGTATTTCTTGTTGATCGGCACCAGGATGTCGCGCACGGCGTCGTTGACGGCATGCAGCGAGATGGCGAGGTTAACGCCGGTCTCCAGGCCGCAGCGCTTCATTTCCGGAACCACGCCCGAGGTCGACAGGGTGATCCGGCGCTTGGAAATCGCGATACCCTCGTTATCCGAAATTACCTTCAGAGCCCTGGCGACATTGTCGAGGTTATAGAGCGGCTCACCCATGCCCATCAGAACGATATTGGTGATGGGACGGCCTTCCTTGTTCGACGGCCAGGAGTCCAGAGCGTCGAGCGCCGCCATGACTTGGCCGACGATCTCGCCGGCCGTCAGGTTGCGCACCAGACGCTGGGTGCCGGTATGGCAGAAAGAGCAGGTCAGGGTGCAGCCGATCTGCGAGGAGACGCAGAGCGTGCCGCGATCCTCTTCGGGAATGTATACGGTCTCCGCTTCATTTCCGTCGGCGAACCGGAACAGCCATTTGATGGTGCCGTCGACGCTACGTTGCTCGCGAGAGACCTCCAGGCGGCCAACGGTGAAACGCTCAGCCAATTGAGCGCGCAACGCTTTGGCCAGGGTCGTCATCAGAGCAAAATCAGTCTCGCCCCGATGATACAGCCAATGCCAGACCTGACCGACGCGGAACGCCGGCAGCCCGAGCGCCGACAGCTCGTCGGCGAGTTCGTTCCGGGTGAGCCCGATTAGGTCCGTGCGGTCGGCTGTGGTTTCGTTCATTTGATCGGACACGCCCGGTCGATCAGTTTCTGAGTCGCTGTGAAACCGCTGAGGGAATAGGTATCGGTTGTTTTCGTTCCCCGGCTGGAAACACCTTCCACTGTCATTGAACTACCACGGACCATCGCTTTGACGAGGTTGACGTCCGTTTGTGAGTCCGGCGACCAGGCACGATCATCTGTCGTGAAAAGTTCGAAGGACTGCTTGTTGATGATGACCGTCACCGGCGCGTCGTCCTTGAAGGTGTATCCGGCCACGAAATTGACCTCACCTTTCGATTTGGTCGCCGGCCGGTTGGTCACCAGCGCGTAGGGTTCCCCGCGTTTGGTATAGTCGCCGCTCTGTTTTGTCGGCGCGCTCGCCATGTAGCAGACCGTGTTGCCACGGTCCTCGAACGAGTAGGCGGTCCATTTTCCGTGCCCGCCCAATTCCTTGAGGTCTTGAGCGCTGGCGGAAGTCGATGTCCACGTTGCGGCGGTGATCAGAATCAAGAGAAGGGAGACTAAGACCCGTATCATTCCATTCTGCCCTGGTCGGCGTTTGTCTATCGCGTTGAAGATGAATTGCCATCCTCGGGACCGGGATGCAATCGAAACAATGCGGCAATTATTTGGCGCGACCATGGCAAAGGGCGCCGAAGGCGGCGCTAGCGGTGATCCGCGACCGGCGGCGTAACGTATCATGCGCATGTCATATGCTAACGCCTCACTCCTGGGAAATGATCCCGCCTCGTCCCTTGTGTATTGCTGGGTGCCGGCTCTACAACGTCCAAACCCTTGGCAAACGGGCGTTCGAACCAGTCCGGAAGCAGTGATGTCGCTCGAGGAAATGATAGAGGCCATCGCGCGGGACCATAGCCGGTCCGCATTCGCAGGCCTGTTCACGCATTTCGCCCCAGGCTGAAATCCTATGTCATGCGCCTCGGCACCGACGACCGCTCCGCAGAGGAGGTGGTTCAGGAAACAATGCTGACGGTCTGGCGCAAGGCGGCGAGTTTCGATTCGCGCCAAGCCGCCGCCAGCACCTGGATCTTCACCATCGCCAGAAACAAGCGGATCGACCGGATTCGCCGGGAACTGCGGCCGGAACTTGACCCCAACGACCCAGTGCTCGCGGGTGCGACGCCGGAAGCTGCTGACGTGCCTCTGCTGCGCCGCCAACAGGATGAACGGCTTCGGGCCGCCATCGCGGGCTTGCCGGAGGAACAGGCATCGCTCGTCCGTTTGGCCTTTTTCCAAGACTTGTCGCACCGGGAGATCGCGTTAGAGCAGTCGCTTCCGCTCGGCACCGTCAAATCAAGAATTCGCCTCGCTCTTCTGCGCCTGCGCAGGGAGCTCGAGGATTTGGAGTAGCTCGCCCATGCCCCGATTTCATGCTCAGGACGATGTGCTTTTCGACTATGCCTCCGGTTCTCTTCCGGCGCCCGTGTCGCTTCTCGTCGCCGCCCATTTGAGCTTTTGCGGGCAATGCCGCGACGATGTGGCGTCGATCGAGACGATCGGCGGCGCCTATCTGGAAGCGATCGACCCGGTTCCCATGGAAGCGGGCGCCCTTGAATCCGCGTTCGACCGTCTCGCGGGTGCGGAAGTCGAGACCTCCACCGGAACCGGCCAGAATGCTGGCCCGAAATTCGCCGATGGTCTTGATCGTCTTCCGTCTCCCTTGTCACGCTTTCTGGCGGCGAGAGACAGGGCGACGGTCTGGACCCGGCGCGCGAGAGGAATCGAGGAAATCGACGTGATCGCCGACGACGATCGATTCTCGGCATCACTGATGCGGATTCAGCCGGGTGTCTCGATCCCCAATCATACGCACACGGGGAGGAACTTACGCTGGTTCTGCAAGGCGGGTTCAGCGACGGTCACGAGCATTACGGCCCCGGTGATGTCTGCCACGCGGACCCGGATCTGTCGCACATGCCGGTCGCCGACCCCGATGCGCCGTGCCTATGCCTTGTGGTCGCCGATGGGCCGGTCAAGCTGACGGGTCTGGTGGGGCGAATGCTCAATCCGTTCCTCAAACTTTAGCGCGCCGCCCCCTTCAGTGTTTCGAGCCGGGACGGGATTGTGTTGCGTCCCGGGCGCCATAACCCGCGCCGCATGGCCTCGGCCAAACGCGCGGCGATATCGGTGAGCGCGTCCGGATTGTGACGCTCGAGAAAAGCCAGAACCGACGCATCCTCGAGAAACGCCTCGAACACGGCATCGAAATGATGGTCGCCGACACAGCGCGCGGTGGCGGCAAAGGCGAAGAGATAGTCCACCGTCGCCGCCATCTCGAAGGCGCCCTTGTCGCCGTGGCGCATGACGCCGGCGATCCATTTGGGATTGACGACGCGGCCACGGACGATCCGCGCCACCTCTTCCTCCAGCGTTCGAATGCGCGGCGTTTCGGGCCGCGAATGATCGCCGTGATAGATCGCCGGTTGCGCGCCCGAGAAATGCCTAACCGAAGCGGCGAGACCGCCTTGGAACTGGTAGTAATCGTCGGAGTCCAGGAGATCGTGCTCGCGGTTGTCCTGGTTCTGCAGGACGACCTGGACCTGGGATAGCCGGGTTTGCAACAGGTCCTGTGCGTCCTCGCCCCCGGCGCCGTCGCCATAGGCGTAACCGCCCCACGCGAGATAAGTGGATGCGAGGTCCTCGTCAGTCTCCCAGATGCCTTCATCGATCAGGGCCTGCATGCCGGCCCCATAGGCCCCTGGTTTCGAGCCGAAAACCCGGAAGGCCGCGCGCCGGCCGGCTTCTTCGGCATCGGCGCCGGCGGCTTCCAGGGCTTGCCGGTCCCGGCGCATCGAAGCGGCGAGCGGGTTCATCGCTTCGGGCTCGTCCAGGGCGGCAACCGCCCGGAAGGCCGAGTCCAATAGATCGATCTGATAGGGAAAGGCATCGCGAAAGAAGCCGGAGATCCGAAAGGTGACGTCGACCCGGGGGCGCTCCAGAACCGAAAGCGGCAGGATCTCGAAACCGGTCACCCGTCCCGACGCGGGCTCCCAGTCCGGGCGGACGCCGATGAAGGCCAGCGCCTGGGCGATGTCGTCGCCACCGGTGCGCATATTTGCCGTGCCCCAGGCGGATAGGGCGATCCGGCGCGGCCATTCGCCGTGCTCCTGGCGGTGGCGATCCAGAACGAGGCCGGCGGATTTCCAACCCAGATGCCAGGCCGCGGGCGTCGGAACCGCGCGGGTATCGACCGAGTAGAAATTCCGTCCGGTCGGCAAGACCTCCGGCCGGCCTCGGCTCGGCGCGCCGGATGGACCGGGCGGGACGAAACGGCCGTCGAGACCAGACAGCAGGCCGGCGAGTTCCGAATCGCCGCAGGATTGGACGGCGGGACGGATAACGGCATTGAGATGATCCAAGACCGTGCGGGTCCGCGTCCAGCCCGGGTCCACGGCGGTCCTTTGAGACACCATGGCCGCCGCCAGCATTTCCAGCCGTTCCACCGTGTCCCCATTGCTGCGCCAGGGAGAGTCCGGCGCGACCGTGGCAAGAGCTCGAGGTTGGGGATCGGACCACGGCTCCGCCAGCGCGCAATCGAGGGGGTCGAATCCGCCAAGGCCGAGATCCGCAGCCAGGGCGCGATGCAGGGACGCGCCCGGCCCGTCGCCGGCTCCGCGTGGAGAGCGCAACAACGCCACGAGCAGATCGTCCTGCAGCGAACCCGCTGGTGTTTCCCCGAACACGTGGAGACCGTCTCGGATCTGCAACTCCTTCAGCTCGCAGAGATAGCCGTCCAACTTCGCGAGTTTCTCCGCCTGACTGTCCGTTTCGGCAATCCCGCAATCGAGATCCAGACGCAGACGTCCGACCAGATCGAGGATCTTGTCGGACAGAAACGCCAACCGCCGGGGATCAAGGCCCGACGCTTCGTAGTACTCGTCGACCAAGGCTTCCAGATCCCGGAGCGGGCCGTAGGTCTCCGCCCTGGCCAATGGCGGCGTCAAGTGGTCGACGATCACCGCCGCCGCCCGGCGCTTGGCCTGGGTTCCCTCGCCGGGATCATTGACGATGAAGGGATAGAGGTTCGGCAAGGTGCCCAGCGCGATTTCCGGATAGCACTCTTGCGACAGGGCCAGGGCTTTGCCGGGAAGCCATTCGAGATTGCCGTGCTTGCCGAGATGGACCACGGCATGAGCATCGAAACTCCGCCGAAGCCAGGCATGGAACGCAATGTATCCGTGCGGGGGGACCAGGGCCGGATCGTGATAGGTCGACTTCGGATCGATGTTGTAGCCGCGCGCTGGTTGAACCGCGATCACCACATTCCCGAAACTGTGCACGGGAAGGGCGAATGCGCCCGAAGATACGAACGGATCGTTTTCCGGCGCTCCCCAGCGCTGGAGAACCTCGGACCGAACCTGCTCCGGGAGAGTAGAGAAGAAGGCCTGATAATCCTTCAGGGCCAAGTTGGTGCCGCCGGGACGCGTCGCGGCATTGGTAGGTCCCGCCAGAAGCCGCGCCATAAGCGCCTCGCCGTCCTCCGGCCCGTCGTCGACCTGGTAGCCTCGTTCCGACAAGGCGCGCAGGAGCCTGACCGCGCTTGCCGGCGTATCCAGCCCGACGCCGTTTCCTATGCGCGCATCCTTGTTCGGATAGTTCGCCAGGACCAGGGCAACACGCCGGTTTTCCGGCGCGGTCCGGCGCAGCCTCGCCCAGCTTTCGGCAAGACCGGCCACAAAGGCGATGCGGCCGGCTTCCGGTTCATAGGCGACGATGGAACACTCCGTCGCCGGGTCGTATCGGGTTTCCGCCTTGAAGGATACGGCGCGCGAGATGATCCGGCCGTCGACCTCCGGAAGCGCGACATTCATGGCGATATCCCGGGCCGACAGACCGGCTGAGGAGGTTTGCCACGCAACGCGGTCGCTGCCCGAGAAGATGATTTGGATCACGGGACAATCGGCGGCGTCGAACGGTGTCGGCGATCGCTCGGCACCGGGTTTGGAAACCGCGAATCCGGTGCCGTTTAGGACAACGGCGGCTCCGGCCGCGCGTAGGGTGGCAGAAACCAGATCCGCGGATGCCGTGTCCTTCAGACTGGAGACGTAGATCGGAAGGGGGTTCAGGCCCCGCTCGGCCAAGGCGGCGATCAATGCGTCCACGGCGCTCAGGTTTCCGGCCTGCACCAGAGCCCGATAGAAGACGATGCCGACGACCGGACAATCGGTTCTCCACCGCGTTTCGATGTCGCGCAACCCCGGCAGATCGAGATCGGGCCAATAGAGGCCGGCGGCAAGCAAGGGCGCGGGCTCGGTCCACCTGTTGCCTCGGCCCAGCAGAGAGTTCGCAAAGTTGAGCAGCGAGGTCGCGTTTTCAACCCCGCCCTGGACCATGTATCCCCAGAACCGGTGGACGGATTCCTTGTCCAGGGTGGAACAGGCCATCAGAGCCGCATCGGGCTTGTCGTCTCCCGGCACAACGGCGAGCGGAATGTTCCTTTCCCGCGCGACGCCGGCGATCTGTTCGATCCCGTAGGGCCAGTAGCCGCTGCCGCCGATGAGCCGCACGACGATCAGCTGCGCCTTGGAGATCACCTGTTCGACATAGAGATCGACGGACAGGTGGTGGGAAAGCTGCATCAGATTGGCGAGACGGACGTTCGCCGACGCCTCTCCGTCCCGCGCGATCAGCCGCGCTTGCGCCTGGGCGAGACAGGCAAGGTCGGTATCGGCGGCCGACAGGATGACGATCTCGCCCGGGCTTTGGCCGAGATCGACCGCCTCGGCGCCGTCAGTGGCCCGGCCTGGTGTCGCCGCGAGAAGATGCATCGCGGCCCCGCTAGCCGCGCAAGGCCGCGCCGATCACCGGCTCGTCCAGCCCGTGATGGCCGATCACGACCAACCGGGAGGAACGAACATCGCCGTCCCGCCAATCTCGGTCGAAATACCTCTGAATGCGTCCGCCCACCGCCTGCACCGCGAGCCGCATGCCCTTGTCCTTGATGGCGAGGAAACCCTTCACGCGTAGAATGTCGTGGGCGGCGATGACCGTCTCAAGCCTTGCCAGAAACGCGTCGGCATCCGACATCTCTCCAAGATCGATCACGAAACTGTCGAAATCCTCATGGTCATGTTCGTGGCCGTCATCGTGATGCGACGGGCGGCTGTCGAGATCGCCCTCCGCCTCCATCCCCAGCCCCAGGAGAACCGAAGCATCGATGCGGCCATGGCTTGCACGCAATGTCTTGACGGCTGGTCTGAGATGCCGCGCGACCATGGAATCGATCCCGCCCCAATCCGCCTCGGTGACGCAATCGGTCTTGTTGAGGATCACCATGTCGGCGCATTGCACTTGCTCTTCGAAGAGTTCCTCCAACGGGCTTTCGTGATCCAGGGACTCGTCCGCCTCGCGTTGGGCCTGTACCAAGGCCGGATCCGAGGCAAAACGGCCCGCCGCGACCGCCGAGGCATCGACCACCGCGATCACGCCGTCGACCGTCGTGCGGGTGCGCACCTCGGGCCAGGCAAACGCCTTGATCAACGGTTTCGGCAGGGCCAGCCCCGAGGTTTCGATGATGATGTGATCCGGCGGGTCCTCGCGGTCCAGCAGCGTCTTCATGGTCGGCAGGAAATCGTCGGCGACCGTGCAGCAGATGCATCCGTTAGCCAGTTCAACGACGTCTTCCTCGCCGCAATCTTCCATACCGCAGCCCAGCAGCAGCTCGCGGTCGACGCCGAGGTCGCCGAACTCATTGATGACGAAAGCCAGTCGCTTGCCGTTGGCGGTGGCGATCAGGTGCTGAATCAAGCTGGTTTTGCCGGAGCCTAAAAATCCGGTGATCACGGTTGCCGGAATCTTCCGGGTCGATTTCTGTTCAGTCGTGCGGCTCATGCGGTCCCTCCCAAGGCCAAGCGGTTACGCTTAGTCGTCACCGAACGGAGGATCCGCGTCCCGACAGCACCCCGTGCCCGGACTGGCGACGACACCGGCGGCAGGTCTCCTGGCTCGCGGGTCGTCGCGGCGGCCCCGCCTTCCCGGCGGCCCCTTGGGGCGCATCCAGTGGCATTTTGGGACCGGCACTCGCCGCTCACAGTTGCGGGGGCAGCCGCGGCTGGGTGACCGCTTTCGGCGAAATCACCTTCCGCGTTCCCTCTTCATCCCGATCGGGAACCGCCGATGGACGATTTGTCGGAGCAACGGCGGTCCGAGTCAAGTAAGACTGGTCGGTTGACCGGTCCCGAAAACGACATATGAAATTCGTTGCGAATGATTCGCAATTGAGCTTGACTCGATCGCGCCGGTGGTTCAAACAGCGACCCAATTGCAAATCGTTCTCAATAACAAGGAGCCGACATGAGTACGAACAGCCTAAGCCGATCATTGATGGGATTGCTGATCGGTGCCTCCCTCTTCTCATCTGCGCAGCTTGCCGCCGCGGAGGAGGAAGTGAATGTCTATTCGCTCCGCCAGCAGTTCCTGGTTCAGCCCCTGTTCGACGCCTTCACCAAGGAGACCGGTATCAAGGTCAATGTGGTGTTCGCCGAGAAGGGCCTGATCCAGCGGCTGAAATCCGAGGGCATGAACAGCCCGGCCGATCTGTTGTTCACCGTCGATATCGGGCGTCTGAACGATGCGTTCGAGGCGGGCGTCACCCAGGCGGTCAAGACGCCGGCCTTGGAGGCGGCGATCCCGCCGGCCTACCGGCAGCCCGAGGGACATTGGTACGGCATGACCACCCGGGTGCGGATCATCTATGCCTCCAAGGAGCGGGTGAAGCCCGGAGAGATCCAGAGCTACGAGGATCTCGCCGACCCCAAATGGAAGGGCCGGGTGTGTACCCGCAGCGGCAAGAACAGTTACAACCTCGCCCTGATCGCCTCGATGATCGCCCATCACGGCGAGACGGGTGCCGAGAAGTGGCTCACCGCGGTCAAGGCCAATCTGGCGCGCAAGCCCCAGGGCAACGACCGTGCCCAGGTCAAGGCGATCCATGCCGGCGAATGCGATGTCGCATTGGGCAACCACTACTACTATGGCAAGATGCTGGAGAAAGACGATCAACGTCCCTGGGCGGACTCGGTCTATCTGGTGTTTCCCAACCAGAAGGACCGTGGCACCCATGTGAACATCTCCGGGGTGGCGCTCACCAAGGCGGCGCCGCACAAGGACAACGCGGTGAAACTCATGGAATTCCTCGCCGGGCCGGGTCAGACCCTCTACGCCGAGCAGAATTATGAATACCCCGTGCGTCCGGGCGTGCCGTGGCTTCCGCAAGTCAAGGCATGGGGCACCTTCACCTCAGACACGCTTGATCTGGCGACCATTGCCAAGTTACGGGACGACGCGGCCCGCATGGTCGACCGTGTCGGGTTCGACGGCTAGCCGGTGACGGCGGCGGACACCGTTCCGGCGGGAGCCGCGGTCCGGGATGGCCCGGCCCGCGCCCCCGTTGCCGGTGCTCATATCATCTGGCCGATCGGCGCGACCCTCACCGTCGCGCTGATCGCCATGCCGGTGCTGGCGATCACTTGGATCGCCCTGTTCCCGACGGAAAACGCTTGGGCGCATCTCGCGGCCACCGTGCTGCCGGGCTATATCGGGACCACGTTGCTGCTCATGCTGGGCGTCGGTATCGGCGTCGCCCTGATGGGAACCGGTGCCGCCTGGCTGGTGGCGATGTGCCGGTTTCCGGGCCGAAAGGTCTTCGCGTGGCTCCTGATCATGCCGATGGCGATGCCGGCCTATGTGATCGCCTATACCTACACGGACATTCTCGAATACGCCGGTCCGGTTCAGACCGCCCTTCGCGCGGTGTTCGGCTGGCACGACGCCCGGGACTACTGGTTTCCGCCCGTGCGCAGCATCGGCGGGGCCATCGCCATGCTGACCCTGGTCCTCTATCCCTATGTCTATCTGCTTGCCCGGGCGGCGTTTCTCGAGCAATCCGTGTGCGCCCTTGAGGTAAGCCGGACCCTCGGCCGCGGCCCGCGCGAGAGTTTCCTTCGCGTGGCTCTACCCCTGGCGCGGCCCGCGATCGTGGTCGGTGTCATGCTGGCCCTCATGGAAACCCTGAACGATTTCGGCACGGTCGACTTCTTCGCGGTCCGGACCCTGACGGCTGGGGTTTTCGATGTCTGGTTCGACATGGGCAATCCCGGCGGCGCCGCGCAGATCGCGCTGGTTTTGCTCGGTTTCGTGGTGCTGCTGATCTGGCTGGAGCGCCATTCGCGCCGGCGTCAGCGCTTTCACGGTACGACAACGCGCAGAAAACCGCCGCAGGGTTTCCAGCTTCGCGGCTGGAAAGCCGGGATGGCCATGCTGGGATGCGCATTTCCGGCCGTCGCGGGATTTTTCGTGCCGGCCGGTGTGCTGCTGAACTACGCGGTACGGCACCTCGGCGAGGACGAGTTCGCCGCGACATTGAGCCATGCCGGAAACAGCGTGATGCTGGCGTCGATCGCCGCAGCGCTGACCCTGGTGATCGGGGTTTTTCTCGCCTATGCCCAGCGGCTTTGGCCTTCCGTCCTGGTTCGGGGCGCGGTGCGCTGGGCCAGCATCGGTTACGCCCTGCCGGGAATCGCCATCGCCATCGGCGTGCTGCTTCCGGTCGGGGCCTTTGACAATGCCGTCGACAGCTATATGCGGGACGCCTTCGGGATTTCGACCGGCCTTCTGATCAGCGGCGGCATCGGCGCTCTTCTGATCGCCTATGTCGTGCGTTTTCTCGCGGTCTCTCTCGGTGCCTCGGAATCGGGCCTCGGCAAGGTTACACCGAATGTCGATATGGCAGCCCGCACCCTCGGACACGGGCCCTTCGCGACCCTGGTGCGCGTGCATCTGCCGCTGATCCGAGGCAGCGTGCTTACCGGCGCGGTCCTGGTCTTTGTCGATACGATGAAGGAACTGCCGGCGACCCTGGTGCTGAGGCCGTTCAATTTCGACACCCTGGCGACGTTCGTCTATCAGTACGCATCCAGCGAACAGCTTGAGGATTGTTCCCTGGCGGCGCTGACCATCGTCGCCGCCGGAATTCTGCCGGTGATCCTGCTGAACCACATGATTGCGCGGGAAACCCGCGACCGGCATCGCTGAAGCCGGACTCTTCGCCGGAAATCAGCGTCCGAGGCTGTTCCCGGTGGATGGGCGTCGGCGCCGGCCACGCGGGCCGCTTGCCGCATCGTCCTCGTCGAACAGGTCGGCAAGCTGGTTCATCATCGTTCCGCCAAGCTGCTCGGCGTCGACAATGGTCACCGCCCGGCGATAGTAGCGGGTGACATCGTGGCCGATGCCGATCGCCGCAAGTTCAACCGGAGAGCGGTTCTCGATATAGCCGATGACCTCGCGCAGATGCTTTTCGAGGTAGTTGCCCGGGTTGACCGACAGCGTCGAATCCTCGACCGGCGCGCCGTCGGAGATGACCATCAGGATCTTGCGTTCCTCGGGTCGCGCCAATAGCCGCTGATGCGCCCACATGAGAGCTTCGCCGTCGATATTCTCCTTGAGAATCCCTTCGCGCAGCATCAGGCCAAGGGATTTGCGGGCGTGACGCCACGGCGCATCGGCGGATTTGTAGACGATATGCCGCAGATCGTTGAGGCGCCCCGGGTTCTGCGGCTTGCCGCCGCCGATCCATTTCTCGCGGGCGGAGCCGCCTTTCCAGGCCCGGGTGGTGAAACCGAGAATCTCCACCTTGACGCCGCACCGTTCCAGGGTCCGGGCGAGAATATCCGCGCTCATCGCTGCGATGGTGATCGGGCGGCCCCGCATCGAACCGGAATTGTCGATCAGAAGCGTGACGACCGTGTCGCGGAACTCCGTGTCCTTCTCAATCTTGAAGGATAGCGGGAACAGCGGCTGCGTGACCACACGGGAGAGCCGTCCGGCATCCAGAACACCTTCGTCGAGATCAAACAGCCAGGACCGGTTCTGCTTGGCCAGAAGCTTGCGCTGCAAGCGGTTCGCCAGCTTGCCGATCAAGCCTTGCAGATGGTTCAACTGCTGGTCCAGCAGGGCCCGAAGCCGGGTCAGTTCCGAGGCGTCGCAGAGTTCGGCGGCGGGAACCACCTCGTCGTATTCGGTGGTATAGGCCTTGTAGACTGCGTTCCTGGCGTCGTCGGAGTTGTGGTACATGGGCGGCGTGCCGGGATTGGCGGGTTCTTCGTCGCCGCCTCCGGGTTCCATGTCCATGTCCTCGCCGTCTTCGCCCTCGGCCGATTCATCACCCGCCTCCATTTCGGAGGGGATCATTTCCGATTCCTCGCCGTCCTCGCTGGCCCCGCGAGTACCGGAATCGTTCATCTCGTCGGAATCGCCGCCTTCGCTGTCGTCCTGGGAATCACTCGGGTCGTCGTCCGATAGACCGTCCTCGCCGAGCTCCAGATCGAGATCGACGATCATTTGGCGCGCGTGTTCGGCGTAGGAATCCTGATCGCCTAGATGCGCGCTGAGCCCATTCAGGGTCTCCCCGATCTTCGAGGCAACCCACGGACGCCAGAGATCGACCACGCGTCTCGTGGAGGGAGGTGGCGCCTGTCCCGTCAATGCTTCGCGGGCGAGCAGGCGGATGACATCGGTCAGCGCCGCGTCGTCCTTGTCGCTGATCCGCTCGAAGCCGCGCCGGCGGTACCGGTCGTCCAGTGCGACTTCAAGGTTCTGTGCCACACCGAGCATCCGCTGCGCGCCGATCGCTTCGACACGGGCCTGCTCGACCGCCTCGAAGATTTCCCGCGCGGCCTGGCCGGACGGCATTCTGCGGGCATGCACCTTGGCGTCATGGTGGCGCAGACGCAGCGAGATACTGTCCGCCTCGCCACGCACCTTCGCGACTTCCGTCGGATCGAGATCACGGGGCGGCAAGGGCAACCGTACCCGTTCCGCCGCCACACTCGGCGTCTCCGCGCCATAGCTGACTTCCAGTTCCCGTTCGCCCGACATCGCGCGAACGGTTGCCGCCGTCGATCGTTTGAACACCTCGACCGGATGTTCGTCGTCTCTAGAAGGCGCCGCCATCGGTGGCTCCGTGATTGATTGTCGCTTTACGCCGCCTTGACGCTGCCTTCCGGCAATTCCTCGCCAAAGCACCGCTGGTAGTACTCGCTCACCGTGGCCCGCTCGACCTCATCGCATTTGTTGAGGAAGGAAAGCCGGAAGGAGAAGCCGATATCGCCGAAGATCACGGCGTTTTCGGCCCAGGTGATCACGGTCCGCGGCGACATCACAGTTGAGATATCTCCGGCCATGAAGCCCTGGCGCGTCAAATCGGCGAGCGCGACCATGTTCGAGATCGTCTTGCGGCCTTCCGCACTGTCATAGCTCGGGGACTTCGCGAGAACGATTCCGGACTCCGCCTCGTGGCCGAGATAGTTGAGTGTGGTGACAATGTTCCACCGGTCCATCTGGCCCTGGTTGATCTGCTGGGTGCCGTGATACAGCCCCGTCGTGTCACCGAGACCGACCGTGTTGGCGGTCGAGAACAACCGGAAATACGGGTTCGGCGTGATGACCTTGTTGGTGTCCAGCAGGGTCATCCGGCCATCCTGTTCCAGGACCCGCTGAATCACGAACATGA
Source organism: Alphaproteobacteria bacterium (assembly GCA_038146985.1). GTDB lineage: Bacteria > Pseudomonadota > Alphaproteobacteria > Thalassobaculales > Thalassobaculaceae > JADHLJ01. Next base: position 98,279 of record JAYQSQ010000015.1, read on the forward strand.
CATCCGCGCGGCCGGCGTCATATTCGTCAAACACCAGGGCAACCGGATTTTGCAGCGACCAGGGCAGGATGCCCTCGCGGAACTCGGTGACCTGTTTGCCGTCGCGAAGCACGATCGCGTCCTTGCCGACAAGGTCGATACGGCTGATATGGCTATCCAAATTGACCCGAACGCAGGGCCACTTGAGGCGCGCGGCGACTTGCTCGATATGGGTCGATTTTCCGGTCCCGTGGTACCCCTGGATCATAACCCTGCGGTTATGCTTGAAGCCGGCGAGGATCGCCAACGTGGTTTCGTGATCGAAGAGATAGGCTTCGTCCAGAAGCGGCACGTACTCGCTCGCTTCCGAGAAGGCCGGCGCTTTCATGTCGATGTCGATGCCAAAGACCTCGCGGACCGAAATCTCGGTGTCCGGTTTCTCGATATGGTGAGCGGGCTTCCGCTCATAGATGTGTGCTGCCGACATGGCCATTTCCAGTGTTGTTGGAATGATATTGACCGCCTGGTCCCGGGATCGAAATTCGGCGGCCCTCGCCTAGTTAAGAAAGCGCTTGAGTGTCGTATAGGCCTCGTTGATCAATTTCAACCTCTCTTCGGCTTCCTTGTCACCACCATTGCGATCCGGATGATTGCGCATGGCGAGTTCCTTGTAGCGGGCTTTGAGTTCCGGCATGGTCACCGGCAAAGTCAGGCCCATCACCGCGGCCGCCCGCGCTTCCGGCGTGACGGCTTTCTTCTGCTCCGTCTTGGCACCTGCGGGCCCGCCCGGCCCGTCCTCGTCGAACAGACCGAAAGCATCCCTGAATCGGGAAGGATCGTAGGCGCGGCCGTCGTTTCGTCCGGCGCCGAACCGCCAGCTCGGGCGTTCCCAAGTCGTCGCCCGGCGGATCGCATCCTCCACCTCGTCGTCGGACATGTCCGCGTAGTAGTTCCAGGATTTATTGTACGCGCGGACATGCTCCAGGCAGAACCAAAAATAGTCGGTCAGCCGGCCCGGTGATTGCGGGGCCCGGTGCACGCCCTCCTCGGTACAGTCCTTGAAATCGCAAAATCGTGTCGAAACATCGGCCTCGCGGTTTTCCAGCCGCAATGCCTCTTCGCCGTCACGCCCCGCGCTGTATTTTCTTGCCCGTGCCAACAAGCCGACCCCATGTCCAACCGCGTCCGTCAAGTCTTGCCCAGGACGCCGGTGCATGCCATTCAAGTTTGCACCATAGCCAAACCCGAAAGAGAACGCACCATGTCCGTGGCGGATATCATCCGGACCAAACTGACGGCTGAACTGTCGCCCAGCCATCTCGAGATCATTGATGAGTCGCATCTGCATGCCGGACATATCGGCGCCCGGCCGGAGGGAGAGACGCATTTCAAGGTGATTGTGGTGTCGGCCGCCTTCAAGGGTGAGAGCCGCGTTGCCGCCCAGCGGCGGATCAACAAGATCCTCGCTGACGAGTTGGCGGGGCCGGTTCATGCGCTCAGCATCAGCGCGTCGGCGCCGTAGATCCCTGAAACGAGCGCGTTCCGCATGGCGGGTTTACGCAACTAAAAATGGACAAGAATAAAACTTGTCTTTTTATGGTTGCATATTATGCATGACAATGTAGGTTTTATCCGCAACTCGAAGCCTCGCTTACGTAGCTTCGAGATCCCGCAACGTATCCGGGTGAACCTTGTCGACGCTTGTAAGCAAGAACGTAATGGTTGGGTCGAGACGGACCAGCATGCGATTGGAACCGTCCATGTGGGATGCACTCGCTTCGATCTGCGACAGGGAGGGCAAATCGATTCACCGGCTCGCGACGGAGATCGACGAGCGGCGGGGCAAGACCGCGATGACCTCGGCGGTCCGTGTGTTCGTTTTCGCCTACTACCAGCGGCTGGCCGAAACCATGGAGCAGCGCCTCTCTGGTCAACACTCTCATCAATCGGTGCGCCCCCTGCGCGCGGAGGGGCCGGACGGCGCGGGCCCGGTGCTCGACGAGGTCTTCGGCGCGCGCTGATCTCTGCCCGCGCGCCGCGCGTGAAACGGCGCGCCTTGGCGCTTTACGCCGGCGGCGCCTTGTAGAAATCCGGCCAGTACTTCTGAACCACGGGGCTGGATTCTCCAAAAGCGTGGCAGGTATTGAGGAGCCGGGGCTTGCCGCCGGAGGCAACCGGCTGATCGCGAGGATCGTCATTCGCGATTTTCGCCGCGCGCCGGGCCTTGGCCTTGGATGAGTGAATCGTCTGATAGGCCGTCGTCGCCACCGGCCCCAGCAGTTCCACGAGATGGGTGCATCCATGCACGCCGCCGAGTTGCGCGTGGATGCGCTTGCGCCACCCCGGGCCGATCGTCAGTCCTTTCAGCCGCTCGAAGTTCACGGTGATGTCCGGACAAATGGAATAGGGGCTGGCATCCGTGGCGGCCTCGGCGTCGCGGACTTGGAAGTCATTGTCGACCGTCAGGCGAATCCACATGTCGTGAATCGGGGTTCCCGGGTCGACGTGACCACGGTGCTCGTTGTCGAAACCATAGGTCTTTACGTCGGTCAAATGACCTTCGATATCCCACAAACCGTCATCGCGCAGATAGCCTTTGCAGGTCACGGTCCGGATGTGCAGGGGCTCTCGCGGCGCGGCGGGGGATAGCGGCATTTCGGTGTTTCCATGAACCGGGACTGGGGAGGCGGCACTGGCGCCGCGGTGAAGATAGCCGCTTGCCGAAGCCGGTCAACCTCGGGTTCCAGCGCTCAATCTTGTGGCTTGTCGTCCCAGGCGGTGGTGAGGAAAGCATCACGCTCGATCACCGCTTCCTCAAGCTCGGCACGGACGCTCGCATAGATATCGCGAATCGAGACGATACCGACCAGCGCCCCGTCGTCGACCACCGGCAGGTGGCGGTAGCCGCCGCTCTGCATCCGCTCAAGACCGGTCATCACATCGGCCCCGGGCGCGATGACATCCGGGTTCGCGGTCATGACATCGGCGATTTTCGTGGTTTGTGGATCACGTCTTGCCGCGACCACGCGGAAAACAATATCACGCTCGGTGATGATGCCGACCAGATCCCGGTTCCGGGTTATCAGAATGGCTCCGATTCGCCGCTCGGCCATGAGCGTCACGGCATCGATCACCAAATCGTCCGCGGACAGGGTCGAGAGCGGTTGGGATCCGACGACATCCGGCATGATCCTGCGCATCCGTGTTCCCCCGACCTTTTCCCGGTGGTGGGCTGGACAGCCGTCCTAGCTTCCCACCCGCCTGTGCATTGCGCCAACCTCGTGTTCAAGCCCGTCGCGAATGTTAGCGGAGATCCCTTAGCTTCGCCACGGCGATCAGGCCGGTTCGGATTCGGCCGCCGCCGGCTCCGGTTCGACCTTCCAGACGCGGATCTGCGTGATCTGGTTCCGCTGGCGGCGAAGAATCTTGAAGCGGAACCCGTGGAACAGGAACTCCTGGCCGACGGTCGGTATCACCCGCGCTTCGTGGAGCACCAGGCCGGCGATGGTCGAGGCATCCTCGTCGGGCAGTCTCCAGTCCAGTTCCCGGTTGAGGTCCCGGATCGTGACGGCACCGCTCACCAGATACGAGCCGTCGGACTGAACCCTGAGGCCGGGGACAGCGATGTCGTGCTCGTCGTCGATCTCGCCCACGATCTCCTCGAGAATGTCCTCCAGGGTCACGACCCCCTGGAAGGTTCCGTATTCATCCACCACCACGGCGAAATGTTCGCGCCGGGCCCTGAACTCCTGAAGCTGGTCGAGCAGATTGTTCGATTCGGGGATAAACCAGGGCGGGGTCGCGATCTTTTCGATATCGAGGCTCGCGAGATCCTCGCCGTCGTGGCTGCGGATCGCCCGCAACAGGGCCTTGCCGTGAAGGATGCCGATGATCTCGTCCTGGCTTCCCCGGTAGAGCGGAATTCGGGTGTAGGGGCTCTCCATTGCCTCGTCCAGGATGGTCTCCAGCGGCAGATCCGCGTCGATCATCGCGACGTTGCGGCGATGGGTCATGATCTCTTCGACCCATACCTCGCCCAGATCGAGAATGCTGCGCAGCATGGCGCGTTCCTCGCTGACATCGGCGCCGGGGCCACGGTGAAGATCGATCATGCCGCGCAGCTCTTCCTCGCGCTTGCCCTCGTCGATCGCGTTCAAGGTTCGCACGCCGAACAGTCTCAGCACGACGACGACGATCATCCGGACGGCGGCGCTGAAGGGTTTGAGAATCCAAACCAGCGCGAACACCAGCGGCGCGACCGCCAAGGCCGAACGGTCGGCATTGTTGATCGCATAGGTCTTCGGCAGCACTTCGGCGAAAATCACCACCAGGATGGTCATGCCCAGAGTGGCATAGGCAACGCCGGCCTCGCCGAACAGGGCGATCATCAGGCTCGTGGCCAGGGCCGAGGCGCAGATGTTGGTGATGTTGTTGCCAATGAGAATGGAGCCGATGAGCGTCTCGTTCCGCTCACGCAGCCGAAGAACCAACTTGGCTCTTTCATGGCCACGCAAGGACAGTTGGTGGATCCGCGGCTCCGAGGCGGCCGTCAGCGCCGTCTCCGACCCGGAAAAGAAGGCGGACAAGAGAATCAGCACAAGGATCGCGGCGATCGTCGCGATGTCTCCTTGATCCAGCAGTCCGATTTCGAGTGTCACCGGCTCGGTTCTCCTAGGTGGTTTCCATCGCCGCGAGGGACCGTGTCAGGATCTCGGCGACGTCGCTCTCTTTGACATCGGCGGTCACGAAGGCATCGCCGATGCAGCGCGCCAAAATGAACCGCATGCGGCCGGCGAGAACCTTCTTGTCGTGCCGCATGTGGCCGATCAGGCCGTCGGCGGTCCACTTGCGTGCCGCCGCTATCGAGGCGATGTCGGTGGGCAGACAGACGCGCTCGAAATGGCGTCGCACACGATCCACGTCCTGCCCCGGGCAGAGATCCATGCGCCGGGAAAGCTCAAGCGCGAGGATCATGCCGATCGATACCGCCTCGCCATGCAGCACGTCCCCGCCATACCCGGCCTCGGCTTCCAGCGCGTGCCCGAAAGTGTGACCGAAGTTCAAGAGCGCCCGGTCACCGGTTTCCCGTTCATCCGAAGCCACGACCCGGGCCTTGGCACGGCAACTTTCAACCACGGCGTGGCGCCGTGCGTCGGCGTTGCCCGCCAGCACCTCGGCACCGTTCTTTTCCAGCCATTCGAAAAATCCCGGATCCCGGATCAGGCCGTACTTCACCACTTCGGCGTATCCCGCCATGACCTCGCGTTTGGGCAGCGTGTCGAGAACCGAGGTGTCGATAACCACCAGCCCAGGCTGATGGAACGCGCCGACCAGGTTCTTGCCGTGGGAGGTGTTGATCGCGGTTTTGCCGCCGACGGAACTGTCGACCTGAGACAGCAGCGTCGTCGGCACCTGAACGAAGTCCAGACCGCGCAAGGTGATGGCGGCGGCAAAGCCGGCGATATCACCGACCACGCCGCCGCCGAGCGCGATTACGAGGCCGTCGCGGCCCACCCTTTCGCTCAGCAGCCAGTCCAGCAACCGTTCCAGTTGCGCCAGGGATTTGGTGCTTTCTCCCGACGGCAGGATGTAGTGCCGGGTTTCGATCCCGGCGGCGCCGAGGCCGTCCCGCGCCGCCTCGAGCCAATGCGGGGCGATTCGTTCATCGGTGATCAGGAAGGCACGGCGTTGACCAAACCGGTCGCGCACCGCGCCGCCGAGTTTTCGGATGAGTCCGGCGCCCACCAGAATGTCGTAGCCGCGTTCGCCGAGCTCGACCCTCACCGTCTCCACCGCGCTCATGAACACGCCCCTTCGGCCTGGCCGAAATATTCCAGCAGCTTGTGATAAACCCGGTCGACGGTGTGCTCGATCGGGCCACGGTAGGACTCTATGGTCAGGTCGGCTTGCGCGTAAACCGGGTAGCGTTTTTCCATGATCGCTTTCAGCGTTGCCTTGGGATCTTCAGTCTTGAGCAGGGGACGATCCGACCGCCGGGCCACCCTTTCGTACAGGACGTCCAAATCCGCCTTCAGCCAGACCGACAAGCCGCGATCGCGGATTTCCCGCCTTGTATCCTCCGACATATAGGCGCCGCCGCCGGTGGCGAGCACGCAGGGCGGGTCGCGCAACAGGCGGGCGATGACACGCTCTTCTCCGCGCCGGAATTCTTCCTCGCCGAAACGCGCGAAGAAATCCGCGATCGTGCAGCCCGCCGCTTGTTCGATCTCCTTGTCCGCATCGACGAAACGGCTACCGAACAGATCCGCCAGGCGCCGTCCGACACTGGTCTTGCCCGCCCCCATGAGCCCCACCAGAACCACGGTTTTCGGAAGCGTTGATTTGGATTTCGCGACAATGTCCTGGGCAGTCATCGAAGGCAAAGACCATGGGAAGTATGAATCGGGAGCACTCGGTGAATTTTGGAGCGCCGTTGAATCGACGGCGAGCGCCAAGTATCCTGCCATGATCGTGCCATGAATCGACGGTATCATGATTCTTGGAACCGCCGCTAGATTAAGCCGCCCGGGGCCGGATCTAGGCGGCTCCCGAAGAGCGCGCGGAGGCATAGGCGAGATCGTGAGAACGAGATCATGAAGGCTGCTGTAATCGTTCTGATCGTCGTGGTCGCGGTGCTGGCCGGCGGGATCGCGTTTCTTTCAACCTGGAACATTCCGCCGCCGTCGAAACAGGTAGAGAAAGTCATCCCGAATGAGAAGCTGTCGCGCTAGCTGCGCGAGCCGTTCCCTGGCGCCGGGCCGTCCGATTGTCACGGCATGCATTGGGATCGCCGCTACGTTTTTGCTGATCTCGGCGCCGGCCGGCGCGCAGGCCCCGCGTTCCCTGCTGCCCACCAAACCGCTGGACTTCAAGGTCAATCCCGATCCCGGGCGCGCGCCCCCGGCACCCTCGGCGCCAGCGCCCGCGATCCCGCCGGTCGAGGGCGGTGTAGAGGAGGCGACGCCCGGAAAGTCGGGAATCAGCGTCGATAGTCTGGGCGCGCTCACCGACGAAACCGCCGGCGTGCTTGATGTGACGTCCGGCGGCTTCGATACCGATTTGTGGAGCGATACGCCGCGCACGGTGATCGCCACGTTGATCCGGCTGTTGCCGGAAGCGCCGGCATCGCGGACGCTTTTGGACCTAAGGCGCCGGCTTCTGCTGTCACGGGCGGCCGTGCCCCCTGCGGTGTCTGCTCCAGCCGGCGAGGCATCGCCCGAGTCGCTGCTGCTCCAACGGGTCCGCGCGCTGTTCCGTTCCGGCGACCTTGCCGGGGCATCGGCGCTTCTCGCGGCCATCCCGCCGAGCCACCAGGAAGAAAGCCTGTCGAAACTCGCCGCCGATGTCGCGTTTTTGCGAAACGACACGGGCCGCGCCTGTGAGACGGTGGCAAGATGGGTGGACAGATCGGCGGACCGGTATTGGCAGAAGGCGCTGGTATTCTGCGAGGCTCTGAACGGCGCATGGGAGAAGGTCGATTTCGGCATGCGTTTGCTGATCGAACTTAACGATGCCGACGAGGTTTTCTTCACGTTGATGCGGGCGATTGGGGGCGAGACAGGCGCCACCAGGAAAATGCAGGCGAAGGCTCTGCGGCCTTTGGACGTCGCGATGGCACGGGCGGCGCGGGCCGGATTGCCGGATCCCGGCGGCGAGACGCCGCCGCGTTGGCTGTTGCGTTCCTTCATGACCGATCCGAGCATCGCGCCGGCGAACCGCTTCGCTTTGGTCGAAACGGCTGAAGCGGTTGGGATCGCCGAAGCCTCTGAGTTGGTTGCCGTTTACGAGGCCATGCAGGTCAGTCCCGAACTCCTTGAAAGCGCGGCATCCGTCGCCGCCGCCGATCCCAGCCCCACGGGCCGCGCGCTGCTTTATCGTGCAACACGGGCGCAAAGTTCGAATTTCGGCAAGGCCCAGGCGATCAAGCAAGCGGTGGACGTCGCAAGGGACCGCCGCAGCCTCGGTCAGATGGCGCGTGTATATGCACCGATTGCGCTCCAGCTTGAGGTCACCTCGCAGCTCGGCTGGTTCGCGGCCGACGCTGCGTTGCTCCTGCTCGCGGTCCATGAGTTCGAGGCGGCGAGGCCCTGGCTGGGGCTCGCGGAACGGGAGGCCAGTTTCAGCCCGGAAATCGGAGACGCCTGGCGGCGGCTTTGGCCGCTGGCGCGGCTGGCCGGCGGGGACGAGATCTCGGAATGGCGCGCGGACCGTCTGCAAGGCTGGTGGGACTGGATGCGCGAGAGTGATCCCGGCACCGCCAGCCGAAAGGCGTCCTTGCTGTTCGGCCTGCTTGAGGCGCTTGGCGACCCGGTGCCGCCGACCGTCTGGCGCGGTCTGGTCGACGGGTTGACTCCCGAGGCCGGACCGGGCCCTGGTTTCGCCGTCGCGCGGGCGCTTGCCGATGCAGTCGACGAAGGGCGCATGGGTGAAACCGTATCGCTCGTTTCGATCGCGTTCGGTGGCAAGGCCCTGGGCGATCTTCCGGCCTCGATCCTGGTCGACGGCGTTCAAAGTCTGCATGCCCTGGGACTGGAACCCGAGGCCCGGCGGCTCGCTTTCGAAATTGCGTTGGCCGCGGGTCTATGAGCAGCGGAAAGCCAGGACGCCCGTCGGGGCCGGCGGACTGCCCCTATATCGAGCCGTTCCTGGAAATGCTTTATGCGGAGCGGGGCGCGTCGGTCAACACGGCGCAGGCCTATCAACGTGATCTTCGCCATTTCGAAGCCCAACTCGCGCCTCGCGGCGTCCGGTTGGACAAATGCTCGGTTGAGGATCTTCGTGGCTACATGTCGGCGCTGGAACAGGCGGGAATGGCGCCAAAGACGGCGGCCAGACGGCTGTCGGCGCTTCGCCAGTTCTTCCGGTTCCTGTACGCCGAGGGTTTGCGCGGCGACGACCCCAGTTCGGCCATCGATGCTCCGCGCCTCGGCCGCTCATTGCCCAAGATCCTGTCGGAGGGCGAGGTGGAGGCCCTGCTTTCCGGCGCGCGGGCGCGTCGCGGACCCGAGGGCCGCCGTCTGGTCTGCCTGCTCGAAATCGCTTATGCGACGGGACTGCGTGTTTCCGAACTCGTCGGGCTGCCGATGGCGGCGGCGGCCCGTGACCAAAGATTGCTGATTGTCCGGGGCAAGGGCGGCAAGGAGCGGATGGTGCCGCTGACCGAGGCCGCGATGGACGCCATCGCCGCCTACCGCGCCGACCGCTCACATTTTCTCGGCGGCGTTCCCGAGTCGCCGTATCTCTTCCCTTCCCGTGCCGCCGAGGGACATCTTACGCGGCGGCGTCTGGGTCAAATGCTGAAGGAACTCGCGCTTGAAAGCGGCGTTGACCCCGCCAAGGTGTCGCCGCATGTCTTGCGACACGCCTTCGCGACGCATCTATTGGATCATGGCGCCGATCTGCGGAGCGTTCAGCAGATGCTGGGTCACGCCGATATATCCACCACGCAGATCTACACGCATGTTCTCGGCCAGCGTCTCAAATCCATCGTCGAGACGCATCATCCCTTGGCGGAAAGGCGATGATGCCGGCCTCGCTGCTGCCCGCCGAACCGCTGGACGTGGCAAGACGCTTATGCCAATCAATGGCGTCAGCTGAATGTTGGGGGCGAGAACCTTGAGCGGGAACCCGACGCGCGTGTTTTTGGATTTCGAGAAACCCGTGGCCGACCTCGAGGGCAAGATCGAGGAATTGCGGCATCTGTCGACCGACGGCGATATCAACATCGCCGAGGAGGTCGGAAAGCTGCAATCGAAGGTCGACCGCCAGCTTCGCACGACCTATCAGAAACTTTCGCCCTGGCAGAAAGTTCAGGTCGCGCGGCACCCGAACCGGCCGCATTTCAAGGATGTCGTTGCAGCCCTGGTCACGGATTTCACGCCACTCGCCGGTGATCGGGGCTTCGCCGAGGACAAGGCGATTGTCGGGGGAATCGGCCGGTTCCGGGGCTTCTCCTCCGTCATCATGGGTACGGAAAAAGGCAACACGACCAAGGAGCGGCTGGAAACGAATTTCGGCATGGCCCGCCCGGAGGGCTATCGCAAGGCGCGGCGCCTGATGGACCTGGCCGAGCGGTTTCGCCTGCCGGTTCTGACTTTCGTCGATACCGCCGGCGCCTATCCGGGTATCGGCGCCGAGGAGCGCGGTCAGGCGGAAGCGATCGCCCGGGCGATCGAAACCAGCCTCGGACTGACTGTCCCGGTGGTGGCGGCGATCATTGGCGAAGGCGGATCGGGCGGCGCGGTGGCGCTGGCGACCGCTGATCGCGTGCTCATGTTCGAACACGCGATCTATTCGGTGATCTCGCCGGAAGGCTGCGCGTCGATCCTTTGGCGCAGCAGCGAGCATGCCAAGGACGCGGCCGAGGCATTGCGGCTCACTGCCCAGGACCTGAAGCAGATGGCGGTGATTGACGAAATCGTGCCGGAACCCTTGGGGGCCGCCCATCGCGGACGGGACATCGCGCTGAACGCCCTTGGCGATGCGGTGGAGAAAGCCATCCGGGAATTGCTGCCGATGGATGCGGGCACTTTGCGCGCCAAGCGCCGGGAAAAATTCATCGCCATGGGGAAGATCGGGCTGTCCTGATCCGGAGCGGGGGACGCCCAGGGCCGGGCCCGCTAAGCCGTCGATTGACTGTGCTCGAACAGGAAAACGCTGTCGCCGATTTGCCGTATCGTGGTTGGCACGCCGCCGCGGGCATGATGCAGAAGGAAGCGATACCGCTCTGTGATGTCTTCAAGGGATATGGACATCTTGCGCTTGAAGTAATCCGAGCGGTCCATCGAGGAGAGAACCTTGTCCGGGCTCACAGGTGCCCATGCGCGGGTTTTGTCCAAGAGGCCTCGCGCTTCGATCTGTTTCATGATCAGCTGTGCGGTTGTTTCAAAGACGAAATCGCCGTCGAGACCGGCGAAATGCAGGTCCCGTGCCGTCCTGCGTTCCGAAGCATGACCGGCCTCGAGATCGAGTGTCCCGGCAAGGAAGGCCTGAGCCTTGGCGATCGCCTCTCCAGCGCCCACTGCCATTGGAACGATGTGGTTCGACACGAACCACCGCCATTGGTCTTGTTCCGGATCCTCGGGAAGAATGCTCAAGGTCGGACGGTCGAGCAGTGTCGCTTCGACACCGGTTGTGCATCCCGTGTGCAAGACCAGTCGAGAAGCGAGGATCATCGCCGCGATGCCACCGTCCCGGATCACCCGCACATTGGACAGATCGGTGAACTCCGTCAACCAGGCACCCGCACTTTCCGCCGGGTGCGGGCGCACCACGATATTGAGCGACGGATCACTCTCGGCGAGGCCGCGCACCGCAGTCTTGGTGAGGTCATAGTTGATATGGTCGAGCGCGACGGTGCGCCGATGCATCTCGAAGGTCCAGGGTTCGGCCTCATCAAGCCAGCCGGTGCGGATCATGACGCGCTCATGCTCCTCCTCGCTGCCCCAGGCTGAATGCACGATGCCTGTATTGGTGTTGAAGAGAACGAAATCTCCGAGCCGTTCCTTGATTGCCGCAACCTCGCGGTCGTGGATCTTCCGGAAACGTGGCCGGAGCAGGTCGAGGCGGGCGTTGCCGATGGGAACGACTTTGTCCGATGAACACCCGGTTCGGTTTATCACGGCATTGCGGTGGAACTCGCCCTGGGCCAGGATCAGTTCGCAATGTGCGCCGATCTCGGGAAAAATATCCCGGCTCATGAACGCATCGCTGGAAAGGCTTAGCGCTTCTTCGTCGCAGGCCAGGACGACATTGCCCAGTTTCGCCAGATGCATCGCCACGCCGGCCTGAATCCGATTAAGACCCTTGAGCAGCACCCATCCCGGTGGATAGCTGTTGGCCAGGTTCTGATTCACCAGCCACTGCTGTCCAACCACGACAGGCAGGTGATGGCGCAGCAGGCGGCTGGTCAGCAGCAACCGCGCGTCCAGTTCCCGCGACAGGGTCTCGATCGGCAGATAAACCGCTGGCGTCGGCCGGGGCGTCACGTCAGGCCGCTTTGCTCGTGTTGTCGGGTACGCGGCCGCGCAAATTCACCGGTCCTTGATCCCCGTGATGTCCGTTACCGTCCGGTTTGGCGCGAAAGCCTCGGTGGTTCAATCCCCGGCCGCCCGCAGACCCTCGAATGCCGGGCTCGGTGGGGCGTAGGACCGATCATGGGTCAGTGAGGGAACCTTGCCTCGCGCTTTTTCCACGTCCCCCAGATCAATGGTCGCGAGCGATACGCCGGGCTCGGTACCGCCATCCAGCAGGACCTCGCCCCAGGGGGCGACGATCACCGAGTGTCCGTAGGTCTTGCGTCCGCCGGCATGGGTGCCGGTCTGTGCTGGCGAGACAATGAAACAGCCGTTCTCGATCGCCCGTGCGCGCTGCAGCACATGCCAATGCGCCTCTCCCGTGACCTGGGTGAACGCCGCCGGCGAGAAGATCAGCTTGGCGCCGGCATGGGCGAGGTCGCGGAACAGGTAGGGGAAGCGGATATCGTAGCAGATCGTCAGACCCATGGTGCCCCACGGGGTTTCCGCCAGCACCGCCCGGTCACCCGGCTGATAGGTCCGCGACTCCCGGTACTGGGTGCCGTCGCCGACCTGAACGTCGAACATGTGGATCTTGGAGTAATGGGCAACGATGCTCCCGTCCGGCCCAACCAGATAGCTTCGGTTGGACAGTTTGTCGTCGGATAGCTTGATCGAGATCGAGCCGATCAGCAGCCAGGTGCCGAGCTCGGCGGCCAGATCCCGAAACGCCGCCAGCACCTCGTGGCTCTCCTCGGGGCGGGCACGGGAGAGCGCCTCGTCGCGGCCTGCCGTCATCATACCGACGACCTCCGGCGTGGTGATCAGATCGGCGCCGCGGTCCTTGGCCTCGCGGATCATCGCGCCGACCTCGGCGATGTTCTCCGCCGGATCCGCTTTCGAGTTGGTCTGCACGCAGGCGATGGTGAGTTGGGTCATCGGATCGTCCCCGGTTCGCGAGGCTCTAGGCCAGCATCGGATCGAGCTTACCACTGGCCTCAAGCGCCGCCAAATCGTCTGATCCGCCGATGCCGACGCCGTTGATGAAGATTTGCGGCACCGTCAGCCTGCCGCCCGAGCGCTCCAGCATTTCCTGTCTCTTGGCGCGGTTTCCTTCGACATCGATTTCGGTAAAGGCAACACCCTTGCTGGACAGCAGCGTCTTGGCGCGGTGGCAGAACGGGCACCACATGGTGGTGTAGATTTCCACAGTGGCCATGAATGACCTCCAGAAGCAGAAGATTGACACGGATAAAAGGCCCGGACGGTCTTGTCCAGCCCGGGCCTCGTTTCCTTACGACACGGTCGATGCGGGCCGATCTAGCTCGCGAGCCGCTCGTTCTGCGGGAACATGAATTTCTTGGCCTGCGCGTCCATCTCGGTCTTGAATACGTGGCCGTGCCGGTCCTTGATCGACAGGGCGCGTGCGGCCGCCGGCCGGGCGTTGATCTCGTCGACCAGGCGCTTCAGATGCGGCATGCCGTCAAGAGCGCCGTCTCCGATCACCAACGGCACCATTCGGGCCCAGCCCCAGACACACATATCGACGATCGTGTACTTGTCGCCCAGCATGAAGGCGCGGCTGGAGAGCCGGTCGTTCAGGATCCCGTAATGCCGCTCGGCCTCGAAGAGATACCGGTTGACGGCGTAGTCGTTCCCGGCGGGCGCATAGTGCCGGAAATGCACGGACTGTCCTGAATAAGGGCCGATCCCGGTGGCAACGAACATCATCCAGGACAGCAGCTCGCCGCGCGCCGCCAGGTTATTCGCGGGCATGAATTTGCCGGTCTTCTCTCCGAGATAGAGAAGGATCGCATTGCTGTCGAAGACGACGTTGCCGTCATCCACGATCGAGGGCGACTTGGCGTTCGGGTTGATCGCGAGGTACTCCGGCTTGAACTGGTCACCGAGACGCGAATCAACGGGCACCGGCTCGTATTCCAGGCCGGCTTCCTCGAGGAACAGCGCCACCTTCATCGGGTTCGGCGCGGTGTTGTAATAGAATTTCAGCATGTCGGGCTCCGTTTCGAGCGTTGCCGTCCCCTTGGGGCTTCCCTCGGATCCGGCGATATCGGGTCAGGTGCGGCGGGATGGTCCGCCGCTCCGCGCATATGGTATCAGTCATCCGCCGCTTCCACCGCCGGACGGGTCCATTCGGCGATCACTTCTGCGGTATGTTCACCCAGAAGCGGCGCCGGCCGGCGGATCGAGCCGGGCGTCTCGGACAGTTTCACTGGCACTCCGATGGTCTTCATCGCACCGACCTTGGGGTGGTGGACATCCACCGCCATGTCACGGGCGATGGTTTGCGGATCGTTGTAGACCTCGACATGGTTCATGACCGGGCCGGCCGGAATGCCCGCCGCCTCGAAAGCCGCGCAAAGCTCTTCGGTGGTCTGTTTCCTGAAATAGACCTCGAGTTCCGGAACCAGCTCCTTGTTGTTCGCGACCCTGTCGGCCTTGGTCAGGAACCGCGGATCGTCGATCAGGTGCTCACAGCCCAATATCTCGCAGGCGCCGCGCCAGAAACTGTCCTGGGCCCCGCCGATGGTCATGTAGCCGTCCTTGGTCGGGAACAGCTGATACGGCGCGGAGCCGCGATGCGCCTGGCCAAGCCGCTCCGGCACCTCGCCATTGGCAAACACGTTCGCCGCCTCATAGACGCCGAGCGCGATCCCGGATTCGAACAACGAGGTGTCGACATGCTGGCCTCTGCCTGTCCGTTCTCGGGCCGCGAGCGCGGTCAGAATGCCGATGGCGCCGTTCATGCCGCCACAGACATCGGTGACCGGCACCGGAATACGGTAGGGCGGGCCGTCCGGCGGGCCGTTGACCGACATCAGGCCCGACATCCCGCAGGCGATCAGATCGAACCCGCCGCGATGGGAATAGGGGCCGGTCTGGCCGAAGCCGGAAATCGAGCAATAGATCAGCCGTGGATTCATCTTCGAGACCGCCTCGTAGCCGATGCCCAACCGATCCGCGACGCCGGGCTTGAAATTCTCGATCAGCACGTCGGCGATCCCGATCATCTTCTTCAGATGACCGAGATCGGTCGGGTCCTTCAGATTGAAGGCGACCGAGCGCTTGTTGCGGTTCCACAGCATGAACGGCGCGCTTTCGCCGTCCTGGAACGGTGGTGTCTGACGCAAGGAGTCCCCGCCCGCCGGGTTCTCCACCTTGATCACATCGGCGCCGTGATCGGCGAGGATCATGGCGCAATACGGACCGGAGAGATGGCTGGTCAGGTCCAGCACCTTCAAATGCGACAGGGACGACATGGGCGGACTCCCTTCTTCGGTTGCGGGCCGTTGGACGCGGCCCGGTTACTTCGTTTTCGGATCGATAACCTTGATGATGCTGGAGGTGTCGAGGTCCCCATGGCCGTTCTCGATCAGCATTTGGAACACCGCCGTCGCGGTGGCCCCCAGCGGGGTCGGCGATCCGGCGGCCTGGGCGGCGGCTTGCGACAATCTCAGATCCTTCAGCATCAGCTTGGCCATGAAACCCGGCTTGAACTGGTTGCTCGACGGCGAAGTCGCCACCACGCCTGGCATCGGGTTCGAGTTCTCGAAGATAAACGAGCGTCCGGTCGAGGTGGAAATCACATTGTAGAGGACTTCCTTCGACACGCCCAAGCGCTCGCCCATCACCATGGCTTCGGCGGCGGCCAACGAGTTGATGCCGGCCAGCATGTTGTTGCAGATCTTGGTGACCTGCCCCAGTCCCGAGGCGCCGCAATGCACGATATTCTTGCCCATGCCCTGAAGGATCGGCTTCGCCTTCTCGAAGGTCTTGGCATCGCCGCCGCACATAAAGGTGAGGGTGCCGGCATCGGCCCCAACCACGCCGCCCGAGACGGGTGCGTCCAACATCTCGAAACCGGCTTGCTTGGCGGCGGCCGCCGCCGCCTGCGCGGATTCGACGTCGATGGTGGAGGAATCGATAAACAGGGTTCCCGGGTCGGCCGCCGCGATCACGCCGTCATTCATGAACACCTCGCGGACATTGGCGCCCACCGGCAGCATGCTGACCACGAAGTCGACACCCGATGCCGCGTCTTTTACGGAGTCCGCCGCCGTGGCGCCGGATTGCACGACGAAGCTGATCGCTTCCTCGGACAGGTCGAAGACCTTGAGGCTATGCCCAGCCTTGATCAGATTGCGCGCCATCGGCCCGCCCATATTGCCCAAGCCGATGAATCCGATACGCGCCATGGTCGTCTCCCCTGATTAATCCTATCCGGACCGCCGATGCGGCGGCCGATATCGCAACGACGGTAACCGCTCCCGACGCCTTGCGCCAAGGGCCCGGACCGCTCCTCCGCGATCAAACACGATCCTGCTGACCGCTCAAGAAATTTCAGGGAACCCGGGCAATGGTTAGGACGTCGACCGCCTTGGCGCCGGATCGCAGAAGTACCCTCGCGCAAGCATTCGCGGTGGCGCCGGAGGTCAGAACATCGTCGATCAGCAGCACGCGCTGTCCCTTCAGCCTGGCGCTGAGGTCGCCCGCCACTTTGAAGGCGCCCCGGACGTTGCGCTCTCGGCCGAGGCGGGTTCGGGTTCCTTGCGACGGTGTCCGGCGGGCGCGGATCAGGCCCAGGACATCCACCGGCACATTTGCGCGACGGCCGAGGTCGAGCGCCAGGACGGCGGCCTGATTGTACCGCCGTCGGAGCAGCCGAGTGCGGTGCAACGGTACCGGGACCAGCAAATCGGCCTCGGCCAGCAAACTAGCGCCGCTGCGCGCCAGCCAGGCTCCGAACAACGGCGCCAGATGCAGGCCGTCGCCATGCTTGAACTTGAGGATCAGGCTTCGGCATCCATCGTCGTAGAGCGTCGCCGCCCGCGCGCGCTCGAAAACCGGCGGATCCGAGAGACAGCGCCCACAAATGCTGCGGTCGGCAACTTTGAATTCGAACGGGCCGCCGCAACGCTGGCACATCGGTTCGGCAATGAAGCCGATAGCCGACCAGCAAATCCCGCAGATCGCGGCCGGCGTGTCGACGATGGTTCCGCAATTCGGGCATCGCGGCGGAAGCACCGCATCGAGCAGCCAGCGCGCGCCTCGGCGGATCGTCCTCTTGTCCCACCTGATCATGCGTTCTCCTTCAACAGTGCTATGGAAGGATTTGGGCTGTTTTCCGGCGCGGCTGCCGTGGCATGGTCCGGCAATGGACCAGAACGCGATCATTTTTGACCGACAGTTGCTGCGCCGGCGCCGGGATCGGGCGGCGGCGCGTTTCGGGGATTTCGACTTTCTGGTGATCGAGGCGGCGCACCGGCTGACGGATCGCCTGCTTGATCTGAAGCGCGGTTTTGAGACCGTTCTCAATCTCGGATCGCGCACCGGAATCCTGGCGAGGAATTGGCCAGATGGTCTGAGTATGCCCTGGTTGGCGCATGCGGACCTGTCACCGGTCATGGCCGGCGCGGCCGCGCTCCATGGTCCCGCGCTCGCCTGTGACGAGGAAGCCCTGCCGTTCGCGGAGGGAAGCCTCGATGCGGTGCTGAGTTGCCTTTCGCTGCATTGGGTGAATGATCTGCCGGGCGCGTTGGTGCAGATCCGACGAGCGCTGAAGCCGGACGGGATGTTCCTGGCATCGGTATTGGGTGGCGATACGCTGGTGGAACTGCGCGAGGTTCTGGGTGCCGCCGAACTGGACGTCACCAGCGGGCTCAGTCCCAGGGTCTCGCCCTTCGCCGACATCCCGGATCTCGGCGGCCTGCTGCAGCGCGCCGGTTTTGCTCTACCGGTGGTCGACAGCGACATTCTGACGGTGACTTACGACAATCTATTCGCCCTGATGGCCGATTTGCGCGGCATGGGCGAGACCAACGTGGTGATGGAACGCTACAAGCGGCCGACGCGGCGCGATGTCTTCATGCGAGCCGCGGAGATCTATCAGGAACGGTTCGCCGGGCCCGACGGACGCATCCCCGCGACCTTTCAGATCCTTACCATGACCGGCTGGGCACCGGACGCCTCACAGCAGAAACCCTTGCGTCCCGGCAGCGCCCGCGCCCGTTTGGCGGACGCCGTCGGAGGCACGGAGACGCCCGCGGGAGATCGTATCGGCGAACATTAGCCCGACGGCTATTTCACCGCGTAGACGATCCACATGGCCTGGCGGTAATAGTCGTATCCACGCCGTTTGGCTTCCTCCCCGGGAAGCTCGTAGGTGGTCTCACAGGGATCGATCACCGAGCAGCCCTTCAGAAGATCGGCATACTCCTCCTTGGCAAAGAAATGCGCGAGACCGATGGATTCAAGATGAACCTTGCCCGGCGAGGCGTCCGTCTCAAGATCGAGCGTGCCCGGGTCCGCCGGGTTCTCCTGATGCTTCTTGGCGAGATAGGTCGAGTGCTGGTTGCTGATCATATGACCGACGAACAGCCCGCCGGGCTTCAAGACCCGAACCACCTCGGCATGGGCCTTCGCGCGGTCTTCCCTGTTGAGATGCTGGAAGACACAGGACTCCAGCACACCGTCGAGGGAATTGTCTTCGAAGGGCAACGCGGTGGCGGAGGCGTGCTCCAACCGGCCGAGGCGATCCGCCATGCCGCGCGCCTCGAATACCTGCCTGCAGAGCTTCACGGCGCTCGGCGAGATGTCGACGCCGTTGGCTTCGATCCCCTTTTCGGCGAGCCAGACCAGATTCGGCCCGGCGCCGCTGCCGACTTCGAGAAATCTCAAGCCGCGATGCCTCGCGGCATCGGGATAACGGTCGCGCAGGTAGTGGGAAACGAACCGTACCAGCGCCTCGACCGGCGCGGTGTTATAGGCGCCGCTGGCGATCTGGTCCCGGAACGACTCGTCCCAGAGATCCTGCATCGCCTGGTCCCGGGCCGTCATTTGTTGTGCCATGGCGCGCTCCCGCGAAGTGCCGTTCAGCCGTTGTTTACCCATTCGATCTCGTCACCGTCCAGCCAGGCGACGATCTCCATGCCCTGTTCGGCAACATAGGCCAAATACTCATCCACCCGGTCTTTCTCAACCAACTGGACGTAGCGCCTCGGGCCACTGTTCACCAGGCAACTGCGATACCCGAAAGAGGCGAGACGGCCATTCAACGACGGAGTCGCGTAATAGCCCCAGGATTTGCGGCAGATGTCGAACTCGGCGCCCGTCTCCGTCTTCAGCGTCACCTGCTCGTCATGGCCGAGTTCCAGGTCGAGCACATGACGCAATTCGATTTCACGCCCGGGATGGCCGACCTTGAAGGCGCGGGGCGGTTCGATCGGAGTGGTTTTCATCGCGTTCCCTCCCTCTGGCGCGTGTCCCATTCCCGCGCGGCGGCGGCGGCGGTATCCAGATCGACGGCATCGCCATGCGTCTCGAATATCCAGCATGCCTTGGCATGATCCTCCGGCGTATCCACCGACAGGCTGACCCCGGCGTAACGGTCGTCGGGAGCGGTAAGGTTTTCCAGACGGAACTGTTCCGCGTGTTGGTAGGCGTAGCGGGTCACATGCTCGCGATCCTGGGGATCATCGCTCGCCTCGACGATCCGGCTCATCGCGGCGGTCGTGATCGCCTCGACGCTGACGCCGATCGGATAGGTGCGCGGAAAGACGTTGGTCACGAGATCGTTTCCACCCTCGCGGGCACGGCTAAGACATCGATGGATTAAAGCCGGTTCAATGAACGGACTGTCACCGCTGATCCGAACGAAAAGGCCGAGACCATGGACCTTGGCGCAGGCCAATGCGCGGCCGGCCACATCCTGCGCCGCGCCGCGGAACAGGCGCTCGCCCCGATTGCGGACATGGTCGGCGATGGGATCGTCGGTATCGCGGTCCGATGTGGCGACGATCACCGGTGGTGCGTTCGGCGTCGCCAGGCAGCGGTCGATGACCCGATCCAGCAGCAGCTTTCCAGCGATGGGCCGCAGGGCTTTTCCGGGCAGTCGGGAGGAGTCGAGACGCGCAAAGACGACGATCGCGTCATTCACGCGTTGGCTCCCACCACCTTTCGCCATTCTTCCACGTACCATTCGCAGTATTGCCGGTATCCGCGTTCCAACGGCCAACTGGGATTGAAGCCGAGGCGTTCACGGGCCTTGTCCATGCGCAGGGTGCCGCGGACCGGCTTCTCCGCCGCGCGCGGCCGGTCTTCAAGAATCGCCGTCGGCACCACGTCCTTTACGATGGCCGCCAGCTCGGCGATCGTTCGGGCGTTGCCATAGGTTAGGTTGAAGGTATCCGACGTTCCCCGGCCGCCATGAAGCCCAAGCGCGCGCACCATGCCTTCGGCCAGATCCTCGATATAGGTGAAATCGAGGCGGCCATCGCCGCCGCCCTCCAGCAGCAGCGGCCGTCCGGCGAGCGCGTTTTCGATGAAAGCCTGGCTGACCCGCCGGCTTACGCACCGCTCTCCATAGAGCGCGCTCGGCCGGACGATGCAGGTGCCGAGCCCGTCGGTGTGGTGATAGGTGCGCACCAGACGCTCGGCCATGTATTTGGTGTTCGCGTAGATGCCTCGGGGGCGGGGGCGGGTGGTCTCGTCGACCGAATCGCCTTCGAAATCGCCATAGACCGTGCTTGAACTCAGCAACATCAAGGTCTCGACCTGATCATGACTGAGCCGGCACAGTTCCAACACATTGCGCAAGGTCGTGAGCTGCAGATCGAAACACAGGCCCGGGTTCTTGCGGGCCTCGACCGCGCTCGCGATCGCCGCGAGATGCACGACCTTCGTCGGCTTGAACGCATCGAATGCCTGGGCGAGGTCCGCGAAACTCCGGGCATCACAGTTCCGAAGCTGCACGCCCGCGTCCCGCATCATATCGAACCGGCTCATCAGGAAATGGATGTTGAGCTTGCGCTTGATCAGATCGCCGCGGTCATGAAACGCGTTATCGACAAGGCTGTTGACCATCATGTTGTCGACAACCATGGTTTCGACATTATTCGCGCGCAGCAGCATCGCGAGGTTATGGCCGATGAAGCCGGCGCCGCCGACCAGCAACACGCGCGCGCCGCTCAGTTTCTCGATGACCGTGCTAAACGGGATGTCTGTCATGGGTTCCTGTCCCGACCGCAGGCGCGGCGCCGCTTGAAAAGTCCCTGATGGATTCGGTTCGTGGCGGATCGAATCCCGAAACCCGACGCGCTCAAACCGGACAACCGGAGGATTGCAAGCTCTTCGCGGATTTCTCCTTGCAAGTCAAGAAAACCCTTTGATTCCTCGCCGTTTCCGCACATTTGCCCCATGCGTCCAAGACAGGTGTTTACAGCGATGCCCGGACCGCTATCTTCGCCCGGCCTATGGAGGAGTAGAAAATGGGTCGGATCGCGGGCGTGTTGAACAAGAGCGGCGACGCCGCGCCGGTGGATCCGATTACCATGCTGACGGCGTTGGGCCTGTCGGGCGTGACGGTGTCGAATGGCGTGGCCGTCGAGAATGCCGGGCAGATCGCCGAACTCGGCCCTCTTCGGCTGGTCCTGGACGGGACGATCTACAATCCCGAGGCGTTCGTGGAGCCCGACCGTTCCTTGGCAAAGGCGGGTGATGCCGGCCTTCTCCTTACCTCGATCGCACGGCACGGCCTGCCGGATACCTTGGCGAAGATCAACGGAGATTTCGCCCTGGTTTTCATCGATGTGCGGTCCGGACAGGTTCACCTCGCCCGCGATCGGTTCGGCGTGCGCCCTCTGTATCATGCGCGCGCTGGTGAGTGGACAGCCTTCGCGTCGAGGCCGCGTTCGCTCTTGAATCTGCCGGGAGTGTCCAAAGACCCGGACCCTCCGTTCCTGTTGGCTGCCGCTGGAACCCACTACCGGTTTATCGACGCCGATCCAGGACGTGCGCCTTTCCGGGATATCGCCCAGGTGCCGGCAGGTCACGTCGTTTCGATCCGGAACGGGACGGTGAGCGCGGCGCGGTTTGGCGATATTACAGCCGGGCCTCCGCCGCGCGGTTCCGAGGCAGATCAGGCCCGCGAGTATCTCGATCTGCTGGAGGACGCCGTGCGCCGCCGGCTTCGCCATGCGGAAGATCCGGCCTTCACCCTGTCGGGCGGCCTCGACAGCTCGACCATTGCCGCCCTGGCGCATCGCATCACCGGGACGCCGCCATCGGCGATATCCTCGGTGCACCGTGACGAGACTTACGACGAGAGCAAGGAAATCAAGGATATCGTCGATGCCGGTTTGGTCGATTGGCATCCCGTCGAGATTGATGATCCAGACCTGTTCCCTTTGATCTCCAAAATGAGCACGTTTCACGATCAACCAATTCCGACCGTGACCTGGATGAGCCACTATCTGCTCGGTCAGAGGACGGCGGAACTCGGATATCGCTCGGTCTTCGGCGGCCTTGGCGGCGACGAGCAGCATGCCGGCGAGTACGACTATTTCTTCTACTTCTTCGCCGATCTAAATGCCGCCGGCAGACCCGACGTGCTGGCAAGGGAGATCGCGGCGTGGGCTCGGAACCACGATCATCCGGTTTTCCGGAAAACTCCAGAAGTCGCGGAGCACGGGATCGGTATCCTGACCGATCCGGACCGGCTAGGTCTTTGCCGCGGAAACACCGACCTGCTTTTCCGTTACCGGAACCTGCTGTCGCCCGAGTTCGGCGATGTCGAAACCTTGATGCCCCGGTTCGAGGCAAGCGCCCCGAGCTACCTGGCGAGCCATATGCGGAACGAACTGCTGCATACCACCATGCCGTGCTGTCTGCGTGCCGCCGACCGGAATTCGGCTGCCCTGGGCCTGCTTGAAATCCACCCGTTTCTCGACTGGCGTCTTTTCGAATTCATGTTGGCGATCCCGGGAGACCGGAAGATCCGCGACGGGGTGACGAAATGCTTCGCGCGTGAGGCCTATAAAGGCTTGCTGCCCGAACCAACCCGCACGCGCGTGACCAAAACCGGATGGAATGCGCCGGCGCACCAGTGGTTTGCCGGACCCGGCCGCGAGGCGCTGATGGACCTGGTTATGTCACGCACCTTCAGGGACCGGGGAGTCTACAATCACCCGGAACTGCTCCGTCTTATCGACGAGCACCAGGACATCGTCGACAATCCTCGCGGCCGCGAAAACCACATGATGCTGCTCTGGCAGATTGTTACCTTGGAGCTGTGGTTGAGGTCGCTCGCGGATATTCCACAGGCCGATCTTTAAGCTCTCAGAATG
The DNA here is from genome assembly GCA_038146985.1 of Alphaproteobacteria bacterium. GTDB lineage: Bacteria > Pseudomonadota > Alphaproteobacteria > Thalassobaculales > Thalassobaculaceae > JADHLJ01. Next base: position 121,416 of record JAYQSQ010000015.1, read on the forward strand.
CGTGCGTCCGGTCCCGGGCTCATCGGCAAGAAAATTTGGTTCGGTGCGGGCCCATGACGATCCGATACCGTGGCGCGCCACTGCGGGCAGTCGCGGGTTTCGTGGATGATCGCAAGGATCGCGGCGGCAAGCTTTTCACTGTCGGCTGGATCGGCCGGAAAAACGAACCCTTGGCCGGGAAATTTTACGGGGACGTCCGCGCTCACCCGCATTGCCCAAGGAACGCCGAACCCGTAGGCGACCCAGAGCCAGGGCGTGGAGACCAAGTCCAGCAGGAACCGCGCCCTTGAGACGACATAGGACTGCCCGAGCACGCCGTCCGGCAGATTGCGCGCGTCCAGAACCCCAGCCGGCAACCGGCCGATATCGGTTTCGGGATCTCCCACCAGAACCAGGCTGGCGGCGTGCCGGTCCGCGATGATCTCGGCGCCTGACCGCATCGCGGATCGCCAAGCCTCCAGATCCGCCTCGGTGTCGTGATCCGGAACAGCAAGGGCGCAGTACCACCAGGTCATTGCCAGCCCCAGATCGCGTAATGCTTGATTGATCGCCGGCACCCGGTCCCTCGGCAGCACGAATCTCGGGGCTCTCCCGAAAGCCCCGAGATGCCGCCAATCCATCATCGAGGGGAGCAGCATGACATCCGGCTTCTCGCAGCCGAGGTCGCGCCATTGGGCGCTGGCGGCGCTCAGAGCAGCGCCGCTGGAGGGATCGAAATAGTCCATGGGGATCGTGGAACGGTCCTGACCCCGCCAAGTGAAGGTGATGTCCGGCAGCATGGAAAGGACGCCAGCGAGTCGCGTGTCGATCTTGCCGTGATAGGCGAACAGTTTGGCATGGTCGAAGCACAGCTTGACCGCCGCCGCGTAGAGCGCCTGGATGAGAAAGGGCTCGAATTCCTGAGCCAGGAGATGGGCAAAGATCCTGCACTCGCGCGACGGCAGTTCACCCGGACGAACGCCATGAGGGCCAAGTCCGGAGAAATCGGGAATCGCGTCCGGATAAGTCAATGTTAGGGTTCCCGAGCCGCCGAGGCCGCGGCGCCGTATCCCCAGATTCGGTGGGCCCGGCTCGGAACGATCGGCCAGGGCACCTGATCCGACGGGGAAGCGCGGGCCGGTTCCGCCGGTTCGCGCCAGCCTGGGCAATCTCGCGTGGACGCGGTGATTTCCTCGGCAATGCGTTTCATCTCGGAAAGCGTGTTGCGGCGAAACTGATACCCCCGTTCGCGAAGGATCGTGTGCATGACCGTCCCGTCGAGGAGGTTCTTTTCGACACAGGTTTTTATGGGCACGCGTATTCCGTCCGGGCCGAAAAGGTGCTGGTTCAGCACAACACTGTCCGGCGAGGTTGGCCCGGCAATGATTAAGGCGTTGCACCGCGCCAGCGGAACGCCGAAGCACGGCGCCAAAGCCGCGGGCCCCGACGGAGACAACTCCAGGAAAAATCTCGCCCGCCGGACGGCCGCCGCGTGGATTTTTATCCCGCCCGGATGCCGGCTCAGATCGAGAAAGCCCGGAAATTCCGGAAAAGGCGTCATTTCGGCATGACCGATGCGAACGACCTGTCCCCCCAACGTGTCGATAATAAAGCGGGTCATCGCGATCGGGTCACCGGCATCGATGTCACGATCCGCATTCTCGCCCCGGGTGTCGTAGGACGGTTCTCGATAGTGCAGCACGCAGAACCACCGCTCCGGATCCAGACCCGCGCTCGTGAATTCAGCTCTGAAGGATTCTTCGATGTCCTCGGCAATCCGAAAACGGGCAAGGGAGGGAAGGGAGGGAAGCGTGGTGCGCGACATCATCGAGGGCGTCAGTACGACATCCACGTGCCGGCCGCCACCGTCACCACGCGAGGGATCGAACAACCCGGCCTCGACGGTCTCTGTTCCTTCCTGAGGCCAGATCTCGTCGACCTCGGGATTCATTTCCACGACGGCGTCCTTGAAAGGCCGGTCGCGGCGGTAATAGGCGATCAGCCGCGCATTCCGGTACAGCCGCTTGAACGACGCCGCGAAGAGGTTGTACTCGATAAAGTCACCGAGGGTGGGGGCCAGCATCAGGGCGACGATGACGACTTGCCGTTCTTCGTGGCTCGTTTCCGAACCGCCGCTCGCCTTCAAGGTCATCGCCTATCCCCGTTGGGCCGATAAGCGCGTGTAGCGAGTTGGCGCGGGAAATGTCAAGCCGCCCGGCCCGCGAGAGCCATTCCAGGGCCTTGGTCGTCGCCCGGTCCCGATGCGCTCATGGCGTCATCGTCGAGATTAGGTGCCAGCCAGGTTCTCGCATGCTCGACGCTCCAACCCTTGCGTTCAGCGTAATCGGCAAGCTGATCGGGGCCGATGTTTCCGAGGCCGAAATATCGCGCCTCCGGATGGGCGAAATACAGCCCGCTGACCGACGAGGCCGGCCGCATGGCAAGGCTCTCGGTAAGCGTCATTCCGATCGCTGTCCCGGCGTCGAGTAGCGAGAATATCGTGGTCTTTTCGGTATGGTCGGGACAGGCGGGGTAACCCGGGGCGGGCCGGATTCCCTGATATTTCTCGGCGATCAGATCCTCATTGGACAGAGCCTCTTCCGGCGCATATCCCCAATGATCCCGGCGAACCAGTTCGTGCAGATGCTCCGCCAGGGCCTCGGCCAGACGGTCTCCGAGCGCCTTGATCAGGATCGCTCCATAATCGTCATGATCGGATTCGTGCTCGGCGGCGATTTCCTCGATCCCTGGACCGGCGGTGACCGCGAAGCATCCGATATGATCCAGGCCCACGCCGGCCGGCGCGATGAAATCCGCCAGCGCCAGATTGCGCCGGTCGGCCTGGGAGTGCCTGCGCTGCTGCCTCAGCGTATGGATCCGCGCCAGCGGCTTGGACCTCGTCTCATCCGTGAAAAGCTGGATATCGTCCCCATCCGATTCCGCCGGCCAAAAGCCGAACACGGCGGCGGGCCGAACCCGTGGGTCCTGCTTCAGGCGATCGAGCATCGCCAGCGCGTCGTCATGCAGTTGCCGGGCGGCTTTTCCGACGACCGGATCATCGAGAATCTCCGGCCAGCGCCCAGCCAACTCCCAGGTTTGGAAGAACGGGCGCCAGTCGATGCGCTGCTGGAGCGCGTTGATGTCCCAGTCCCGTATCGTCTTGGTGCCGAGGAAACCCGGTGCCGGCGGAACTCCAGCACTCCAATCGATCTTTAGGCGATTCGCCCTCGCCTCGTTCAGACTCAGTCGGTTGGATTGACCGGTCTTGTTCGAGTTGGCCTGCCGCAGTTTCTCCTGCTCCGCGGCTACTTCCGCGACGAACGCGTCCCGCGTGCGCGGAGTCAGCAGTGCGCGGACCACGCCCACCGCTCTTGAGGCATCCAGAACATGGGTGACCGAGCCCGTATATTCGGGTGCGATCTTAACCGCCGTGTGCAGCTTGCTCGTGGTCGCCCCGCCGATCAGCAGGGGTTGCTTCATGCCCCGGCGCTGCATTTCGGCGGCGACCCGCGTCATTTCCGTCAGGCTCGGCGTGATCAGGCCGGAAAGCCCGATCATGTCGGCGCCCTCGGTCTCGGCCCGATCCAGGATGTCCGCGCCCGGGACCATCACGCCGAGGTCGATGACCTCGTAGTCGTTGCACCGGAGAACCACGCCGACGATGTTCTTGCCGATATCGTGCACGTCGCCCTTGACCGTCGCCATCACGATGCGGCCCGCGGCTTCTCGGACGCCGCCGGAACTTTCGGCATCCATGAAAGGTTCGAGATGCGTCACCGCGCGCTTCATGACGCGGGCGCTCTTCACCACCTGCGGCAGGAACATGCGCCCGGACCCGAAAAGGTCGCCGACCACCGACATCCCGTCCATCAGAGGTCCCTCGATCACGTCGAGCGGGCGCTCCATGGCCAGGCGGGCTTCCTCGGTATCCTCAATCACGTGATCGGTGATCCCGTGAACCAGCGCATGCACCAGACGGTCGCGGACGCTGCCCTTGCGCCATTCGGGATCGCTTTGCACTGCCTCGGCCGGGTCGCGGTAGCGCTCGGCGATCTCCAGCAGCCGCTCGCCGGCATCGGGCCGCCGGTTCAGCACCGCATCCTCGACCCGTTCGCGCAGATCCTGGGGGATGTCGTCAAACACCGGAAGCCTCCCGGCATTGACGATGCCCATGGTCATTCCCGCGGCGATGGCGTGATACAGGAAGACCGAATGAATCGCCTGGCGCACCGGCTCGTTGCCCCGGAACGAGAAGGAAACGTTGGAGAGCCCGCCGGAAACCTGAACATGCGGCAATGTCGCCCGGATCTGGCGCGTCGCCTCGATGAAGGCGCGGCCATAGTCGTCATGCTCTGGGATGCCGGTGGCGATGGCGAAGATATTGGGATCGAAAATGATGTCTTCCGGCGGGAAACCGGCAGCATCGACCAGCAGCCGATAGGCCCGGGTGCAGATCGCGACCTTGCGTTCGACGGTTTCCGCCTGGCCGTTCTCGTCGAAGGCCATGACCACGACGGCGGCGCCATAACGGCGCGCCAGCCGGGCCTTGGCGAGAAAATCCGCCTCGCCCTCCTTCAAGCTGATCGAATTGGCGATCGCCTTGCCCTGCAGGCACTTCAAGCCGGCCTCGATCACCGACCAGTCGGATGAATCGACCATGATCGGGATCCGGCAGATGTCCGGCTCGGCGCTGATCAGGTTGAGGAACCTCGTCATCGCCGCGACCGCGTCCAGCATCCCCTCGTCCATGTTGACGTCCAGGATCTGGCAGCCGTTCTCCACCTGATCACGCGCCACCGCGAGCGCGGCGTCATAGTCGCCGTTCAGGATCAGCTTCTTGAACACCAACGATCCGGTGACGTTGGTGCGTTCGCCGATATTGACGAAACGGGCGGTCTGGACGGTCATGCCGGCACCGAAAAGGGTTCGAGGCCGGACAGCCGCAAGCTCGGTTCGATGACGGGCAGGGGGCGGGGCGCCACGCCCTCGATCACTTCGGCAAGGGCGCGGATGTGATCCGGCGTGGTGCCGCAGCAGCCACCGACAATGTTCAACAGCCCGGCCCGAGCCCATTCACCGATGTGGGACGCCATGGTTTCCGGCGTTTCGTCATAGCCGCCGAAAGCGTTCGGCAAGCCGGCATTGGGATGCGCGCTCAGCCAACAGTCGGCGACCGCCGACAACTCGGCCACATACGGCCTGAGATCGCTGGCGCCCAGCGCGCAGTTCAAGCCGACAGCGATCGGATCCGCATGGCGCACGGAATTCCAGAACGCTTCGGCGGTTTGCCCCGACAAGGTGCGCCCGGACCGGTCGGTGATGGTGCCGGATATCATCACCGGCACGCGCTCACCCCGGCGCTCAAACACTTCATCGATGGCGAACAGCGCCGCCTTGGCATTCAGCGTATCGAAAATGGTCTCCACCATCAGCAGATCGGCGCCGCCATCCAGCAGCCCGTCGGCCGCTTCGCCGTAGCTGAGCCGCAGGTCATCGAAGGACACTTCGCGGAATCCCGGGTCGTTCACGTCCGGCGAGATCGAGGCGGTCTTGTTGGTCGGGCCTAGAACGCCGGCCACGAAGCGGGGCTTGTTGGGTGTCGTGTCTTCCGCTTCGCGCGCGGCTTGCCGGGCGAGCGCCGCCGCGCGTTGATTGATTTCCCACGCATGGGCTTCGAGGCCGTAGTCCGCCTGGCTGATCGTGGTGGCGGTAAAGGTGTTGGTCTCCAGAATATCGGCGCCGGCGGCTAGATAGGCACGATGGATATCCAGGATCACGTTGGGCTGCGTCAGGACGAGAACGTCGTTGTTGCCAAGCAGGTCCCTCGGGTGGGCAACGAACCGGTCGCCGCGAAACGCCGTCTCGTCCAGGCCGCGATCCTGGACAGCCGTTCCCATCGCTCCATCCAGCAAAAGTATGCGCTTCGACGCAGCATCGCGCAGCGCCGTAATGCGGGCGTTGTCGGATTTCATCTGGCAACTCCAAGAATTGGCGCCGTCGTCGCGGCCGATGCCGCGATGTTCTCGTTCGCCGCGCGCCGGATACTCGAAGCGGTGAGGGTAGCGGGCACGAAACGGCTGAGGCGCCAGGCTTCCGACGGTTGATCCGCGCCCACGAAAATCAACCGGGGTCCGATTGCCGCATCCGCAAGGCATTTGCGTGCCGTTTCCTCTGACCCTCCCGGAGCGAGAAACAGGTCCGTGTCGACATGTGCCGCGAGTTCGGAAAGACGGGCGATCGTAAGGTCTACATCCGTGCCGGTCTCGATTCCGAGCGCCACGGCTCCAAGAGAATGGGCAAGCACGGCCGTCGAAAGGCTCTTCCGTGTCGCGGTGGCAGGATCCTCCTCCGCCTCTCTCAAATCTTCCCGCACGGTCGCGAAGACCGGGACCGTACGCCCCGCCTCGGCCATGCCGGCACGCAGACCCGAGAAGGCGGCCGCCATATGAGCCGGGTGGTTGGATGCCGCCAAGTGAACGGCGTTGACGCCGCCCGCAACCTGAGCCGAGGTCATGGCGGCGGCCGCCGCCTCCACCTCGGCGCCGGTCAGATATCCGTGACCGGGCAGGCGCCGGGGGAGCCTGACGTCTCCGACCACCGCAACCCGCTTTAGACCGCCTGGCGTCTCTCGAACGGCACGGCAGGCGATGTTCGCGGCGAGAAAACTGATCGCGAAGGCTTCGTCATGCATGCGGTAGCGGTCCAGCAATTGCGGAGCGGCACGTGCCGTGTTTGTGAAAATCAGCCGTGCACCGGCCCGCATCATCCGGGTGTGCATGGCCGCGACCTGCTTGGGCTGGGTGATGTTCAGCGCCTCAAGGCAGTCGACCCCGGAGATCCGGCGGACGCTCCCGGCAACCGCAATCCTTGAGGAGAAACGGAACTTCCAACGTGCCGCGCGAATGTTCTCGCGACGGATCATGCCGCTGCATCCAGGTTCGCCCGCAGGCCGAGCCTTCGGCAGATCGCCATCGACAATTCCGCACGGTTCAGCGTGTAGATGTGGAAATCTGACACGCCTTCCCGTTTCAGCGCGTTACACAGATCGCACACCGTCGAGGCCGCGACCAGGCGCCGGGTCTCCTCGTCCTGGTCCAGCCCGTCGAAAAGCTCCCGCATCCAGTCCGGCACCGTTGCGCCGCAGCGTTCGCTGAAAGCGACGACCTTGCCGAAATTCGTGACCGGCAGGATGCCGGGGATGATCGGCTGGGTGATGCCGGCGGCGACGGCTCGGTCGCGGAACCTGAGATAGGTATCGGCATCGAAAAAGAACTGCGTGATCGCCTTGCTGGCGCCGGCGTCGAGCTTACGTTTCAAATTGTCGAGGTCAGCCTCGGGCGATGACGAGTCGGGATGGGTTTCGGGATAGGCGCCGACCGCGATGTCGAAATCCGCAACCCGGCGCAGCCCGGCCACCAGGTCGGCGGCGTCGCGGTATCCCTCGGGATGGGGCTGGAAACGGCTGGCGCCGTCGGCGGGATCGCCGCGCAGGGCGACGATGCGGCGGATGTTACGGCTCGCCCAATCCGCCGCGATCGCGTCGATCTCAGCGCGGGATCTGCCGACACAGGTGATATGTGCTGCCGCGTCGAGCGATGTCGTCGCGACCAGCCGGTCAAGAATCGCGGTTGAGCGCTCCTGGGTCGATCCACCGGCCCCGTAGGTTACGGATACGAAGGCCGGGTTGAGGCTTTCCAGACGGGACACCGTGCGCCAAAGCGCGTCTTCGCTGACGGCTCCGGCGGGCGGGAAGATTTCGAAACTGACATTCGGCACGGCGTTCATCCCATTTGCTCCGTCGAGGGGATCGGATCGTTGGCGGGCTTGGCGGGTTTGCGCGCAGCCCAGATACACACGGTCAGCGGATCGCCTTCCAGATAGGTGGGCGCGCCACATTCCAGGCCGATGGCGTCGAACCAGCGGCGCATCTGCGCCTCCGAGAAGCCCAGCCAGCGATGCGCATGTTCCTCGCGTAATTCGGCGATTCCATGCGGCGCGAGATCGACCACGATCAACCGGCCGCCGGGGCGCAGCACGCGTGCGGCCTCGCCGATCAGGGTCTCGGGTTCGTCCGCGTAGTGCACCAGCATGTTGGCGGTGATCAGATCGAACCGGTCATCGGTGAACGGCAGCCGGTACATGTCGGCGTGCCTGACCTGGCAATTCCTGAGCCCGTCCTGATCGAGATTGGCGCGTGCGATCGCCAGCATGTCGCGGGAGTTATCAATCCCAATCGCCGATCCGGCATGATCGCCGGCGATTCTGAGAACCCGCCCGGTTCCGGTGCCGATATCCAGCAGATCGTCGACCTGGCGTTCGCGGATCATGCCGTTCAGGGTCTCGTCGATCCGCTTGTCATCGATGTAGAGGCCGCGAATCTCTTCCCAGCTCCCGGCATTGCGCCGGAAATAATCCTCGGCCCGGCGGGAACGCTCTTCCTTGATGCGTTCCAGACGGGAAAGATCGAGCGAGAGTGTCGGGTCGTCCTCGGGGATCAGATCGACCAGCATTTGGCCAAGCCCGGCGCCAGCCCCGGCGCTGGCCGGTCGGTAATAGGCGCGGCTGCCCTCCTGATTGCGGTCCAGCAATCCGGCTTCGACCAGGAGCTTCAGATGACGCGACACGCGCGGCTGGCTCTGGGCAAGGATGCTCACCAGCTCCGTGACTGAAAGCTCCGCATGGCCGCAGAGCGCCAGGATCCGTAGTCGTGTCGGCTCGGCGGCGGCGCGAAGGCCGTGCATCAGTTGGTCCATGTCGTCTCAATCAGGATATAAAGATAGCTTTATGTCGTGATGATATGAATCGGCGATTTGCTGTCAAGGCGAATTTTTTTGTCCTGCTTGCGACGGCGGTGATGCCGGTTCCGCGATCACTCTGATGATGCTTCCTCTTGAGCCCTACCCCGGGGGTGATTTCCACGGGATGATGACCGCGTTGAAGGGGGCGCTGGTCATGGATTTGGATACGAAACGCGTTGAGGTCTCGGGCGTCGGCATAGATCTGGTGGATATCGGCGACGGCCCGGCGCTTCTCTATCTGCATGGCGGGCGCGGACATTTCGGCTTTGCGCCGTTCCTGCAAGCTCTAGCCAAGTCGAACAGGGTCATCGCGCCGTGGCTACCGGGGTTCGGTCATTCCGATCTGCCGAGGGCCTATAATGCGATCGACGATCTCGCCTATTTCGGGCTCGACCTCGTGGATGAGATGAAGCTGAACGACGTCAGCGTCGTTGGCGCCGGCTTTGGTGGTTGGGTAGCGGCCGAGATGGCGATCCGCTCTACCCGAAACCTGAAAAATCTAAGTCTGATCGGCGCGCTCGGCGTGAAGTTCGCTGACCACCTCACACGGGAGATCGCGGATATACACGCCATGCTTCCGGATCAGATCGACAGGACCTTGTATGCCGATCCGGATCGGTATCGTCTCGATACGACGGGCATGTCGGAGTCGGATTTGACCGCCGTGGTCCGGATGGGCGAGGCGGCCGTCCTATTCGGCTGGAAGCCGTATATGCACAATCCGAGACTGCGCCGTTGGCTGCATCGGATCGACATCCCGACCCTAGTGCTCTGGGGTGAGAAGGATGCGATGGTCTCGCCCGACTATGGCAGGCAATACGCCGACGCGATCCCCGGCGCGCGCTTTGAGATGGTGGCCGGCGCCGGGCACTATCCCGGTCTCGAACAGCCCGACGCGACGGCGGCCCTGCTTGCCGGCTTCACGGCCGGCGCGGCTTGAGAGGAGGCAAGGACATGAAGGTCTGGCATTTTTCCGAGATGGCCTACCCCCAGGCTTGGGACGAGGGTTATCAGCGCGGCACCTTCCGGGTGACGGTGCCGAACAGCCACTACGATCCGAAGACCGGCGCCGACGTCTATCACCGGCACTATGACGAGTTTCAGCTCTGTGACGAGCTCGGCATCAACATTATGCTGAACGAACATCACAGCACGCTGACCTGCACCAACGCGGCGGTGACGGTGTCCGGCTCGATCCTGGCGCGGATCACCAAGAATGTCCGCATCCTGCTGCTCGGCACGCCGATCGCCAACCGTCCCGACCCGATCCGGGTGGCCGAGGAGATGGCGATGATCGACGTGATCTCGCGCGGCCGTCTGGAGATGGGGCTGGTCAAGGGGGCACCCTACGAGATCGCGCCGGCGAACATGAACCCGGCCCGGCTGATGGACCGGTTCTGGGAGGCCCATGACCTGATCCTGAAGGCCATGAGCACCCATGACGGTCCGTTCAACTGGGAAAGCGAGAACTATCACTACCGCCAGGTGAATATCTGGCCCCGGCCCTGGCAACAGCCGCATCCGCCGGTCTGGATCACCGCGCTCAGCCCGAATAGCGGCCGGGCCATCGCCGAGCGCGGCCATGTCGCCGCCGCGCTGCTGTCCGGCGGCATCGCGGCGGGCATGTTCAATGCCTATCGCGAGCGGGCGGCGGAACAAGGCTGGGCCGCCCCGAACGACCGTTTCGCGTATTGTGTGCTGGTTGGCGTGGGAAACACCGAGGAAGAGGGCCGCCGCCGGGCCGACCAGGTCGCGGGCTATGTCCGCACCTCGCCCATCGTGTCGGAACCGTTCAAGAACCCGCCGGGCTACAACCCCGTCCCCGCCAATGTGGCGATGCTGAAGGCCGGGCCGACCCAGAGTGTCGCGCGGGTCCAGACCGTCGATGGGCGGACCATCGATCCGACCAAGGCTTCGGTCCAGGAATTCATGGATTCCCGCACGGTCTTCGCCGGCACGCCCGATCAGGTTTTCGAGCAGATCAAGACCTTCAACGAGGAGGTCGGTGGATTCGGCCATCTGATCATCATGGGCCAGGGCGGAACCCTCTCCTACGAGGAAACCTGCGCCAACCTCAAACTCTTCGCCGACGAGGTCATGCCTCGGCTCAAAGAGATCAAGATGCCGGAAAACCGCTATGGCGAACTGGCGGAGCGCAACGCCGCCGCCGGCGCCGCGGACTGACGAAGGCTTTTTTGGGGGGAGAAGAGACATGCGCGCATTGGTGACCGGAGCCAGCCCAGGAATCGGCGGCGCGACCTGCCGGGTGCTGACCAAAATGGCCCTGGACCGAGGGGAGAAACCCAAGATCGCCGCCTGCGAAATTCGTGAGACCGACGAGGTCCGGGCCCTTGCGGAGGAGTTGCGCGAGGCGGGCGCGGAAGTGCTCGTGCTGACCGGCGACCTCGGCAACACCACCGATGCGGGCGCCATGGTCGCCAAGGCGGTGAAGACTTTCCGTGGCCTGGACGCCGTGGTCAGCAACGCCGGTATCACCAGCCCGGCGCCGCTGAACGATCTTGCCATCGACCAGTGGGACAAGATCATGGCGGTGAATACCCGCGCCACACTGCTGCTTGCCCAGGCGGCCTATCCGGCGCTGAAAGCCTCCAAGGGAGGCCTGGTGGCGGTATCCTCCATGTCCGGCATGGGCGCGCATCCCGGCATGGGCGCCTACAGCCCCAGCAAGGCGGCACTGATCTCGCTCTGCCAGGTGCTGGCCCAGGAGTGGGCGCCGGACCACATCAACGTCCATACCGTGGCGCCGGGCATGATCCGCACCCCGCTTACCAAGAAGGTCTACGAGAACAACCAGATCGCCAAGGACCGCGCGGCTCTGGTGCCGTGGGGCCGGGTCGGGGAGCCGGAGGACATCGCCAATGTCATCGGCTTCCTGCTTTCGCCCGCCGCGGAATACATGACCGGTCAGAACCTGCTGATCGACGGCGGTTTCGTGGACTCCCTGTACGATCACATTCCGGGCAAGCCGACCCGCGCCATCTAGTCGGCGAGCCGTCGTGGCGATTTGACGGGACGCCTATTTTACGACCAGGTCCAAGCTTGCCGGATCGATGGGCGGGCAGGGTTTAAAGGTCACCAGTTCCTTATCCTGCAGGATCAACGACAGCCCGCCGATCCGCTGCACCAGAAAGACGCGCCGGGGCTCCGGATTGGTGAAGGATAGCGCCTGGGCCACGACGAGGCGGTCGGCCGTCAAGACGTAGGTCGACCGCGACAGGATCAGCTGGTTGTTGCCGCCGGTCGAGCCGACATTGGGAAGAACCCGGAAATACCGGCCCTGGTGAAAAACCAGTACCGTCGTGCCGTCGCATTTCGGCGTCCCGTCCGCTTGAACGGCACCCCAGGTGCCGGTCACCACGTCCGTCTCGGCGGAACCCACCGCCGGAAAACCGATCGGAAGAGCAAGGGCGGCGAGCATCACGAGGCACCGGATGTCGCCTCGCAGGCGACGGCAAAACCGCTTCATGAGGGGTGGCCCGGCCGCTGTCGGGAGTGCCGGTGCGTCGGCGCTGGGTGAAATCTCCTAGCCCTCCTTCAGCCAACCTCCGAGTTCCTTGAGCGTCACCGCCTCCAGGACCGCCAGCCCATCTTCGCCGGCATTCAAGCACGGAATATAGGCGAAGTGGTCTCCGCCCGCTTCCAGGAAAGTCTCGCGAAGCCCGATCGCCACTTCTTCCAGGGTTTCGACGCAGTCGGAGACGAATCCCGGAGAGATCACCGCGATCCGCTTCACGCCTTGGCCGGGCAGATCTTCGATGACCTGCTGAATGTACGGTTGCAGCCATTCCTCGCGCCCGAACCGCGATTGAAAGGCGAGCCGGATCTTGTCGCCCGGCCATCCGAGGGCCTCGGACAACAGCCGCGTGGTCAGGGCGCAATGACAGTAATAGGGATCGCCGGCGTCGAAATAGCGTTTCGGCAAACCGTGGAACGACGCGAGCAGGAGATCGGGTTCCCAATCTAGTTCGGCAATGTGGCGGCGAACGGAACCTGCGAGAGCTTCGATATAGGCAGGATGGTCCGGATAGGCGGGCGCGGTGCGGATCGACGGCTGCCAGCGCATGGCGGCCAAAGCGGCAAAGGCCTTGTCATAGGCCGTCGCGGTGGTGGTGGCGCTGTATTGTGGATACAGCGCCACCAGCAGGATTTTCCGGCAGCCGCGTTCCCGCATCGCTTCCAGCTTGTCGGCGATCGACGGGTTGCCGTAACGCATCGCCCAATCGACGTCCAAGCGGTGTCCCGCGGATTGCAACCGCGCACCGAGGCCGGCCGCCTGCTCACGCGTGTGGCGGCGCAGCGGCGACTCGTTGGTTTCACTGTCCCAGATCTCACGATAGGCCCTACCGGCGATCACCGGACGGACATTCAGGATGATCAGGTTGAGAATGCCCCACCAGAGGACCCGGTTGACCTCGATCACCCGTGGGTCGGACAGAAATTCCTTGAGATAGCGGCGTACCGACCAGAAATCGGTCGCGTCCGGCGTGCCGAGATTGATCAGCAGCACGCCGACCCGTTCATTCGGAATGTCGGGGTGATCCGCCGGTCGCATGGGCGTCTGGGTCACTGTTCCTCCGGCGCTGGAGCGGCGGTTATCGGGCGATGCCGACTATTTCGGCGCGATCACCATGACCATCTGGCGACCTTCAAGCCGGGGGAAGGCCTCGACCTTGGCGATTTCCTCAGTGTCTCCCTTGACCCGGTTCAACACCGCCACGCCAAGATCCTGGTGCGCCATCTCACGGCCCCGGAAACGCAGGGTAACCTTCACCTTGTCACCCTCGTTGAGGAACTTGTTCACATTGCGCATTTTGACCTGATAGTCGTGCTCGTCGATGTTCGGACGCAGCTTGATCTCCTTGACCTCGATCACGCGCTGTTTCTTTTTCGCCTCGTTTTTCTTCTTCTGGGCTTCGTACTTGAACTTGCCATAGTCGAGGATCTTGCAGACCGGGGGATCGGCATTCGGTGAAACCTCCACGAGATCCAACCCATGGCTTTCGGCCTCGGCCAGTGCCACCGCAAGTTTCATGACACCAAGCTGTTCGCCGTCCGGGGCGATGCAGCGCACTTCGAACGACGTAATGTCGCGGTTCACCCTCGGGCCATCCTTGGCCGGCTGGTGATTCATCGGTGGTCTGGCGATCTAACGCCTCCTTTGTCTGTTCCTGTCACAGGTCACGAAGCGCGACTCCTCCTCACGCCGGAGGCGCCGCTTCTTCGCGTAGTCTATGAATGGCTTCGTCGAGCGCAAGGATTTCTTGCTCTTTGCCGCCCAGCCGTCGGATCGCGACCGTACCCTCTTGGGCTTCGCGCGCGCCGACCACCAGGATCGCCGGGATTTTTGCCTGGCTATGCTCGCGGATCTTGTAGTTGATCTTTTCGTTCCGCACGTCCTTGCCGAACCGGAGACCCGCCGATTTGCACGCTTGCAGCACTTTGTCGGCATAGCCGTCGGCTTCATTGGTGATGGTGGCGACCACGCCTTGCACGGGAGCCAGCCACAGCGGGAACCGTCCCGAATACTGTTCTATAAGGATGCCGATCCACCGCTCCATCGATCCGAGAATGGCCCGGTGCAGCATGACCGGCCGCTTGCGTGACCCGTCCTCGGCGACATAGGTGGCGTCGAGCCGCTCTGGAAGAACGAAATCAACCTGCAGGGTTCCGCATTGCCAATCCCGGCCGATAGCGTCGCGCAGCACGAATTCGAGCTTCGGGCCGTAGAACGCGCCTTCCCCGGGGTTCAGGGTCGTCTCCAACCCCGCCGCCCGGCAGGATTCCATCAGGGCCGCCTCGGCCCGGTCCCAGGTCGCATCGTCGCCGGCGCGGGTTTCGGGCCGGTCGGAAAACTTCACATGGATGTCCTCGAAACCGAAATCCTTGTAGATCTTGCGCAGCAGATCGCAGAACACGATGCTTTCCGAGGTGATCTGATCCTCGGCGCAGAAGATGTGGGCGTCATCTTGTGTGAAGGCGCGCACCCGCATGATCCCGTGCAAGGCGCCGGACGGCTCGTTGCGGTGGCAGGAGCCGAACTCGGCCATCCGCAGGGGAAGGTCGCGATAGCTCTTGATCCCCTGCTTGTAGATCTGGACATGGCCGGGACAGTTCATCGGCTTCAGGGCAAAGGTCCGGTCGTCATCGCTCTCGGCGATGAACATGTTCTCGCGGAATTTCTCCCAATGCCCCGACGCCTCCCATAGCGCGCGGTCGACAAGCTGTGGGGTTTTCACCTCGTCGTAGCCGCCGGCCTCGAGGCGGCGGCGGACGTGTTTCTCGATCTCGCGATACAGCGTCCAGCCCTTGGGATGCCAGAAGATCGACCCGACGGCTTCCTCCTGCAGGTGAAACAGATCGAGTTCCCGGCCCAATCGGCGATGGTCACGCTTTTCCGCCTCCTCCAGCATGTGGAGATAGGCCTGGAGCTGCTTTTCATCCGGCCATGCGGTGCCGTAGATCCGTTGCAGCATCGGCCGCTTGGAATCTCCGCGCCAATAGGCGCCGGCCAGACTCATCAGCTTGAAGGCATGACCGATATGCTTGGTCGACGGCAGGTGCGGGCCGCGGCAGAGGTCGAGGAAATTCCCCTGGCGATAAAACGAGATCCTCTCGCCCGCGGGAATGCCTTCCACGAGTTCGACCTTGAAAGGCTCGTTCACCTTCTTGTAGTGCTCGACCGCCTCATCGCGGCTCCAGACCTCGCGCACGATCTCCTCGTCGCGGTCGACGATCTCGTGCATCCGTTTCTCGATCTCGACAAGATCGTCGGGAGTGAACGGCGTTTCGCGATAGAAGTCGTAGTAGAATCCGTTCTCGATCGCCGGACCAATGGTCACCTGGGCTTCGGGAAACAGTTCCAGCACCGCCTCGGCCATAACATGGGCGGTATCGTGACGGATCAACTCCAGCGCCGCTTCGTCACGCCGGGTGACGATGGAGACTTTCGCGTCGTCCTCTATGGGACGGGCGAGATCGCGTTCCTCGCCGTCAACGATGACCATCATGGCGGCCTTGGCGAGACCAGGACCGATATCCGCGGCCAGCTCGGCGCCGCTGACGGGTTTGTCGAAGTGTCGGACGCTTCCGTCCGGCAGGGTGATGTTGGGCATGGGGTCGTCCTCTCGACGAAACGGGCTAGCTATGGGGATGTCTCGGAAATGCCGTTCGCGGCGCCGGCGGGGCCGGGCCGTCTCGGATCCGCCGCCTCGGCCCGGCAAGGCCGAAACGGCTAGCTAGTCACTGCTGCCGAAAAAATCATGACGCCCAATTCGAGATGTCGAAATCTGGCTGGTATTTATCCCCTACAGGCGACGATTTCAACTTCGATCAGCCACTCCGGATGCGCGAGCCCGGAAATGAACAGCAAGGTGGAGGGGATCCGGTCTTCGCCGAGATGGGCTTTGCGGGCCGCCCGAAAGCCGTCCAGATCCTCGCGCCGGGTGAGATAAATGCGCGTGAAGACCACATTGTCCATGGTCATGTCGGCGGCCCTGAGGCAGGCCTTGATGTTGTCGAAGGCCTGGTTCGCCTGATCCGAGAAATCGCCGGACCAGGTGCCGTCGGGCCGGACCCCGACCTGTCCCGAAAGCAACAACCAGTCCTTCGCGCCCTCCACCAGACGGCCATGGGTATAGTTGGGGACGTTCAGCTTGACGATATCGGCGGGATCTATGGGCGTACCTTGCATCGGGACCTCCGGATGCTGTTGCGGACCGTTGAGCGGTTCCAGCCTACCTGCATTCCCGGGCGAAGAAAAAGGGCCGCCGGAAACCCGGCGGCCCACAAAGCGCTTAACTGAAGCGAGTTATTCGGTTTCGGCGCTGATCAGCGGACCGAAACGCACGTTCCGTTCGCCGTCGAACTTCATCATCTGCATCTGTTCCAGCGGATAGAAGTCGGTCGGGCTGGTGTCGACAAACATGCCGGGCAGCAGCATCGGGACATGCACCTGCTTCAGGTTGGCCGCCTGCTTCATGATGTTCGCGCGCGACAGGTCGTTGCCGGCCTGCTCGAGCACCGCCTTCATGGTGTGGCAAACCGCCCAGCCGTAGGCGTTCATCTTGTTCAGCTTGTCGCCGTCCGGATAGTACTTGTCCATGAAGGCGTTCCAGGCCTTGGTTTCCGCATCGTCCTTCCATTCCGGATCGTTGGGATCCTTGTAGAAGTCGACCGAGATGATGCCGATCGAGTTTTCAATGCCCGCCGGCTTGTAGGTCGATGCCACGGACGCCGCGACGTCGTTCAGCAGATGCACGGGTTTCCAGTTGATCGCGGCCATCTTCTTGATCGCCTGGGCGGCGAACTTGGGAATGGAGATGTTCACGAAAACATCGGCGCCGGAATTCGCCAGGCTGACGATCTGGCTGTCGACGGTCGGGTCGGTGACCTCGTAGGTTTCCCGCTTGACGACGAGCTTGTCGAATTTGTCGCCCATCGCGCGCTGCATGCCGATGACGTAATCCTTACCGTAATCGTCGTTCTGGTTCAGGATCGCCACCTTGCCGTTCGGGTGGTTCTGCACGATGTAGTTCCCGAAGATCGCGCCGACGGTCTGGTAGTTGGGCTGCCATCCGATGGTCCAGGGGAACCCCTTCGGATCACCCCATTTGGTAGCGCCGGTGGCGACGAAGAGGTGCGGCACCTCTTTCTTGTTCATGTACTGGTGGATTGCCGAGTTGGTCGGCGTTCCCAGGGTCTGGAAGGTGAAGGCGACCTCATCGCGCTCGACCAGCTTGCGGATCTGCTCCTTGGTCTTCGGCGGGCTGTAGCCGTCGTCATAGGAGATCCAGTTAATTTTGCGGCCGTTGACGCCGCCGTCGTCATTGATCTTGTTCCAGCAGGCGCCGATCGATTTGCCGATCGTGCCGTAGGACGAGGCGGGGCCGCTATAGGGATTGGTGTTGCCGATCTTGATTTCGGAATTGCTCACGCCGGGGGCGTTTTCCGCCATCGCCGTGCCGATTCCGAGGACCAGGGTGGCTGCCGCCGCCGAGGCCCACAGACGTGTGGATTTCATGTCTTCCTCCCAGGTTAGTCCGAACCACCTACTCAACAAGAGTATCCGCCAATGGGAGAGGAGAGTCTAATCACCTCGCCTTGTGGCGTAACGAATCACGAAACGCCTAACCAGCCCGGCCAATCCGTTCGGCACGACATAGACCGTGAAGATCAGGAACAAGCCGAACGCCACCCAGATCAGCGCCTTCGCGCTCGGGTCGTTTCCGAAGAAGATGCTGATTACTTCCTCGGAAATATTCGGCATGTAGAGAATGAAAATGCCGCCGGCAATCGCCGCCGGGATCGAGGCGAGACCGCCGACCACCATGCCCACCAGGAACCAGACCGACAGGAAGAAGGTGAAACTGTCCGGCGCGACGAATTCGGCGACAATGGCTCCCAGAGCCCCGGCGATGCCGGTGTAGAGCCCGCTCACCCCGAAGGTCACGGACTTGTATAGGGCCGTATTGATGCCCATGGTGCGCGCAGCGATCGGGTTGTCGCGGATCGCGATCATTGCCCGGCCGGTGCGCCCTCGGACCAGATTCCAGGCCCCGATGATCAAAAGTGCGCCCCAGAACAGCACGAAGTAGTAAAGCCATTGGTCCGCATTCAGCATGGGTAACGGCGAGTCGGGTTTGAACACGTCGATACCCTGCACGCCGCCGGTAAAGCCCTCGAAATGCTCGTAACGCAGAAGCTGTGGCATTGCCACGGCGAGCGCGAATGTCGCAAGCGCCAGATACAACCCCTCCAAACGCAGTGCGGGAAGACCAAAAAGGAAACCGCCGATAAAACAGATGAGGCCGGCCGGAATGATCGTCCAGTAATACGCGATGTCGTATCGGTCGATCATGATCGCCGTCGTGTAGGCACCGAGCGCGTAGAACGCGCTGTGGCCGAGCGAGAACTGCCCATTGTATCCGGTCAGCAGATTGAGCCCGAGCACGGCGATGGCATAGACCAGCACCTGGGTCATCTGAAATATGGCGAAGTTCGCCAGCACCAGCGGAAGGAGCAGCGCCAACGCAATGCCGATCAACAGAAGGATCATCCGCAGCTGCGGCAGCTTCACACCGAAAAGCTCGTAGCTATCGGCCGGATTGGCCCGATGATTTCTGACGTTGTTCACGGACTAGACCCTTTGTACCACGACCCGGCCGAACAGCCCGGCCGGCTTGAACAACAACACGGCGACGATGACCACAAGTGCGAAAGTAAGCTTGAGATCGCTGCCGATGACGTAGGTTCCGGCGAGATTCTCCAGCACACCCATGAGGAAACCGCCGATCACCGCCCCGCCAGGGCTGGTCAACCCACCGACCACGGCGCCGGCGAATCCGTAAAGCAGCACGCCCAGCATCATGTTTGGCTCAAGATAGACCTTCGGGGCAATCATCATGCCGGCAACCGCGCCAACGGTCGCCGCCAGCCCCCAGCCCAAGGCCAGCATCTTCTTCACGCTGATACCGACAAGGGCCGCCGAGACCGGATTCGCCGCCGCCGCCCGCATCGCGAGGCCGACCGGCGTAAACCGGAAGAAAACGTAGATCAGCACCAGCATCACCAGTGTTATGCCGACGACGCCTAGTTCATGCGGCCCGATCAAGGTGGTCTCGAAAGGAAGCTCGCTCGGGAAGGGACTCGGGAATTGCTTGATTGTGAATTCCCAGATGAAGCCGGCGAACGCGTTGAAGATCAGGGTCAGCGCGATGAAAACGACGATATGGCTCAGCACCGGCGCATTGTGGATCGGCGCGAAGACGATCCGTTCGATCAGCATGCCGCCGACGAAGGAAATCACGAGACAGACCACGAAAGCGAGCCAATAGGGCGCGCCCCAGGCGATCAGTTGCCAGGCGATGAAGGTCGAGAACATCGCCATCTCGCCCTGGGCGAAATTGAAATGGTCGATGGCCTGGTAGATCATCACCACGGCGAGCGCGAGCGAAGCGTAGATCGCGCCGGTGGCCAACCCGTCCAGGGTCTGCTGAAGGAAAAGATCCATCTGTCGTCCCCGTCCCCGAGACTAGTAGCCGAGATAGGATTTGCGAACGGTCTCGTCCGCGGCGATCTCCTTGGACGTTCCGGACAGCACCACCCGCCCGGTTTCCAGAAGATAGGCGTGGTTGGCGAGATCCAGCGCCAGGGTCGCGTTCTGTTCGACGAGCAGCATGCTGACTTTCTGCTGTTCGTTGATGCGCCGCAGGATTCCGAAAAGTTCCTCGACGATGAGCGGGGCGAGGCCGAAGGAAGGCTCGTCCAGAAGCATCAGCTTCGGACGCAGCATCAGGGCGCGGCCCACCGCCAGCATCTGCTGTTCGCCGCCGGAAAGGGTGCCGGCCTGCTGGTCACGGCGTTCCTTGAGCCGGGGGAAATAACTGTAGACCTGCTCGATATCGTCCTCGATCGCCTTGCGGTCCTTGCGGGCGTAGCTGCCGAGTCTCAGATTTTCTTCCGTCGTCACGCGGGTGAAGGTGCCGCGCCCCTCCGGGACATGCGCCACGCCCTGACGGACGATCTGTTCGGTCGGCATGCGCGAGATGTCCTGCCCTGCAAAAGAGATCGCACCCTCGGTCGAGACCATTCCGCAGATCGACCGCAAGGTCGTCGTCTTGCCGGCGCCATTGGCGCCGAGAATGGTGGTCACGCTGCCTTCCTCAAGCGAGAAACTGATACCGTGCAGGGCCCGGATCGGACCATACGAGGCGACAAGATTATTGACTTCAAGCAGCGCCATCAGTGCGTCGTCCCCAGATAGGCGTGGATAACGTCCTGGTTCTGTTGGACTTCCTCCGGCGTCCCCTCGCCGATCTTGCGGCCGAAATCGATCGCGACGACGTGGTCCGATACGCTCATCACCAGGCTCATGTGGTGCTCAACCAGCAGAACGGTGCAATGGCGGTCGTCCCTGATCTGCTTGATCAGTGCGCCGAGTTCGCCGACTTCATCGTGATTGAGACCGCCCGCCGGTTCGTCCAGCAGCAGGACTTTGGGTTGCGCCGCCAGGGCGCGCGCCAGCTCGACACGTTTTTGTGTGCCGAACGGCAAACCGCCGACCGGTGTGTAGGCGACATCGCCGAGATCCAGGTACTCGACGAGTTCCCAGGCCTGGTCGCGCAGCCGCTGCTCCTCGCGGCCGACCCACGGTAGCCGGAACGCGTTGGAAAGGAAGTCGCTCGAACTCTGGCAATGCGCGCCGACCATGATGTTGTCGAGCACCGACATGGTCCGGAACAGGGCCAGGTTCTGAAAGGTCCGGCCGATTCCGATATCGGCAATCTTGTGCGACGCCGTATCGAGGATCGACTTGCCCTCGAAAAGAATATCTCCGGAAGTCGGGATGTAGAGGCGGCTCAGGCAATTGAACAATGTCGTCTTGCCGGCGCCGTTGGGGCCGATCAGGCCTTGAATGACCCCCTTGCGCATATCGAAGCTGATTCCATCCAGCGCGATAATCCCGCCGAAATGGACCGCAACGTCGCGGACTTCGAGAATCTTCTCCCCCGCTGGCGTACTTCGCCCAGCATTCGCGGACTCGGACATCCCCACCCTATCGTTTGTTTGTCACCCGGTGTTCTCTGACACCGTAGGCCGCGGAATGTATACAGTTAGACATGCACTCGCAAGCGCTGGCGGATTTTCGAGCCACGCGCCTGATCAGATTGCCGGCCGGAGGCCATCGCCGTCGGGTTCTATCCGGTCCGCGATGAAATCGATCGACCGGGCCGGGGGGCTTGGGTGCGTGACCTCGTGGGCGTAGTCTCCCGCCGGAGGCCCACTCTGAAGCGGCCGATCGATATTCTTGAGCGAAAGGACTCCCCCATGAACCGTCTGGACGGAAAAGTCGCGCTGATCTCCGGCGGGTCGCGCGGCATCGGCGGCGCCACCGCCAAACTGATGGTCGAGGCCGGCGCCAAGGTCGTGATCGGCGACGTGCTTGAAAGCCAGGGCCGGGAAACCGCCAAGGCGCTTGGCGATGCCGCGGCTTTCCTTCGCCTTGATGTCACCTCGACCGCGGATTGGGATGCGGCGGTGGCGCTGGCGGAGTCCAAGTTCGGCGGGCTCGATATCCTGGTCAACAACGCGGGGCTGTTCCTCGGCCGTGACTTCATGGACGTGACCATGGAAGAATGGACCCGCCTGGCCGCGGTCAACATGACCGGTGTCTGGCTCGGCACCAAGCATTGCGTCGATGCATTGCGCCGGGCCGGTGAGAAAAGCCCGCAGGGCAGCGCCATCGTCAACCTCGCCTCGATCGCCGGACTGGTCGGCTCCGAACTCGATCCGCTCTACTCGATGACCAAGGGCGGCGTGACCCTGTTCACCAAGTCGACGGCGCTGAACCTCTCGCGCAAGGGCTATCGCATCCGGGTGAACTCCGTTCATCCCGGCGTCATTCAGACCGACATGGGTGCCCAGACCTTTGTCGCCCGGGCCGAACAGACCGGCAGCAATGACGTCGATAAGGCTCGCGATGTCGCGCTTTCGACCCATCCGATCGGCCGGCTCGGCGTCCCTCAGGACATTGCCAACGCGATCGTGTTCCTGGCGTCCGACGCGTCCAGCTTCATGACCGGCTCAGCGATGGTCGTCGACGGCGGCGTGACGGCGCGGTAGCGCCCGAGAACGGGACGTTCGCTCAGCCCGTTTCCATCGGCAGGGACTCGTCGTTCGACCATTCGGACATGGAATTGTCGTAAAGCCCGACATCCTCGTGGCCGAGCATCACCAGCAGCATCGCGGTCGCGCTGGCCGCGATGCCGCCGCCGCAATAGGTCAGGATGCGTTTCGATTTGTCCGCACCGACATCGGCGAAGCGTGCCGCGATCTCGCCGGCCGGGATGAAGGCGTTGGTCTTTGGATCGAGCAGTTCGGCGGTCGGCACGTTGTTGCTTCCGGAGATCCGGCCCATCCGGCCATAGGCGCGCCCGCCGCCGGCATGCTGTTCCCGGGAGAGCGCATTGATCGTGCAGATCGCGCCGTCGCCGATGGCGGCCAGAACCTCGTCCTTCTGAACGATCAGGCCGTCGCGCGGTTTTGGCGTGAAACCAGCCGGCGCATAGGAGGCCGGAGCCGTGGAGGTCTCGCGTCCTTCCGCCGCCCATTTCACCAGACCGCCATCCAGCACCCGGGCATTGTCGAAACCGAAAGCACGCAACATCCACCACACCCGCGTGGCCCATTGCGGGGTCGTGGTGCTGTACAGGACCACCTCGGTATCGTTGCCGAGGCCGTGCCGTCCGACCGCCGCCGCGAACCGTTCTGGTGACGGGAAGGTGAAGCGGAACCGGCTGTCGGGATCGGAAAGCTCTTCCTGGATGTCCAGGAAATCGGCGCCGGGAATGTGCCCCTTGTCGTAATCCTCGCGTCCGCTGCCGACGGTGTAGGCCTTCGTCGGATGCGGCAGAAGATGGGTGGTGCAGTCATAGATCCGGATAGCGGGATCCTTCAACCGCGCGGCCAGCCAATCGGTGGAAACCAGATACTCCGGATGCTTGAATTGGTTTGCCTCGATACCCATTCCCATGTTCCTTTCGAGCTTCCGGGGCGCCCCGCGCCCATCATCCACAATCCTCGGCACTCTAGTCCATGTCGGTCATCGCCGAAATACGCAGCCGTCTCGCGTCGGTTTCACCCAATGTCCAGGGCATGATCTGGATGGCGGTGGCCGGGCTGATCTTCGCCTCCTTCACCGCGATCGTGCGTCATGTCGGCTCCTCGATGAACCCGATCCAGGTATCCTTCATGCGCTATGCCCTCGGGCTGGTCTTCATGCTGCCGTTCTTCCTGAAGATCAATCTGGCGGATTTGCGCGCGGCCAACTTCAAGCTCCATGCGATCCGAGGGGTTCTTCACGCGGTCGGGGTGATGTGCTGGTTCTATGCCATGGCCCATATCCCGATCGCCGAGGTAACGGCGATGGGCTTCACGGCCCCGGTCTTCGCCACCGTCGGCGCCGCCCTGTTCCTCGGCGAGCGGGTACGGATCCGTCGGATCATCGCGGTGATCGTCGGCCTTCTCGGCGCGGTGGTGATCCTGAAGCCGGGCTTTGCGGCGATCCATCCCGGCGCGTTAGCGATGCTGTTCGCCGCGCCGCTTTTCGCGGTCACCGACCTGATCGCCAAGGTCCTGACCCGCCAGGAAACCGGCCCGGCGGTCGTCGCCTATCTGTCGGTTTTCGTGACCCTGACGATCATGGGGCCGGCGCTTTATGTCTGGCGCGCGCCGACGATGGAGGAATGGCTGCTGCTGATCACCACGGCGGGCCTCGCGACTCTCGGTCATCTCTGCATGATTCAAGGCGTGAAGCTGGCCGAGGTTTCGGCGGTGCAGCCGGTCAAGTTCCTGCAACTCGCCTGGGCCGCGCTGATCGGCTTTGTGTTCTTCGCGGAAATTCCCGAAATCTGGACCTGGATCGGCTCGGCGATCATCATCGGCAGCGTCAGCTACATCGCGCACCGGGAGAACGTGGCCAGGCGGCAGGCCCGGGCGCGGCTTCAACGCGCGGCTGAGCCGGAAACAGCGCGGCCGGGAGGCACCTAGTCGACCGGTCCCATCGCCGCCAACAACGACATGTGGTGCTCCGCATCCCCGAATTGCCGCTCGATCATCGACAGCCGCTTGAAGTAATGGCCGACCGCGTATTCCTCGGTGATGCCGATCCCGCCATGCAGTTGAACACCACCCTGACCGACCTCACGGGCCGAGTGGCCGATCTGGGCCTTCGCCGTCGCCATGGCGTGGCGGCGGATTGTCGGGTCCGGCTCGCTCACCATCATGGCGGCATAGATGGCGATGCTGCGGGCCTCTTCGACCGCTACGTACATGTCGGCGGCCCGGTGCTGCAAGACCTGGAAATCACCAATCGGCCGACCGAACTGGGTGCGGGTCTTCAGATACTCAACCGTCATATCCAGCGCCGCCTGCATCGCGCCCAGCCCCTCGGCGGCGACGGCGGCGATGCCGTGCTGCTCCACATGTTCAATCACACCGTACGCGCGGTCCGCCTCGCCCAGGAGCGCGTCCGCGGGAAGCTCGACCGACCGGAAGGCGATATCGGCGCCGCGCATGCCGTCGATGGTCGGAAAGCTGCGCACAGTGATCCCGGGCGCGTCTGCGGGAACCAGAAACAGGCTGATGCCTTCTTCGTCGTCCTTGCCGCCACCGGTCCGGGCGCTGACGATCAGACTCTCCGCCTCGCCGCCATGGATGACCGTGGTCTTCTCGCCGTTGAGGACCCAATGGCCGCCCTCGCGCCGCGCCGTGGTTTCGACCTGGCGCAGACGATAGCGGGAATGCCGCTCGCCATGTGCAAAAGCCAGCAGACGCTCCCCCGCCGCCACGGACCCCAGGATCTCGGTCCGGCGCGCGGGATCCGCCGCCAGCGTAATCGCGCTGCCGCCAAGGACCACCGTCGCGAGATAGGGCTCGACCAGCAATCCGCGGCCGAAGGCTTCCAGGACCAGCATCTGCTCGACCGGACCGCCGTCGAAGCCGCCATCCTCCGCCTTGAAGGGCAAGCCGAGGAAGCCGAGTTCCGCCAAGGTCGACCAGATTTCCCGGCTCCATCCGGTCTCGCTTTCGAGGATCTTGCCCCGCGCCCGCATATCGTAGCGGTCGGCGATCAGCCGGTCGGCGCTGTCCTTCAGAAGCTGCTGTTCACTGGAAAGTTCAAAATCCATGGGAGGCTATCCCCTTACGCGCGTCTTCCGGCCCGGCCCGCCGTAGCGCTGATGATGGCGAGCCGCCGCGTGGCTGACAACCGTCTAGACGCCAAGCGTCTCGGTCAGCACATCTTGGCGGGCGCGAAGCTCTTCCGTCGAGCCGGACCAAACCACCCGGCCTTTTTCGATGACGTAATGGCGGTCGGCGACCCGGGCGAGATCTTCCAGGTTCTTGTCGATCACCAGGATCGACTGGCCCGCTCTTTTGAGGCGCTCGAGGCAGTTCCAGATGTCGCGGCGGACCAGGGGAGCGAGGCCCTCCGTCGCCTCGTCGAGGATCAGGAGCTTCGGGTTGGTCATCAACGCCCGTCCGATGGCCAGCATCTGCTGCTCTCCGCCGGATAGCAGATTGCCCATGCTGGAGATCCGGGCCCGCAAGGCCGGGAACATTTCCAACACGCCGTCGAGATCCCAAATGGCGTCTCCTCCGGACCGTCTGGCGGCGGTGGCGACGAGGTTCTCGCGCACTGTCAGGTTGGGAAACACCTGGCGACCTTCCGGCACCAGACCGATCCCGGCCTGGCCGATGCGGAAACTCGGCGATGCCTCGATCCGCCGGCCCTCGAACTCGATCTCGCCGGAGGTGACCGGCGTGATGCCCATGATCGAATGCACGGTGGTGGTCTTGCCCATGCCGTTGCGGCCCATCAGGGTCACAACCTCATGGGCGCCCACCTCGAGAGACAGCCCGAAGAGAGCCTGGCTCGCACCGTAATGGGTTTGAATGTCGCGTACCGAAAGCATCAGCCGCCACCCGTCGCAGGCTCGACCGACTCGTCGCCGAGATAGGCATGGCGCACCGCCTCGTCGCCGCGAATCCGGTCCGGCGGTCCAGAGGCGATCACCCGGCCGTTCACCAGCACGGTGATCCGGTCGGCGAGGGCGAACACGGCGTCCATGTCGTGTTCGATCAGCAGCATGCTCACCTTGCCCTTGAGATCCGCCAGAAAGCCGATCATGCGCTGCGCTTCCTCGACGCCCATGCCGGCCATCGGCTCATCCAGCAGCAGCAGCCTCGGTTTGGTGGCCAATGCCACGGCGATCTCAAGTAAACGGTGCTCGCCGTGGCTCATCGCGCGCGCCGTCTCATCCGCACGATCCGCGAGACCGACCTGTTCCAAGGCGGCAAGCGCGGGTTCGGCGAGCCGGCGCTCGCTTCTGGCATCGGACCAGAACCGGAAGGAATGGCCGGCCCGTGCCTGAACCGCCAACGCCACATTGTCACGCGCGCTCATGTCGAGCATCAGACTGGTAATCTGGAACGACCGGGAAATCCCGAGACGCGAGCGGACATGCGCCGGCAATGAGGTGATCGTCCGGCCGTCGAAGGTTACGCGTCCCCCGTCGGGTGGAAGCTCTCCGGACAACTGGGCCACCAGCGTCGTCTTGCCGGCGCCATTGGGGCCGATTACAGCATGGATCTCGCCGGGAGTGACGTCCAGGTCGACATGATCCGTCGCCGTGACGCCGCCGAAGCTCTTGAACAGGTTTTCGACGCTCAGGAGCGCTTGCGCCATGCCGCCCTCCCGATCCAGTCGACCAAACCGTTCAGCCCGCCGCGCCAGAACAGCACCACCAGGATCAACATGGCCCCGAAGATGAACCGCCAGTAGATCGTGATCGCCGAAAGCCACTCCTCTAGAAGCACGAAGGCGGCGGCGCCGAGAACCGGTCCGAACAGGGTGCCGGTACCGCCCAGGACGACCATGAAGATCAGCTCGCCCGACGCGCTCCAATCCATCATCTCGGGGCTGATGAAATTGGTGAAATTGCCCAGCAAAGCGCCGGCAAATCCGCAGATCGCCCCGGCGATCACATAGCAGGTCAGGCGATAGCGGTAGGTGTCGTAGCCGATGGCGTGCATCCGGCGCTCATTTCCCCGGGCGCCCTCGATCACCATGCCGAAGCGGGAGCGCGTGATCCGGTGAACCAGATACAAGGTCGCCAGGAGCGCGGCGAAAATGAAGTAGTAGAGCCCGGTCGCCCCCTCGATATCGACCGGACCAGCGAACTGGCTGCGCAGGTCGATGACGAGCCCGTCATCGCCGCCGTATTCCTCCAGGCTGACAAAGGCGAAGAAGACCATCTGGGTGAACGCCATGGTGATCATGATGAAATAGACGCCCTTGGTGCGCAGGCAGATGGCGCCGGTGACGAGGGCGAAAAGCGCCGAGCAGGCGACGGCGAGCGGGATCTGAATGAAGCCGTCATAGATCCCGTAATAGGCGGGAATGCCGACGCAATAAGCGCCAATTCCCAGGTAGGCCGCATGGCCGAAGCTGATCATCCCGCCATGGCCGAGGATCAGGTTCAGGCTGACCGCCGCCATGCCGAGGATCATCAGGCGGCTGGCGAGATCCATGTAGAACGCCTCGCCCGTCAGGCTCACATAGGCGGGCAGGATCGCCAGTAACGCCAGGCCAATCGCCATCGCCCAGCCGCGCGGGGGCCAGCGTCCCGGTGAAATCGGGAGGAACGGCGCCATCGCTAGCGGCCTTTCGGCGGGAACAGACCCTGGGGCCGGAAGGCCAGGATCGTCGCCATCAGGACGTAGATCAGCATGGCGGACAGGGCCGGCGCCGCCGTCTCGGCGTTCTGATCACTGAAGAACAGCTTGAGGAAGGTATCCAGGAAGGACCGGCCCATCGTGTCGATCAGCCCCACCAGCAAGGCAGCGAGAAAGGCGCCTTTGATCGAGCCGATGCCGCCGATGATGATGACCACGAAGGCGACGATGATGATCTCATTGCCCATGCCGATGCTGGCTTCCGTGATCGGCGCGATCATCATGCCGGCCAGCCCGGCCATTGCCGCTCCCGCCGCGAACACCAGGGTGAACAAGGTCTGGATATCCACGCCCAGAGCGGAAACCATGGTCCGGTTTGACGCGCCGGCGCGCACCAGCATCCCGGCGCGGGTCCGCATGACCACCAGATAAAGGCCCAGCGCAACCAAAAGCCCGACCGCGATGATCAGTAGCCGGAAGGTCGGAAACACGATCCCCGGCAGAAGTTCGACCCGGCCGTTCAGGAAGGCCGGAAGCGGGATCGCCATGCCGGCCGGTCCCCAGAGGAATTGAACCGCGGCATCGAAACACAGGATCAGCCCGAAGGTGGCCAGCACGTGATCCAGGTGATTGCGGGCGTAGAGCCGTCTGATCACCACGAACTCCACCACCAGACCCACCAGCGCGGTCAGCGGCAGCGCCAAGGCAACGGCCAGGAGGAAAGAGCCGGTCCATTGGGTTAGGCTCGCACACAGATAAGCGCCGACCATGTAGAGCGAGCCATGCGCCAGGTTGACGAAATCCATGATCCCGAAGATCAGGGTCAGGCCCGAGGCCAACAGAAACAGCAGCACGCCGAGCTGTACCCCGTTCAGCAATTGAGTGACGAAAAGCGTCCAGTCCATGGCCCCGCGTCGGCGTCGTTTTAGATCGCGGGGAACCTACGCGGAAGACACGTGAAGGGCAATCGGCGAGGCTCGGACGGATCCTTCGTTGGCCCGGAACCGCTCCGGCGTCGATTTCTCTTCGCTGTCGCTCCTCGGAAAACGGTAGCCAAACCATTGCGCGCCACCAGCCCCAGCTTTCGCTGGGGCGACGATAGATTTTCGTGCGTAACACATGTGGTGGACGGTACATACGCAACCCGCCGCCCCGGTGAAAACAGGGGCTGAGCGATCGTGTGCCGCGGGCCTCCAAGGATCGTCACGCGCGTCATGATCTCGAACGGACTACCGCAATATCTCGACGGTCTTGGCCTTGATCAGGTCGAAATCGATTCTGGCACCGAGGCCCGGGGCCGTCGGGGCGTGGATCATGCCGTTCGAGTCCGGTTCCAGATCGTCGATGATGCCGTATTTCTGCGCGCCGGACGGCAGCAGCACCTCGAAATAGGTGGTGTTTTTGATCGCCAGGATGACGTGCAGATTGGCCCAGTTGTTGAGCGAATTTCCGCCGTGATGGACCTCGTAGTTGATGCCGAAGGCCTCGGCCAGATGCGCGGTCTTGAGCAGCGCCGTGATCCCGCCCTTCACCGCCACGTCGCCGCGCAGATAGTCGGTCGCCTTGTTGATGATCCAGGGAACGTAGTTGGTGAAGCCGCCGGGGGAATATTCCGTCGCCATCAGCGGGATCGACAGCTTCTCGCGCAACTTGATGCAGCCCATGAGGTCGTCTTCGGCCAGCGGATCCTCGTACCAGAAGAAGTTCAGCTCCTCGATCGCCCGGCCCACCTTGATGGCGTGGTCATAGGTATAGCTCCAGGTCGAATCGAGCATGATGTCGTAGTCGTCGCCGACCGCTTCACGCACCGCGCGGCAAACCTCGATATCCTCGCGCCAGACCGCCGGGGGATGGATCTTGTAGGCGGCCCAGCCGTCCTCCTTGTACTGCACCGCCTGCTCGGCATAGGCCTCTCTTGAGGGCAGCACCGCCGAGGAGGCATAGGCGGGGATTGCGTCCCGGTACCCGCCCAGCAACTTGTAAAGCGGCAGTCCCGCCGCCTTCGCGGCAATATCGTAGAGCGCAATATCGACCGCGCCGATCGAGCGAATGGTGGTGATCCGGTTGCGTTTCCACATCGCCTGATAGAGCCGTTCCCGGTCCAGCGGATCCTGGCCCATCAGGATCGGCTTGAGGGACCGGATCAACCCCTTGCAGTCCACCTCGGCGCTGAAGGTCGCGGACCCTAGAAAAGCGTGTCCTTCAATCCCGTCGTCGGTGCGTATCGTCAGAAGGCCAAGCGTGGTCTCGCCCGAGGCGTTAGCGGACCCGGCATGGTATTTGGTGGCCGGGATGTCCTCCCACTTGAAAAGGGTAAGGCTGACGTCATCGATTTTCATGGCGGGGCTCCGGTGCGGCGAGACGAAATCGGCTCTCGGCCATGCTGGAGGTGAGAGATCGATCGGTCCAGGCGAAAGTCGGACGACATGAACCGTTATCGCATCGCCGATCCGGTTCGCGGTACCTGCTGCGTTTCAAGGTCTCCGCCTGCGCGGGGACGACGAGGTAACTTTGCCTGGAAGCGAGCGCGTCGACGTAACCGGCAGGGCTTATCGCTCGATCACACCCATCGCGCCGGACTGGAAATCATCGAAGGCTGCGACCAGTTCCTCGCGGGTGTTCATGACGAAGGGGCCGTACCTCGCCACCGGCTCGTTCAGCGGTTCGCCGGCCAGCAGCAGGAAACGCCCGCCTCTTGAGCCCGGGGCGGCTGAGACCCGAAGTCGGCCGCCCGCTCCGAAAACCGCCATCTGGCCCCGTTCGACGGGCTCGGCGTTCTCGCCAAAGGCGACGGTGCCGTCGAAGACATAGGCAGCGGCGTTGAAGGCCGGATCGATATCGACCTCTGCATCGGCGCCGGGCTTGACCCGCCAGTCCTGGAGCCAGATCGGGGTGTGCGTTCCGATCGCGGCGGCAACACCGAACGCTTCGCCCGCCACCACGGTCACGTCGATCAGACCATCCGGGCTTTGGGCGGCAGGGATCTCGGTGCATGGCAGATACTGATAGCCGGGCGTGGCGAACTTCGCCGCCGCCGGTAGATTGACCCAGATCTGAAAACCGTGCGCCAGGCCGCCCGCCGCCTTGAAGTCCGGCCCTGGAAGCTCGGAATGCACGATGCCCGCGCCGGCGGTCATCCACTGTACGTCGCCGGCCCGGATAAGCTGGCTCTTGCCTGTGGAATCTTCATGCAGCTTCTCCCCCGCGAGAATATAGGAGACAGTCTCAAAGCCGCGATGCGGGTGGTCCGGCGCGCCGATCGCCTGGCCTGGCGCATAGGTCACCGGCCCGACCTCGTCCAGCATCAGAAACGGGTCGACCTGATCCAGCCCGACCGTCGGAACCGGTCGGCGCACCAGGAAACCGGCGCCCTCGCGCTGCTGATGGGCGGTGACGACACGCGCAATCGATCGTTGATCACTCACCTTCATGGCGGGCTTCTCCCTTGGCTCAAAAGCTCTTTCACACGGGCTCTCAGATGAGGTAACAGATCCGTTTCGAACCAGGGATTCTTGCGGATCAGATTGCCGGACCGCCAAGACGGATGCGGCAGCGGAATGACGTCGGGGCCATAGTCTCGCCAGGTCGCGACGGTCGCGGTCAGGGTCTTTTGCCGCGTCGGCCCGAGATAGGCCGCCTGGGCGTACATGCCGGCCAGCAGAGTGAGTTCGATATTCGGCAGATGCGCGCGCAGCCGGTCATGCCACAAGGGAGCGCATTCGGGCCGGGGCGGCGCATCGCCGCCGTTTTTCAACACGCCCGGATAGCAGAACCCCATCGGCATGATCGCGATTCTCCCGGCGTCATAGAACTGCTCGTGATCGACATCCATCCAGCCCCGCAGGGTGTCGCCGGACCGGTCATTCCAGGGAATGCCGGATTCGTGCACCTTGGTGCCTGGCGCCTGACCGATGATCAGCACCTTGGCCGACTTGTTGGCCACCACCACAGGCCGAGGGCCAAGCGGCAAATGCTCCCGGCATTCGGTGCAGGCGCGAATCTCGGCAAGCAGGGTTTCAAGGGTGTCCGACACGAAAGCCTCCGCTTGGCACGCTATCAGATTGGGAAGGTAACGCGGGATAGTACAACCAGACGAACGAGGATCCGATCGGCGCGACGGCCTAACAGATCCTTCGGAACGGGTTCCCGACGCCGTCCCGAGGATGAGTACGCTGATTTTCATCCGCATCCGAGCGCGTTGTCTGCGTTGCCCACGCTCTCCGTGGGGCTTGGATCTACGCGCGTCTCGATAGGTCTAGCTGATCAAACTTAAAGTGGCGGACTGCGCGTCGTCAGACCACCCGCTTCTCCCGCAGTTCCGCGATGGCCGCCGCGTTATAGCCGAGTTCTTCCAGTATCGCGTCGGTGTGTTCGCCCAAGGTCGCGGTCCGCTGGCGGATCGTACCCGGCGTCTTGGACAGCTTGACCGGCGTCGTGGAAACCGCCGCCGGCCTGTCCATCCCGGGAAAAGCCATCTCCTCGAGGAAATCCATCGCTTTGATATGCGGGTCCTCCAGTGTCTGCCTGGCGCTCAGGATCGGGCCGCAGGGAATCCGGGCCTCGTCAAGCGCGTCCAGAACCTCCTTTGTGGTCTTGTCCTTGCACCATTCCGCCATGCGCGCGCTCAAGGCCTCGCCATTGTCGCCTCGGGCCATGTCGTCGGCGAAGCGCGGGTCGCTCAGCCAACGATCCTCACCCATCAGATCGGCCCAGCGCTTGAACATGGCAGGGCCGATAATCTGGACCATCACCCCGCCGTCCCTGGTCTTGAAGGCGTCGCTCGGCCCGGAGCTGTAGCCGCGGTTGCCATAGCCCGGCCGGTCGATCCCGGTCACTGCGGTTTCTCCCAGCAGACCGATATTGAAGGCCATGACAGTGCGGGTCAGTGCCCCTTCGACAAGTTGTCCCTGGCCGGTTTTCTGGCGCTCGTATAGCGCCGCCATGGTCCCGAAAGCCGCCAGCGATGCGGTACCGAAATCGGCGAAGGGCACGAAGGATTTCATCGGATCGCCTGGATGCCCGCCGTGATAGGTGTTCCCGGCCAGGGCCTGGGCAACGCCGTCGAAACCCACCCGCTCGCTGTAGGGGCCGCCGTTGCCGTAGGCGGTGACCGTGGTCAGGATGATGTCCTCCTTGATCGTCTTAAGACTCTCATAGTCGATGCCCATCGACTCAAGGGTCGGCTGGGGCAGATTGGCGATCACCACGTCCGACGTCTTGACCAGCTGGCGCACGATCTCCCGGCCCTCGGGCTTGGTGGGGTTGAGGGTCAGCGAGCGCTTGTTGCGGTTCAGCGCCAGGAATAGTGGTCCCTCGCCGGTCTTGGCCACCGGAACCAGATGCCGATCCTCGCTGCCGCCCAGACGGTCGACGCGGATCACTTCGGCTCCCATGTCGCCCAACAGCATTCCGCAGAACGGCCCGGCTATGAATCGGCCGAAATCAAGTACCCGGATGCCGTCCAAAACCCCGCTCATCGCCGCGCTCCCCATGATCCCCTGGAATCCACCGGCGACGATACCGCGTCGGCGGCGCCGAATAAATCCGCCGCGCCTTGAGCGAGGCCGATATCCGGTTCCCGATACGCGAGATGAAGCCTCTCAGTTCGACGCCGAATTGGCCGGCGCGACCTCCTCGAACCAGTCTAGCGCCATGGCCGACCACCCTTTCGGGACACCGTGGGCACCATCATGCATGGCCAGTTCCAGCGCCGTGCCGGGATCGCAGGACGTCCAGATCCGTCGCCAGAACGGACCCTGGGTGATGAACCGGTCCGGCCGGCCGGCGTTGCAGCCGTTTTCTGAACGCCAGATCTGCAAGCCATAAAAGATGTCGCCCTGGTGAATCTCGCCGCCACGGATCGGACGGCCCTCGAGCGGAACCGTCGAATCCCGCCAGCCGTGGGTGTGCAGCATCTTGATCGGGCCGGCGCAGCCGGTCGGATGCGGGCGCCAGAACCCGCCCGCGACCGGCGCATAGGCCGCAAAATCCTTCGGCGATTGACAGGCCAGATACCAGGTCAGCGACCCTCCAATCGAGAATCCGGTCAACAAGACCCGGTCCCGATCGAGGCCGAAGGACGCGACCGCGTCGTCCAGAACCTGACGCGTGAAGGCAAGTTCGTCGCGCAGGATGGGCCGGCCGGGAATGAAGGACCAGAAACCGCCCTTGCGGCCTTCGCGCCCGAGCCCGTTCGGAGCGATAACCGCGTAACCCCGTTCCAGGATCGGCTCGATCATGCCCGTATTGCCGATGACGGCGCCCCCGGTTCCGCCTGCTCCGTGGAAATGCAGCACCACCGGAACGGGGCCTACCGCCGGCTTTTCTGGCAACGCGATGTGGTAGCTGCCCAAGGCGACATCGCACGCCGCATCGGCCATCCCGCAGGCACGCTGAGCCTGGGCCGGCCCGGCCGACAGCGCGGCGGCGGCAATGAAGATTATGAACCGGTAACAGCGCATCACATTTCCTCGTTCGATCGGTGATCCTGGTTTTACCCGCAAAGCGATTTCATCGCGTTCACGATTGCTTGCGTTCTGTTGTCTGTTGTCGGTGGACCGGGGCCACGCCTAAACTTCTGGTTCGGGAGTCAACCCATCGGGAGGGAAGTTTCATGGCCGCAAAGTACAACCGCGCCGCCGAATCACTCGGCAATATCCTGCACATGGAGCACGTCAACCTGCTGATCCCCGAACAGGCGCCGGCGATCACGTTCTATATCAGCGGTCTGGGCTATACCCGTGACCCGTACCTGATGGTGGGGCTCGAGAACATGTGGGTCAACATGGGACGCAGCCAGATGCATCTGCCGCGCCGAGACCCGTCGCCCCAGTTCCTGCGGGGCACGGTCGGCATGGTGGTGCCGGATCTGGATGACTGCGAGCAATCGCTGCGCGGCGTCAAGGCGGCCCTGAAAGGCACCAAATTCTCGGTCAAACGCAAGAACGACCGGATCGAGACGACCTGCCCATGGGGCAACAAGTTTCGTGTTCACGCCCCGGATCCGGAATACGGCGACATGCAGATCGGCCTGCCCTATGTGGAACTCAATGTGCCGGTCGGCAGCGCCGGGAAGATCGCCCGGTTCTATTCCGAGATCATGGGCGCCAACGTGTCGGTCGGCGAACGCGATGGGCGCATATGCGCGTCGGTGACCACCGGCAAGGCGCAGTACCTGCATTTCATGGAGACCCGAGCGAAACAGCCGGACTACGACGGCCATCATGTCGCGATCTATATCGCCGATTTCGCCGGGCCCTACGAAAAGCTGATGAAGCGTGGCCTGATCACCATGGAATCGGATGATTACGAATGGCGGTTCATCGACATCGTCGACGTGGATACAGGCGAGGTGCTGTTCAAGATCGAACATGAGGTTCGCAGCGCCACGCATCCGCTTTACGCACGCCCGCTGGTCAACCGCAATCCTGCGCAGAGCAACCGCGGCTACAAGCGGGGCCAGGACACTTTCCTCGGCCGAATCTGAAGCCGCGCAACCGCTCCTGTCGCGGGCCCTGGATCAGAACCAGTCGGTTCCCTGGGGGAAGTTATGGGCGACGAAACGATAGGTGAACTGCACCGCCTCGCGGCTCGCCTTGGACTTTCGGGAGAGGTCAAGCTCCCAATGTTCGATCGCCTCGTCCCAGATCAGCATCTTCTGATGTAACTCGTCCCGCATTTCGCGGATGTAGACGAGCTGCCGGTCGAACGTCTTCAGCATGGCCATGACGTCGTTGGTCTGGCCGTCGACCTGGGCGAAGATGTCCTTGAATTCCTTGATCGGGGGTCCGATCAGGATCTTCACGCGGCTGATCTCGTCGAGGAACATCCGGTCGGTGTTGAACAGGCTCGCAACCTGTGTGAGCTTTCCGACAATCGCCGATGCATGCAGATACCGGTCACGCAAGCCCTCGATATACGCAAGTTCGCGGGCCAGCCTGTCGATCAGATCCAACACCTCGTTGCGTTTGCCCCGGCCCATGCCGAGCGATTGGGCGATCTTATCAAGCCCGGATTCAATCTGATATTTGATCTCGGGCCTGGCCAGCATCGCTTCGATCTTGGCCGGGGTGAGCCTGACTTTTCCCATGCCACCGACCCAGGCCGCGACCGCTGCCATGACTTTGTTCTTCGCGATGATGTGGTGACTGTCGTCGATGCTCCAACTGGCCGTCCCGTCCAGAAGCTCCCTTGGGATCGTGTCGCCCGGGCGAATGTCCTTCACGAACCTCAGCCCCTGCGCCACCTGTCCGAGCATCCGTCCGTCCGGGCTTTCGGGATCGATGTTGAATTCCTGACAGAGCGAGTCGAGCGGGATCGAGGCTTCGTGTTCCCCGACATTCATGCGCATCGCCGGGATGCGGTCGGGCCCGGTCAAGGCGAAACGCGCGTCCTTCACCTGGAAGATCTTGTGCTCGAAAAGGAAATGGGTCGAGGGATGCTGGGCCCGTTTCGCAGCTTCCTCGTCGGTCTCGAAGGATATGTCCGAGTCATCATCCATCGTGGGGAGGCTTTCCGATTTGCACGCGTGCCCAGTTACCATGAACGTCGGGACGTGTGTACGAAATTTCGGCCGGCGCCTCTCGGTCGCGCGTCGAAGGCGCGAGCGGACGCGACCCCTCGCGCCGGCAAACCGGCCATAGGGGTTGCCGACACGGAGCAACCTGCCTAGATAGGAGACGGTTACAAGAAACCGGGGCCGTGCTGCGCGGGCGGCGCCGGTGGTGCCATGTTAATGGGCCTCGCTTCAGGATCGTCTCGCTCGCGTGGGGGTTGATCTCGCCATGACACGTCTTTCGCTTTTCAATTCACCGTTGCTGCTTGGTTTCGATCATTTCGAACGGACCCTCGATCGGGTCGCCAAGGCGTCGAACGACGGGTATCCGCCCTACAATATAGAACAGGTTTCAGAGGACGAACTGCGGATCACCTTGGCGGTGGCGGGTTTTTCCGAGGACGATCTGTCGGTCCGGATGGAAGGCAATCAGCTCATCATCCAGGGCAAGCAAACCGACGATGCCGAGCGGGTCTATCTGCACCGGGGGATTGCCGCCCGACAGTTTCAGCGGACCTTTGTTCTGGCCGAGGGCATAGAGGTGATTTCGGCGGAGACCGATAGCGGCTTGCTCAATATCGATTTACGCCGGCCGTTGCCCGACTCGCGGGTCAAGACCATCGCCATCAAACGGGCCGGTACATCGAAACGCCCGGCGCGCGTGACCGCCAGCGACTGATCAGCGGATTCTTGGCGATTTAGAAAGTGGTCTTCAGGCGGCGTTGCTTGACGCGGATTGGGTAAGCAACGCCAGAATCGCGTCGGTCGTCTCGCAGCCCCGCAGCTTGTCGCACATTTTGGAATCGCGAAGCAGCCGCGAAACCTTGGCGAGTGCCTTCAGATGGTCCGCTCCCGCCGACTCCGGCGCTAGAAGCAGGAAAATCAGATCGACGGGGCGGTCGTCAATCGAATCAAAGTCGATCGCCCGGTCGGCGCGGGCGAAGACACCGCGCAGCTTGTCGAGACTGGCGAGCTTGCCGTGCGGAATCGCGATTCCTCCACCCACACCCGTGGTGCCCAGCCTCTCCCGTTCCAGGAGGACGTAGAATACCTCGCGCTGCTCCAGTCCGGAGATTTCCGCCGCTTTGCGGGCAAGTTCCTGCAATGCCTGTTTCTTGCTCGAGGCCTTGAGATGCGGAATCACGGCGTCGACCGTAAGGATATTATCCAATTCCATCGCTTTCCTCGTCGCCAGTTTTGTTCGCGCTTGGCCCGCCGGGCCGGCGGCGTCTGGCTTGGTTTCAGCTCGTACTCTTCGGGTCGATCCAGCCGATATTACCATCGGAACGGCGAAACACGACATTGATCTCACCATGCGCCGCGTTCCGGAACATCAGGATCGGCGCTTCCGACAACTCCATGTGCATCACCGCCGATTCCACCGTCAAGGTGTCGATCCGGGTCGGCATTTCCGCGACCACCACGGGACGCCATTCCGAATCCTCAGGCGTGACGGCCGCGCCGTCGTCCTCTGTCTCGGC
This sequence comes from Alphaproteobacteria bacterium, assembly GCA_038146985.1. GTDB lineage: Bacteria > Pseudomonadota > Alphaproteobacteria > Thalassobaculales > Thalassobaculaceae > JADHLJ01. The sequence goes on from JAYQSQ010000015.1 coordinate 159,482, forward strand.
GGCGAATACGATCTCCTGGGCTTCCACGCTCTCAAGTGCGGGGGCGTGATGATCATGATCGCGCAACCGGCGTTTGAAACGGCGCAGCCGCTTGTCGATTTTCGCCGCCGCGCCGTCGAAGGAGGCATAGGCATCGGCATTCTGGCTTTGACCTTGAATCAGGATCCGGCGGCCCACATGCACGGAGATGTCCGCGCGCACATTTCCGCCTTCCCTGGACATGGTTACCGTGGCGTCGATCGGATTGGAGAAGTACTTCTCGGAGATCTGCCGAATCGACTGATCGATATGACCGCGAAGCGAATCGCCGATCTGAAACTGCTTACCGTTCACGGCAATCTGCATGGTGACCCAATCATCATCGTCGATGCCTATTATGTGGTGCCGACAGGTCAAATGTGAAGTCGGCGAACGCGCCTCGGCGCCGTTCTCCCGCAAGGCGCGGGACAATATGATCGGGGTTGGTACGAGTCAAGCCTGCCAAGCCCCCGGATCACGGCGCCGGGACCCGTGCCGATAGGGGTGACGGTAAACGGAGTCAGGGCGCCATCGCTTTTTCGCGCCGACGCTGCACCGAAGAGGGTATCCGCATCGCCTCGCGGTATTTGGCGACCGTCCGACGCGCAATTTCAACGCCCTGCCCACGCAGGATTTCGACCAACCGGTCATCCGAGAGGATCTTGTTTTTCGGCTCGTCCTCGATCAATGCCTTGATCTTGAAGCGGACCGCTTCAGCCGAGTGCGCTTCACCGCCGGCGGCCGAGGCGATGGCGGACGTGAAGAAGTATTTCAGCTCAAGCATTCCGCGCGGCGTCGAGATGTACTTGTTGTTGGTCACCCGGCTCACGGTGCTCTCATGCATGCTGATCGCCTCGGCGATATCGCGCAGGACAAGGGGTTTCAAGTGCTGCACGCCGAAGCGGAAGAAGCCGTCCTGCTGGCGCACGATTTCCGTCGCGACCTTGAGGATGGTCGTCGCTCTCTGATGCAGGGACCGGACCAGCCAGTTCGCCGATTGATGGCATTCGCTGAGATATTCCTTGTCCTGCTTCTTCATCGGCCGTTTTGAGACCATGGAATAGTAGCTATTGTTGACCAGCACCCTGGGCAGGGAATCCGGGTTCAGCTCCAGGATCCAATTCCCGTCCGGACCGGCACGCATCAGCACGTCCGGAATCACCTGGTCGTCGACGGAAGGCTCGAATGCTAGGCCCGGCTTCGGATCGAGGGAGCGAATCTCCTCGATCATCTCGACCATGTCCTCGTCATCGACGCCGCAGAGTTTCTTGAGGCCGGACAGATCCCGCTTCGCGAGGCGGTCGAGATTGTCCAACAGCGCCTGCATCGCCGGATCCAGGCGGTTACGGTCCTTCAGTTGCAAGGCAAGACATTCCGCCAGGTCGCGTCCGAATACGCCTGGCGGGTCGAATTGCTGTAGCTTCCCGAACACGGCTTCAACCTGTCCGATGTCGCATCCCAGCGCCTCGACGACATCGCCCATATCGGCGAGGAAATATCCGGTCTCATCCAGCATCTCGATCAGATGCGCGCCGATCAGCTTTTCGGCCGGGTCGTGAAAATCGACTCCAAGCTGCTCGTAGAGGTGTTCGCGTAGGGTTTTTGCCGCGCTTGCCGACTGATCGAGACCAAACTCCGGATCGCTGAAATCGGACCGCCCGCCGCTGCCGACGGACCCGGAAAGCGACAGACCTACCTCGCCGAAGCCCGCGCCCGCATCCGTCTCGTCGATCCCCGCACTGCCCCAATTATTGTCGTAGTCGATGTCGTTGGGATCGCTTGTCTGGTCAGGCAGCGTCGCCGCTTCGGCTCTGTCGACCATGTCGCCCGACGGCTCGTCGTCGAAACCGTCCGGAGCCGGCCCGCGTTCGGCTTCGGCGGTTCTTGCCGAATCGTAGGCATTGAGATTGTCCGCATCGACCGCGTCCTGGATCGCCGATCCGTCGCCCTCATCGCGTTCCAGAAGCGGATTTTTCTGGAGTTCGCCGTCGACATATTCCGACAATTCCAGGTTTGAGAACTGCAACAGCTTGATGGCCTGCTGCAACTGCGGTGTCATCACGAGGGACTGGGACTGCCGCAGGTCCAGCCGCTGTGACAAAGCCATTCCAGCGCCCCCGTCTACAAGCGAAAACGTTCACCGAGATAGACGCGCCGGACGTCCTGGTGCGCGACAATCTCGGACGGTGGGCCTTCCATCAGGACCGCGCCGTCATGGAGAATGTAGGCGCGGTCGACGATATCCAGGGTCTCACGGACATTGTGATCGGTGATCAGCACGCCGATCCCACGGTCCTTCAAATGCGCGATCAGGTCGCGGATCTCGCCGAGCGCGATGGGGTCGATCCCGGCCAAGGGTTCGTCCAGCAGCATGAAGCTCGGATGCGACGCCAAGGCCCGGGCGATCTCTACGCGCCGGCGCTCGCCGCCCGACAGCGCCAGCGCCGGCGTGCGCCGCAGGTGGCTGATCGAGAACTCAGCCAGCAGATCGTCAAGCATCGCGTCCCGGCGATCCTCATCGGGCTCCACGACCTCCAGGATCGCCCTGACATTCTGTTCGACCGTGAGCCCGCGGAAAATCGAGGCTTCCTGGGGCAGGTATCCGATCCCAAGGCGCGCGCGTCGATACATGGGAAGATCGGAAATATCGACACCGTCCAGTAGGACCGATCCGTAGTCCGCGGAGATCAGGCCGGTGATGACATAGAAGCTGGTGGTCTTGCCCGCCCCGTTTGGCCCGAGCAGCCCGACCGCCTCGCCACGCTGCACCTCCAGGCTGACATCGCGCAGCACCGGGCGCATCTTGAAACGTTTGCCGATATTCCGCGCCACCAGACCGGCATTGGTGCTGACCAGACGGGGGGTGGCCGGTCCCCCAGGGGATCCGGCGTGGTTTGCTTCCCGATTTTTCTCGCTGTCGCTCACCGGTAGCTCATTTCTTGTTTTTGTCCTGCTTGGGCGAGAACAGCCCGCGAACCCGCTCTCCGGACTTGTTGCCGCCAGTCGAGAGAAGGCGGCTGATGCCGGTTTTGAAATTGACCTCCGCGAGTGAGCCGTTCAACTGTGTTTCTCCTCTCGTTATCCGGACATTGCCGGACAAGGTCGCGATTCCCTGCCTGATATTATAGACGCCCTCGTTGCCGCGCGCGACCTCTCGAGGCGTGGTGATCACGACGCCGCCGACGGCATCCATGCGCACCGCCTCAAGGGTCCCGTCCTTGCGCGGCTCGAAAAACGCGGTAAGCGCGTCGGCGCGGATCTTGCGGTCTTTTTGCGTGGCGACCGCATCGCCTCGGGCGACCGCGATCCGGCGCTTCTCCCAATACTCGAGACTCTCGGTCGCGGTGATGGTCTGATCGTCGGCAACCATGCGGGGCTTGGCCCCCAGCACCACCGCCACGGCCTGATCGAGATCGTAGACCGCCCGGTCGCCGTAAGCGGTCCTCTCCGGCGAGGCGATCACTACCCGGCCCAGCGCTTCCAGGCGGTAAATCTCGGTTTCCTTGCCTTCGCTCTCTCGGTAGAGCGCCGTCAGGGTTTCGCCGCTGACGCTGATCGTGCCTCGGGTCGCCTTGGCGTTGCCGCGGGCGATGTACATCTTGCGGTCGCTCGCCCATTCGATGCCGTCGTCGGCTTCGACGGTGACCGGATCCGAGTTGCCGTCGATCTTAAGCTGCGCGCTCGATGGTGACGCGGCCCCAAGCACCATGAGGCCGGCGCCGAGAATTCCAGCTATCCAGCGGTACAAGGGGGTGAGTTTCGGCCGAGGCCTCATGATCCGTCTCCACGGGCGGCGCTAAGAACGGCTTTCGCCTTTCCGGTGAAGATGATGCGGGCTCCTCGGTCGAAAAGCTGAAATCCCTCGCCTTCGATTCGGCTGCCCTCACCGTGGCCGATCACCGGTTGCCGGCTCTCGGCCGTGCCGGCCCGCATGTCCACGCGGGCGCTTTCGGACACGAACTGGTAACCCCGGTCGTAGAACAGAGTGACATTGCCGGACAGGTCCACGGTCTCCGCTTTCTTGTCGTAGATCCCGGACCTTGCCGTCATGGCAACCCAGCCGGAGCTTTTCAGCAGGATATCGGCCTTCGGATCCCGCAGATAGACGAGCTGATCCGCCCTGCCGCGTTGCGATGCGCTCGCAGCGGTGACTTGAAAGGGACGGTGCTCGGCGTCGGTCCCGACGAAGCGGGGATTATCCATCACGAGACCGTCCACATTGACGCCGGCCATCTGCACGTCGCCGATTCGGATCTCCCGGTGATCCGGCAACAGCTGCGGCCAGGCGAAGGTGAGCGCGACCATGGCCAGCGCCGTTGCCGGCAGCACGAGCTTCATGAAAGCGACCAGCCGGCTGGCCCGCGCCGCCGGCCGCCGGCGGTTAAGCTCGGGGAAAAGGTTCCGCCTCGGGCGAGGGGGCGTTCCCGGCGCGGTGCCGGCGCTCGGCGCGTCGGCGTTAGCCATCCCGGTTCCCTTTCCAGCTCGCGGAGGCATCAGCCCTGATATCCGGATCGGCTACCGCCATCTTGCGGGAAGGCTGTCGGGTTTCAATGACTGAAGATATCCTCGTCGTCATAGCGGATCAGATCCAATGCCGCGCGCGTCGGCAGAAAGTCGAAACAGGCTTGGGCAATGGCGGTCCGCCCCTCGCGTGCCAGACGCTCGTCCAATATCCCTCGAATCCGATGCAAATATAGCACGTCGGACGCCGCATAGCTTAATTGTTCCTCGGAAAGCGTGTCGGTGCCCCAATCCGACGATTGCTGCTGCTTGGAAAGATCGATCCCCAACAGCTCCCGGCATAGATCCTTCAAGCCGTGCCGGTCGGTGTAGGTGCGGACCAGCTTGGAGGCGATCTTGGTGCAATAGAGCGGCGTTGCCATCACCCCGAGATAGGCCTGCATGACCGCGATATCGAAGCGGGCGTAATGAAAGATCTTGGTGACCGCGCGATCACTCATCAGCGCTTTCAAATTGGGCGCCGCATAATCGCCCGGCGCGAACTGCACGAGATGCGCATTACCGTCACCCGCCGATAGCTGGACAAGACACAGCCGGTCCCGCTCCGGGCGCAGCCCCATGGTCTCGCTATCCACCGCAACGGCATCGCCGAAGCTTAAACCATCTGGCAGATCGTCTTTATGCAGCGTGACGGTCATCGGGTCCCGATTTCAATTTGCGCGCCGAATTGAAGAGTGGCGTTGCGCATCGGCAAACAGGCACTTTTATTTTTGGATAACTCTCATGTCTGTGAATCCCCGTCAACCAGCCCCGCCCCCTGCTGGAAAGTGCGCACTCCGCATGAGCCGGACAGATCATCGTCGACAAGAACCGCGTGAAGTTGTGCGATGAACGAGCATATGCCACATAGTTCGCCGCCGCCGCGGGGTGGTGGTTCGAGCGGGAAGACATCGATGAACGACCGGCCAGAGATCGCAATTCTGCATCAGCTACCGCAGTCGGGCGGCACGGTGATCGCTAAATGCCTGGGCTCCATGCGCGGGATCGCGCTGCTAAGCGAGGTCCATCCCGCGCAAGGCGCTGTCATAAATCGCGAACAATACGATCCGTTATTTCAGGCCCGGAATTGGTTTCCAGAAATTGACGGTCATGTGGCCGCCGAGATTGAGGCGGGAGCACCGGCATCCGGCCAAGCCCGGTGGTTACATGTCGTGCGCGAAGTGGAGCGGCGTGTCGCGACGGGTGGTCGCCGACTTTTGGTCCGTGACTGGACGCATTGGGATTTCAACGTGAAAAAGGAGAGGGAGACCCGGCGCCTTCGAACCAGGCATCTGCTCGCGCGGGTATTCACGCCGCGAGGCGCCGTTGTGCTCCGTGATCCTGGACAGCATTTCGCCAGCTTGTCGAATCGCCCTGAAATGAGCAGGCTCTCGCCTCGCCGTTTTCTCGAATCGTTTATCGATTTCGTGCATGAGGCACGTTACCTCGACTTGCCTGTTTTGCGTTACGAGGACTTCTGCATTTCGCCGGATTCTTTTTTGGAGAACCTGTGCGGCCTCCTCGGCTGTCCTTTTGATCCGGCGTATCATGACAATTGGCAAGGTTTCGCGAAACTAACGGGTAATGTCCCGTTCGTAACCGGAACCAACAGGTCGGGCCGCACCATCGTCCTTCCGCCGCCACGCCCGGTCAATCGGGAGTTGGAGAATCTTCTCCATGGCGATGGAATGCCGGAGTTTCTCGCCGAGATTGGCTACGCCGGTTAGCAGAGGCCGTGGGCTGCAAGCGCGGGAGCGCAAGCGTCACCGGTCGCGGTACACCAACAGCGATATCGAACGACCCAGGTAACAGTTCGACTTTAGGAGAAATGATGCCCCCTCGCGGAGCGCGATAGAACAACCTGCGTAACAGTTCGACTTTAGGAGAAATGGTGCCCCCTCGCGGAGCGCGATAGAACAACCTGGGTAACAGTTCGACTTTAGGAGAAATGGTGCCCAGGAGAAGAGTTCGTTTCCTCGCACAGGCACCATCACCCATATCGATACAAGCTATATCAATAGGTTAGTCATTCTGGGTGAGGCGCAAGCGCCATTGGTTCGAGCAAGCGCCGAACGGCAGAAGCGGTTTGGCAGAGTGACACCCCAGCGCCAAGCGACAGGCAGCGAGGTGAAGGACCTTCGCCGTGAGATGCGAAACCTGAAGGAACTGGTCGCCGATCACAGGCCTGGAGAACCGGCTGCTCAAAAAAGCGTGCTCGGGGCTGGGGACGACGACATATGAGATATCCGGCATCCGGAGAAGCTTGAGATCATCCGGTTGGTCGAGAGATCACATCTGCCGGCACGCCGGACCTTACAGTCCTTGGGCATCCCGAGCACGACCTTTTTTTTTACGGGTGGTACGACCGATACCGGAGCTTTGGCCGTGCCGGTTTTGAAGGATCGCACAGTGGCCCCGGCCGGGTGTGGAACCGCATCCCCGACGAGGTCTTGCCAGATTATAGCTGGCTCTGGAGTGCCCGGAACTGTCGCGCCTCGGGAACTGGCGGTACGGTTTGCCGCCGACGCGCAGCTACCTCGTCTCCGAGGCATCGGTCCACCGCGCTGAAGGCGCACCGAAACCTGATCACCAGCCCGTCCTTCGTGGTCATCAAGGCGGCGGATGAGTTCCCGCGATAAGACCACCACGCCCAATCAGCTCTGGCAGACCGACTTCACTTACCTGAAGGTGATTGGCTGGGGTTGGTTCTATCTGTCGACCATCCTGGACGACTATTCACGCTACGTGGTCGCCTGGAAGCTCTGCACCACCATGCGGGCGGGCGATGTCACCGACACGTTGAATCTGGCGCTGGAAGCCTCGGGCTGCGACAAGGCGAGGTCATCCACAAACCCCGGCTGCTAAGCGACAACGGCTCGTCTTACATCGCCGGCGATCTCGCCGACTGGCTGGGCAGGCAGGGCATGGGCCATGTCAGGGCGCACCCCAGCCATCCCCAGATCCAGGGGTAAGATCGAGCGTTGGCATCAGACCTTGAAGAACCGGATCCTGCTGGAAAACTACTTCCTGCAGGGCGGCGATCTGGAGCGGCAGATCAGGCCTTCGTCTCTACTACAGCAACCACCGGTACCACGAGAGCCTCGGTAATCTCACGCCGGCCGACGTCTACTTCGGCCGAGATCAGGCCATCATCGAGAGAAGGAGACGCATCAAGCAAGACACCATGAAAAAACGACGCTTAGCGCACATGCGCCAAGCGGCATAACCCATCAACAAACAGGAGCCAGAGCCTCCGTTGCAGGATCTGTTCTCATGTCCCATTTAATCTGACGACGGACACATTCAAACTGGACCACTCAGTGGGGCAGGCCGATTAAACCTGAAAGTAACTTCGTGTCCCCGGTGGTATTGGAAGAGTTCAAAGGTCGCGTAGCACTTTTGCTAAAGTTAGTTGATAGAAAGCCTGATGCACGATCAAAAACCAAAGCCCATAGTGGCTGGTCCATAGTCCATAGAACAGATCCAAGAATATCTGCGAACGACAGTGATACGATCCGATTGTCGGTGCACGGGCTTTCGGGGCACCGGTCGTTGCATCATTGGTTCACATACGACGACGGCGTTCTTCGCTGTGCGTGCGAGATGGGTCTTTTTATAGACCGATGTCTCTCGGTCAACGCGGCGTGCGGTTTCGAGATCGCGCGTGACGATCCCCTCCCTACCGAGGCGTTCGCGGGCGCGGCGATGCGGCTAACAACGGATCGTGATAAGGCACTCTTGAAATCGCTTCATGATCGGTATTTGGGAGCAAACGATACGGCATTCCAGTGGCTCGCGAACAGGAACCATGACGAAACGGCCATTGCAATAAAGCCCGCGCGATGGACGAGTTGGGATTACACTTGTCGCATGACGAAAACATAGTGCTGAAGCGATCGCGTTTTTTCGAATGTAGCTGAACTAAGATTGAGGCCATGGATCTGTAATTCTGACTTTGGCGGCGCCCCTTTTAGGGGGTTCGGTGATCTGTCCCACGGGCGCTGACGTCAGACAACCGAAAGCGGCGCGGCGCTGGTCGGCGGAGAAGTTTGGCGAGGAAAGCGGCGGCGGCCATGACCAAGCTCATGTGACGATGCCATCGTGCCAGGAGCGGGCCTCGCAATGATCGAGGCCGAGATCGTCCTTGGCGCGCGAAACCTCCTCGATGGTCAGCGCGGCCCGGCGGCGGCGGCGAGCTCCGCGAGCGATGTGCCCGGACGGCGCATGGGCGAAGTAAGCCAGGGCTTGCCCGTCACGCGCCAACTTCGGCGGATCAGCACCCAGCGCTCGAAGCCCGCGTCGGTGTCCCGGCCGAGCGGTATCGGGCCCAGTCATAGAGCCTCGGGCCCTTCAGACCTTCTCCGCCGTAAGCGATTGCCACTGACCGGCGTCGAGATCATCCGCCAAGGTCGCGGGATCGCTCTGGACCAGGCTCAATCCTCCCCGCAAGTCTCGAGGAAACGCAGAGTGTGGGTCGAGCGCACCGCCAGGACGTAAGCCTGCCCGCGCTCCTCGAGCAGGCAGCGGAACCGGTAGTCGGAGCCGTAAACAGCATCGGCCAGCACCCAGGCACAGGGCAAGCCGGCATCCAGCGTCCGCGCGACCATCGCAGCCATCGCCGGCAGTCGCGAACTTCAAGATCCTCGGGCACCGATACGCGCGCCCGGCACGCCGCGCGCACCGTCTTGTGCCCAGGCCTTGGGCAGATGGGAGCTGGCGGTCGACCAACGCATGGCCGAAGCGGCTGGCATAGGAGACGAAAACGCCGATCTGGCTGTTCTCGATGCGCCGGCAGTGCCGGAATACTGGCGAGGCGACGCCGACCGGTGGATGCCCTTCTTCAAGAAGGCCGGTCTCGTCAACCACCAGAACGCCGTCCCGATCACCATAGCTGCCACGTAGCCACGAACAGAATCACGAAGCCCATCCGCCGACCAGGAGCTGCGTCCAGAAGCGATTGGATGCAGTAGGGCCGCTCAGACCGGCCTCCTCCGCCAGCATCCAGCCAGTCTTGCGCTCAGCCGACGACAGCAAACCATCGATGAACGCCCCGCCGGAAGCCCCGGATCTCAGATCGCCCGAATGCCGGCGCCATCAACTGCTTTAACTCCTCCAAGCGCTACCTTCAGTCAACTACCGTCCCGGCCACATTCAGAAACCGCCATCGCTCGCCCCTCCATTGGGAGGGAGTAAATGAATCACATCAGAAGCCATATACGCAACTGTGGTACTAGGTCATGAACCCATAAAGGGGATGGCCCATGTTCTCGTATATGTCCGCTATCGAACCTATATCCCTCGATTTCCAGTTTTTCAGAATACCATGTGTTGTACCAAAGTCGTAAAATCAAAATTGCTGTTCAAAACGGCGACGATGTCCTCGTCTCTAATCAATGTGGATCGATTGTGAAGGCGGGGAAGCGGCCAGACAGCTCTCAATGTGTCAGGGTCATGAAACTGCTCCGGCAGGACCGCCTTTACAGGCTCAAAAAAATTGGTGTTTGACGTAGTGAATGCCTCAAACTTGAATTTTCATTATTCTTGAAATGGATCAATTGAAGCCATCGAATACATTACCGGATGAAAACCGCTAGAAAATTGAATTGAGCGGTATATTTGTCAAGTAATCACCAACTCGAATCTGAAAATTTTCATGTCGATAAAATGTTTTAAGATACTTAATCGCCGTTTGGCCGGCCCCTCAGGTGCTGGCATCGTGAATCAGGGTCCGTGTGTAGTCGTAGTGGCGCAGGATCCCGAGTGTACGTTTTATCGGACCGAAATATAGCAGCGGCAGGAGCCATTCCAACGCGAGACATCGTTGCCTTGCCCAATGCCCTGCAATCGGGAACGGATCCAACAACCCGCTGCTCGCTCTTGGCGATGGACCAGGTTTTCTCGATAAGTTCAATTTCGGATACGCCGCTCTTTCCGCCGCCGGTTGTGCCGTAAAGTTCATCCCCGTGGCTTACTTCACCTGCGGTGACACTTGATCAATGGCGCGCGCTAGTGAAAGCGTAGCATCCGCCAGAGCGAGGCTATAAAGAAGATCTGCGGACGGGTTGGCAAATGGGCTCCGATCCAACTTCAGCTTGCGCAGCGGTGCAACGATACAAATAGTGGGAACCGCTACGACATCCCTCCTCACAGCAAATTCATTTTGTCTGCCATTCTTACTGCACTAAATTGGCGTTGAATGTTGGTCAATTGACCCTCCTTCGTTGTGGCTGTTCTCGTCGGTAACTCTGATCGGCGCGCGGCGCAAACAATACCTCTATAATTCTGGGGACACCTTGCCAATTTATGCCGATATTACCCAGATAGGCGGCCAATCCGCCGCTGAGTGTATAAAAATAGCCTGCCTCTGGCTCAACCGGAAGGACAAATGGCGCAGTGGAGACCGCCTTCGCAGCATGAACAGGGTCCCGACCGGTTTCGAGGACTCTTGCGTCGCGATTCAGCCCGTTTACAACGACGAGGCACACTTCGCCCTTCGTTTACCCCGATCGATCCACTCTGGCCGTTAGCATGGTGCGGTTCTCGTGGTCGCAGATTGTCGATCATGTCGAGGATGCGTTGGAACAGGTCACGCAGTACGGCGACCTCGGCTCATCTGGAAGACACTGTAGCGGGCGTGAACGATGAACTTCGCGCCGATCTTCACCACCTTCGCGGATGCTGGCGGAAGTGACCAGCTTGCCATTGCCTCCGGGAGCGCCAAAGGTGCGCAGGAAGTTGGCTAGGGTGTAAGCCGGGGCGTGAAGCTGAAGCCGCACCGCGTTGGCCTTCATCGTCCGGCAGGAGAGCCGTGTCCACTTCACCACAGTCTTGCGTTCGCCGATGTGCTGCTCCGCCGTGCCTCTGTCATTTATAGAACGAACACCCGCTCGTTCGACGGGCTGCGATTAGTGACCAGGAAGCCGACGGTTGGGGAACAACTCGCCAAGACAGGGCTCAATGTTGGCCACGATCCGCCGGGCCTTTGACAGCCTTTGGCACGGTAGTGAATGCTGCTGGTGTAGCGGGGCACGACATGGTTTGGCTGACGGCCTAGCGGTCGCCTGGTCAGGAACGCCACCTGCTCAGCCACGGCTTAGGAGTTGCCTTTGATGTGGATGGCATAGTCGAGCCTTCCTCCTCAGCAGGTCGAACAGAGCCTGGTCTTCCCCCGGCGTGTCTGACGTCGGCGCCCGTGGGACAGATTGGAGGTGCTTTTTCGTGGGGAGGATTTCTGGCTCATCGTAGTGACCGAAGGGAACGCGGATGAGGCGAAATCTATGGCTTAAAGAGCCCGCCGAAGGGAAGGTGGTGCGGGATATCCGTCGCAGGACACGGCGGCAATATTCGTCTGAAGAGAAGATCGGATCGTTCTGGAAGGGTTGCGGGGCGAGGAAAGCATTGCCGGACTGTGCCGTCGCGAAAGGTATCGCCGAGGGACTGTATTACAGCTGGTCGAAGGTTCCTGGAAGCCGGCAGAAGCGGTTGGCAGGTGACACCCAGCGCCAAGCGACGGGCAGCGAGGTGAAGGACCTTCGCCGTGAGATGCAGAGCCTGAAGGAACTGGTCGCCGATCTGAGCCTGGAGAACCGGCTGCTCAAAAAGCATGCTCGGGGCTAGGACGACGACATATGAGATATCCGGCATCCGAGGCTTGAGATCATCCGGTTGGTCGAGAGATCCCCACACATCCTGCCGGCACGCCGGACCTTACGGTCCTTGGGCATCCAGGCACACGACCTTTTACAGGTGGTACGACCGATACCGGAGCTTTGGCCGTGCCGGTTTGAAGGATCGCACCAGTGGCCCCGGCCGGGGGCGACGGAACCGCATCCCCGACGAGGTCCGCCGCCAGATTATGGCGCTGGCTCTGGAGTGCCCGGAGCTATCGCCTCGGGAACTGGCAGTACGGTTTTACCGACACACGCGCAGCATCACTGCATCCCGGTTATGAGACAAGCGGCTGCAGAATTTTCATGCGGCCTGTTCGCATGGCGTCATCTGATTTTCCCTGACCTGGGCTGCTGGTGTTTTGTATCGGTGGCGGGCGACGAGCCGGTTGTCGTTGTACCAGCGAGCGAAGTCGATCAGCGCCAGTCTGAGTTCCTCGATGGTCGAAGTCGCGGACCCACATCAGGTTTTCCTTGAAATTACGGATAAAGCGCTCGGCGACGCCGTTTCCCTCGGGCTCGCGCACGAAAGACAGCGATGCCTCGATGCCGAGAAGGCTTGATCTCCTTCTGGAAGTCGTTGGACATGTAGTTCGAGCCATGATCGTGACGCAGCTTCAATCCGGTGGCGATGTCCCTGTCGATCGCGCCGAAGTGTTTGAGTCACCTGGCGGATCGGCTCCAGGGCCTGGTAAGTTGGCGCTCGGTCGGCGTGGATGCCGATACATTTCATGTTGCAGTGATCGACGGCGATGAAGACGTGCGCGCGCCCTTCCGGCCACGGTAACGGTGGGTCATGTCGGTGCCCACATCCCGTCGACGGCCTCGGTGGCGATGGTCCCGTCATGCTGCTTGCGGCCTCGCCCCCCGTCGGTGCGGAGCGGAAGCAGACCATGCGCGCCCATCAGGCGCCGGGTGCGTCGGGTGAGGTTCGGATGCCGGCCAAGCGTAGCCGCCAGACGCTGCGATAGCCTTCGCCAGTGAACCGCGCCGCGTCGATCGCTCATGATATGCATGACCAAGGTGGCGTCGTCGCAGGGGCCGATCAGACGGGGCGGCGTTTGGCCACCGTCGACGCGTCGCGCCGGCGATAGAGCGTCGCCCGGGAAACCTTCCAGCAGCGCGCAACCAGAGCCAGGCCATAGGGCCGCCTCGCGGAGGACGAGATCACCCGGCTCATCATCTCGACCTCCGCCGTGCCAAGGGAGCCACCCTCCGGGCGATCGATCTTCTCGAACAGCAGCTCGTTCTCCATCGTCATCTCGCCAACCTTGCCCTTCAGCGGACAATCTCGTCGTCGCGGTGGTCGCGCGTTCGTTCATGAGCGCCGCCTCGACGCGCTCGACCACAGTCACGCCAATCAGAGAGCCGGGCGGCGGTCACGTTCAGCTCCCGTGACAGCAATTCCAGGACTCATATCTTCTGCAAACGCTGCACGGCCGCCGGTTGCGCTTCGCCGAAACGCGCCGCGTCGGCCGCCGACAGGCTCGCCTCCGCCAGCTTCATCAGAGCGCTGCGCCGGGCCCGTCGGCGCCATCACGTCCTTCTTCCGATAATCCGTGCATCTGATGTCCTCCAGTTGCGGTTCGCTGGCGCACAGCCGGATGTCTCAAAAAAACCCTGATGCACCCCACCGACACGCGCAGCTACGCCTCGTCTCGAGGCATCGGTCTACCGCTTGCTGAAGGCGCATGACCTGATCACCAGCCCGTCCTTCGTGGTCATCAAGGCGGCGGATGAGTTCTCACGCGATAAGACCACCGCGCCCAATCAGCTCTGGCAGACCGACTTCACTTACCTGAAGGTGATTGGCTGGGGTTGGTTCTATCTGTCGACCATCCTGGACGACTATTCACGCTACGTGGTCGCCTGGAAGCTCTGCACCACCATGCGGGCGAGCGATATCACCGACACGTTAGATCTGGCGCTGGAAGCCTCGGGCTGCGACAAGGCCGAGGTCATCCACAAACCCCGGCTGCTAAGCGACAACGGCTCGTCTTACATCGCCGGCGATCTCGCCGACTGGCTGGGCCGAGCAGGGCATGGGCCATGTCAGGGCGCACCCAACCATCCCCAGATCCAGGGTAAGATCGAGCGTTGGCATCGAACAGCGAAGAACCGGATCCTGCTGGAAAACTACTTCCTGCAAGAACAGTCTGGAAACGGCAGATCGGGCCTTCGTCTCCTACTACAACAACCACCGGTACCACGAGAGCCTCGGTAATCTCACGCCGGCCGACGTCTACTTCGGCCGAGATCGGAAGCCATCATCGAGAGGAGACGCATCAAGCAGACACCATGAAAAAACGACGCTTGGCGCAAATGCGCCAAGCAGCATGCTTATCAACAAACGGGAGCGGAGCCTCCGTTACGGGATCTGTTCTCATGTCCCATTTAATCTGACGACGGACATTGGGGAACGGTTCTGGAGTTCGAGTCCGGCGATCGCATCGGCCTTGTCGGCGTCTCCAAGGACGACCTGTCCTGGTCCGACTTCGAGTAGTCGCGCCGAATTAGAGAGGTATTACGGCTACGTCGCTTGGTTCGCGGCTGCTGCCGCGCGCCGGAATGCCGGCGAGGCGACGCTGAGTTAAGCCGATTGAATCGCCCGCCAGACCGTTTCCGGCGTCGCCGGCATATCCAGTGTTCGCACCCCCAGAGGCGCCAGGGCGTCCAGAATCGCGCTGGTGAGGCACGCGACCGCGCCGACCGTCCCTGCCTCGCCGGCGCCCTTGATGCCCAAGGGGTTGCGCGGGCTTGGGACCGGATTGGTCTCGATCTCGAAGAACGGCATCTCGTCGGCGCGCGGCATGGTGTAGTCCATGAACGAGCCGGACAGCACCTGGCCGCTATCGTCCCATCGGATACACTCGCCAAGGATCTGGCCGGCTCCCTGGACGATGCCGCCGTGCAACTGTCCTTTCAGCAGCAGCGGATTCATCACCGTGCCGACGTCGTCGACCGCGACATAGCGCAGGATCCGGACCACGCCCGTTTCCGGATCGATTTCGACTTCGGCCACATGGGTGGCGTTGGGAAAAGTCGGGCCTTCGGTCTTGAAGGTCGCGAAGCCGGTGAGGCCACTTTCCATGCCCAGTGGCAGCAACGCCGGCTGGAATGCCATCGCCGCCACCTCTTTCAGGGACAGTGACCGGTCCGTGCCGGCCACCGTGAACCGGCCCTCGGCGAATTCGATATCCTGCTCCGGTGCCTCAAGCGCATGCGCGGCGATGGCGCGGCCCTTGTCGATGATTTTCACCGATGCCCCCAGCAGAGCGCCGCCGCCGAGCCCCGAGACCCGGGAGCCGCCGGTTCCGTGGCCGTAGCTCACCAGATCGGTATCGCCCTGGACATAGCGCATGGACTCGAAATCCAGGCCCAGCTTGTCGGCCAGCAATTGGCGAAACACCGTTTCGTGCCCCTGGCCGTGGGAGTGGGTGCCCATCAGGATGGTGGCGTTGCCCTGGCGGTCGAAACGGATCTCGCCGCCCTCGTCGAACATGCCGGCGGCCTGTTCCACCGCGTTCGCGATGCCGAGGCCAAGCAGCCGCCCCCGGTCCCTGGCGGCGGCCCGGCGAGCCTCGAATCCGCTCGCATCCGCCATTTCCAGGGCCCGGTCCATGTTGGCCTCGAACTCGCCGCAGTCGTAGTGGTAGGTCAGCGGTGTCTTGTACGGCATGGCCGAGGGCGGGATGATGTTGCGCCGCCGCAGCTGTACCCGGTCGAGCCCGAGTTCCCGTGCCGCCAGATCGATGGCCTGCTCGATCGCCGATGTGGCTTCCGGACGTCCGGCGCCGCGATAGGGCCCGGTCGGGCTGGTATTGGTGAACACGCCGAAGATTTCCGCATGGATCGCGGGCGTTCGATAGACCCCGGCGATCCCTCCGATATTGCCGATCGCCGGCACCGGGCCGAAATTCGAAAGATAGGCGCCCATATTGGCGATGCAGCGCACCCTGAGGCCGGTGAAGATGCCGTCTGAATCCAGCGCCAGCTCCACCGCCATCGTCATGTCGCGCGCCTGTTCCTCCAGCATGCCTTCGGAGCGTTCATTGGTCCATTTTCACCGGACGTCCGAGCTGTTTCGCGGCCCAGAGAACCAACGGAAACTCGGGAAAGATCGTCGCCCTCAGCCCGAAGGAGCCGCCCATATCCGGACTGACGATCCGCAGTTGGCTTTCCGGCACCTTCAGCACATCCGCGGCAAGCCAGTTACGGATATCGTGCGGAAACTGGTTCCCCGACGTCAGCGTGAAGCGGTCCTCGAAGCGGTCATACTCACCCAGCGCGGCGCGCGGCTCCATGGCATTGATCGCCACGCGCGGCATCGGAAGTTCAAGCCGCGTGACATGGGCGGCGTCGGCGAAGGCCGCATCCGTCGCGCTTCGGTCACCGACCTCGTGGCGGTAGCAGATATTATCCGCGCACCCATCCCAGACCGGCGGCGTTCCCGCCTCTACCGCCCGCTTGGTCGACACATTGACCGGCAGGTTTTCGTAGTCGACATCGATAAGCTCAGCCGCGTCCCGCGCGGCGGCCCTGCTCTCGGCGACCACGAAGGCCACGGGATCTCCGACGAACGCTACCTTCCCGCGCGCCAGCGCCGGTCGCGGAGGCAGGAACATCGCCGAACCGTCGGGCCGCTTCAGCGGCATCATCCGGGCAACGAAACACGGCAGATCTCCCAGCCCCGCCGCCGCGATATCGGCGCCGGTATAGACCGCCAGCACACCGGGCGCGGCCAGAGCCGCCGCCGTGTCGATGGCATTGATCCGTGCATGGGCATGGGGCGAACGAAGCAGCACGCCGTATGCCTGCCCTTCGCGGTTGATATCATCGGTATAGCGCCCGCCGCCGCGCAGCAGCCGGAGATCCTCGACACGGGGAGCGGATTGTCCGAGACCGAATTTCATGAGGCGGGATCCTTGGCGATAGGGAGACGTAGGCTGCGTGCCTGAAACCATACACGCTTTTGCAAACACCTAATAACGGCGTTTGCCAAGCCCCCGGCGGTTCAAAACGCCCGTACGCAGGGACCCGAGAAAGCGCGGACCCCGGCGATGGCGCGAACAAGAAGGGGCGCGGCGGTGAGACATATCGTCGGAAAATGAAGTGGTGCCGCAGGAGGGACTTGAACCCCCGACCCTCGCATTACGAATGCGATGCTCTACCAGCTGAGCTACTGCGGCACGGCGATGGAATGCACACGGATCAGCTCTGGGTTTTGCCTCCCTCGCGCAAGCGCGAATTGCGGCGGGTCCGGGCCGGTTCGGCCGCGGCGGCTTGGAGCCGGGCGATTGGTTTCGAGTTGGCTTTGCCAGCCCCGTCGTTCCAGCCTATAAACACGAAGGAGATTATCCGCGGGTCCACGGCAAGGCCGGATAGCGCAATGGAATCCAGAGTCGCCAAACTCTGTGTCGAAAAGGGGCTCAAGATGACCGAGCCCCGGCGCATCATCGCGCGCGTGCTGTCGGATGCCGAAGATCATCCGGATGTCGAGGAATTGCACGGGCGGGTTCGGGATCTAGACCCCTCGATCTCGATCGCGACGGTCTATCGGACCATGAAGTTGTTCGAGGAGACCAATATCGTCACCAAGCGGGATTTCGGCGACGGCCGCGCCCGCTATGAGGAGATCCAGGGTGATGAGGATCATCATCACCATCTGATCGACGTCACCACGGGGGACGTGCTGGAGTTCTATAACGAGGAACTCGAAGCGCTGAAGGTCAAGATCGCCGAGGAAATGGGGTTCAAGCTCGTCGACCATCACCTCGAACTGTTTGGTGTCCCGCTGAAGCGGTCCCGCAAGCAGGTGAAGGACAAGAATTAACCCGCCGGCGCCAGGGCGCGGGCCGGCGGACCTCTGAAACGCAACAGCGTGATGATCGCCATCAGGTTCACGAGGTTGAACGCCACACCGACCAGAAACGCCATGTGATAGTGACCGGCAAGGTCGAAGATCCAGCCGCCGAGAAACCCGCCCAGCGCCATTCCGCCGGTACCGAACAGAAACACCACGCCCATCCGCCATCCGGTATCGCGTGCGGGGAACAACTCGCGCACCGCCAGCGCATAGGCCGGCACGATTCCGCCGAAGACCAGGCCGAACAGGCCCGAAACCATGAAGAGCGTGGCTTCCGTGCCGACCAGCGTGAAAAGCCCGAGGGTGAGCGCCTGGGCGGTGGCGCCGAGCAGGATGGTTCTCAATCCCCCCAGCCGATCGGAGATCATCCCGAACAGTAGCCGGCTGACCGCACTGCAGAACAGCAGCAGGGAAAGCATGCGGGCGCCGCTGGCCGTGGAAAATCCGAGGTCCGAGCAATAGGCGATCAGATGCACCATCGGCATCGCCATGGCGACGCAACAGCCGACGATCGCGACCGACAGAAGGGCAAGTACCAGATTGTAGGGCATCGCGGGTTTCGGCGCCGACGCGGACTCTGGGCGTCCTCGCGCGATACCGGCGCCGCCGTCGGGTTGGCTCGGAACCGGACGGCGGAACGCGAAGGTGATCGGCAGCATCACCGCGATGGCGACAATCCCGTATTCACGCCAGGCCTCCTGCCAGCCGACGGCGGCGATCCGCGGCTCGAAAATCAGCGGCCAGACCGCGCCGGCCAGGGCCTGGCCGCTTGCGGTGATCGCGATCGCCATGCCCCGTCGCCGGTCGAACCAGCGGGTGATGTTCGCCAGCATCGGCGAGAAGGCGGTACTGGTGCCGAGCAGCCCCACCAGGAGCCCACAGGACGCTATCAGAGACCAGTGCTCGGGTGCGTAGCTCGCGACGATCACCCCGCCGCCGACCATTACCGAGCCGACCATCGCCGGCCAGCGCATGCTCGAGCGGTCCGCCCACAGCCCCATGATGATGCCGCCCACGCCGGCTCCGATCATCAGGGCCGAATAGGCGAGCGACGGAATCCACCGCGGCCAGCCGTAGAGATCGGCCATCGGCTTGAGACTGACGATGACCAGATTGGAGGAGCCGTAGGCTATCACCAGGTAACAGAGCGAGGCGGCGACCACGACCCAGCCATACGGCGTCTCGATGCTTCCAACCCGGTGGTGCGCCTGGGACATGTGGGTTCCTATTCCCGGCGCGAACGGCCGGTGGGACGGCGCGGAGAGAAGCGCCTGGATACCGTCCGGATTACGCTGACGCCGCCGGTCTCGTCAATCATCGACCGAAGCGGGCATGTTCAACACCTTGTGGGTGCTGACTCTCGTGGCATGATTGACGAGAGTTGGCCAGGAAGCGGATTTGACGGTCATGACACGCGATGAATTCGACGCATTCTGCCGGTCGCTACCGGCGGTGAGCCATGTGGTTCAGTGGGGCGGGGCGTCGGTCTGGAAGGTGGGCGGAAAGATCTTCGCGATCTGCTCGAATTGGGGAGACGGCGATCATCCGAAAATCAGCTTCAAATGCTCCGACATGTCCTATGCGGTGCTGCGCGAGCGGGACGGAATCATTCCGGCGCCCTATCTGGCGCGCGCGCAATGGGTGCAGATCGAATACCCAACCGCGATGTCGAGCGCGGATATCAAGCTCTACATCCAAGAGGCGCACCGGATCATCACCGGCAAGCTCTCCCGCGCGAAAAGGCGGGAACTGGGGCTCTAGTTCTGCGCCCGTCCTAATCCGAGCGATCGATCAGATGCATGAACGAGCCGAAAACCGGCCCTCGGACCAGCCCGGTCTTGCCGAGTGGGTTGCCGTCGGAATCCTCTATCGAGAATAGAGGGTCATCGCCGCCCTCGCGTACCACGGTGGCATAGTGAAACTCGTGCCCGCGAAACGGGCTGCGGGCGGGGCCGAGGCGCGTGACGGCCGAGGTTCTGGCGAGCCGGTAGCCGAGCGACAGCGAACGCTGGGCAAAGCTCGTCTCGACGCCAAGCAGCCCGGCCATCCGGTGACGCTTGCCCTCTTCATCCGTAAGTCCCTCGCCGAGCACCATGTAGCCGCCGCATTCGCCGTAAACCGTCATGTTCCGGTCGGCCGCGCTCCGTAATCCCGCAAGGAACTTCTGGTTCGCCGCGAGCGCACCGGCATGCAGCTCCGGATAGCCGCCGGGCAGGAAGACCGCCGTCGCTTCCCTCGCCGGAGCCTCATCGCGAAGCGGTGAGAAGATCGAAATCTCGGCCCCGGCGTCGCGCCAACCTTCCAGCAGATGCGGGTAGGTGAAACCGAAGGCCGCGTCTTGAGCGACGGCAATGCGCTGTCCGAGCGGGGGCGGGGCCGCCACGGACGCGTCGCGCCTCGGGGTCGGCATGGCGCGTGCGGCGCGCCGCAGGGCTTGAAGATCGATGGAGGCGGCAGCGGCACTGGCGGCGTCCTGGATGAAGGCTTCCAGATCCGGATGCTCCGCTGCCTGAACCAGACCCAGGTGCCGCGACGGGACCGCCAGCCGCGCCTCGCGCGGTACCGCGCCCAAAACGGCTATCCCGACGTCATCGAGCGCGCCAGAGAGGAGCCGGACATGACGCTCTCCCCCGACCCGGTTCAGGATCACGCCAGCGAGGGTGAGATCCGGTCGGTGGTCACGAAAACCCTGGGCCAGGGCGGCGACGGACTGGGCCTGGGCACGCGCGTCGATCACCAGGACCACAGGCCATCCGAACCGTGCCGCGAGCGCGGCGCTCGATCCGTCATTTGTGGCGCCGGGCACCGCCGCGCCGTCGAACAGGCCCATCACCCCTTCGACAATCAGCAGATCCGCTTCCATGGAGGCACACGCCGCCAGGTGGTCCAGCAGGGCCGGGCGCATCGCCCAGCCATCCAGATTGACACAGGCGGTGCCGGCGGCGGCGGCATGGAAACTGGGGTCGATATAGTCCGGCCCGACCTTGGCCGAGGCGACCCGAATGCCCGAATTGCGAAAAGCGCGGAGCAAGCCCAGTGTGATCGTCGTCTTGCCGGAGCCCGAGGACGGCGCCGAGATGATCAGCCCCGGCGCGGGGCCGTGTCGACGCATCCCGGCTGCACTCATCCGGTTTGATCGCGGGCAGCCCGGCCAAGGGGATTGGGATCGAGGATCCGGCCCGACCCGGCGCCGATCCAGTCGAGCCCGCCGCGCAGG
Source organism: Alphaproteobacteria bacterium (assembly GCA_038146985.1). Lineage (GTDB taxonomy): Bacteria > Pseudomonadota > Alphaproteobacteria > Thalassobaculales > Thalassobaculaceae > JADHLJ01. Next base: position 180,750 of record JAYQSQ010000015.1, read on the forward strand.
CGCACAACCTCGCCCACGACCACGATCGCCGGGGGCGTGAGGCCTGAGCCATCCACATCGCCGGCGCAGCGCGCCAAGGTCGTCTCCAGCACCTGTTGATCCGGCTTCGAGGCGTTCGATACCAGGGCGACGGGTTCATCACCCGAACGGCCGCCGTCCATCAGTTCGGCGGCAATCCGGCCCAGATGCTTGATCGCCATGTAGATCACCAGGACCGGCGCGCCCTTGGCGACGGCTTTCCAGTCGATCCCGGTCACTTCTCCCGTGGCGTCGTGGCCGGTGACCAGGGTAACGGCATGGTTGGTGTCCCGGTGGGTGAGTGGAATGCCTGCGTAAGCGAGGCCGCCGATTCCAGCGGTAACGCCCGGGATGATGCGAAACGGAATCCCCTCGCGCACCAGCGAGAGAGCCTCCTCGCCGCCGCGACCGAAGACGAAGGGATCGCCTCCCTTTAGACGCAATACCCGCTTTCCCTGGCGCGCGAGCTGGACGAGCCGCAGAGAAATGTCCGCCTGCTTGGGCGACGGCTTGCCGCCCCGCTTGCCCGCGTATTCACGCGGCGTATCCGACGGCGCCAGCGCCAGCACCTCATCGCTGACCAGCGCGTCATAGACGATGACATCGGCCATGCGCAGACCGTGCAAGGCATGCAGGGTCAGCAGGCCAGCATCGCCCGGTCCCGCGCCGGTGAGCCAGACGCTTCCCGGTTCGAAATCGGCGGAGGGGAGGACGATGTCTTTCATGCCCGAAGATTACCGCCGCCCCATCGCCATGCCTAGCCATGGGGCGGCGTGGAGCCGTATAAAACCGACATGGCGCGGAAACCCGATACCCCCCTGCGACGCGGCTGGACCACCGGGGCCTGTGCCACCGCCGCGGTCAAGGCGGCCTATACGGCGCTGTTGACCGGCAGCTTTCCCGATCCGGTAACAATCACCCTGCCGAGAGGTCAGACACCCGCTTTCGCCCTCGCCCGTGAGCAACTGAGTAAGGATGGGGCGATGGCGGCTGTGATCAAGGATGCCGGCGACGACCCGGATGTCACCCACCAGGCCATGATCGTCGCGACGGTTCGAGCGGTAGCGCCAGGTACAGGCGTGATTTTCAAGGCCGGCAAGGGCGTCGGAACCGTTACGAGGCCGGGCTTGCCCATCGGCGTCGGCGAGCCTGCGATCAATCCGGTCCCCCGCGCCATGATGAGCACGGAGATCCGGAACCTGGCCGAGCTGCATGGGGCCTCTGGCGACATCGAGATCGAGATATCGGTGCCCGATGGCGAGGCCCTTGCCGCGAGAACCTGGAATCCCAGGCTCGGAATACTCGGTGGGTTGTCGATCCTCGGTACCACCGGGATCGTGGTGCCGTATTCCTGTGCCGCGTGGATTGCCTCGATCCATCGCGGTATCGACGTTGCCCGGGCGAACGGAATTCGGCATATCGGAGCGGCGACGGGTTCCACCTCCGAGGCCGCGGTTCGACGCCGGCGCGGCCTGGCGGAGACGGAGATGCTCGACATGGGCGACTTCGCCGGCGGCATGCTGAAATACCTGAAAAGCCACCCGATTCCTCGGCTGACCATTGGCGGCGGATTCGCGAAGCTCACCAAGCTCGCCCAGGGCCATCTCGACCTGCATTCCGGTCGGAGTCAGGTCGAGATGGACTGGCTGGCGGACCGGATGCGTGACCTTGGTGCGGAATCCGGCGTGGTGGGTTCGATTCGGGGCGCCAATACGGCGATGGAGGCGTGGGAGCACGCTGTCGATAGCGGTCTGCCGCTCGGGGATATCGTTGCCAGGGACGGCCGCAAGGTGGCGCTGGGCGTTCTTGCTGGGGCGCCGGTCGCCGTGGAGGTGCTGGTGTTCGACCGCGCCGGGGAACTGATTGGCAATGCCGATGGCTGGTAGCAGGCGCGTGCTGATCCTCGGCGGCACCCAGGAAGCGGTGGACCTGGCCACACGGCTCAATGCCGAACAAGGTCTGGAGGTCATCACGTCCTTCGCCGGAGTCACCCAAAACCCGCGTCTCCCGCGGGGAGAGACGCGCAGCGGCGGTTTCGGCGGTGCCGATGGCCTGGCGACCTATTTGCGCGAGGAGGGCGTTGCGGCAGTCGTCGACGCGACGCATCCCTATGCTGCGAGTATCAGCCTGAACGCTGCTGATGCCGGGAAGGCTACCGGCGTCCCGGTTCTGCATCTCACCCGGCCGGCCTGGGAGATGCGAGACGGCGATGTCTGGCAATTGGCCGGCGGTCCGGCGGAGGCTGCCGCCTGGCTCAACGCATCGGCCTTGCCCGATGGTGCCGGCGTCCTGCTGACCACTGGGCGCTCCGACCTCGCCGCTTACCGCGCGGTGCGCAGGCTGAGGTTGATCGCGCGGGTTGTCGAAACGCCGAATCCCGAATGCCGGGAGATGCTGGACCGCCTGATCCAGGACCGGGGGCCTTTCACGCTCGACGCCGAACGCCGCCTGATGATCGACAACCAGGTCGCCTGTCTTGTCTCCAAGAACAGTGGCGGCACGGCAAGCTATCCGAAGATCGAGGCGGCGCGGGAACTCGGCCTGCCGGTGGTGATGATCCGAAGACCGGCGCCACCGCCCGGCCTCTGCGTGCCGAGCGTTGCCGATGTGGCTTCCTGGCTCGAAAACCTTGCCTAACCCCGCGACGTTCGCAGCACGTGGACGTGGGAGGGATCATAGAGCGCGCTGTCGCGGAACTCTTCGCTTGCGAGGGCCGGGCCGACCAACAGCAGGGCCGTCCGCGTGATCTTCTCCACCCGGACCTTCTCCGCGATATCGCTGAGGGTGCCGCGAATGATCTTCTGATCCGGCCAGGAGGCGCGGTAGACCACCGCGACGGGACAGTCACTCCCGTGGATCGGCTCCAAAGCGCGGCGTACATGGCGCAGATTGCGGATGGAAAGATGGATGGCGAGGGTGGCGCCGGATTTTCCGAGTTCCTCCAGTTCCTCGCCCGGCGGCATCGCCGAGGACTTCATCGCGGTCCGGGTCAGGATCACCGTCTGCACCACGTCGGGCAGGGTCAACTCCTGCCCCAGTGCCGCCGCCGCCGCCGCGAAGGCTGGCACGCCCGGCGTAATCTCGAAGGGGATGCCGAGCGCGCGAAGCCGGCGGATCTGCTCGGCAATGGCGCCGTAGAGCGACGGATCCCCGGAATGCACCCGCGCCACGTCCTGGCCGCGCCCGTGGGCATCGGCGATCTCGCCGATGATTGCGTCCAGGGTCATCGACGCTGTATCCAGCACCCGTGCACCTGGCGGGGCGAAAGCGACCACCGCTTCGGGAACCAGCGATCCCGCGTAGAGGCATACCGGACACCGGGCGATCAGATCACGGCCCCTGATGGTGATCAGGTCGGGATCGCCTGGTCCGGCGCCGATGAAATGCACGGTCATGACAGTACCTTGCTGTGACCGGCGACGGCATAGCCGCGTGGCGTGAAGACGCGGTCGCCGGAACGCCGGGTCTGGCTGTTCCCGACGATCACGAGTGACAGCATGTCGACCAGCTCGGGATCAAAGTCACGCAGTTCAAAGACCGCGAGGCTTTCCTCCGGCCGCCCCAGGGACTTGCCGAGGATGACGGGTGTCGCCGGTGGGCGATGGGCCGCGAGGATCTCCAACGCCCGGACCAGCTGAGTCCGCCGGCGCTGGGAGGCCGGGTTATAGAACGCCACCACGAAGTCGCCGTGCGCGGCCGCTTGCAGACGTTTCTCGATCACCTCCCAGGGGGTCAGCAGGTCTGAGAGCGATATCGCGCAGAAATCGTGCCCGAGCGGCGCTCCGATGCGGGCCGCGCAGGCTTGCAGGGCCGAAATGCCGGGGGAAACCGTGACCTCGACCCGGCGCCAATCCAAACGCTCCAGGTTGTCCAGGCACTCGAATACCAGGCTTGCCATGGCGTAGATCCCGGGGTCGCCGGAACAGACCAGTGATACCGTGCGCCCCGACGCCGCGAGGTCAAGCGCTGCGATCACTCGGTCCCGCTCCTCTCCCAATTGATACCCATGTCGCGTCTTGCCGTCGGCGAGCGGGCCGAGCAGATCGAGATAGAGGCCGTAGCCGACCAGATCGCTCGATTGGGCGACCAGCCGGTCCACCTCGGGTGATCGCCATTCCGCCGCGCCCGGTCCGGTTCCAACCACGAACAGCCGGCCTCTCGGTATCCCGACGGTGGATGCGTCGATCACCTCGGGCGCGCGGGCGATGGCGCAGGTCGCGCGCTTGGATTTTCGCTTATCGACAATAAGCACACTGTCCGGGCCCGCCGCCGCGAGCGCCGCCGCCTCGGCGACACCGTGGCAGCCGACCTCGTGGAACACGATCTCCGAGGGGTTGGCGAGGCGTGGCGTCTCGCGCTCCAATTGCTCGGGCGTGAAAAATCGGGTCGGGCGGCCAAGCGTCTCCGCCAATGCGTAGACCGCCGGCTCGTCCATCTTCACGTCGACGGAAACGACGGCGGCGACGCTTTCCGGCGCAAGACCGGCCTCGGTCAGGGTCTCGTGGACCAGCGCCATCAGTTCCTCGGGCTCCGTATCCCGCTCGCACCCGACGCCGACGGCCAGAGTCTCCGGATGGTAGAGCAGGGTGTCCGCGTTGCCGATATCTGTATGGTCGCTCGCCAGGACAGCCAGGGACGCGGATAGGTGGACCGGTAGGGCGGCATCGTCCAGCCAAGGGAACCGGCCCTCGACCCGGACCGACCGGTCGGCCAGCAACCGGATCATGAAGCCTTTGTAATCCCGTGGATTGGCCAGATGCCAGCCGGCGGGCGGATCATCCAAGGCGACGCCGAACCGCAGGTCGCTCGCCGTGGTGATCGCTGGAACCACACCCAGTATCCCGGCAACACGGCGGGCAAGGTCGTTGGCGCCATGATGGCCGCCGAGGACGGGGATCACGGCGCTTCCGTCTTCAGCCACCGCCAGGACCGGAGGGTCTTCCGTCTTATCGGTGATTGCCGGGGCAAGCAGGCGCACGAGCACTCCGAGCGCGCCGACGAAGACAATGGGATGGCCGGCCTGGAAATGCTCGCGCAGATGCCAGCCCAGATCCTCCACCGTCCGGTCGGTACCTAGAGGCCGGCCGTGCAGCGGCGCTCCCAGGCTATCGGCGATCCGCCGTGCCGTCTCGATACCGCTCGCGGTGACGACGGTGACGATGGTCATGACCAGGCCCGGCCACGGCGATGGGTGAGAATCATCGAGAAATACGGGACCGCCTGCTCATCCACGGCACGCAGCGGCAGAACTCGCTGGCTCTCCATGGTCGCGCGCTCCACATAGTGGGCGCTGTCGGCGAGGCCGAGGCGGTCCAGCAATGCTCGCACACGGGTGAAATGACGGCCGACCTTGATGATGGCGGCCGAGTCCGCTTGTTGCAGCCGAGCTTCCAACGCCGCGTCGTCGAGCGGCGCCGGCAGCACCGTCAGCACGTCGTTGCGGGCGGCGAGCGGTGCCGACAGAGCGGCGGCGCAGGCGGTCAGCGAGGAGACGCCGGGAACCACCTCGACCGGGTGCCGGTCCGCGAGGCGTCCGAACAGATACATGAAGGAGCCGTAGAAAAACGGATCGCCTTCGCATAATACGGCGACCGACTTGCCGTCCTCCAAAGCCTTGGAAATCCGTTCGGCGGCCTGGTCATAGACCTCCATCGCCGGGAACCGGTCGGCCAGCATCGGCATGCGGATGGCGAATTCCTCGCGGCCCTTGGGAATATGCGGCGCGGCGATGGCACGGGCGAGGCTGTCGCCCTCTTCTAGGGCCGGATAGGCGATCACGTCGGCCTCGCGCAGCACCCTGAGGGCTTTCAGGGTGATCAGTTCGGGATCGCCGGGTCCGACACCGACGCCGTACAACCGTCCCGTCACGTTGATTTCTCCCGGGGTTTGTGGGCGCACCACTGGGTTACGGGCATCAGCGACCGCCAGCCCTGGAAGGGGCCGATCGGCTCGGCTCGGGAGACCGCGATCCGTGTAAGCGCGCCGCCCAGGCGTGCCTGACCCGTGATCAGGGCGGCCTCGCCTTCAACGGTGACCACGTTCGCCACCAGCCGCCCCCCGGGCTTGAGCGCCGTCCAGCAGGCATCGATCACACCGTCTTCCGAGGCGCCGCCGCCGATGAACACCGCGTCCGGCGCTTCCAGACCCGCGAGAGCCTCCGGCGCCCGCCCCGCGACGATCTCCAGCCCCGGCACGCCGAGAGCGGCGGCGTTCTCGGCGATCATGGCGCGGCGATCAGCCTGCCGCTCGATGGCGATGGCCCGGCCGAGACGTTCCGCCCGCAGCCACTCGATCCCCACCGACCCGGAGCCCGCCCCGACATCCCAGAGCAGGGCGCCGGGCAACGGCTGTAGCGCCGCGAGCGTGACTGCCCTGACCTCCCGCTTGGTCAACTGGCCGTCGGTGATGAAGGCCTCGTCCGGCAGGCCGGGGGTCCTGGGGCGGATCACCGCATCGGGACCAGAGATGAGTTCCACCGCAATGGTGTTGAGTGCCTCGCCGGGCGGATGCGGCCAGCTGGAGGCAAGGCCGTCGACACACCTCTCCTTGGGCCCTCCCATGCGTTCCAGAACCGTGAGCATGCTGTCGCCGTAGCCGCGCTCCACCAGCCTTGCCGCCACCTCGGCGGGTGTCCCGGGCCCATCCGACAGGATCACGAGCCGCGCACCCGGGGCAAGATAGCTCTCCAGAAGGGCGAGGGGGCGGCCGTGCAGGGTCAGCAGTTCCACCTCATGCTGCGCCCAGCCCATGCGCGCGGCGGCCAGCGTCAGGGCGGAAACGGCGGGAAGGATCACCATCTCCCCGCGCGGTATCCGTTTCACCAGCGTGTTGCCAATCCCGAAACACATGGGGTCCCCGGTCGCGAGAACGCAGACCCGGCGACCGCGCATCTCGAGGATCTTTTCCACAAGCAGCCGCAGCGGCGACGGCCAGGTCAGCCGTTCGCGTCCATCCTCCGGAATCATTTCCAGATGCCGCGCGCCACCGATCAGCACCTCGGCATCGTCGATCAGGGTCCGGGCGGGGTTAGTAATGCCGCCGAGCCCGTCCTCGCCGATGCCGACGATGGACAGCCAGCGCGCTGGGTCGGGGGCGCCGATCATTGGCCGAGGCCCTTGGCGATCCGCGCGATCGCGTTCACCGCCGCTGCCGCCAGGGCGCTGCCGCCGCGTCGCCCGAGAAGGGTGACATGCGGGATCTCCGGATCGGCATCCGCAAGCGCCTGCTTTGATTCCGCGGCACCGACGAACCCAACGGGAAAGCCGAACACCGCTGCCGGCATCGGCGCGCCCGCCTCGATCTCCTCGATCAGCCGGAACAGGGCCGTCGGCGCGTTGCCGATGACGACGACCGAGCCCTCGAGATCATCGAACCAGAGCGGAACCTGCGCCGCCGAGCGGGTCGTCCTCTCAGCCTTGGCCCGCTTGGCGAGACCCGTCGCGCCCAGAAGCACAGGATCGAATTGTCGAGGCCAGCCGGTTCAAGCGAGATCCCGGCGCCGACCATTTCGCAGTCGCAGATGATCGGGGCGCCGCTCAACAGGGCGTCGGTTGCCGCCTCGACGACGCCTTCAGAGAACCGCAGGTCCTCGGCGATATCCGGCATGCCGCAGGCATGGACCAGTCTTAGGGCGACGGCAGCTTCCGCCTGCGAAAACCGCGACAGATCCGCTTCCGCCCGGACCGTCTCGAAGGACAGGCGGTAAATCGCGTCCGGATCGCGGAGATAGTCGCGCGCCATCGCTCAGGCGTCCCCGCCTTCCTTCATGCTGCGCGGCCCAAGCGGGTGGTCGGCATGGGGTACGGGTGGTGATGGTGGCCATGGTCGTGATCGTGATCGTGATCATGAGAATGGTCGTGACCGTGCGCGTGGTGGTGGTGACCGTCGCCATGGTGATGATGGTGGTGGTGGTGGTCGTGGTCGTGGTCGTGGGAGTGACCGTGATCATGGCTTTTCGCAGGGCCGGTGCCGATCCCTTCGACATGGTGATGATGGCTTTCCTGGTCGAGCCCGACCTCCGCCTCAAAGCCCAGAACCTGGTTGCGGTACTTGCACATCTGGCAGTTCATGTTGCCGGTGCCCTCGAGGATCTCGTTCACCCGGTCAACGAAGGTATCGATCACCAGCGGATGATCGTTGAGGTACCGCCTTGACGAATTCGATCCCCGGATGCCGGGCCGCCACCTTGTCGGTATAGTCATAGATCCGCTGCACCAGGATGCCGGTGAACAGGAAATACGGAAAAACGACCACGCGTTTGTAGCCAAGCTTGGCCACATGCTCCAGCGCCGGCTCGACCAACGGAAAGGTGACGCCGGAATAGGCGGTCTCGCCCCAGCCGAACCCCATGCCTTCCCACAGCATCCGCATGACCTTGGCGACATTGGAATTGGCATCCGGATCCGAAGCGCCGCGCCCGACCACCACCAGACAGGTCTCATGGCGCGAGATGTGATCACCGGCGGCTTTGACCGCTTCCTCGACCCGCGCCGCCGCCGCCTTCAGCATCTTCGGATCGATGCCCAGCTCGCGGCCATAGCGGATGGTGAGACCGTTCTGCGCCTGGTAGGTGTTCAACACCGAGGGAATGTCGTTCTTGGCGTGCCCGGCGGCGAACAGCATGCCCGGGATCGCCAGCACCTCATCCACCCCGCCGGCCTTCAATGCGTTCAGCCCGTCGCGGATCACCGGGGTGGCGAATTCCAGATACCCGTAATCCACCGGATATTGCGGCAGCCGCTCGGTCAGGCGCTCCGCCAGCACCGCAAATTCCCGCACCGCGTCCTCGTCCCGGCTCCCATGGCCGCAGACCATCACCCCAAGTTTTCCAGCCATTCAACCGCTCCCTCGCCTGCCGCCGAAGCGGTCACGCAGCCGGGCCCGGGACCGTCGTCCCGCCCTTGGAGCGCACCGCCACGGATATCCTTGTCGGATCTATCCGGTCCCGTTTCCGGAAACCCCCGTCACGCCTCGCGTGTCCCGGGTCGCAGGGTTAGCTGTACGCGGGTTGAGGGGGCGGGGCAAGGGGGGCTTGTCCTCCCGATTCCCATTTCCCGTCGCGCCGGCGAAAGCCGGGGCTTTTGGCAAGCGATGGGTAAGCCCCTGTTTTCACAGGGGCCACGGGCAATCTATGCGACGATCCCGACACTTTCGTTCGCTCTTATCACCGTCGCCCTCGCGGACGCGGGGGCCTCGGCGGGATTGTCGAAAAGCACACGGTTTTCTGGCATTTCGAGGTCCCCGCTTTCGCGAGGACGACGAAGAATGAAACTTCGAGTTATCTAGAGATTTTCCCGGACAGCAATGCGCCTGCTCGGGGACGACAGTGGAGTAGTTAGATCAAAACATCGCCCCGACCTACGTCGGGGATTCGGAAAGGAAGCGGAAAGCCCCCTCACACCATGGGATCATCGAACGGGTTGCGGCCTTCGCGGTCCTCGACCTCGAGCACCCAGAGGTCGGGATCATACTTGGCCTGGCGCTCGATATAGGCATCGGCGTCGGTCTCGCTGACCGTGCCCTCGCCAGTCGCGCGCAGCCAGGCGAGGCGGCCGTCCTCCATGCGGATCTGACTCAGCACCGCGCAGCCGCGCTCGAACCCGTTGATCTTGATATAGACCGCGCCGGCGTCCGGATCGCCGCGCCGGGTCACCATGGCCGGCACCGCGCGCTGAGAGCAGAGCCTTGTGCCGGCCTGGACCAGCAGCTTGGATTTGAGCCGGGCCTCGCTCATGCGTCGAGATAACGTGTGCGGATATGAGCCAGGAATGCGTCCTCGGCGAGCGGCTTGCCGGTCGCTTTTTTCAGCACCGTGTCGGTGTCATGATGGCTGCCCCAGCGGTGCACGTTCCGGCGCAGCCAGGCGAGCAGCGGGGTGAAGTCCCCACGAGCGACATGGGCGTCGCGATCCGGAATGGATTTGCCCGCGGCCTCGTAGAGCTGGGCCGCCGCCAGCGCGCCCATGGTATAGGTCGGAAAATAACCGAACGCGCCGTCATACCAGTGGATATCCTGCAGGCAGCCGCGCCGATCATCGGGCGGACGGATGCCGAGGCTCTTCTCCATGCCGTCGTTCCACGCGCCCGGAAGGTCCGCGACGGCGAGATCGCCGGACAGGAGTGCCCGTTCCAGCCGGTACCGCAGGATGACGTGGAAAGGATAGGTTACCTCGTCCGCTTCGACGCGGATGAGACTGCGGGCAACGCGGGTCGCACCCCTGTGGAGGGCCGCCGGTGTCCAATCCTGTCCCTTGACCCCGAAGGCGGAGCGGATCATCGGCGCGAGGTGATCGAAGAAAGCCCGTGAACGGGCGGCCTGCATCTCCATCAGCAGGGACTGGCTTTCGTGCAGCGCCATGCCCCGCGCCGCGCCCACCGGCTGGCCCCGCCATTTTCGGGGCAGTCCGCGCTCATAAAGCGCGTGGCCGGTCTCGTGGATGACCCCCATGAGGCTACCCGACCAGTCGGCGGTATCGTAGCGGGTGGTAATGCGCACATCGTCGGGAATCCCACCCGAGAACGGATGCGCACTGACATCCAGCCGGCCATGCTCGAATTCGAAGCCGAGCGACGTCATCACCTCAAGGCCCAGCGCGCGCTGACGGTCTTCCGGGATCTCGGCCGCGGGCCGGCTCGATGCCTGACGTGCCTGGCGTTCCAGGACCTGCGGCAGCAACGCGCCGAGGGCGGGCTCAAGCCGTGCGAATAGTGCGTCGATCGCTTGCGATGAGCCGTCCGGTTCGAACTGATCCAATAGCGCATCATACGGATTTTTGCCCAATGCGTCGGCCTTTGCGGCGGCGACCTCTCGGACAAGCCGGACCAACGTGTCCAGGGGTTTGGCGACCGTCTTGAAACGCGAGGCGGGGCGGGCCGACAGCCAGGCCGTCTCGCAGGCCGCGGCGGCTCTCGACCGGGCGTCCACAAGGTCGCTGGTCAAGGCGGCGGCATGGGCATACTCGCGCCGCATTTCGCGAAGATTAGCCGCATCCCAGGGCGCGAGCGGAAGCGTCCCGGCCGCTTCCAGAAGATCCGTCATGTCGGGAGCCGTGATGGCCTCGTGGCGAAGCACGCGAAGCGTCGCCATCTGCTCCGCGCGCGCGGCGCCGCCGCCTTTCGGCATGACGGTTTGCTGATCCCAGGAAAGCACCGACATGGCGTCTTCCAGCGCCGCGATCCGCCGGAACCGCTCGCGCAGCCGGTCATAGGCAGACGCTTCGCCGGCTCGCGTCATGCGGTCCCAGACCCGTCGGGCGCCGGATCTTCGGGGCGCCGGAGATGAAAGATCACGTAAATCACCAAAAGCGTTCCGGCGAGCAGAAACCAGGTTACGGCATATTGTAGATGCTCGTTGCGCACCGACAATTCGGTGCTCGCCCCGATGGGCAGCGAGTAGGGGCCGGGCGGTCTGATCGCATCGACGTAGTAATCAGCAACCGGGACGATCTCGCGATGCGCCGCCATCTGATGGGTATCGACATAGAGCCAGATCTCGTTTTCCGGCTCGTTGTCCGGGACGAAGGTCCCACGGCGCTTGTCCTCGCGCACGATGCCCTCGATGGTGACCAGACCTTCGACAAGCGTGTCCGCGCGCTTGGCCTGGTCCCGGAATTTCTCGGGTATCCAGCCGCGGTTGACCATGATGATCCGGTCATCGCTCAGCAGAAGCGGCGTGAGGACATGGAAGCCGGCATTGCCTTCGAAGGTCCGCCCGGTCAGCAGGATCTCCTTCTGATGCTGGTAGACGCCGACGAGTTTGACCCGCCGGTACGTCCAATCGGCCATGGACGCGATCCTCTCGGGCGCGTCGACGGCCAGTAGCGCCATGCGCGCATCGAAAGTCTCGATCAGCGCGTTCTTCCATTGCAGACGCTCGATCTGCCAGGCGCCGAGGCCGATCAAGACGATCAGCGCCGGGATCGTGAAAAGGGTCGGCCATAAGGTCGGTCGGAATCGGCGCCCAGAAAACATTTCCGGTTGGGTCCTTGGTTGTCCGCGAAAGGCCGGCGTAACGCCGGAGTTACTGGCCCGGAGGCCGATGGCGGAACTGCAGGGCCACCATGACGGCCTTGAACGGACGCAGGAGGCCGAGGGTACCGCCGAGAATGACGGTTGACCAGAGAATCGCATGCACCCAGAGCGGCAGTTCCAAGGCGGCCTCCATCGACAAGGCCATCGGCACGACGACGGCGCCGAGCATGAAGATGATGAAGATCGCCGGGCCGTCACCGCTATCCTCGGCGGACAGATCCAGACCGCAGGTCTCGCAGGCCTGCCGAACCGTCAGGTATCCCTGGAACAGCGGCCCCGTTCCGCAACGCGGACAGCGGCACGCAAACCCCGTGGAAAACGGCGACAGCTGCGGATAGACGTTTCCGTGGTCGGGACCGCCGCCCGACGGTCCCCGAGACACCGTCTAACGCCCACCCCACCAGTAGATGCAGATGAACAGAAACAGCCACACCACGTCGACGAAATGCCAGTACCAGGCGGCGGCCTCGAAGCCGAAATGATGGTCGGGCTTGAAGTGTCCGGCCCGGGCCCGGAACCAGCAGACGATCAGGAAGCAGGTGCCGACCAGCACATGGAAGCCGTGGAAACCGGTGGCCATGTAGAAGGTCGAGGAATAGATCCCGTCGGTGAAGCCGAAAGATGCGTGCTCATACTCATAGGCCTGCAGCGCGGTAAAGGCGGCGCCCAGAACGATCGTGATGCCAAGCCCGTTGATCAGGTTCTTGCGGTCGCCTTTCAGCAGCGCCGCATGCGCCCAGGTGACGGTGCAGCCCGACAGCAGCAGGATCATCGTGTTGATGAGCGGAATATCGAACGCCTCGAAGGGTTCCACATCGGCCGGCGGCCAGACGCCGGTATCCGGATAAAGCGAGGAATCGAAGAACGCCCAGAAGAAAGCGAGGAAGAACATCACTTCGGACGCGATGAACAGGATCATCCCGTAGCGCATGCCGAGCTGGACGATCGGCGTGTGATGGCCCTGGTACTCGGCTTCCTTGATCACGTCGCGCCACCACATGAACATGGTGAACAGGATCGACAGGAACCCGACCGTCATGATCGGCGCGCCGTACGCCATTTCATGCATGAACATGATGGCGCCGATGGCCGCCACGAAGCCCGCCATGGCGCCGACCGCCGGCCAGGGGCTGGGTTCCACCAGATGATAGGAGTGACTGTGTCCGCCGCTCATAGCTTCCTCTTCCCTTCAACGGCCGCTCCGGCGGCCTCCAAAACAATACCTCAATTCGTGCCCTGGTCCACCGTCTTGACGTTCGGTGCGACGCCTTTGGCCAGCCCCGCTTGCTTGATCCGTTTCGCCGCCGACTGATCCTCGGCGTAGAAGAATGTGTAGGACAGCGTGATGGAGGTCACGTCCTCGAGATTCGGATCCTCGTTCATCGCGGGATCGATGAAGAAGGTGACGGGCATGTCGACCGACTGACCCGGCTTCAGCACCTGCTCGGTGAAACAGAAACACTCGATCTTGTTGAAATACAGCCCCGCCTTGTCCGGTGTGACGTTGAACGTCGCTGTTCCGACAATGACCTCGTCGCCCTGGTTCTCGGCCCGATAGAACGCCAGCGCGTTCTCGCCGACTTTCAGCTCCATGGACCGCTGAGTCGGCTCAAAGTTCCAGGCGAGAGCCGGGTTGACGTTGGAATCGAAACGCACCCGCACCACTCTGTCGATCACCGACCGCGATTCGGACTTGGCAACCTGGGTGGTGCCGCCATAACCGGTGACCCGGCAGAAGATCTCGTAAAGCGGAACCGACGCATAGGCGAGGCCGCCCATGCCCGCGGCGAAGATGCCGAGGAACGCCATGGTTCGCAGGTTTCGGCCGCCGCCCCGCATCACTTGAACATCCGGATGATGGTGATCAGGTAGAACAGCCCGCAAAACGCGAAGATCGCCAATACCACGGCCAGATTGCGTCCCCGTTTGGCACGCAGCATATCGGCGGCGCGAACGGGCGGGTTTTCCGTGTCCTGAGGGTCGCTCATGGCACTCATATCCCGAACCAGGTCTGGGTCGGCATATCCGCCGCGCGGTCGACCACCAATGCCAGGAAAATCAGGAACAGGTAAAGGATCGAATACCCGAACAGCCGCTTGCAGTTCTTGTCCGAGGCATTGCGCCAGACCCGCCAGGCCGCGTGCACGAACAAGGCGCCGAGCAGCGCCGCCGCGGCGCCATAAAGCATCCCGACCGTCCCAAGTGCCGTCGGCGCGAGGCCCAGCGGCGCGAGCAGCAGACTGTATAGCAGAATCTGTTTCTGGGTCTCCCGGCGCCCAGCCACCACCGGCAGCATTGGTACCCCGGCGGCTTCATAATCACCGCTGCGGTATAGCGATAGCGCCGAAATGCGGCGGCGTCAGAAGAAGATGATGGCGAACAAGACCAGGGATTCGACGGATACCGACCCGGACACCGCGGCCCAGCCGATCATCGGCGGGAACGCGCCGGCGGCCCCCCCGATCACGATATTCTGCGGGGTGCGGCGCTTCAGCCAGATGGTGTAGACGAAAACGTAGAACGCGATGGTCAGCGCCAGGAGCCCCGCCGCAAGCCAGTTCACCGCCAATCCCATGACCATGACCGAACCGCCGGCCAGCACCACGCCGAAAGTCAGTGCTTCGTCGGCTCCGACCCGGCCCGCCGGGATCGGCCGTCCCCGTGTCCGCGTCATCACCGCATCGATATCGCGGTCGTACCACATATTGATCGCACCGGAGGCGCCGGCGCCGATGGCGATGCAAAGAACCGCGATCACCTCAAGCACCGGATGCAGGGACCCGGGCGCCAGATACATGCCGACAAAACCGGTGAACACCACCAGCGACATCACCCGCGGCTTCAGCAGCCGGGTGAAATCGACGAGCGCCGTGGATACGGAACCGGCGGCTCCCGCCGCCGGTTGTGCGCCGATCGAGGTATCGGACACGGTCGTTAACCCTCCAAGAGCCGCCCGGCCGGGTTCAGCCGGGCACGTTTATCCGTCGCCGGGTCAGTTGATCCGGGGCAGATCCTCGTAGGTGTGGAACGGTGGCGGCGAGGACAGGGTCCATTCCAGGGTCGTCGCCCCTTCACCCCATTCGTTGTTCGGGGCAGCACGCTTGGCCATGAAGGCTTCGATGATCATGATCACGAACACTACCGTTCCGATGCCGGCGATGTAGGCCCCGAAGGATGCCACCAGGTTCCAGCCGTGCAACGCCTCGGGATAGTCGATATAGCGGCGTGGCATGCCCGCCAGACCGAGGAAATGCATCGGGAAGAAGGTCAAGTTGACCGATGAAGGTCAGCCAGAAATGCGCCTGGGCGAGACCCTTACTGTAGGTGTAGCCGGTCATCTTCGAGAACCAGTAGTAGAACCCGCAGAAGATGCCGAACACCGCGCCGAGCGACAGCACATAGTGGAAATGCGCGATCACGTAGTAGGTGTTGTGCAGCATGATGTCGACGCCGGCATTGGCCAGCACGACACCGGTGACGCCGCCCACCGTGAACAGGAAGATGAAACCCAGGGCCCAGATCATTGGGACATCGAACTTGATCGATCCGCCCCACATGGTGGCGATCCACGAGAAGATCTTAACCCCTGTCGGTACGGCGATCACCATGGTCGCCGCGGTGAAATAGGCACGCGTATCGACGTCCAGCCCCACCGTATACATGTGGTGCGCCCAGACGATGAAGCCGACGAAACCGATCGACACCATGGCATAGGCCATCCAGATGGCCGAAGACCGGCTTACGCGAGAAAGTCGAGACCACATGGCTGATGATACCGAAAGCCGGCAGGATCATGATGTAGACCTCGGGGTGACCAAAGAACCAGAACAGGTGCAGGAACAAGATCGGGTCACCACGCCGGCCGGCAGGAAGAAGGTGGTGCCGAAATTCCGGTCGGTCAGCAGCATGGTGATGGCGCTGCCAGGACCGGCAGCGACAACAGCAGCAGGAAGGCGGTGATCAGGATCGCCCACGCGAACAGCGGCATCTTGTGCAGGGTCATGCCCGGCGCGCGCTATTGAAGATCGTGGTGATGAAGTTCGCCGCGCCCAGGATCGAGGACGCGCCCGCCAGATGCAGCGACAGGATCGCCATGTCCATGGACGGCCCGGGGTGCCGGCCTTGCCCGACATGGGCGGATAGATGGTCAACCCACGCCCGCGCCACCATCGGCGAACATCGACATGAACAGCAGGAAGGCCGGGATCAGCAGCCAGAAGCTGATGTTGTTCATCCGCGGAAACGCCATGTCCGGCGCCCCGATCATCAGCGGGACGAACCAGTTTCCGAAACCGCCGATCAAGGCCGGCATGACCACGAAGAACACCATGATCAGGCCATGGGCCGTCACGTAGACGTTCCAGACATGGCCGTTTTCCATGAACTGAATGCCGGGATTCTGCAATTCCATGCGCATGTACATGGAGATCCGCCACCGATCAGCCCCGCGATGACGGAGAAGATCAGGTACATCGTGCCGATGTCCTTGTGGTTGGTCGAATACAGGTACCGCAGGAAACCCTTCGGAACGCCGTGGTCGTGATCGTGCTCGTGGGCGTGGGCCGCGTTCATGGTGTCTTCCCCGCTGATTATTCGTTGACCGCGCCGTCGGCGACCCGAACCCGGGCCGGAGCGGCGGCGAACTTGACTTTGGCTTCCGCGAGCCAGGCGTCGTATTTCTCTTGGCTCAGCGCCAAGACCTCAATGGGCATGGCCGAGTGATTGACCCCGCAGATCTGGTTGCATTGGCCATAGACCGTGCCTTCCTTGTCGATCTGCATCCAGGTCTCGTTGGTGCGCCCGTTGATGCCGTAGATCTGCACCACTGCGGACGGGACAAAGAAGGAATGCATCACGTCGTTACTGGTCACCAGGATCTGGATCTTCTTGCCGACGGGCACCACCAGAGGATTGTCGACCGAAAGCAGGTAGGTCTGTTTCGCGGGATCGATCTCTTCCTTCGGAACCATATAGCTGTCGAAGGCGACACCGTCGTCGGAATACTCGTAGTTCCAATACCACTGGTTCGCCGTGACCTTGATCGTCATGTCCGGGTCAGGGGTGCGATCGCCAAAATAAAGGGTCTTGAACGCCGGGACCGCGACAATGACCAGGATGATCACCGGAACCGCCGTCCACAGGATCTCGATCAGCGTGTTGTGTGTGGTCTTCGACGGGTTCGGATTGTTCGATGCCTTGAAGCGAATGCAGACATAGACCATCAGCGCCAGCACGAAGACCGAAATCACCGTGATCAGCACCAACAGATAGTTGTGGAATTCATGGATCCGTTCCGCCACCGGGCTTACCGCTTCCGGGACGTTCATCTGCCAGGGTTTAAACCCGGACGCCATCGCTCCGGTTGCCATCAACGTGAGGAAAGCCACCGATAGCCCGAGGGCTCTGCTGGCACCCGCAACGAAATGCTTGAGTTGTTCCATCTCGATCGCTCTCTTGATCCCGTCCCGCGCGGCACCTGAAACACCTCGATGAAATCGAGATAACTCTCAAGATACACGCCATTAACGGCTCCCGCCGCGCTTGGCGAGACCCTACTCTCAGGCCGCAAATCTAACAAGCCGGACCTGCGCGGCAGAAAGTCGCGCCAATCCGTCACGGCAGCCTGTTCAGCACACTTTATGACAAACCGCTGCTGACTTCCACGCCATTGACCCCATATGCTATCCAGACCGTGCAATTAATTCTTCCGAGCGGCCGAGATCGGCGACGCGATCCAGGGATGCAGGCATGACGGACCTAGCCACGACCGATGATATTTTCTTCGACCGTGCCGGACTTGACCGGGACGAGGTCGGGCGACTCGTCGACGACGCCCTGGTCGGCGCGGACGACGGGGAGTTGTTCCTGGAGTACCGCCAGTCGGAAAGCTTTGCCTTCGACGACGGGCGCCTGAAGACCGCGTCCTTCGATACCACCCAGGGGTTTGGTTTGCGGGCGATCGCCAGCGAGGCGCGCGGCTACGCCCACGCGGCGGATCTGTCGGAGGACGCGATCCGACGGGCGGCGGAGACCGTCAAGGCTGTCAGGACGGGCCATGGCGGGACCCTTGCCGACGGGCCGGCCCGCACCAACCGGTCGCTTTATACCGACGAGAATCCGATTCCCGGCATGGATTTCGAGGCTAAGGTGAAGCTGCTCCGGGATATTGACTCCTATGCCCGGGACAAGGATGCGCGGATCCGCCAGGTTTCGGCCTCGCTGTCGGGCTCGTGGCAGGCGGTGCAGATTCTGCGCGCCGGTGGCGAGCGGGTGGCCGATATCCGCCCCCTTGTACGCCTGAACGTCTCGGTCGTCGTCGGCGAGGGTGACCGCATGGAAAGTGGCGGCACGGGCGTCGGCGGGCGGCTCGGCTATGACCGTTATATCGATCCCGAGAACTGGCAGGCCCAGGTCGATGAAGCGCTTCGCATCGCACTGGTCAATCTGGACGCAGGCCCCGCTCCGGCCGGCGAGATGGAAGTGGTGCTCGGCCCCGGCTGGCCCGGCGTGATGCTTCATGAAGCCGTGGGCCACGGGCTTGAGGGTGATTTCAACCGCAAGAAGACCTCCACCTTCACTGGCATGGTCGGCAAGCGTGTCGCCTCCAAGGGCGTTACCGTCGTTGATGACGGCACCATCAAGGACCGGCGCGGTTCGATCACCGTCGATGACGAGGGGACCCCGTCGGCGCGCAACGTGCTGATCGAAGACGGTATACTCGTCGGCTATATGCAGGATCGACAGAACGCCAGGCTGATGGGGGTCGCGCCGACCGGCAACGGAAGGCGGCAAAGCTATGCGCATCACCCGATGCCGCGCATGACCAACACCTACATGACCGCCGGCGAGCATGATCCGGAGGAGATCATCCGCTCCACCAAGAAGGGGCTCTATGCGGTGAATTTCTCGGGCGGACAGGTGGATATCGTCTCCGGCAAGTTCGTCTTCTCGGCGAGCGAGGCCTATTTGATCGAAGACGGCAAGGTCACCCGGCCGGTCAAGGGCGCCACCCTGATCGGCAACGGTCCCGACGCGATGAACAAGATCTCGATGATCGGCACCGACATGAAGCTCGACGAGGGCATCGGCACCTGCGGCAAGGACGGCCAGGGCGTCCCCGTCGGGGTCGGACAGCCTACCGTCAAGATGCGCGGGATTACCGTCGGCGGGACGGAGGTTTAAAAGGCGAGGAGCCTGTTACCGCCGCGCCTCGCGTCTCGCGATATAGGCGCCTGACGCGATGACGATGCCGGCGCCGACGAAGGTCCAGGTGTCGGGCAGTTCCGACCAGATCAGATAGCCGAAAGTGATCGCCCAGATGATGGTGCTGTATTCGAACGGCGCCAGCATGGAGGCCTCGGCGTATTTGAAGGCCTGGACGATCAGCATCTGGCCGACCCCGCCAAGCACCCCGATCAGCAAGAGCCAGGGCACGTGCGAGAGGTCCGGTGATGTCCAGTCCATCGGCACCAGCACTCCGCTCGCCAGCACGCCGCCGATCGAGGTGTAGAAGACGATCGACGTGCTGTTGTCGGTCAGCGCGAGTTTGCGGCCCATCAGCATGACCACCGAGAAGGTTAGCGCCGCCGTCACCGGCAACAGCGCGTAGGGCGAGAACACGTCGCTTCCCGGCCGCAAGATTACCAAAACACCGACGAACCCGATCACCACCGCGACCCAGCGGCGCGGGCCGACCTTCTCGCCCAGGAACGGGCCGGCGAGCACCGTCAGGCAGATCGGGGCGGCAAAAACCAGGGCCGTCGCCTCACCCAGGGGGAGGTAGCGTAGCGACAGGAAGAACAAAAACGTCGTCACCGTTGCCAGGATCGACCGGACCGCTTGAAGGACCGGGCGCCGGGTCGCGAGAATGCCGAGGCCTCCCGACATGATCACCATCGGAACGACCGGCAGAAGCCCGAAAAACGAGCGAAACAGCACCAGCTGCATCGCGCCGAAGGTTCCGGATAGTTCCTTGATGATCGCGTCCATCGCCGAGACGCACAGGAACCCGCTGATCGACAAGGCGACCGCGAGGCCGGAACCTCCCGAAGGCTCGTGCGCGGTGGGGGCGCCGGTCAGTAGCGCAACTCTTCATAGGCGGGGTCGACCGAACCGCCCCAGCGTGTTGCATAGGCGTCCAGCAGGTCTTCCGCCGGGGTACGGCCGCTCTCGGCGATCGCCCTCAGCGTATCGAGAAAGCCGGTCTCGTCATTACCGGCGCCGTCAAGGCGGGCCCGTCGTTTCAGGCCCGCTGTGGCGATTTCCAGCGACCGTTTCGCGAGATCCTGCACGGTTCCGTCGCGGAAGCGGGTTTTCAACCCTTGGGCAGGCACTTCGTCACGCATGCGAGCCTGTTCCTCGATGGTCCAGTCCTTGACCATGTCCCAAGCGGCGCTTTGCGCGTCGCTGTCATAGAGCAGGCCGACCCAGTAGGCCGGCAGCGCGCAGAGACTGCGCCACGGTCCGCCGTCGGCGCCGCGCATCTCCAGATATTTCTTCAGCCGCACTTCCGGGAAATTGGTAGTCATATGGTCGGTCCAGTCGCCCATATGCGGAATTTCGCCCTCGAAGCCCTCGAGTTTGCCGGCCATGAAATCCCGGAAACTCTTGCCCGCGACATCGTGATAGATACCGTCCCGGTAGACGAAATACATCGGCACATCGAGGATATAATCGACATGCCGCTCAAAGCCGTAGCCCTCTTCGAAGACGAAGGGGAGCATGCCGCAACGCGAGGGATCGGTGTCCGTCCAGATATTGCTGCGCAGCGACAGGAATCCGCTCGGCTTGCCTTCCTTGAAGGGGGAATTGGCGAACAGCGCGGTCGCTACTGGCTGCAATGCAAGGCTGATCCGGTACTTCTCGACCATGTCGGCTTCATCGCTGAAATCGAGATTGGTCTGCACCGTGCAGGTCCGCAGCATCATGTCGAGTCCGAGATTGCCGACCCGCTGCATCTCCCGCTTCATGATCGCGTAGCGGCCCTTGGGCATCCATGAGACCTGGTCGCGCCGCCAGGACGGATCGAAGCCCAGGCCCAGCATCCCTGTGCCGAGTTCGTCGCCGATTTCCTTCACCTGCGCCAAATGGGTATGAACCTCGTCACAGGTCTGGTGGATATTCTCCAGCGGCGCGCCGGACAGCTCAAACTGGCCGCCCGGCTCAAGAGTGATCGCGCATTTGCCCATGGAGAGCGCGATGGTCTTGCCTTGTTCCTGGATCGGCTCCCATCCGAAACGGGTCAGACGCTCCAAGATCTCGCCGATCCCGTCCAGTCCCTCATAGGGCAGGCGCGTATTGTCGGAGAGCCGGAAGGCAAATTTCTCATGCTCGGTTCCGATCAGCCACCGATGCTTCGGTTTGCAGGCGGATTCGAGATCCTCGATAAGCTGCGCCTTGCTCTCGATCGGGGCGCCGGCGGCGTCGGGGGGACGTGACATGCGGTGGATCTCGCAAATTTCAGGGAGACTATGATCGCGCTTTCATCGTTCAACAACTCTCGGCTCTATCTCCAATCTCCCACCGCCGCTTGCCAGCAGGCGAGAGCGGCCAGCGCCGCAGTGTCGGCGCGAAGGATCCGGGGGCCCAGACCGACGCGGCAAACATTGGGGGTTTTCTCCAGCCGGTCAAGTTCCTCCTTGGCAAGACCGCCTTCGGGTCCGATCAATAATCCGGCCGGGCCCGCCGGGTGATCCGCGAGCGCATCGAGGATCGGCTCACCACCGCCGGTTTCATCACAGCAGATCAGCCGCCGTCCGCTCGGCCAAAGGTCCAGAAGCCCGTCGAATCGGATCGGCTCGCGAACCTCTGGGACGGATATCCGCCCGCACTGCTCCGCCGCCTCGATGGCATTGGCGCGAAGCCGCTCAAGATTGACCCGTTCCATCGCGGTGTGGCGGGTGAAAACCGGCCAAAGCAGCGTCGCGCCGAGCTCCGTCGCTTTCTGGGCGACGAAATCGATCCGGGCCCGCTTGATCGGCGCGAAGGCGAGCCAGATATCCGCCTCCTGTGCCTGGAGGCGGGTCTGCTCGTCGATCTCGAGGAGCGCGGTCCGCTTTCCCAGATCCGTGATGGCGGCGCCCCATTCCCCGTCTCTGCCGTTGAACAGGGCGATTTCGTCGCGCGGCTTCAGGCGCAGGACATTGCGGAGATAATGTGCCCGGTCACCCTGGAGGGCGACCGTGCCGCCCGATGACAGCGCGTCCTCGACATAGAGCCGGGTCTTGAAGTCAGACGCCATGGTTCTCCGTTTCGGATCGCAGTGACCGGTTTAGGTGGGGGAAGGTATCGCGTTCCCGGCGCTTGCGCATCCCGTCTCGCGCGGCGCGGCAGCCATGCGTGGTGTGTAGGAGGGAAGGCCGGATTCATGGCGGTCGCGTATGAATCAGGTTCAGTTCCGGAGGCCTTGAATGCTAGATTTCCCGTGCCGCTGGAAACGCGAATGACGGAAACGGATGGACCGAATGGGTGGACCGACGACTCTGTTCGAGAAAGTCTGGACCCGGCATGCGATCCTTGACCGCGAGGACGGGACCACCTTGCTGTCGATCGACCGTCACCTCTGTCACGAAGGCTCGTTCCATGCTTTCGATAAGCTGAAGGCCCAGAACCGCGTGGTCCGCCGGCCGGACCTGACCGTGGCCATCGCCGACCATTACGTATCCACGGACGCGCCGGCGAGCGGGAACCCCGATCCCAGCCGCCGGGAGGTGATCGAGCGGC
Source organism: Alphaproteobacteria bacterium (assembly GCA_038146985.1). Lineage (GTDB taxonomy): Bacteria > Pseudomonadota > Alphaproteobacteria > Thalassobaculales > Thalassobaculaceae > JADHLJ01. The sequence goes on from JAYQSQ010000015.1 coordinate 203,519, forward strand.
TGACCGCGAATGCCGGGGCAATGGGGGTGCGGCTCTATGGGGTCGGCGCACCGGAGCAGGGGATCGTGCATGTGGTGGGGCCCGAACAGGGGATTACCCTGCCGGGCCTGCTGCTGGTCTGTGGAGACAGCCACACCGCGACCCATGGGGCGCTCGGCTGCCTTGCCTTCGGGATCGGTGCCTCCGAGGTCGCCCATGTGCTGGCGACCCAGACCTTGTGGCAGAAAAAGCCCAAGACCATGCGGGTCTCGATCGATGGGCCCCTCGGCCCTGGCGTCTCGCCGAAAGACGTGATCCTGCATCTGATATCGGTGATCGGCGCTAACGGCGCGACGGGTCACATGATCGAATATGCCGGCTCGACGATCCGCGCAATGTCGGTCGAGGGCCGGATGACGGTCTGCAACATGTCGATCGAAGCCGGTGGCCGCGCCGGTCTGATCGCGCCCGACGAGAAGACCTTCGCGTACCTGGAGGATCGGCGTTATGCCCCCAAGGGTGCCGAGTGGGATCGGGCTTTGGCGGATTGGCGCTCCCTCGAAAGCGATCCCGGCGCGCGTTTTGACAAGGAAGTGTCGATCGACGCCAGGGATATCGCGCCATCGGTAACCTGGGGTACCAGCCCCGAGGAGGCGATGGCGATCACCGGCCGGGTTCCGGATCCCGAGGGCGAAGCCGACCCGGCGCGCCGGGCGGCACTGGAGAACACGCTTGCCTATATGGGCCTCGCGCCGGGCTCCGCCCTGACGGAGGTTCCGGTGGACCGGGTTTTCATCGGTTCCTGCACCAATGCCCGGATCGAGGATTTGCGCGCCGCCGCCGCTGTTGCGAAGGGACGTTCCGCCAAGGTGACGGCGATCGTCGTACCCGGCTCCACCCCCATCAAGCTGCAGGCCGAGGCCGAGGGTCTGGACAGGGTCTTCATCGAGGCGGGATTCGAGTGGCGGGCGACAGGCTGTTCCATGTGTGTCGGCATGAATGGTGACCTCACGCCGGCCGGCGAGCGCTGCGCGTCGACCAGCAACCGGAACTTCAAGGGACGCCAGGGACCGGGCAGCCGGACCCATCTGATGAGTCCGGCGATGGCGGCGGCGGCGGCCGTGACCGGCCGGCTTACCGATGTCCGCGCGCTGATGGCGGGAGCGTAGGATGGAGCCGTTCCGCAAACTCGATACCGTCGCCGCCGCGCTTGCGGTCGAGAACATCGACACCGACCAGATCATTCCCGCCCGCTTCATGCGGGCGCCGCGCAGCACCGATCACGGCCAGTTTCTGTTCCATGACATGCGGCGCCGGCCGGACGGGACGGAGCGGGAGGACTTCCCGTTGAACCAGCACGAACTCGCGCGGGCCGGGGTCCTGGTGGCGGATACCAATTTCGGCTGCGGCTCATCGCGGGAAGCGGCCGTTTACGCCCTGTTCGACGCTGGTATTCGCTGTGTCATCGCGCCGAGCTTCGGCGATATCTTCTATTCCAACGCGACCAAGAACGGTTTGTTGCCGGTTGTCCTCGACCGCGAGACCGTCCAATCGATCTGGCGCACCCTGGAGGTCGCGAACAGCGCCAGGGTCGAGGTGGATCTGGAGGCGCAAACCGTACACCTGCCGGACGGCACGACGCACCGGTTCGAGATCGATCCCTTCAAGAAACGCTGCCTGCTGGAAGGCCTGGACGATATCGATCTGACGCTTGGGCATTCCGACGAGATCGTAGCTCACGAACGTGCCGCCGCCGACGCCACGCCTTGGGCCGGAACCATCGGATGACCGGGGCCCGCTCACCATCGACGGGGTTATGAGCTTGCTGGAGACCGCGCCGGTCCTTCTCCTTGCTCTGATTATTGACGCGGTGGTGGGCGATCCTGCCTGGATTTACCGCCGCGTGCCGCACCCCGTCGTCCTGATGGGGAGCGTGATCGGATGGCTGGACCGCGCCTGGAACCGCGAAACCCATGCCCCGGCAACCCGGCGGTGCCTCGGTATCTCTGCCATCCTCGTCACGCTCGCGCTGGCTGCGATTGCCGGGCTGGCGATGGGCGTGGTGCTCGACGCCATGCCACAGGCCGAAGTGTTCGAAGCCGTGCTGGCATCGACGATGCTGGCGCAGAACAGCCTTTACCGCCATGTCGCGGATGTCGAACGCGGCTTCGGCGCTGGCGGGCTGGAATCCGCCCATGAAGCGGTGCGGCTCATTGTCGGGCGCGACCCGGCCAGCCTCGACGCTCCGGGCACCTGCCGGGCGGCGATCGAGTCGCTGGCGGAGAATTTCTCCGACGGGGTGGTGGCGCCAGCCTTCTGGTTCCTGCTGTTCGGTCTGCCGGGGCTCCTCGCCTACAAGGCGCTGAATACCGCCGACAGCATGATCGGTCACAGGAACGACAGATATCGGATGTTCGGTTGGGCTACGGCGCGCCTCGACGATTTGGCGAACCTTGTGCCGGCGCGGCTTTCGGCGCTTCTCCTGGCGCTTGGGGCGGGGCTCGGATCCGGCGGCTCGCCGAGAGCGGCGGTGACGGCGGCGTTCCGCGACGCCCGGCACCATCGTTCGGTCAATGCCGGCTGGCCCGAGGCCGCGATGGCGGGAGCCCTCGGCCTGAAGCTGGCCGGGCCGCGATCCTACCAGGGCGAACTGGTCGAGGATGCGTGGATGGGGGATGGCCGGGAAGCGGCCGAACCGCACAATATCCGACGAGCGCTCGGCCTCTACCTTCGGGCATGTGCGATCCTGATGGCGATCGTCGCGCTAACCGTTGTCGCGCAAATATGACTCCTCGCGCGCGCGCCGGTGGTCGGAAAGGTGCGCGGGACCGGGAAAAGCCCAGCGGTGCAGCAACCGTACAGCCCCGATCACCAACACGGCGGCAAGAATTCCCGCTTCGTCGGCGACGAAATCGACGAAGTCGGCGGTCCGTTCGGCCATGAAGGCCTGTGCGACCTCGGCGGCGATGCCGAAGCCGACCAGGCCGATGGCAATGATCCCCAGACTGAACCAACGCAGCAGCAAGGGGCCTCCGATGAGGACGCACAGGAAAAACGCGGAGAAATGGACGAGGGAATCGTCCTTGAAATAGTTCTCGATATCCAGGGGATCGCGAACCGGATCAAATACCAGAAGCGCGCAGACATTCAGAAGAACGATGAACAGCATCGTCCAGCCTAGGACGGAAGCCCCGCTGGTGGCCCGTTTGCGCCGGCGCCGGACTCTAGGTTTGTTGTCCTGCATGCTTGTCCCGCATTGCGGTCACCGCCAATTTCTGGTCATAGCCGGTTCCGAAAAAGTTCGGGCCTCCGTTGAAGCGAAACCGCCCATCGACCCAAAGAACCGTCGAAGGATCCGGATCAGAATTCCGCGGAATCGATGATCATCGGCTCGGCATGCGCGGCCTTTGTCCATTCCTGCATTGCCGGATGAGCCCAAACCGCCTCCATGTAGGTCGATTCCACATCGCCGACCTCGACCGCATAGGTGCGGAACCGGCTTACGACCGGCGCGAACATCGCGTCGACGATGGTGAAACCGCCGAACAGAAAGGGCCCGCCGCCATCTTCGCCATAGCGCTCGCGGGCCCGGCGCCAGATCGCGGTGATGCGGTTGATGTCCTCCTGCACGCCGGGTTTTCGCCCCTCCTCGGGGAAGCGGCTGCGGATATTCATCGGCATGTGCTGGCGCAGGGCCTGGAACCCGGCATGCATTTCAGCCGAGAGCGAGCGCGCGATGGCGCGGGCCCGGACGTCCGTCGGCCAAAGTCCCGCATCCGGGAACAATTCCGCCGCATATTCGCAAATCGCGAGGCTTTCCCAGACGATATTGTCGCCGTACTTGAGGATCGGCACCGTGCCGTTCCGCCAGTGCTTCAGTATCTCCTGACGGGTATTGGGCTGGTCCAGAGCGATCAGAACTTCCTCGAAGGACGCGCCGGCCACCTTGAGGGCGAGCCACGCCCTAAGCGACCACGACGAGTAGTTCTTGTTGCCGATGACCAGTGTCAGGTCACCCATGGGCGACGCTCCAAAAGTTCCCGTGGCGATCATTTGAGCCTGTCGCGCCGACCAGCGCAACCGATTTGCCGCCAGCCCAATCTTCCCGCCGGATTCCGCCCGGTGTGGCGGCTTGGTGCCTTGAGGAAGACCGCGCTTAGGGATAGAACGAGGCGTTCCGCCGCCAATGCCTTCCCTCCTGACTGTCAAGGATATCGCCGAGATGACCTTCGCCGCGCGCAAGACTTCGACCTCCATTCCGATCTCGCCGGTCACCGAAAAGCGGCTGGGCCAATGGAGCAAGTCCGCCCCGAAAGACCAGGCCAATTGGGTCGCCGCCACGGGTTTCAAAGCTGCCGCCGGCACCACATGCCTGCTGCCAGGAAAAGGCGGCGCCGTGGCGCGGGTTCTCCTTGGGGTTTCAGCCGACGACGCCCCGGGCGGCAATTTCTGGGACCTGGCGGGTCTCCCGTCGAACCTGCCGAAGGGGCGGTATTTTCTCGATGCCAAGCTTCCCGCCGAAAAGGCGACCGCGGCGGCGCTCGGGTGGGCCCTCGGGTGCTACGGATTCGGCCGGTACAAGAAACTATCCAAGCGGGAAGCGGAGTTGGTGCTTCCCGAAAACGCGGACGGCCATGAGGTGAAGCGGATGGCTGATGGCATCGGCCTGATCCGGGACCTGATCAATACGCCCGCCGCGGATCTCGGGCCCGCCGACCTTGCCGAAGCGGCAAAAGCCATGGCCAAACCGCACAAGGCAAAGGTCAAGGTGATCGTCGGCAAGGGGCTGCTGTCCGAGAACTACCCCTCGGTCCATGCGGTCGGCCGGGCCGCGGCGCAGGAGCCCCGTCTGGTCGACATCGTCTGGGGCCGGGCGCGCGATCCCAAGGTGACGCTTGTCGGCAAGGGTGTGTGCTTCGACAGCGGCGGGCTGGACATCAAGCCGGCGAGCGGGATGCTGAACATGAAGAAGGACATGGGCGGGGCGGCCCAGGTCCTGGGGCTGGCGCATATGATCATGGACGCCAAGCTGCCGGTGCGCCTGCGGGTACTGGTCCCGGCGGTGGAGAATGCGATCTCCGGCAATGCCTTCCATCCCCGCGATATTCTTCAGACCCGCAAGGGATTGACCGTCGAGGTCGGCAATACCGACGCCGAGGGCCGGTTGATTCTGTCGGACGCCCTGGCCGAAGCGGCCAGCGAGAAGCCGGAGATGATCATCGATTTCGCCACCCTGACCGGGGCCGCCCGGGTCGCGCTCGGCTCCGACGTGCCGGCGCTGTTCTGCAACAATGACGGCCTCGCCGACGACCTGCTGCGGCACGCGACGCAAGTGGCCGATCCCTTGTGGCGGATGCCTTTGTGGCAGGGCTACAAGCCGTACCTGTCCTCGACGGTCGCGGATGTCTCCAGCACCGGCTCCGCACCGAACGGCGGCGCCATCACCGCCGCGCTGTTCCTGGAGCATTTCGTCGAACCGGATATCCCCTGGGCCCATATCGACCTGATGGCCTTCAACAACAGTTCAAGGCCGGGCCGGCCCGAAGGCGGCGAGGCCCAAGGCGTGCGCGGGATCTATGCGATGCTTAAGAAACGCTTCGGCTAACCGGAACGCGCTCGTGGCCTAATAGCCGACTCTCGGGTCGACCAGCCCCTTGACCGGACGGCCTTCCCGGCACCGCTGGATATTATCCAGAAAGGTCTGGGCCACCGCCGGGACAAACACCTCGGACGCGTGGTGCGGCGTCATGATGATCCGCTTGTCGGTCCAGAACGGATGGTCCTGCGGCAGCGGCTCAACGGCAAACACGTCAAGCGCCGCGCCGGCGATTTGGTCTGAATCGAGCGCCGCGGTCAGATCGGGCTCGACCAATTGCGCGCCGCGCCCGCAGTTGAGCACATAGGAGCCCCTCGGCATGCGCGCGAAAAGATCCGCGTTCATGATCCCCACCGTCTCCGGCGTATTCGGCAGCAGGCAGACCAGATAGTTGGTGGTTGCCAGCATCTCGTGCAGCCCCGCAACACCTTGAAAGGACCTGATCCCTCCGATTGACTTCGCGCTCCGCGCCCAGCCTTGAACCTTCAGCCCCATCGCCTGCAGCATCTTGGCGACGTGGGTTCCGAGATAACCGAGCCCCAGAAGCCCTACCTGGACGGAATCCGTGTCGAAGGCCCGTTCCGGCGACCATTCCTTGCGGGCCCGGCGTTCATCGTACATCGCGGTATCGCGATGCAGCCTCAGGATGTTCATCGCAGCCCAATGGCCCATGGACCGCGCCATATGCGGATCGGTAACCCGGACCAGGGGCACGTGGCGCGGCATGTCCGGATCGTTCAGCACATGGTCCACGCCGGCGGCCATCGACATGATCAGCTTCAGGTTCGGAAATTTAGCCAGCTCTCCGTACGGCATCTTCCAGACCATGGCGATGTCGACATCGCCGGGATCCCCGACATCGGGCCATTCCCGGATCGTCAGGTTCGGGTCGAGTTTATGAAGCTCGTCGATATAGTGGGTGGCCCGTTCCTCGCCGAGCTTGATGACGATGGTCGGCATGGCTGGTCTCCCTCATGGCGCCGGAATGTGACAGGCGCCATCCTATTTCGCCGGGCGGCGCGGGGCCACCCATCCGGTTTTCGTCTTGATATCGGAGCGCCGTGCGTGGCTGCTTCAGTACTGGCGTTCCCGATCCACGAGATTGTTCGGATTCTTGCCCGAAAAAACCTTCCTGATTGCGTCGGCGACCTGTTCGGCGGCACTGTCGGCGTTGGATTGGGCCGAGACATGCGGCCAGACCCGGACCTTGGGATGATCCCAATAGGGATGTTCGGCCGGCAGCGGCTCGGTGTGAAAGACATCCAGCGCCGCGCCGGCGATATGGCCGCTGTCTAGGGCGGCCAGCAGGTCCTCGTCGACCACCTGCTGTCCGCGTCCGGCGTTGATCACAAACGCGCCTCTGGGCATCGCCGCCAGCGCGCGGCCGTCAATGATTCCCGCCGTCGCCGGCGTCAGCGGCAGCAGGCAGCAGAGGATCTCGGTGCGCTTCAGGAAGGCTTGCAGTTGATCGGCGCCATGGAAGCTCGTCACGCCGTCGATATGCTTTTCGGTCCGGCTCCACCCCGCCACGTCGAAGCCAAGCGCGGCGACCTTGCGAGCGGTGTCGGCGCCGAGCGCGCCGAGCCCCATGACGCCGACCCGCCGTTCCGAGGTTTCCGGCGCCGGAAGCACCTTCCAAACCTTGCGCCGTTCCAATTCCTCGTATTCCGGGACCTGCCGGTGAAACCGCAGGATGTTCAGCAGCATCCATTCGCTCATCGCCTGGGCCATCCATGGATCGACCAGACGCATGACCTTGGCGCCGGCCGGCAGCTTTGGATCACGGAAAACGTGATCGACGCCTTGGCCCAGCGAGCAGATGCATTTCAGGTTGGTCATCTCCACCAGGCTGCCGGGTGGCATGTCCCAGGTCAGCGCGAATTCGATCTCCAGAGGGTCGCCGACCTCCGGCCAGACCCGGAAGTCGAGATCCGGAATCAGCTCACGCAGCGCCGCGCCCCATTCCTCGGGCGATTCATTGTGGGAGTGGAACAGGACTGCGGGCATGGAGACACCTAATTAATTTTTGCGACGATTTTCCATCGTGCGTTCATTGAAACCGGGTCCGCAAGTCTTCCGCCGTCACTCGACTTATGTGCGGACCACGCCATCCTCGACCGCTTCCAATTCGAAGGCCGCCGCCATGAGGGCCTTGGTGTAGGGATCTTTCGGGTGGCGCGTGATGTCCGCGGTCGAGCCTTCCTCGACAACGACGCCGTCGCGCATCACCATGATCCGGTGCGACATCGCTCTGACCACCTTCAGATCGTGGCTGATGAACAGGTAGGCCAGCCGGTGCTTGCGCTGCAGGTCCGCAAGCTCGACGATCTGCGCCTGGACGCTCATGTCGAGGGCTGAGGTCGGCTCGTCGGAATCACGAGGCGGGGCGCAGGACCATGGCCCGGGCGATTGAGATCCGCTGACGCTGGCCGCCGAGAACTCGTGCGGATAGCGGTTGCGCATGGTGGATCGAGCCCAACCTCGGTGATCGCCTCGTCGATCCTCTGATCGATGGCCGCGTCTCCGGAAAGGCCCAGCTCTCGCGGATCATGCACCCGCAGTCCCTCGCCGATGATTTCCGCCATGGACATGCGGGGCGACAGGCTGCCGAACGGGTCCTGGAACACCACCTGCATCTCTCGCCTGAGCGGCCTTGTATCCTTGAACCGCAGACCCTGGATGGCGCGGCCCCGGTACAGGATCGTTCCCTTGCTGGACAGCAGCCGCAGCGCCGCCATGCCGAGGGTCGTCTTGCCGGACCCGCTCTCGCCGACGATGCCGACGGTCTCGCCCTCGCGCACCGCCAGCGTGATGCCGTCGACCGCCTTGATATGGCCGATCGTGCGTTTCAGAACCCCGCGCTGGATCGGAAACCAGACCTTCAGATCCCGGGTGTCCAGGACCGACGCGGCGTCAGGGGGCACCGGATCGGGCTGCCCTTTCGGTTCCGAGGCCAGCAGGCTTTGGGTATAGGGATGGCGCGCTTGCGAGAAGATCGTCTCGGTCTCGCCATGCTCCACCATCTCGCCACCCTTCATCACCCGCACCCGATCCGCCATTTTGCGGACGATGCCGAGGTCATGGGTGATCAGGAGCATCGCCATGCCGAGATCACGCTGGAGGTCCTTCAGGAGCTTCAGAATCTGTGCCTGGATGGTGACGTCGAGGGCCGTCGTCGGCTCGTCCGCGATCAGCAGGTCAGGCTCGTTGGCCATGAGCCATGGCGATCATCACCCGCTGGCGCTGGCCGCCGGAAAGCTGATGCGGATAGGATTGCAGGCGGCTCTCGGGATCGCGGATGCCGACCAGATGAAGAAGCTCGAGGATCCGCTCCCGGGCCTTCGCCGGCCCCAACCCCTTGTGCAGGCCCAGAACCTCGCCGATCTGCTTCTCCACCACGTGCAGCGGGTTGAGCGAGGTCATCGGCTCCTGAAAGATCATCGAGATGCGGTTGCCCCGGATACCGCGCATCACGGTTTCCGGCGCGCCGACCAGCTCGGTTCCCTGAAATTTCACGGAACTGCGCGCTGAGTGACGTGCCGTCGGGTAGGGCAGGAGCTGCAGGATCGACAAGGCCGTCACCGATTTGCCCGACCCGCTCTCGCCGACCAGAGCGACCGTCTCACCCTTGTCGAGTGTAAGGGCGGCACCCTTGACGGCCTCGGTCACGCTGTCTCCCTGATGGAAGGACGTGTCCAGATCCCGCACCTCGAGCAGCGGCAGGCTCATGTGAAGGTCTTTCTGGGATCGAAGGCATCGCGCACCGCCTCGCCGATGAACACCAGCAGGCTCAACATGACCGCAAGCGAGAAGAAACCCGTCAGGCCCAGCCAAGGCGCCTGAAGGTTGTTCTTTCCCTGGTTCAGAAGCTCGCCGAGGGACGGAGAGCCGGGCGGCAGGCCTAGGCCGAGAAAATCCAGCGAGGTCAATGCCGTCACCCCGCCGGTCAGGATGAAGGGCAGCATGGTGATCGTCGCCACCATGGCGTTGGGCAGAACGTGGCGGAACATGATGGTGAGGTCATTGACCCCGAGGGCGCGCGCGGCCCGGACGAAATCGAGATTGCGGGCGCGCAGGAACTCGGCCCGCACCACGCCGACCAGGGCCAGCCAACTGAACAGCAGGAGAATGCAGAGCAGAACCCAGAATCCCGGCACCAGGATGCTGGAGATGATGATCAGAATGTAGAGCTGCGGCATGCCGGCCCAGATCTCGATGAACCGCTGGAAGAACAGATCGATCCAGCCGCCATAGAAGCCCTGGACCGCTCCGGCCGCGATTCCGACGATGCTGCTGCAGACGGTGAGAATGAGCCCGAACAGGACGGAGATGCGGAACCCGTACAGCAACCGCGCAAACACGTCGCGTGCCTGATCGTCGGTGCCCAGCCAATGACGCGCGTCGGGCGGAGACGGTGCGGTCTGGCCCAGTTCCCGGTCGATCGTATCGTAGCTGAAGGGTACCGGGGGCCAGGCGATCCAGCCTTTCTTTTCGATCAGTTCCTTGACGAACGGATCGGTGTAGTCGGCTTCCGATGGAAAGTCGCCGCCGAACGTGGTCTCGGGATAGGCGATCAGCGCCGGAAAGTAGAACGATCCGTCGAAGCGCACGAGGAAAGGCTTGTCGTTGGCAACGATCTCGGCACAGAGGCTGATCAGGAAAACCACGAGGAATATCCAGAAGGACCAGAATCCACGCCGGTTCCGCTTGAAATTCTCGACTCGGCGGCGGTTGAGGGGCGAGATGCGCAAGCCGAAAAGCCGGTTGTCCTGATCCTGCCACGCCACCGCCATCGCTCAGACCTCGCGTGTCTCGAAATCGATGCGGCGGTCGATCACCACATACATGAGATCGCCGAGGATCCCCATCAGCAGACCCAGAAGGGTGAAGACATAGAGGGTCGCGAACATGATCGGATAGTCGCGCCCGATGATCGCCTCGTACCCGAGCAGGCCGAGACCATCGAGCGAGAAGATGATCTCGATGATCAGCGAGCCGGTGAAGAGGATGCCGATGAAGGCGCTGGGGAACCCGGCGATTACGATCAGCATCGCGTTGCGGAACACATGACCGTAAAGCACCTGATTTTCCGCCAGCCCCTTGGCCCGGGCGGTGACCACGTATTGCTTGTTGATCTCCTCGAGGAACGAATTCTTGGTCAGCATGGTCAGACCCGCGAAGCCGCCGATCACCATCGCGCCGACCGGCAGGACCATGTGCCAGAGATAATCGAGGGCAAGCTCCCACCAGGTAAACTCGCGCCACTCGGGCGAGACCAGTCCGCGGATTGGGAAGATCTGCCAGAAACTGCCGCCGGCGAACAGCACCACCAGCAGGATCGCGAACAGAAATCCCGGCACCGCGTTGCCGACGATCACCAGTCCCGATGTCCACACATCGAACCGGCTGCCGTCACGCACCGCCTTGCGGATGCCCAGGGGGATCGAGATCAGATAGACCAGCAAGGTTGTCCAGATCCCGAGCGAGATCGACACCGGCATCTTCTCGATGACCAGATCCACGACCTTGCGGTCCTTGTAGTAGCTGGAGCCGAAATCGAAGACCAGGTAGTTGCGCATCATCTGGAAAAATCGCTCGTGAATGGGCTTGTCGAACCCGTAGAGCCGTTCAATTTCCTTGATGATGTCCGGGTCAAGGCCGCGCGCGCCACGATAGGTCGAGGAATTGTTGCCGGTTGCCGCCGCTCCCGCCTTGGACTCCGAGTTGGAGGCCAGATCGCCGCTGTTGGTGCCGCTGATCCGCGCGGTTGCGTCGGTGCTGAAGCCTTGGATGCGGGCGATGGTCTGCTCCACCGGCCCGCCGGGCGCGAATTGGATCACAGCGAAATTGATGACGATGATCGCCAGCAGCGTCACCGGGATCAGTAGCAGCCGCTTGATCACATAGGCTAGCATCGAGCGGCCTCGGCGGTGTCACCCCGCAAGTCGAATCCCTGGCGAAAGCCAAGGCCCATGCCGCTGAATTTACCTCGTGGGGTGTGGTTGAACGGCTTGTGATCCACCGCCGGGACAGCGGAAACGCCAGAGGAGTGGGCCCTGACTTTCGCCAGGGGTGCGCAGGAAAGGAGACCCAAGCCCCTCATTTCCCGCCCGTCTTGCGCCAGGCGTCCAGCGCCGCCTGCTTCTCCGTGTCGATCCACCAGGTCGTCGGGAAGCCGGTCGAATACTTCGCCACCACCTCCGGGCGGCCGAACTTGTTCCAGTACACCAGTCTCGAGGCGCGGAGATGGAAATGCGGAATCACATAATGTCCCCAGAGCAGAACCCGATCCAAGGCCCGGGTACGCGCGATCAGGCTCTCGCGGTCGGGAGCCTGGATGATCATATCGACAAGCGCGTCGACCACCGGGTCCTTGATTCCGATCAGATTGCGGCTGCCGGGCACGTCGGCCTTGGAGGAGTGCCAGAAGTCCCTCTGCTCGTTGCCGGGAGAGAGGGACTGGCCGATCCCGCCCACGATCATGTCGAAATCGAACGCGTCGGTGCGCGCCTGATACTGCGCGATATCGACGGAACGGATCGACATCTCGATGCCCAGCCGTTCCAGATTCTGCTGCAGGGGAAGCGCCAGCTTCTCGAGCGACGGCTGTGCCAGCAAGAGCTCGAAGCTCAGTTTTTCGCCCTTGTCATTGACCAGCTTGCCCTCGGTGATCTTCCAGCCGGCCTCGCGCAATAGATTGAGCGCCGTGCGAAGGTTGCCGCGAATGTTGCCGGAGCCGTCCGTTTTCGGCGCTTCGTAGTTCTTCGTGAAAACCTCATCCGGGATCTTGCCGCGGTACTTCTCCAGGATCGCCAATTCCTCGCCCGCCGGCAGCGAACCCTCCGACGACAGCTCCGAATTGGAGAAGTAACTGTTCGTGCGGGTATAGGCGTCATACATGATGGTCTTGTTGGTCCACTCGAAATCCCAGGCATGGGCGATCGCCTGTCGGACCTTCGGATCGCTGAAGAACGGCTTGCGCGTGTTGAAGATGAAACCCTGCATGCCGGTCGGGTTTTCGTTCGGAATCAGCGCCTTGATTACGTGGCCCGCGGTCAGGGCCGGGAAATCGAAGGATGTGGCCCATCGCTTGGCCGAGTTCTCGGCCCGAAGGTCGAAGGCTCCGCTCTTGAACGCCTCGGTCGCGACGTCCCGGTCCCGATAATACTCGTAGCGGATCTCGTCGATGTTAGACTGGCCCTTGTGTGACGCGATGTCGGCGCCCCAGTAATCTTTCACCCTTTCATAGGTGATCGTCCGGCCCGCCTCGAAGGATTTGATCCGGTACGCGCCCCCGCCAAGCGGCGGTTCCAGTGTCGTCGCGGTGAAGTCCCGGCTCTCCCAATAATGTTTGGGCAGAATGCTGATCTCGGCGACGATCAGCGGCAATTCGCGGTTGCCGCCGCCGGGAAAACGGAAGGTGACCTGACGCTCGCCGGTTTTCTCGACGCTTCCCACATCGCCGTAATAGGCGCGGTAGAACGGATGGCCCTTCTCGCGCAGGGTATTGAAGGTCCAGATCACGTCTTCGGGCGTGACCGGCACGCCGTCATGCCAGCGCGCCTTGGGATTGATGTTGAACGATACCCAGGACCGGTCCTCCGGCAGCACCACGGACTCCGCCAGGGACGCGTACTTGGTGAAGGCCTCATCGGCGGAACTGGTCATCAGCGAGTCGTAAAGTAACCCGATCCCCGCCGCCGCAACGCCTTTCAGAATGAAGGGATTGAAACTGTCATAGGTTCCCGTCGCCTCGTTCACGATGGCGCCGCCCTTGGGCGCATTGGGGTTCACATATTCGAAATGAGTGAAGTCCGGACCGTATTTCGGGGTGCCGTGCATGGCGATGGCGTGGGTGGGCGCGGGGCCCGAGGCCGCCGCCGCGTGTGGAAGCGCAATGGTGACTCCAAACAGGATCGCGGCCAGGAGATTTAGTGATCTTGCCATGTCGCGCGGCTCCCCGAGTTAATCGCGGCGTTCGTGGCGGTCATTGGACCACAAGGACCGTTCCGGATGAAATGAGGAAATCAGCGGATATTTTCAATGACCGTCGCGCGACCGTGACCGGCCCTCGACCCTAGGTCAGCTTTCGTTCAGCAGCCGGATGACCTCGGCATGAAGCTTGGGATCGCCGGCCGCGACGACCCGGTCCGTGGTTCCGATGCCCAAAGCCCCGCCGTTCCAGTCGGTGACCACGCCGCCCGCCGCCGTGATCATCGCCGCCGGCGCCAGATAGTCGTAATCCGACAAGCCCCGCTCGATCACCAGATCGATCGTCCCCAATGCAAGCATGCCGTAAAGATAGCAGTCACCCCCCCAGATCGGCAGCTTGACCTTGTCATGTACCCGGGCAATGCGTTCCGCGTCCGGGCCTTTTCTGAACATGGAGGGACTGGTGGAGCCGACCGTCGCGAGATTCAACGGGTGACCTCGCCGGGTTTTCACCGGTTTTCCGTTTAGCCGCGCCGGCAGATCCTCGCCGCCGATCCAGCGCTCCTTCATGGCGGGCACATCAACCACACCAAGCACCGGGACGCCGTTACGCAACAGCGCGACCAACGTGCCGAAAAGGGGTGAGCCGCTGATGAAGGCCTTGGTGCCGTCGACCGGATCGAGCGACCAGACATAGTCGGCGTCCATGCGAACCCGGCCGTATTCCTCGCCGGCGATGCCGTGATCCGGATACCGCGCCTCGATCATCTCCCGGATCCGCGCCTCGGCGGTCCGGTCCGCGACCGTCACCGGGCTTTCATCGGCCTTGTCGATGATCTCCAGATCTTGACGCCAATAGCGCAGCACGATTTCCCGGCTGGCATCGACCAGCGTCTCGGCAAATGCCGCAAACTCGGACAGGGGCGTTGTCATGTCGGGCACGCTTATGATCGAGGCCGCCCGAACTCGGCTAAATCAACCGCCGCTGGCTTCCTTGGCGATGTCCTCGGGCGTCGGCAGCGGGGCCGGACTGTCGGCGAGGCTGCGCAGATAGGCAATCATGTCCGCCCGGTCGCCGACCTTCTTCAGGCCCGCGAAGCTCATCTTCGTGCCTTTGGCATAGCCCTTCGGATTGGCAAGGAACCCGTTCAGCGACACATAGTCCCAATTGCCGCCGAGATCGGTGATCGCGCCAGAGTAGTTAAAGCCGTCCTTGCCACCCTTCGCGCCGTTGACGACGCCGTAGAGGTTGGGGCCGACCTTGTGCTTGCCGTCCTTTTCAGCCGTATGGCAGGCGGCGCATTTCTTGAAGCCCTTTTCACCGCCCGCGGCGTCGGCGGAGGCCAACATCGCCAGGACCGGCTCCAGGCTCGGCCCACCGCTCTCCGCGGGTGCCGCCGTGCTTTCCAGGGCGCTGGTATCGACCTTGTAGGCATTTTCGGCGGGTGCGCTCGGATGCACCACGACATCGGCGATCTTCCCGGCCGCCATCGCCAGCAAACCCGCGCAAAGTACTCCCGCGGCGATTTTATTCATCTCCAGCGATGCCATGCCTTGTCCTCGCTCGTATCCATGCCCATGTCGCCCCGATACCGGGCGAGCGCCAATTTACAGATTTGGAACGCGCCTGTCCAATGGGCGCGGCGTCCCGAGTCCGGCGCCATTGTTAGCGCGCGCCGCCTCAAATTGACAGATCCGTCACATCCCCTTGACTTGTCGGGTCGCGCGGCATATCGCCGCAATCTCGCGCAACCAACCAGTGGACTCCC
Organism: Alphaproteobacteria bacterium; assembly: GCA_038146985.1. GTDB lineage: Bacteria > Pseudomonadota > Alphaproteobacteria > Thalassobaculales > Thalassobaculaceae > JADHLJ01. The sequence goes on from JAYQSQ010000015.1 coordinate 218,795, forward strand.
GCGATGGCGCTTCCTCGTGATCCGATCGTCATGATACCGGCGCGCATGGCCTCGACTCGCCTGCCGAACAAGCCACTCGCTGATATTCACGGCCTGCCGATGATCGTACAGGTTCTGCACCGCGCCATCGAGGCGGATCTCGGCCGTGTCGTGGTGGCCTGCGGCGAGGAGGCGATCGCGAAGGCGGTGCGGGCGGCGGGCGGAGAGGCGATCCTGACCGATCCGGACCTGCCGTCGGGAAGCGACCGAATTCACGCGGCCCTCGCCGCCGTCGATCCGGGCGGGCGGCACGACGCCATCATCAATCTGCAGGGCGACCTGCCGGTCCTGGAACCCAAGACCGTCCGCGCGACCGTCGATCTTCTGGACCGGGCGGAGGTCGACATCGGAACCGTGGCCGCAGAGATCACGCTGGATGAGGAGCGCACCAGCACCAGCGTCAACAAGGCCGTGGTCGCCTGGGAGCAGCCGGAGGAGCTGCGGGGCCGGGCGCTCTACTTCACCAAGGCGCCGGCACCGACCGGAGGGCCGATGTTCCATCATATCGGCATCTATTGCTACCGGCCCGAGGCGCTCGCGCGCTTCGTCTCCCTGCCACCGTCGCCGTTGGAGAAGATGGAAAAACTGGAGCAGTTGCGGGCCCTTGAAGCCGGGATGCGGATCGACGTGGCGCGCGTTGACACGGTCCCGCTCGGTGTCGATACTCCGGCCGATCTCGAACGCGCTCGTCTTCTTTTAATGCGTTGATTAGATAAGGAAAATCGGTGTCAGATCCAAACCGTACCATCGCCTTCCAAGGCGAACTCGGCGCAAATTCGCATATGGCGTGCCAGGCCGCGCGCCCGGAACTGGAACCGCTGCCCTGCCACAGCTTCGAGGACATGCTCGGCGCGGTACAGGAAGGCCGGGCGCTTTGCGCCATGGTACCGGTCGAGAACTCCGTCGCCGGCCGGGTCGCCGACATTCACCATCTGTTGCCGGAATCGGGTCTTTTTATCACCGGGGAACACTTCCAGCGCGTCAATGCCATGCTGCTGGGTGTGAAGGGCGCGCGGATCGAGGATCTGAAAGAGATCCACAGCCATGTGCACGCCCTCGGCCAGTCGCGCAAACTGATGCGCGAATTGGGGGTGCGGCCCGTCCAGCATCCCGACACGGCGGGCGCCGCCCGTGATGTGGCGGCCCGCGGCGATCCGACCATCGCGGCCATCGGCCCGCGTCTGGCAGCCGAGATCTACGGACTGGATATCCTGCGAGAGAGCGTCGAGGACGCCGCGCACAACACCACCCGCATGCTGATCATGGGCCGCGAGCCGATCGTCCCTGCTCCGGGCAATGGACGGTGCGTCACGACCATCATCTTCCGCGTGCGCAGCGTGCCGGCGGCCTTGTATAAGGCATTGGGCGGATTCGCGACGAACGGGATCAACCTCACCAAGCTCGAATCCTATATGGTGGGCGGCGATTTCGAAGCCGCGCAATTCTATGTCGATGCCGACGGACATCCCGAGGAAACGTCGATGAAGCATGCCCTTGAGGAGTTGCAGTTCTTCTGTCCGAAAGGGGCGGTTCGAATTCTGGGGACCTATCCCGCCCACCCGTTCCGGGAGAACCGGCGCAACTAGCGGGAGCCGGATTGACGGCACTGTCGCCCGTTGCGCGGATCGGCGCCGGGCCTTATGTTCCGGGAAATTTCGCCAGGAGTCCGGCAGCGCCGATGACCGACCTTTCCCATATCCGCAATTTCTCCATCATCGCCCATATCGATCACGGGAAATCGACCCTGGCGGACCGCCTCATACAGTATTGCGGCGGTCTGTCGGAGCGGGAGATGAAGGAACAGGTGCTCGATTCGATGGACATCGAGCGCGAACGCGGTATCACCATCAAGGCCCAGGCGGTGCGCCTCAACTACACCGCCGACAACGGCGAGACCTATGAGCTTAATCTCATGGACACGCCCGGCCATGTGGACTTCGCCTATGAGGTGAGCCGCTCGCTGTCGGCCTGCGAAGGTTCGCTCCTTGTCGTCGATGCCAGCCAGGGTGTCGAGGCGCAGACCCTCGCCAATGTTTATCAGGCGATCGACGCCAACCACGAGATCATCCCGGTGCTGAACAAGGTCGACCTGCCCGCCGCCGAACCGGATCGGGTCCGGGCCCAGATCGAGGAAGTCATCGGTCTCGACGCCAGCGACGCGGTTGAGATCTCGGCCAAGACCGGGCTCAACATCAAGGCGGTTCTCGAAGCGCTGGTCCACCGCCTCCCGCCGCCGGCGGGTGATCCCAACGCGCCGCTGAAGGCGCTGCTGGTGGATTCCTGGTATGACTCGTATCTCGGGGTGATGACCCTGGTGCGGGTCTATGACGGCACCCTCAAGAAGGGTCAGAAGATCCGGATGATGCAGACCGGCGCCACCCATCCGGTGGACCGGGTCGGCATCTTCACCCCGAAGCTGACGGAAATCGGTGAACTCGGCCCCGGCGAAATGGGCTTCATGACGGCGGCCATCAAGACTGTGGCCGACTGTCAGGTAGGTGACACCCTGACGGAGGAGCGCCGGCCGACCCCGAAGGCCCTGGCCGGCTTCAAGCCCAGCGTCCCCGTGGTGTTGTGCGGTCTGTTCCCGGTCGACGCGGCGGATTACGAGGATTTGCGCGACAGCCTCGAGAAACTGCGCCTGAACGACGCCAGTTTCTCTTTCGAGGCGGAAAACTCCGCCGCGCTTGGTTTCGGCTTCCGATGCGGCTTCCTTGGCCTATTGCACCTGGAAATCATTCAGGAGCGGCTGGAACGGGAGTTCGACCTTGACCTGATCACCACCGCGCCGAGCGTGGTCTACCGGGTCAACACGACCTCGGGTCAGACCATCGAGTTGCACAACCCTTCGGATATGCCGGACGTCGTGAAGATCGCCTCGATCGAGGAGCCATGGATCAAGGCGACGATCTTCGTGCCCGACGAGTATCTCGGCCCGATCCTCTCGCTCTGCACCGACCGGCGCGGCGAACAGGTGGAACTCACCTATGTCGGCTCGCGGGCGATGGTGGTCTACAAGCTGCCGCTGAACGAGGTGGTGTTCGACTTCTACGACCGCTTGAAATCCCTCAGTCGGGGCTATGCCAGCTTCGATTATCAGATCGACGGGTACCGGGAAGGCAGTTTGGTGCGGATGAGCGTTCTGATCAACTCGGAGCCGGTGGATGCGCTTTCGATGGTCATCCATTCGAGCCAGGCGGAACCCAGGGGCCGGGCTCTCTGTGGGCGGCTCAAGGATCTGATCCCGCGTCAGCTTTTCAAGATTCCGATCCAGGCGGCGATCGGCGGCAAGGTGATCGCCCGCGAGACCATCAGCGCCATGCGCAAGGACGTGACGGCAAAGTGCTACGGCGGCGATGCGACCCGCAAGCGCAAGCTTCTGGAGAAGCAGAAAAAGGGCAAGAAGAAGATGCGGCAGTTCGGCCGGGTCGACATCCCGCAATCCGCCTTCATCGAGGCCCTGAAGATGGGCGACGCGTGAGGGACGCATGACCGGCGCCTCCAGAACTGTCGCCGTGACCGGAGCCAGCCGAGGCCTCGGCGCCGCCATTTCCCTGGAACTCGCGCGCCGGGGCTTCACCGTCGGCGCTCTGTCGCGCAAGGGCATCGGGCCGGAGACTCAGGAAGTTCCAGCAAACCTCGCCGAGCGGATGATCACCCTTGCCTGCGACGTGACGGACGAGGCCGAGGCGCGGGACGCCTTGGCTGCGCTCGCCGCGCGGACCGGCGCCGTCCATGCCATCGTCAACAATGCCGGCATCCACAAGCAGGGCCGAAGCACGGACTTCGCCAGCGCCGATTTCGCCGAGGTCATGGCGGTCAACGCCACCGCCGTCTTTGCCATGTGCCGCGAGGCGCATCCGTTCCTGAAAGCCTCCGGCGGCGGCTTGATCATCAATATCGGCTCACATTACGACAAGATGGGCGTGCGCCAGCATGCGGCCTATTGCGCAGCCAAGGCAGCGGTGGGGGCGATCACCCGCTGCCTTGCGGTGGAATGGGCGCGCGACAATATCCGCGTCATCGACGTGGCGCCGGGTTTCACGCTGACGGACCTCAACAAACCGCACATGGAAAGCGAGCGGTTCCGCGACTTCATCACCCGGGCCATCCCGATCGGCCGCCCGGGCGAGCCCGAGGAGGTGGCCCGCTTCGTCGCCGCCCTGATCGCAGAGGACATCCCCTTCGCGACCGGCGAGACCTACTATCTGGACGGCGGTCAGGCGATTTCGAACTGAAACGCGAGCTGCGTAGGGGGCGAAATCACGGGCGGTTTCCTCGCACCATGTCCGGCTTAGGCCACCAGCACGTTGATCACCGCCGCGCGCTTCTCGTTCATCACCACGTCGATCCCCCGGGCCAGCGCCTTGGGAAGTTCGGTGGGATCGGTGACGGTCTGGCCGTAACCCCGGCTGGCCTCGACAATGCGGGCGAATTCCGGGCTCGGCGACAGGGCGGTGAGCGGCATCCGGTTCGCCTTGGCGGCATGCCCGTTCGGATAGAGGCCAAGCGCCGCGCGGCGCACCGCGAACCATTCCTGGTTGTTGAGGATCACCGACAGGGTCGGGATCTCGTAAGCCTCGGCGATCTGGTGGCAGGCGACGGGATTGGCGAACATGTACGAGCCGTCGCCCATGGTGGAGACGATCAGCCGCTCGGGATGGGCGAGTTTCATGCCCATGCCGGTCGGCAGGCTCCACCCAAGCCCGCCGGAATGCGGCAGGTCGCGCCAGGAGCCGTGCCTTGTCGGGCGCACATGGTCCAGCGGGCAGCCGAGCTCGCACAGCACCGTCGCGTCATACCCGCTGACCGCCTCGCCGACGCATTTGGCGACCCAGGCCTTGGTCATGGGGACCGATGCGCCGTCAGCGGCGGCTTTGTCCTGAGCCGCCCGGATGGCGGAGACCCGCGTGGCGAGATCGGCGCGGCGCGGGGTGATCCTTTTCGCCTGTTTCTTGGCCCGGGGCCGCAGCATCGTTTCCAGGCGGACCAGCGCGTCGCCGACCTCGCCGGTGATCGACAGATCCGAGCGGAAATTGCGGATCGGAAAACGGTGATGCAGCGGATCGGGGCCGAGATTGACGATCGTCGCCGACCTCTTGGGCTTGTGAATGTCTGGAGACCACGGCGCCAGCCCGTCGAGGATCAGCACCACATCCGCCTCGGCCAGCCACGGCGCCACGTCGGAGCCGACACAGCTCGGGTGCTCGTAGGAGATCGCCAGCGCGCCCGCCCAATAGTGACAGACTGGCAGCGCCCAATCCTTCGCCAGGCGGGCGAGCGCCTCGAATCCGGCCTCGGTTCCGGCGCCGCGCTGGGCGATGATCAGCGGGTTCTCGGCACCCGCGATCAGATCCGCCAGCCGTTCCAGATCCCCCTCCGGCGCCGCCGCTCTTGTGGCGGCCATGGAAATCGGCGCTTGAACCTCGTCCATCGGACACGGTTCGCACAGGACCTCGCGGGGGAGGGCGAGATAGACCGGCCCCGAGGGCGTCGAGCTGGCGATCGCATGGGCCCGGTCCAGCAGCTCGGGAACCTGTTCTGGGAACCGGACCTCGTAGTCCCATTTCGAGGTCTCGCGCACAAGGGCGGTCTGGTCCCGCATCTCCTGGCCCCAGCCGATCGGCACCGTGCGGGCGCCGAACCGGTCGCGCTCGACCACCGGCGTGCGGCCGGACATCAGCACCATCGGCACATGGTCGGTAGCGGCGTTGATCATCCCCATGGCGCCGTTGGCGAGCCCGACATTGGTGTGCAGGATCACCGCCTGGGCCTTGCCGGTCGCCGCGTAATAGCCGTGCGCCATGCCGAGCGCGGCGCTTTCATGCGGGATCACCAGGGCCTGGGGCAGATCGATCCCCTTGGCCTGGGCCTCGGCAAGACCTTCGATGATCGGCGGAAAGTCGGTACCGGAATTGCAGAAGACATAGTCCACGCCGAGCGCCTTCAGCCGGGTGAAGATCGCGCCACCGGCGGTCATCTGGGCGTCTTGGGCATCCTTCGGCATCGGCGTGGCTCCTCGGGCGGCGGGGAGCGGTATCGTGCACCCGCGCTGCGGCAAGGTCCAGCGGGTGGATGCCGGAGCGCCAGGTAGGGTCAAGCCTTCACAACGCGCGAGCATTTTCAGCCTCGCCCGTCTATAGTGCGCGCCTCTCCGCCCACTCATCGCAAAAGAAACCGACAATGCGTCCAGTGAACCGTTACCCGAGCTATGACCATCTTCATCGCGCGGCCAAGAAGCGGCTGCCGAAATTCTCCTATGATTACGTGGACGGCGGTACCGGACCGGAAGTGGGCAAGGCGCTGAACCGCGACGCCATCGACGCGATCAAGATGGCGCCGCGCTATGTGGTCGAGCGCAAACCCGTCAACATGAAAACCGAGCTGTTCGGGCGCACCTATCAGAAGCCCTTTGGGATTGCGCCGATGGGGCTTGCCAGTCTGCAATGGCCGCAAGCGGAACTGCATTTCGCCCGCGCCGGCAAGGCCGCCGACATCCCGGTCACCCTCAGCACCGCCTGCACCGTCGATATCGAGCAGTTCGCCGCTGCGGCCGGCGACAATGCCTGGTACCAGCTCTATCCGCCGAAGGACGAGGAGGTGAATGACGACCTGATCAAGCGGGCCCAGGAGTCCGGCTGCAAGGCGCTGATGGTGACCGTCGACGTGCCGTCCCGGGGCTGGCGGCCTCGGGATATGTATAACGGCCTCGCGGTTCCGCCCCGGATCAGCGCCGCGACGATCTGGAACGCCGCGATCCGCCCCTATTGGAGCCTCGCGACCCTCGCTTCGGGTCTGCCGCACTTCAAGACCCTCGGCAAATACTCGCCGGACAAGAGCATGCGCGGCATGGCCGATTTCGTTGCGGATCAATTGGGCCGGCCCACCAGCATCGAGCGGCTGAAGCGTATCCGCGACAAGTGGAAGGGCGATCTGATCATCAAGGGCGTCATGCATCCGGACGACGCCACCGCGGCGATCGACATGGGCTATAACGGCATTCTGGTTTCCAATCACGGCGGCCGGCAGCTTGACGCCGCGCCGGCCTCGATCGAGGTGCTGCCAGAAATTGTCGACGCGGTCGCCGGCCGGGCGACGGTGATGATCGACAGCGGCTTCACCAACGGCCTCGACATCATGAAGGCGCTGGCACTCGGCGCTGATTTCGTGTTCTGCGGACGGGTCTTCATGTGGGGCGTCGCGGCGCTTGGTCCCTCGGGGCCGGGCCACGTCGCCGACATGCTGACAAACGAGCTCGAATTGCAGATGGTTCAGCTCGGGGTCTCCGACATCGCCGAACTCGACCGTGCCTGGATCACCGGCGGCACGCGGGACTGGCCGAAGAATTAAGGTCGGAGGAACAATTCCGGCAGGACCCTTCGAGACGCCACTTCGCGGCTCCTCAGGGTGAGCGGGAATTAGAATAGGGTAAGTCCGAGATTTCGTCTCATCCTGAGGAGGGCGCGGCGCGCCCGTCTCGAAGGATGTTTCAACGTCGGAACGCTTTCAGGGTTGTATTTGAAATCACGAGCGCCGGAGAGTCCGCCATGCGTCTTCTCATCGCCATGATGAGCCACGAGACCAACACCTTCTCCACCGTGCCGACTCCGCTCGCCCGGTTCAGCCGGGGCAATACCAGGCCGGTGCCGCTGGAGGGCGAGGAAATCGTTTCCGCCTATCGGAACACAGGCTCGGCCCTCGGCGCCTTCATCGAGCTGGCGGAGGCGGAGGGCGCGGAGATGGTGCTGCCGATTGCCGCCGGCGCCTGGCCGAGCGGACCGGTGGAGGATGCGGCCTACCGCTACATGACGGACAAGATCTGCGGCGCCGTCGAGGCGGGTTGCGACGGCATCCTGCTGCAACTGCACGGTGCCATGGTGACCGAGAGCCTGGAGGACGGCGAGGGCGCGCTGCTCGAGCGCATTCGGCGGATCGCGCCCGACGTTCCGATCGCGGTCTCCCTCGACATGCACACCAACATGTATCCGGCGATCGTGGAGAATGCCGACATCATCGCCGGTTATCAGACCTACCCGCATGTGGATGTCTACGAGACCGGCATGCGAGCCGGGCGGGCCTTTTTCGCGATGCTCAAGGGCAAAGCGCGGCCGACCATGGCCTGGGGCAACCGGCCGATGCTGCCGCACTTGATGCGCCAGGGCTCGGACGATCTCCCGAACCGGGAGATCCAGGCTCTGGCCCGAGAGATGGAGGCGCAGGGTGCACTTTGCGCCAGCTTCTTCACCGGCTTTCCCCATGCCGATATCCGCCTCGCCGGCTCCAGCGCGGTGATCGTCACCGACGGAGATATGCGCCTCGCCGAGGAGATGCGGGACCGGCTGCTGGATCTCGCCTGGCGTGATCGTTCCAAATTCGTCTACGAGATCGAGCCGCTGAACCAATCGCTGGCCCGCGCGGCGGCGATGAAGGAGGACGGCCCGATCATCCTGCTCGACCATTACGACAATGCCGCGTCCGGCGGCTCCATGGACACGATGACGGTCCTGAAAGGCATTCTCGACGCCGGACTTGAAGACGTCGCCGCCTTTGCCATCTCTGACCCCGAGGCGGTCAAGACGATGATCGCGGCCGGTGTCGGGGCGGAAGTCACGGTTTCGCTCGGCGGCAAGACTGACATGCCGTCGATCGGCCGGACCGGAGAGCCACTGGAGGTGACCGGCCGGGTGCGGCTGATTTCGGACGGCCGGTTCCGCAATATCGGTCCGATGGGCAAGGGCGTGATGAACAATATGGGCCCGACCGTGGTGCTGGACACCGGCAAGGTCGAGATCGTGGTGATCTCCACCCAGCAGGAGCCCAACGACTTCGCCTGCTTCCAGAGCCTCGGGATCGACCCGCTGGCCAAGAAGTATCTGATGCTGAAGAGCCGTATCCACTGGCGGGCCGGGTTCCGAAAGATCGCCAGACAGGTGGTGGATTGCGCCGGGGTCGGGGTCTGCACCTCGGACTACTCGATGCTGGATTTCAAGAACGTCCGCCGTCCGATCTATCCGCTGGACGAGGATCTGCAGCCGGTCTCGGCGGGTTAGGGAGTGAAGGCTCAGAGATCCGCCAGCGACGCGGGATGGTGGCCGAGCTCGAACCACGGCTCCCGGGCTGTTGCCAGGATCAGCGCCGCGTGCCGGGCGGCGCCGATGATCCGGCCGGTATCCAAGCCTTTAAGCATGTAGTCGAGATAGGCTTGGAGATGCGGGTCGGTTCCGGCGATGGCCACCGAGATCACCCGAATCAGCCGCTCCTCCCGCGCCGAGAGGGTTTCGCCCAGCGGTGATTCAGGGGTCAGCGGCGCGCGCGAATGCTCGCCCAGGGCCCACCAAAGCGCGCCGATCGCCCCCAGCAGCCGCATTCCCTTGCCGGTCCCGACGGCGTTCTCCAGTTCCGCGACCACCGCACCCGGCGTCGGTGCCCCGCCGCTCTCCGCCATTGCCGAGCGCAGCGCGTGCACCACGGCAAACGCGCCGCGCGACAGGGTACCGATATGGATCACCCTGCGGGGTATCCGGACAAAATGACCTGACGCCAGGCGCGTGCGGGGAAGATTGTGATGATCAAGAGACATGACGGACCGCCAGATGGGTTGGGAGCATGAATGGTCAATACTGCAAATGATAATCATTCGCAAATAGAAATATCGCCATCATTCTTGCCCATGACCGACAGAAGCTCGCTTTGGACGGTGTCGGATATTTGTTCGATAATCCTAGAACAATCGCTTGACGAGTTCCGAGCTCCACCCCATACTCCCCTCATGAACGTGGATACCGCTTCGAAATGTTTCGCCGAGCTTGGCAACCCGCATCGCCTGGAAGCGTTCCGGTTGCTGGTGCGCGCCGGGTCGAGTGGACTCACCGTCGGGGAGATCCAACAGCATCTGGGCATCCCGAAATCGACCCTGTCCCATCACTGCCTGCACCTGATCTCGGTCGGGCTGGTGGAGCAGCGGCGGGAGGGGCGGACCATTCGGTGTTTCGCCAATTGCGATCTCACCCAGGGATTGGCCCAGTTCCTGATCGAGCAATGCTGCATGGGTGTCGAACTGGTGGAGACCGGGGCCTCGGAAGCCGGGTAGGTTTCCCCTTTTTTTTGACTACATGGTTCGACTATTCTGGAACTAACGTCTGTTGGGAGGCCGCCATGGCCCTGTTGACCGAAACCTCAGAGTTCGCCCGCCGCGTCTGGAAGATCGACCGGGTCGTGCTCGCCATCGCCGTACTGGCCCTGGCGCTGTTCGTGATTCTGCCCGAGCAGGCCTCCCGCAGCGCCGTTTTTACCGGCGACGCACTGGTCGGCATCTTGCCGTTCCTGGTCCTTTCGGTGGCGGTCGCGGCTTTCGCGAAGGCGACGGGGCTGGACAAGCAGATCGCCCTCGCATTCTCGGGACATCCGGTCCGCGCGGTGATCCTTGCCGCCGCCTTCGGGGCGCTGTCGCCCTTCTGTTCCTGCGGTGTGGTGCCGATCATCGCCGGCCTGCTCGGCGCCGGGGTGCCGCTCGCGCCGGTGATGGCCTTCTGGCTCGCCTCGCCGCTGATGGACCCGCAGATCTTCTTTCTGATGATACCGGTTTTCGGCCTGCCCTTTACCGTCGCCAAGCTGCTGGCGGCTTTTGGGATCGGCGCGGCGGCGGGCCTTGCGACCCATATGTTCGCGCGCCAGGAATTGTTCGCGGACCCCATGCTGCCGGGTGCGGTGAGTTGCAGCAGTTGCAGCGCCAAGCGCTCGCTCAAGCCCGAGCCGGTGGTCTGGCGGTTCTGGGAGGATGCGCCGCGCCGTCAGGCCTTCACGGCGGAAGGCAAGGCGATCGGCTGGTTCCTGCTTAAATGGCTGACCTTGGCCTTCCTGCTGGAAAGCCTGATGGTGGCCTACATACCGGCGGAAAGGATCGCGGAATCCCTCGGCGGTGCCGCGTGGTGGGCGATCCCGGCCTCTGTGGTTCTCGGCGTTCCGGCCTATCTCAACGGTTTCGCGGCCATTCCGACGGTCAGTGCCCTGATCGACATGGGCATGGCGCCCGGAGCCGGTCTTGGCTTCATGGTCGCCGGCGGGGTCACCAGCATCCCGGCAGCCATGGCGGTCTTCGCCCTGGTCAAGCGCCCGGTCTTCCTCTGGTATCTCGGCTGGGGCCTCGCCGGGTCCCTCGCCGTGGCCTATGGTTTCCAGGCCTATGTCATGCTGGGCGGATAAGGGGTCGTCCATTGATGGCGGCGGGGAAATGCTGTCCTTCACCTTGAACACCACACGCCGCGCGCCACGTGTTATAGGATAGGCGTAAGCGTGGCCCGAGAAGGATGTGACGATGGTCGAGGCTGAGACCAGGACCAAGCCGGTTGTCGATCCGGTCTGGGCAGCGATGCAGCGGGATGCCGAAAACTGGGCGATGGAAGAATCCGCGCTCGCAAGCTGGCTGCATACGGCGGTCCTGGATCAGGAGACGTTGCAGAACGCCCTGGCTTTTCTCTTGTCGCAAAAGCTCGGTGGTCCGGAGATAAGCGCTCTTTCGCTTTATCAGGTTCTGCATGAGACGGTGAACGGCGATCCCTGGGTGATCGACGCCGCGCGGGCGGACCTCTCGGCGACCTATGAGCGTGACCCCGCCTGCACCAGCTATCTGGAGCCCTTCATCTTCTACAAGGGCTATCAGGCGCTACAGGCACACCGGATCGCGCACCGGCTGCACCAGCTCGGGCGCGAAACCCTGGCCTTCTACATCCAGAGCCGGACGTCCGAAGTGTTTCAGGTGGATATCCACCCGGCGGCGCAGATCGGCAAAGGCATCATGATCGACCACGCGACCGGCGTGGTGATCGGGGAGACCGCCGTCGTCGGCGACGGTGTCTCGCTGCTGCACGGCGTTACCCTCGGCGGCACCGGCAAGGAGAGGGGCGACCGCCATCCGAAGATCGGCGCCGGCACCATGATCGGCGCCGGGGCGGCGATCCTCGGCAATATCAGGATCGGCTCCTGCTGCCGGGTCGGCGCCGGAAGCGTTGTGCTGAAGGACGTGCCCGACAACACCACGGTCGCCGGCATCCCGGCCAAGGAAGTCGGCGAGGCCGGGTGCGAGCAGCCGGCCATGGCGATGGATCAGAAATTCTGGTAACGCCGCCTCCCGGCCGTGGCGCGGGAAGGACGGAGACGGGGCCGGACTTGCCGGCCCCGCCTGTTTTCAACTGCAGCCCGCCGTGCACTTGCCCGAGCCGTCAAAGCTCATGGTGGCTTCGCTGAGGGGCAGGTGAACCGGAACCTTGGTGGCCTTGATGAAGGTTTCGGTCTTGGTCCCGGCAATCACCTTGCCGTCCTTGGTCGCGCTCTCGTTGGCGTGCGAGACGATCACCGCGTTCGGCTTGACCAGCTCGTTGATCACGTAGGCGGCCTCGGCCGGTCCTGTGGTGAAGACGTCACCGATATTCATGACCACCAGCTTGGCGCCGTAATGGCCGCGAACCACGCTGTCCTGTTCCGCCGTGATGCCGGTGTCGCCCGAGAGATACACCACCAGACCGTTGGTGAAGGTCAGCACGTAACCCGTGGGCGGCCCGGCATAGCCGCCGAGGCCCGCGGCCGCGAGCATCTTGCCGAGATCGCCGCCGATCATTCCCGGATGGACGCCGTTCGAGTGGACCGCCGGCACGGTGGTGATCTTCACCCCGCCGAATGCCCGTGACGAGCCGAAGCGGGCAAGCTGTGATTTCTTAGGATCACCCCCGAGCGCCTTCAGCTTGTTTGCGAAAAAGCCCGGCATCTCGCTTCCGGTCACGATCGTCGCCTGTTTGGCCAGCGCGATGTTCACGGTATTGGTATTCGGCAGCGCGGCGCCGGAAAGATCCGGATCGGCGCAGGTGCCGGCATTGGGCGACGGCTGGTGCCGGTCACCGACATGGTCGCCGTGCATGTGGCTGACCAGCAACACGTCGATCTTGCCGAGCCTCGGATCATCCCCGCCCGCGACCGTACGGCCGGCATCGTAGAGAATGCGGGTGCCGTTCGGGTCTTCGAAGATCATCGCCCGATCGAATTTGCAGAACTCGCCCTTGGCAAGGCCGATCGGCGTGACTTTCACGTCGGCCGCTGAGACCTGTGTGCTGAAGGCGGCGAGGCCCAAAGCCATCATCGTAAGTGTCAAGGATTTCAATTGCATGGAACATCTCCCAGGTCATCGCGGCCGCATCACACGGCCCGGATCGGGCAAGCTTGCGGCGTGCCCTCCCAGGATGCAAGGAAACGGCATGTTTCCAAAAGGTGCACAAATTTTCACGCAGCTCAGATCCGGCCAGGATCTAGGAGACCTCCGCCCGGACTATCGCCGCGCCGTCCGCCAGCGCTTTCAGCTTTCCATAGGCCACGTCGCGCGGCAGATACTTCATGCCGCAATCCGGCGCCGCGATCAGCCGGTCGGCCGGAATATGCTTGAGCGCGCCGCGCAGCCGTTCGGCCACGATTTCCGGGGTCTCGACATTCTCTGTGCCGAGGTCGATGACCCCGAACATGATCTTCTTGGTCGGCAGACGCTCGATGATCGCCGGGTCTAGCCTGGGCTGTGCCGCCTCGATGGAGATCGCGGTCGCGGCGCAAGCATCGAATTCCGGCAGGAAGGAATAACCCGACGGTTTGTTGGCAACCACATAGGCATAGCCGAAACAGACATGCACGATGGTCGGCCCCTCGATCCCTTCCAACGCCTTGTCGATCGCCCGGATGCCGTAACTGGCCGCGTCTTTGGGATGCGCCTGCATATGCGGCTCGTCGATCTGGATGACGTCGGCGCCGGCCGCCTTCATTTCCCTGACCTCCTGGTTCAGCGCCTCGGCATAGGCCATGGTCAGCGCTTCGGGGTCGTCGTAGAATTCGTCCTTGGCCATCTTGCCCATGGTGAAGGCACCGGGGATGGTCACCTTGATCGGCCTGTCGGTATGAGCGCGCAGGAACGCGACGTCCCGGACCTGGACCGGCGCGTTTCGTTTGATCGGACCGACCACGCGCGGCACCACGGTCGGCTTGCCGGTGCGTCCCGGCACGATCCCTGGCTCGTCGATGTCGATGCCGCCGAGGGCGTTGGCGAAATGATTGAAATAGCTCTCCCGCCGCACCTCTCCGTCGCCGACGATGCTGATGCCGGCGCGCTCCTGGTCATGGAGAGCGACCAGCGCCGCGTCGTCCTGGGCTTCTTCAAGACGCGCCTCGTCCGGGCGCCAGACCTCGCGCATGCGCACGCGCGGCGGCCCACTGCCGAGCAGAATGTCCTTGTCTACCAGCCAGGCCGGTTGCGGATAGCTGCCGACAAGCGTTGTCGGGATGAGAGTGTCGAACATGTCGCGTCTCCTGGGTGGTGACCCGCGCTGGGGCCGGCCGTGCCGCTACTTCAGATTTCGTTCCCAAAGGTCGAGCAGCCGCGCCCAGGAGGCTTCCGAGGCCTCGGGGGCGTAAATCGCCCGCTCGGGAAAGCAAAAGCCGTGGTCGGTCCCGTCGAACACCTCGACCCGGCTTTTGACCTTGGCTTTCTTGAGGGCCTTGCGTAGATCCGGGATCACGTGATCCGGCACATGCTGATCGCGTTCGGCGAACCCGTAATAGAGTTCTCCCTGGATTTTATCGAGCAGCAGGTGCGGCGAGTCTTCCTTGTCGGTGACGATGCCGACACCGTAGAGCGAGGCCGCCGCTTTGATCCGGGTCGGATAATGGGCCGCGGCGGTGGTGATGTAGCGTCCGCTCATGCAATGCCCGACACAGCCGACCGCGCCCGGCTTGACCCGGCCCTGCGCATCGAGCCAGGCGAGCATGCAGCCGGTATCCTCGGACACCATGGCGTTGGTCAGATGGTCCATCGCCGCGAACACGACCTTCATCATCGCGTCATTTCGCTTCAGGATGTCGAAGCGCAGCGTGCCCATCCGGTAGTACATGTCCGGCAGCAGGCAGTAGTAGCCGTGCTTGGCGATGCGGCGCGCCATGTTGCGCAGCTCCTCGCGGTAGCCGGGCGCATCCATGTAGAAGATCACCGCCGGATGCGGGCCCCCATCGCCGGGCGCGGCCGCGAAGGCCTGCATCTGGCCGGCCTTGGTACCGATAACGACGTCCTGTTCGAACAGATCCATGGCTGATCCCTTTTATTCCGGTTTTCTGCGTCGCGGTTAGAACGGATTGGTGACGATGCCGCCGTCGGCCCGCAAGGTTGCGCCGTTGGTGGCGCTGGAAGCCTTGGAGCAAACATAGCAGATCAAATTCGCGATCTCCTCGACCATCGCGTAGCGCTGGATCAGCGAGGACGGTCGGCGTTCGGTGAAGGTCCGGCGCTTCAGATCCTCGACCGTGGTGCCCTGTGCTTTGGCCCGCGCGGTCAGTCGCTCGGTCTGGGCCTCGACCCAGGTCGGGCCGGGCAGCACCGAATTTACGGTGATGTTGGTGCCCTTGGTGGTTTCCGCCGCGCCCCGGGCGATGATCAGCTGCGCGGATTTGGTCATGCCGTAATGCACCATCTCGCGCGGCACGAAGATCGCCGATTCACTGGACACGAACACCACCCGGCCCCAGTCCTTGTGATCGAGCATGTCCTTCAGATAGTGCCGCGTCAGGCGCACCCCGCTCATCACATTGGCATCGAACAGGCCCTGCCAGTCTTCGTCCTTGATGTCGAAGAAGTCCGTCGGCCCGTAGATCCCGAAATTGTTGACCAGGATGTCGACCTTGGGAAACGCCCTGATCATCGCCTCGCAGCCATCGGCATCGGAGAGGTCGGCGGCCATGCCGTGGATCGCTCCCGTCGGCGCGACTTGAAGGACCGCGTCCATCGCCCGCTCCACGGAATCATCGGAACGTCCGTTGACGATAACCTCGGCTCCCATGGCGGCCAGCCCCTTTACCGTGGCGAGCCCGATGCCGCGTGTCGAGCCGGTGACCAGCGCGCGTTTTCCGGAAAGGTCCAGGTCCATGCAATAAGTTCCCGTCGCGCTGTTGTTCAATCGGCAGGGGAGTTGGGAGGGCGCCGGCGGTGGTAAGGCGCCCGAGTGTCATCTCGACCGGTGGACCGTGCAAGTGCTAACTTCCATCAATCGGCCTCGCGCGTTATCGAAGCCAAGCCCAAAAAACCAACGCCGACACTCATTTGACCCAGGGAGGTCCCCATGCCCATGGATAGTGTCTCGACCAATCCCGCGTCTTCCATCACCCGCCCGCGGCGCCTGCATCACGCCGCCTGGGTGACCCGCGATCAGGAGGTGACAAGGAAGTTCTACGAAGAACTTATCGGCCTGCCGATGACCGCCTGCTGGAATGAGCGGACCCCGGATGGCCGCGAGTATTGCCACACCTTCTTCGAGATCGCCGATGGCGGCGCCGTTGTGTTCTTCCAATGGGCCGACCAGGACGAGAATCCGATCGAGTTGAAATCCCCCGGCCATCTGGCGCTGGAATGCGACGCCGAGACCCAGACCGTGGTCAAGAAGCGCCTGGAGGATGCCGGCTACGCGACCGAACTAAAAAATCACGGGTACTGCGTGTCGCTCTATGTCTATGACCCGAACAATCTGCGGCTTGAACTGACGGTCGATCACCCGGATGTCGTCACCATCCAACAGACCCATCAGGCGGATCCGCATGCTCATCTCAGGCGATGGATGTCCGGCGACCACACCGTGAACAATGACATCCGGGGCATTGAGCCGTCGGACGCTTTGCCGGACGAAACGGCGTGGAGATTTGAGAATCGGAGCGGCCTGCCCCACGCATTGCCGCTCCTGACCGCCGTTCTGCCCCGGGACGGCTGGTCGCGCACCCGAACTTTGCCGGGCTCACCGAATACTGGCTCTCCTGGCACGCGATGTTTCGCGAACTCGTCTCCCGGATCGGCGCGGATGCGGGCGCGCTGTCCTCGGGAGGCATGGAACCGGAAAATTTCCGCCACCGTCTTGCGCGCCTTGGCGGCCTGCTGCTCAACCAGTTGCACGGGCATCATCAGGTCGAGGACGGGCACTATTTCCCGCTCTTCGTCCGCGCGAGGCGGATCTGCGCGCGGCTTTGAGATTCTCGACCGGGATCATCAGGTCGTCGCTGGCTGGCTGGGTGAATTCGCGGGCCGGTCGAACGCTCTGATCGCGGCCACGGCGACGCCGGGTTTCCAGCCCACGAGGCCGGCGCCTATCACGACTGGTTCACCGCCTTCGAGCCTCTGCTTGAGCGTCATCTGTCGGACGAAGAGGATCTGGTCATTCCGCTGCTCCTGCGGATGGAATGGGGTAGGCGTGGATTGCTGGCTACCCTCGCTCTCGTAGGCGGCCTTTCCTCATTTTCAATCAAGACATTCCGAATCCCTGGCGAAAGCCGGGGTGCATTCCTCTTAAATCATGGCGTGACGATCGGAAGCCACAACTCGCCAGCGGAACAGATTGTTTGATGGTTCCAATTCGGTGGATGAAGCGGAATGGGACCTGGCTTTCGCCAGGATTCGGAAGATGTGACAGAAATCATCTAACGCTGACCTCAAGCCTGACTCACCTAAGATCCCGCAACACCGCCTCGGCAGCACGTTTGCCGGGCAGGCCCCAGATGCAGCCGCCGGGATGGGTGCCGGTGCCGCAGAGATAGAGCCCTCGGATCGGACCGGGCGCCTCGGCGCCGCCGGGTGCCGGGCGGCCATCGAACAGGTTCGGGTCCAGCATGTCGCCGTGGAATTGATGGCCGCCGGTCATCGCGAACCGTCGCTCCAGATCCAGCGGGGACATCACCTCCATCGCGGTCATGACCTCACGGATCTCGGGCGCGTAGTCGGCGACGGTCTCCAGCACGATCTCGCCGGCCTTGTCCCGTGCCCTATCCCAGCCCCCATAGGACGGGTCCAGATCGTAGGGAAAATACTGGGCATAGCAGGTCAGCGTGTGCCGGCCCGCCGGCGCGAGGCTCGGATCGACGGCGGACTGCATGTGCACGGTCATGAACGGCCGGGATGACATGAAGCCCCGCCTCGCCTCGGCCCAGGCCGCTTCCACATAGTCCGGGCCGGGGCAGATGGTCACCCGCGCCGGGGTCACTCCGTCGGGCACGCCATGGAACCTGGGCAGGCGCGAAACCGCACAATTGACCTTCAATGCCGGCCCGTTGGTGTTGATGGCCTTGATCGACGCCGCGACATCCGGTGCCAGGTTGGCTTCACCGACCAAGGTCATATAGGTTAGCTTGGGATCGGCGTTGGAGATTACAATTGGGGCTTCGATCCGCTCGCCATCGGCAAGGTCCACGCCATAAGCCTCGCCGTCCTTTAAGATCACCCGCGCAACCTCGGCGTCGGATCTCAGGATCGCGCCTTGACTTATTGCGGCGCCGGCCAGCGCCTCGGCGAGCCCGCCCATGCCGCCGCGCACATAGCCGGTCACGCCGCGCCTGCCCGTCGTGGCGCCGAACAGGTGATGCGCCATGACATAGGCGGTTCCCGGGGTGCTCGGTCCCGCGTTGGTGCCGAATGTGGCGGTGAGGCCGAGAAATCCCTGCACCGCCGGACTCTCGAAACGCGCGGAAAGAACGTCGCGAATGCTGCCCTCGAG
Source organism: Alphaproteobacteria bacterium (assembly GCA_038146985.1). Lineage (GTDB taxonomy): Bacteria > Pseudomonadota > Alphaproteobacteria > Thalassobaculales > Thalassobaculaceae > JADHLJ01. Next base: position 237,382 of record JAYQSQ010000015.1, read on the forward strand.
AAAATCAGCATAAAGATCCGGGCGGCCTTCTCGCTGGAAAAGCTGTTTGAGATCGGCAAGGCGAGGAACGCCGGCCTGTTCCAGCGCCGGCTCCAGGATCTCGCAGAAGCAGCCGCAATCCCGCTGGTACGCGCCGAGCGCCTCTGCATCACGGGGCGAGAAGCGGCGGATCTCGTCCAAGGTGCGGGCCGGGTCCTGCCAGATCGTCAGCGCATCCCCGCCGGGCTGGACAAAGACGGAGACGGGATCGGGCAGGATGAATTCATATCCGTGGGAGGCGAGATCCAGATCCCGGATGATTGCCGGCGGCAGATTACCGAGCTGGGCGGCGCCCGTCGACACTCGGTGGCCCGGCGCACCGGGGATCTCTTCGGTAACGCAGGCCCCGCCAAAGATCGCGCGCCGTTCCAGCACCACGACCTTGCGCCCGGCCTTGGCGAGATAGGCGGCGCAGATCAGGCCGTTATGCCCGGCTCCGATGATGATGGCATCGTAGGTCGTCATACTTCCCCCAGATAGTCGGCGCGGGCGGCGCCGAGGCCGGTCGGACTTTACCGCTCCCGTGATACCCGGTGGACGATAATCGTGCGAAGCTGACTATAATCCCATCTCGCCCATGGAATTCTTCGTGAAAGTGACCTCCCATGACTGAACAGCAAGACGCCCAGGTACCAGGCCTGTACCGCCGCCGCATCGGCGAGGTTCTCGTGACCGCGATTTCCGATGGCTATATCGACGCGCCCTTCGCGGTGCTGCGCGGGATCGAGGAGGCTGATGCCGAGGCCATTCTGAAAGGCAATTTCCGGCCCTCGCCGCCGCGTATTTCCGTCAATTGCTTCATGATTCAGGCAGGCGGGCGCACGGCTGTGGTCGATACCGGTTCCGGCGAGACCATGGGGCCGACCCTCGGCAAACTGCCGAGCCTGATGAGTTCCGTCGGGATCGCTGACAAGGATGTGGACACGGTGCTGCTGACCCACATGCACCCGGATCACTCCAACGGCCTGACCGATGCCAACGGCAAGCGGCTGTTCCCCGAGGCCGAGATCGTCGTCGACGAGGTCGACGTCACGCACTGGCACGACGACGGCGCCAAATCCCGGGCGCCGGAGACCCAGCAGACCCGCTACTTCGACGAGGCACGGCGCCAGATCGCGCCCTACCAGGACCGGCGCAAGAACGCCAAGGGCGAGGTCTTTCCGCATGTCCGGGCCGTGCCGCTCAACGGCCACACGCCGGGGCATACCGGCTATCTGGTCGAATCCGGCGGCGAGGCGCTGCTGATCTGGGGCGATATCTGCCATGTGCCGGACATCCAGGTGCGCCGGCCCGAGGTCACCATGGCGTTCGATACCGATCAGGCCGCCGCGATCGCAACCCGGCGCCGGGCCTTCGATATGGCGGTTGCCGACAAGCTGCTGGTGGCCGGGATGCATCTGCATTTCCCCGGTTTCGCGCATATGACGCGTGAGGGCGACGGTTACCGTATGATCCCCGAAGCCTGGCATTTCACCGCCTGATCGATGCCTTCCCCTGCACCGGAACCCGTCTCATGAATATCTCGACACCCGTCATCGCCCCCAAGACCGAAGCCCTCGCGCGGCGCTATGGCCCCGGGGCGATTCCGCCTGTCGGACCTTGGAACGAGCATCTGGACTTGCTGCTCTCGCACCGCTCGATCCGCGGTTACAAGCCCGATCCGGTGCCGGAGGGGACCGTGGAGACCCTGATCGCGGCGGCGCAATCGGCGGCGTCAAGCTCGAACCTCCAGCTCTGGTCGGCGGTTGTGGTGCGTGATCCGGCGACGAAAGCGGAGCTTGCGACCATCGCCGGCAACCAGAAGCATATCGAGCAGTGCCCGCTCTACATGGTCTGGATCGCCGATCTGTCGCGCAATCAGCGGCTCGGCGATCAGGAAAAGGTGACCCTTGAGGCGCCGCCGCATTTCGAGACCTTCCTGGTCGCCGCCGTTGATGCGGCTCTGGCGGCCCAGAATGCGGTGGTGGCCGCCGAAAGCCTCGGTCTTTCAACTGTCTATATCGGCGCCATGCGTAACGATCCGATGCGGGTGCGCGAGTTGCTCGGTCTGCCGGACCAGGCGATGGCGGTGTTCGGTCTCTGTGTCGGCTATGCCGCCCCCGACGTGGAGAACGAGGTCAAGCCGCGCCTGCCGCAGCCGGCGGTAGTCTTCTCGGAGAAGTACGGCAACCCGGAGGAGCCGGCTTTGCGGGCATCCTACGACCGGCTGATGTCCGACTTCTCCGAACGCCAGGGCATGGGCGCCGTCTCATGGAGCAAGCGGGTGCTCGACCGGCTCGGGCCGCTCAAGTCGATGAACGGGCGTGAGCGCCTCGCCGCGACGCTGCGGGCGATGGGTTTCCCGCTGCGCTAGGCGGGCGGCGCGACACGGCGGATCCGATGGTTCTCGGTATCGCCGATATAGAGGGCGCCATCCGGGCCCACCGCGACGCCATGGGGGCGGCCGAGGGTTGCCCGCGTGGCGGGGATGCTGTCGCCGTTGAAACCGCTTTTCCCGTTGCCGGCGATGGTCGTCACCTGGTCGGCCTTCCAGTCGATCAGCCGGATGGCGTGGTTTTCGGTGTCCACGATCAGGACGTTGCCGTCTCCATCCAGAGTCATTTCCTTGGGTCGGTCGTAAATCGCGGCGGCGATCGGCCCTCCGTCGCCGCCATAGCCGGTCTCACCGGTGCTGGAGACGGTTGAGATCACACCGGTCACCGGGTCGATCCGGCGCAGGCAACTTCCCTGACGTTCCAGCACCAGAAGCGCGCCGTCCTCCGGCCGGACGCCGACCGCACGGGCGCCGAAGACGCTCGCCGCCGTCGCCGGTCCGCCGTCGCCGTCATGCACGGCCGCGCCGGTGCCGGCGACCGTGTTGATCGTCCGGCTTTTCATGTCGACCGCGCGGACCCGGTTGTCCGAGACGTCCGCAATGTAAAGCCGGGCGAAGTCGGATGAGAAGGCGAGGCCGTTCGGCTCCACCAGGCCCGCGCGATCCGCCGGACCGCCATCTCCGGAAAAGCCCTTTTCGCCCGTCCCCGCGAAGGTCGAAACCCGGCCGTCGGTGCCGTCGATGCGGCGCACCACGGCGTTCAGACGGTCGGCCACGTAGAGCGCGCCGTCACCGCTGATCGCGAGGCCGTAAGGCTCGTTGAAGCGCGCCGCCACCGCCGGACCGCCGTCGCCGGAATAGCCCTTCTCGGCGGTGCCGGCGATTGTCGTGATGCTTGCGCTCGCCGCGTCGACCCGTCGGATACAATGGCTGAAGGTATCGGTGAAGATCAGGTTTCCGGCGCGATCGAAAATCACATCGAAGGGGTTGTTGAGCCGGGCCTCGGCCGCGGGGCCGCCATCCCCTGAAAACCCGGCGGTTCCGTTCCCGGCGACCGTGGTGATGGTCCAGCCTTCGTATTTGCCGCCCTTGACCGCCATGCGCTTTCTCCGAATTCGCCATATGCCGACCCTCAGGGTTGGCGAGAGCGGCGCCCGGGTCAAGGTCAAGGGAAACTTCACAAAATCGTGCGCGGGGCGGATAAATGGATGTGGAAGTTGACGATGCAATCAGACTAGACTTCCCGCCATCGATCAAGGCCGCCCGGCGCGGCGGATGACGGGTGACAATGCGTTCAGTTTCGACCAGCGGTCAAAAAATTCTCGAGGTCAGTGATCTCAGGACGGTCTTCGGCACGCGCGACGGCGCGGTTCACGCGGTGAACGGCGTAAGTTTCCATCTGCGTGAAGGCGAATTGCTCGGCATTGTCGGCGAAAGCGGCTCCGGCAAGAGCGTCACAATGATGTCGCTGCTGAAGCTGGTGCCAATGCCGCCTGCCGAGATCACCTCCGGTACGGTGATGTTCATGGGCCGCGACCTGCTGGCTCTTTCGCCGAGCGAGCTCCGCAAGGTGCGGGGCGGAGAGATCGGTTTCATCTTTCAGGATCCGATGACGTCGCTGAACCCGGTGTTCACCGTCGGCTTTCAGCTGATGGAGCCGTTGCGCAAGCACATGGGGCTTTCCAAGGCCGAGGCCCGAGAGAAGGCGGCATCGCTTCTGGCGCTGGTCGGCATTCCCTCCCCGGCGGACCGGCTGGATGACTTTCCGCATCAATTCTCCGGCGGCATGCGGCAGCGCGTCATGATCGCGATCGCGCTCGCCTGTGATCCGAAGCTGCTGATCGCCGACGAGCCGACCACCGCGCTCGACGTCACCATCCAGGCTCAAATCCTGGAACTGGTCCGGGAGCTCCGCCAGGAACTGGGCATGTCGATGATCTGGATCACCCACGATCTCGGCGTTGTCGCCGGCATTGCCGATCGGGTGGTGGTCATGTACGGCGGCCAGATCGTCGAGCATGCGGCGGTCGAGGATCTTTATGCGGCGCCCAAGCACCCGTATACCCATGCGCTGTTGCAAACCCTGCCGAGCCTGGACAGCGAGCGGGCCGAGAAGCTGCAAAGCATTTCGGGGCAACCGCCGAGCCTTGATGCGGAGCCGACCTCGTGCCCGTTCGCCCCGCGCTGCCAGTTTGCTTTCGATCGCTGTCATCGCGAGAATCCTGCGATCCGCTCAATCAACGGCGGTTGGACCGCGGACCGGGTAAGTCATGATATCGCCTGCTGGTGGGACATCGACAGGGGGGCGCCGCACAATGACGACTGACACCCTCGCGGGAACCAGCGGCAAGGACGCCGCCGTGCCGCTGATGCGGGTCGAGAACCTTAAGATGCATTTCCCGATCTATGCCGGCGTGTTCCGCCGTCAGGTCGGGACCATCAAGGCGGTGGACGGCATCACCTTCGACATCAAGCGGGGCGAAACCCTCGGCCTGGTGGGCGAGAGCGGCTGTGGCAAGTCCACAGCGGGCCGGGTGATGCTGCGGCTGTACGAAGCGACGGAAGGCAGAATCCTTCTGGATGGTGTAGACATCGCGCCGCTCAAGGGCGAGCGGCTGCGCAAGATCCGGCCTCGCATGCAGATGGTGTTTCAGGACCCGCATGCCAGTCTAAATCCGAGAATGACGGTCGGCTCAATCATTTCGGAACCGCTGGACGAACACGGCCTGTTGAGCGAGTCGGAACGCGAGGACAGGGTCGAGGAACTGTTGGATGCGGTCGGTCTCAATCCCGCTTTCGCCAATCGCTATCCGCATGAGTTTTCCGGCGGACAGCGGCAGCGGATCGGCATTGCCCGCGCCTTTGCCCTGAACCCGGATTTCATCGTCTGCGACGAGCCGATCGCGGCCCTCGACGTTTCGATCCAGGCCCAGGTGGTGAATCTCCTGGAGGATCTGCAGGCACGGTACAGCCTGACCTATCTCTTTATCAGTCATGACCTGTCGATGGTGCGGCATATCGCCGACCGGGTGGCGGTCATGTATCTCGGCAAGATCGTGGAACTGGCGTCGCGCCAGGCACTCTACGGCTCGCCTAAGCATCCCTATACCCAGGCGCTTCTTTCGGCGGTTCCGATCCCGAATCCGGCCGTCGAGGCGACCCGGGAGCACATCGTGCTGAAGGGCGATCTGCCCAGCCCGGCCAATCCGCCGGTAGGTTGCAACTTCTGCACACGTTGTCCAATCGCGACCGATATCTGCCGGGTCGAAGACCCGGAGTGGCGCGAGATCGAACCCGGCCGTCACGTGGCTTGCCATTTTGCGCAATGATGTCACGGGACGGCCGGACCCGAAGCATAGGAGGAGAAACCATCCGGTCGGGAAACACACGCGGGGGAGTCGGGGGAAACCGAAACACCGCGATCAACAGAGGGAGCTTTTCAACATGTCGAAAGCACGCACGTTACTATTTGCCACGGCAGCCGCCGCGATGTTCGCGACGGCGGCTCACGCCGAGCGTGGCTCGGACGGCCAACTTAAGATCCTGTACTGGCAGGCGCCATCGATCCTGAATCCGTTTCTTTCGGGCGGTACCAAGGATATCCACGCATCCTCGCTGATCATCGAGCCGCTGGCGCATTACGACGAGGACGGCAACATGGTGCCGACCCTGGCCGAGGCAGTCCCGACGGTTGCCAATGGCGGCGTTTCGGCGGACCTGAAGTCGATTACCTGGAAGCTCAAAAAGGGTGTGAAATGGTCGGACGGCACGCCGTTCACCGCCAAGGACGTGGAATTCACGGCGGCCTATTGCCTCGATCCCGCGGGCGGCTGCAACGCCGCCGAGCGTTTCCAGGACGTGGCCTCGGTCAAGGCGGTCGACGATCACACGGTGACGATCACCTTCAAGGTGCCGAAGCCGTTCCCCTATGGGCCGTTCGTCGGTTCGGAAGCGCCGATCATTCAGCAGGCCCAATTCAAGGACTGCATGGGCGCCAAGGCCCCGACCTGCACCGCGCAGAATTTTGGCACGATCGGCACCGGCCCGTTTAAGGTCAAGGAGTTCAAGCCGAACGACGTCGTGCTCTATGTCATGAACGAGAACTATCGCGATCCGAACAAACCGGCGTTTGATTCCGTGCTGCTCAAGGGCGGCGGAGACGCGGTTTCGGCGGCCCGCGCGGTGCTGGAGACCGGCGAGTTCGACTATGCCTGGAACCTCCAGGTCGAGCCTGAGATTCTCACCACCATGGAGAAAAAGGGGAAAGGCGAGGTGATCTCGGCTTTCGGTACCTCCGTTGAGCGGCTGATGGTTCAGCTGACCAACCCCGACCCGGCATTGGGCGACAAGCGGGCGACCTATCAGGACGGCAAGAACCCGCATCCGTTCCTGTCCGATAAGGCGGTTCGGCGTGCCTTGTCCATGGCGATCGATCGTCAGATCTTGGTCGATGCCGGTTACGGCCAGGCCGGTCGGGTGACCTGCAACGTGCTGCCGGCGCCGACGATCTACGCATCGACGGCCAACGACTGGTGCAAGACCCAGGACGTCGCGGGCGCCAACAAGCTGTTGGATGACGCGGGCTGGAAGCGCGGCTCCGACGGAATCCGCGCCAAGAACGGCGTGCGACTGTCGATCCTGTTCCAGACCTCGACTAACTCGGTCCGTCAGGGCACTCAGGCCTTCATCAAGCAGATGTGGCAGGAAATTGGCGTCGAGACCGAGCTGAAGAACATCAGCGCCTCGGTCTTCTTCGGTGGCGACCAGTCCAGTCCGGACACGTTCCAGAAGCACTTCTCAGATATCGAGATGTACACGAACAACTTCAACGGTACCGACCCCGAGAACTACATGCTGCGCTGGACCTGCAACAAGATGCCCAGCCCGGAAACCCAGTGGATCGGCCAGAACATGCCGCGCTACTGCGATCCGGAATACGACAAGCTGGCCGCTCAGCTTGCCCAGACGGCGGCTATCGAGGAACGCGCGATCATCGCCAAGAAGATGAACGACATGCTCATCGACTACGGCGCGATCATCCCGTTGATCCATCGCGGCGGCGTCGCTGCCCGGGCCAATAGCCTTGGCGGCGGGGCCTATCCCAATGTCTGGGATGCTACCCCCTGGAACATCCAGGACTGGCACCGCAAGAAATAGCATCCGGTGGGGTCCGGGCGGTTCGCCTTAGGGCGGGCCGCCCGGCCTTCCACCTCACCGCGTAACCCTTTAACAGCAACTCGGGGGCCCCATGTTCCGCTATGCGATACGGCGCTTGCTCTTCGCGATCCCGACGCTGCTGGTCATTAGTTTCATCATTTTCGCGCTGCTCGACCTAGCGCCGAGCGATCCGACCGCCCAATTGCCGCTGACCATTCCGGAAGAGATCCGGGAGATGATCAAGCTCAGCCTCGGCTTGGGCGAGCCGTTCCACATTCGTTATTTGAAATGGCTTGAACAATTTCTGGTCAACGAACCCCTCAACCTGATTGAACAGATGTGGGACATCCAGATCGGCGATTCCGAGGATCGGTTGCGGGTGCGCTCCTGGTCGACCCGGGCGCCGGTGGTCGATCTCATCGCGGCCCGGCTTCCCCAGACATTGTCGGTCGTCGGAGTCTCCTACATCGTCGCGATCCTGATCGCCGTGCCGATCGGCGTGATTTCGGCCTACAAGCAGTATTCCATCTTCGATCAGGTCGGCACTTTCATCTCGATGATCGGTTTTTCGGTCCCGACCTTCTTCACCGGCACGGTGTTCATCGTGATCTTCAGCGTGATCCTCGGTTGGCTGCCGTCGATCTATGACACCACCCTGGAGGTGAACGACCTCGACAGCGCGGTCGCGCAGTTCAAGCAGATGATCATGCCGGTCATGGTGCTCGGTCTGTTCAACGCTGCCCAGCTCAGCCGCTTCATGCGCTCCTCGATGCTGGACAATCTCAATCAGGAATACGTCCGCACCGCGCGCTCCAAGGGGATGAGCGAGCCGGTGGTGATCCTGGTCCACGTGTTGCGCAACAGCATGATTCCGGTGGTCACGGTGATCGCGCTCGGCCTGCCGACGACCTTTGCCGGCGCGATCATCACCGAGCAGATTTTCCGCATCAACGGGGTCGGCCAGTTGCTGATCGGCGCCATCGAGGGGGCGGATATTCCGACGGTTCAGACCGTGACCTTCATCTTCGCGGTGCTGATCGTGGTGTTCAATCTGGTCGCCGATTTGCTCTACGGCATTCTCGATCCGAGGATTCGATATGACTGAGTCCGCGCAAGGCCAAACGCCGGCGGTCGACATCACCGCGCCGGCCGACCTCAAGCATCGCTCGCTTTGGCTCGATGTCTGGCATCAGTTCCGCTCCCACAAGGGCGCGATGGCCGGCGTTACCGTGTTCGCGCTGATCATCGCCGCGGTCCTCGTCGGGCCCTATATCCACGATATCGACCCGCAATATCTCGACTATCGGGCCAAGAACCAGGGCATGTCGGCGGCGCATCCCATGGGAACGGATAATCTCGGGCGCGACATGTTTGCCCAGGTGCTGGCGGGTGGGCGGACCTCGCTTGCGGTCGGCGTCACGGCGATGGCGCTTTCGCTGTCCCTTGGGACCATGGTCGGCGTCATCGCCGGTTTCTTCGCCCGGATCGACGGCGCGCTGATGCGCCTGACGGATCTGTTCCTCGCCCTGCCGATCCTGCCGTTGCTGCTGGTCATCATCATGTTGTTCCGGGATGCGCTGAGATCGCTGTTCGGTCCGGAGATAGGCATTTTCATTCTCATCGTCTTCGTCATCGGCATCACCAGTTGGATGCAGACCGCGCGGATCGTCCGGGGCGAGGTGTTGGCGATCAAGGAACGGGAGTTCGTGCTGGCGGCGCGCAGCATCGGCACCCGCTCGCACCGGATGATCTTCCGGCACATCTTTCCGAACGTGCTGAGTCCGATCATGGTTTCCGCGACCCTGGGCGTCGCGCAGGCGATCATCACCGAAAGCGCGCTGAGCTTCCTCGGCCTCGGTTTCCCCTCGGATTTCCCGACTTGGGGCCGGTTGCTGTTCGACGGGGTGCCGTTCCTCAACATCAACCCGGCCCGGGTGATCTGGCCAGGCTTGGCGATCTCGCTCACCGTTCTGAGCGTCAACTATATCGGCGACGGGTTGCGCGACGCGCTTGACCCGCGCATTCGAGGCCGCTGAGCGGCGAAAGGAAACCTCCGATGCCCATCCAGAACCGTATTGCCGAGTTCGATGCCGAGATGCGCGAGCGTGGCGCCAGGATTTTCGCGCCCATCCCGAGATCCGTTATGAAGAGGTTCGGACCGCCGGCATCGTCGCTGAGAAACTCCGGGTCCTGGGGATCGAGGTGCATGAGGGATCGCCAAACCGCAGGTCGGCGTGATCGGCGCGGCGGCGGCTCCGGCGGCAGCATCGGGAATCTGCGCCGACATGGACGCGCTGCCGCCGATGCAGGAGGAAGCCAACTTGCTTATAATCAACGGTTGCGGCAAGATGCACGCCTGTGCTATGATGGGCACACCGCAACTCTTCGGGGGCGCTATACTCGCCAGAAACCCGCAATTTCGACGGGACGGTTGACCTGATCTTTCACTGCCGAGGAGGCGCGGCGGGCCACATGCCAAGAAGATGATCGAGGAGTGGTCTGTTCAAGAAATTTCCCGCGACCGGTCTATGGCTTTCGCACAACATGCCAGATCCACGCGGGGCAAGTTCGCGATCCGCAAGGCGCGCTGCTGGCGGCGGCGGATCGGCGTACGAAGATCACCATCAACGCCATATGGCCACGGCGATGCCGCATCTGGCCACGATCCGATCGCCATCGGCACGCAAATCTGTTCTGTCGCCGCTCAGACCATCACGCGCTGGCCGATCCTGTTCGACAATGCGGTGATCAGCATCACCCAGTTCCACGCCGGTACCGCGAATAACGTGATCCCGCACCAGGCCGTGCTCGACGCCTCGATCCGCACCGTCAGCCGCGAGACCCGCGATTACATCCGGCAAACCGCTTTGCGGATGCCAGTCCTTCGCCGCGCAATACGGCGTCGAACTTCTGCGACTACCGCGAAGTTATCCCGTAACCTTGAAACCACGACGAAAAACAATGAACGCCTGGCCGCCGAGGCAGCGCGGGCGGTCGTCGGTAGAGCCGATATGGTGATCGGAAACGGTCCTACATTGACAGGCAGCGAGGACTTTCTCCTACATGCTGGAGTGAAACGTCCCGCACTTTCATTTTCATCGCTATGGACGAGATCGACAATGGTATCATCATCCAAATACGACTACAACGACGAGGTGCAGTGCTGACCACGGGCGCCAGCCTCTGGGCGACCCTGGTGGAAAGAGAAACTGCCGCGCGTGGCGTGATCAGTTTGACCTAAAAATCCCCGGCGCTGGATGCAACTGAGGTTGCGCGCGGATTGAAAACAACGACTCACCGCTTTCAGTTCACCATAAGCGCCGACGGTCCCGGTCCATCTCGGTTGATGGTGGAAACCGTTCAATCAACTCTGTCCAGGTCAGTGAGACACGTGTCTTCGCGGTTGCTCGTGGAAAAGGAGCGTTTGGGTCAAGCGCTTCCCGTCCTGAGCAATGGGCCACCGGCATGTTCTCGATCAAAACTCGTATTTCGTTGAAAATTTTTTCAGTTTCACGGCCGTCGAACGCGCCTTGCAGGGTGGTGCGCCAGGACCGGACCACCGGACTCGGTTTGAGACTGCACTGCTGTTTGCGGGTCGCAAGGCGGCTTCACCATCTCAAAAGTGCGTCCAAGGTGTCAACCCTTGGTGTCACTTGATTCGAGGAAAGTTCGTTTTCGTAGATGTTCGTGAAAAGGCCGAACGCGGCGACGGGTTGACTCAATAGAAGCGCTTCTCCAATCCGGTCAAATGTACAGGTATTGTGACACATGAACTCGACGCCAGAATCCGTATGAACAGGGGCGCCCTCGGTGATCACCACACCCGGCAATATCCGACAAGCCGCCGCCTCGTGATTGATGCGGCTTGTACGACCAATGTATGTTCCGGGAAGGCTTTAAAAGGCCGGGATCATCGTACAGAACGCTTTCATGTTTTCGCGTTCGAATATGAAGCGATCCCCGTAAAGCTGCAGTTCCTCGGCTTCGTCGGGTCGAGCACGCCTACCCGCACGGCAATGCGCCACAGGAAATCCTGAGGACACCGGAATTCCGTATTGATGTATCCGAAATTGGTGTTGACCAAAATGAAGCGTCCGAAGGCATGGCGTATTTCGTCAGTGCGCTGGAAATTGCCTTTCCCGGTGCTCCGGGCGTAGCAATTGATTCGTGCGTTGCCGGTAACGGCGATTCGTTGGGCGACATCTTTGAAGTTCGATATACGCGTCCTTTCATTATTGCCTTGAGCAAACACAGATCGATCCTCGTCCAGGATCTCTTACCGTGTTTCCAAAAAGCGAGGATACTTTGAAGCCAAGGCCAAGGCTTCCTGTTGATCGCCGCCACGCGATGCCCAAAGTCGCGCGCACGTTTCATCCAGTGGCCCTGGATCAGGTTGATCCTCTTGAACAGCACGACGCCCGGAGGAACTTCGGCAATACTGTTCATCAGCCATTGCTGGCCGATAACGACACGATACCCCGCCTTGACGGCCCGTCCTGCCAGCAGAAGGCGGGCATCAAAGTTCGCGTTTTGCGACTTCGATCATCAGATAAAGGCTTGGGGCGTTTCCGCCTTCGTTTCGCAATATTTCAATGTATTCCGGTGATATGCGACGCGTCGCGTGGCGGCGTTGAGCGTGCGGCAAACTGGCATGGCTGTCCGCTGAGTCATTCGATTTCTATCTTGTATAGGGGCGCTCGGTCCCTGCTGGCTTGGGTGACGGCCGACGCGGGAAACATCGTGGAGATTGATTCTGCCTTGATTCGTACCTGGTCGTTCGATCTATGGTTTGGAGTCGGTCTTCGATCTGGAATCATTTTGTATATGACAGAGTGTGCTGAATGAAGGGTATTGTTCTCGTCGGCGTGGTCGGGCACGTCTGCATCCGATCACGCGGTCGATCTCCAAGCAGCTTCGTCAGGTGTTACGACAAGCCGATGATCTATTACCCGCTGGCGACGCTGATGCTGGCGGGGATCAGGGATATGCTGGTGATCACCACACCTCAGGACGCGCCGGCTGAGTCCCTGCTCGGCGATGGCTCCCAGTGGGGCGTCAATTCAGCAACTACGTTTCAGCAGCCGTCTCCCCGACGGTCTCGCCCAGGCGTTCATCATCGGCAAGAGTTCGTCGGCGCTGATTCCCTGCGCGCTGGTTCTGGAGACAACATCTTCTATGGCCACGGCCTTACCGACAAGCTGCGCGCCGCCGCGCGCCGAGACCGCAGCGCCACGGTTCGCCTATCACGTGCATGACCCGGAGCGTTTCGGCGTGGTCACATCGATCCCTCCGGCATGGCGACGAGATCGAGAGCCCGCAAACCCACGATCGAACTGGGCCGTGATCGGTCTCTACTTTCTACGGACAATAGCGTTATCGACATCGCGGCCAACATAAACCGGGAGCCCGCGCGGCGAACTGGAGATCACCGACGTCAACCGGACCTATCTGCACAGGCTGCGGGTGGAACGTCTTGGCCGCGGCTTCGCCTGGTTCGACACGGGCACCCATGACAGTCTCGTGGATGCTTCGGCCTATATACAGACGATCGAGCGGCGGCAGAGCCTGCGGATCGCGGTGCCGGAGGAGATCGCCTCTCATCCAAGGCTGATCGATCGGGACCAGTTGCAAGCGCTCGGCAAGTCGATGGAGAAGAACGGCTACGGCCAATATCTGCTTCGGCCAGCCCGCGACAGGGACAGCTTGTTGGCGGACTGATCCGTGCGCGGGGCGGCTTATAGCCACCGCCGCATTGGCCTGACAATGCGGCTGGGCTGACGGCTTCTCCTGTTCGAATCTTCCGCGTCGGGCATCGAACAGAGATGAGCGTATTACCGCGTGCGTCGCCACCCGCATTTGAGCATCATGGCCGGCTCTGGCTCATCCTCCTGATGGTTCAACTGTCAGAACATGCTGTTCGGCATGACGATAAACCATTGCCAATGTCGTGCTGCTCCAGATCCGGGGCAATCTATGTCCACAGCCAGGACGAGATTTCCGGTCGATCACCCTCGAATCTGGTTGCGCCGTCGCTGCCGCGAATTCCTTTGACATCGGGATGGCTGGCCGGCCGGTTTCCGGTGAGAAGCCGGCTGATGTTCGGCACGGTGCTCGGTTTCACCATCAGCTCATTGCTCTGCGGTTTCGCCTGAACCCGGAAAGCTGATCCTGTTCCGGATCGGCCAGGGCCTGTTCGGGGCGCCGATCAGCAGCAGTCAGGCGATCCTGCTGGCGACCTTCCCGAGACATTCCAGCCTGCCGCGATCGTCAAGGCGGGTGTCAGGTGCAGGTCTTTTGGGCTGGTCTGGCCGACTTCGGCAGCATGATGGCCGAGATCTACGACCGGCGCGCTGCGTTCTTCATCATCGTGCCGGGCACGCCGCCCTGGTCTTGCATCTGGTCGCTTCCAGCGAATATGGAGCGCCGGGAAACGCGCTTCTCCCGACTGGACTGATTTTCTGCCCTTTCGGTTACGATCATCGTTTCATAGCTCATCTTCGGCCAGTGTCGCCTGGATTGGTTCGACCATATGAGACGGTGCTGGAAGCTGTATGCGGTCTGTTCTTGATCTTCGTCCATTGCCTGCTTGCGAAGCTGCGCCTCTGCGCCGATCCCCGCGGCTGTTTGTGGATCGAAATTTCGAGTCGGGACGATTGTCGCCTTCGTCATGGGAATGCTGACCTTCACCGGCCCGGTTCCGTATCCGCGAGCCTCGCTGCACGATCTGAGTGGACTATCCCGACAGCGCCATCGGCGTCCTTTCAGGTGCGCGGGTTGCGCAACTGGCTGGCGTTCAGTGATCGTGCCGTTGACCGATCAAACTTCCCGACCTGTCTCTGCGGTCGGCTTGGGTTGCAGGCGTTGTCGCCGGCACCAAACATCATGACATCAACCTGACGGATTTCTGATATCATCTGACCAATGATGCTGGGCTCGCAGAGACATCGCGTTCACCCCGATGACCGTACTGGTTTTCATGATTCCGCCATGGTAGCATCGAGGCATGCGGCGATCTTCCACCGATGCGAAATTTCGGGTCGAGCCTGTTCATCCGCTTCTCGCCGTGCTGGTGTTTCTGCGCCCTCCGCCATCCAGCTACTCGGAGCCTGACCGAACAGATCAGCGGCATTCCCGGAGGCAGCAGGAACCGCTTCCCCTCTGCCTGAGTCTCGAAAGTCTGAGGGACTGTCGCGGGGCTTTCCGGCAGGTGGCATACAGGCGGCGATGATCGGCCATTCCAATGCGTTTCGCCGATGGGCCTGGCTGGAGCGCTGGCGGTTCCGCTGGCATTGTTCATGCGGCCACCACCGGCGGTTCGCCATCGCCTTTGGCCCCGCCGCTCGATCCGTACCAGCGCGTACCTGAGGCGGCCCGAGCGGGGCTGCGCCTGCGATGTGAGCCCATCCGCCATGCTGGATGCCAGCGTCACGTGCGGCTGCCAATACGCGTCTTGGCGATCGGCGCGCCGAGATCCTTGGCCGCCGCGATCATCAGCCCGGGTCAGGCGAAGAAGGCGCGCGCCGGCACCCGGTTGAAGGCCAGAAGTACCGGCGCTTTCGCCTGCAGCGAGGGTCAGAGTCGCCTTGGCAGCCCAGCAATCCACGTTTTGGCCCGGCTGACCGGGATCAGCACCAGGGCCGGCGGTCAGCATGGCGAAGTAAGCCTGCATCGGGCATAAAGGCAGGAGAGTCGATCAGCACGACGTCATTGTCGCGCGCCAGTTCCCGCGACCCGGCCGCTGACTCACGCCAGCCGCCGATCGCATGGTGCTCGAGCATCGCTGCGCCCGGAGAGATTTCCGCTTCCAACGTGCGCATGGCGAACCGTGTCGTTGCTGGCCTGGGGTCGATATCGACGATGGCGACCCGCTTGCCGGCGCCCGCCCAGGCGATAGGGCGAGATGAGCGCTGTTGTGGTTTTTCCCGCGCCGCCTTTTGTTGCGCGGTGGTGATGATCTGGCGGCCATCGTCCGGCTCCAATAAATGAGGTTGAATTTAGCATTTTTCTTCGCGAACGCGAAATAAAAATATTGCGTTGCAATATGATTTCATCCTTGACCCGCTCTGGTGCGGCGGATATTCGCGGCGGATGAGCGCCCCGTCCTTGATCCCCGCCGATGCTCCTGGCCTGGCTCGCGCCGCCGAGATTCTGCGGTCCGGCGGCCTCGTGGCGTTTCCGACCGAGACCGTGTACGGGCTTGGCGCCGATGCGACCGACGAGACCGCTGTGGCCAAGATCTACGAAGCCAAGGGCCGGCCCCGGTTCAATCCGTTGATCTCGCATGTCGCCGATGCCGAGGCGGCTTTTGCTCTCGGTCTGTTCGACCAGCGCGCGCGCGCCGTCGCGGAGGCGTTCTGGCCCGGGCCGCTCAGCATCGTGGTCAAACGCGCGCCGGATTGCCCGATCGCCTGGCTGACCTCGGCGGGCCTGGACCGGATCGCGCTCAGGGTTCCGGCCCACCCCGTGGCGCGTGAGCTTCTGCGCCAGACCGCCCGCCCGATCGCGGCCCCCAGCGCCAATCGGTCCGGGCGGATCAGTCCGACGGCGGCCGAGCATGTTGCCGCCGAACTGGGGACTCGGGTCGATCTGATCCTCGATGCGGGACCCTGTGCCGTTGGCATCGAGTCGACGGTGGTGGATCTGTCCGGCGCGCGGCCGGTGCTGCTGCGGCCCGGGGGGATCACACGCGAGGAACTGGCGGAAGTGGCGGGTGAGATCGAGCGGCCTCAAGACCCCGGCGCGGAAGCGCCACTGGTCTCGCCCGGGATGCTGTCGAGCCACTATGCGCCGGACTGCGCGGTCCGCCTGAACGCCGAGACTTCGAGGGAGGGTGAGGTGCATCTCGGTTTTGGCGCGGCCATGGCGCCGGGAGGGCTGAACCTCAGTCCAGCTGGCGATCTGGTCGAGGCCGCGGCCAATCTGTTTGGCATGCTGAGACGCCTCGACGGCCGTGGTGCCAAGGGGATCGCCGTCGCTCCGATACCGGAACGGGGCCTTGGCGTGGCCATCAATGACCGCCTGCGCCGCGCCGCGGCACCGCGCTAGACGCAAGCCTTGTTGCCGGGCCGGGCCGGCGGCTGCTATTGATCCGATCTTCGATAGTTCAACACCGCGAGGAGCCGATCATGGCCGCGCCGGCCTCCAGACCCCTGCCCGAGACGCCCTATCAGCCCACAAAGGCCCAGGCGGATGCGATCGAGCGCATCAAGGCCGTCGTCGGCGAGCGCGGCTGGACCACCGATGCCGCCGAAATGCACCCGCATCTGGTCGAATGGCGCGGCTATTACGAGGGCCGGGCCCAGATGGTGGTTCGGCCGGCGAATACGGCCGAGGTGGCCGAAGTGGTCCGGATCTGTGCCGAGGCGCGGCTGCCGATCACGCCCCAGGGCGGCAATACGAGCATGTGCGGCGGCTCGGTCCCGCTTGAGGACGGTGGGGAGATCGTGCTGTCGCTGGCCCGGATGAACAAGGTGCGGGCCATTGACACGGTGAACTATACGATGACGGTGGAGGCCGGCTGTGTGCTGCAGTCCCTCCAGAACATCGCCGCCGACGCCGACCGCTATTTTCCGCTCAGCCTCGCCGCCGAGGGAAGCTGCATGATCGGCGGCAATCTCTCCACCAATGCCGGCGGCACCAATGTGCTGCGCTACGGCAACGCCAAGGAACTGGTTCTGGGGCTGGAGGTCGTCCTGCCGGATGGGCGGATCTGGAACGGGCTGCAGGGGCTGCGCAAGGACAATACCGGCTACGATCTGAAGCAGCTTTTCTTGGGCGCTGAGGGCACCTTGGGGATCATCACCGCGGCGGTCCTGAAACTGTTCCCCAAGCCGCGCGCCATTCACGCGGCCTTCTGCGCCGTCCGCGACGTGCCTGCGGCCATGGAGCTGCTGGGCCGGGCGCGCGGCCAGAGCGGCGACCGGGTCGAGACCTTCGAGTTGATCTCGCGCCTGGTGATCGATCTGATCCTGAAGCACATACCCGGCACCACCGACCCGCTTGCCGAGCGGCATGACCATTACGTGCTGCTGGAACTCGTGACCACCGCCGATGACGATGTCGCGCTGACCGAAAGTTTCGAGGCGATCCTCGGCCAGGCGATGGAGGACGGCATCGTGCTCGACGCCGCGATCGCGCAGTCGGAACAGCAGCGCCAGGCCTTCTGGGCGCTGCGCGAGAACGGCAGCGAGTCCCAGAAACTCGAAGGCGCGTCGATCAAGCATGATATCTCGGTGCCGGTTTCGGCGATCCCGGCTTTCTATGACGACGCCTGGGCGGCGGTGCGCAGGATCGAGCCCGAGGCCCGGCTAGTCGCATTCGGCCATGCCGGAGACGGCAATCTGCACTACAACATCGCCGAGCCGGCGGGAGGAGACCGCGCCGCCTTTCTTGAAAAATGGCCTGCCATCAACCAGGCGGTGCATGACACCGTCCACGCCCATAACGGCTCGATCAGCGCCGAACACGGCATCGGACGGCTCAAGCGTGACGAAATGGTCCGCTATAAATCCAACGTCGAACTCGACCTGATGCGGACCCTTCGCGCGGCACTGGACCCCCAGGGGATCATGAACCGTGGGAAGGTGATCTAAGGCAAGATCGGAGCGAATAAACGGCGGCTATAATATGGAAGTCGTGTTTTGAATTTTTCCACGAATCAATTTTCGTAATACCATCGTAACCTATTTCATTTTTCTTGCGATTCTGCCGGAATACGGAAATGATTTCTGCAAGTATTTGATCGCAACGGCCGATGGAAATCAGGCATGTCGGGGACCGCGGAATTCGAAGGGGAGATACCCGCGGGGGATATCGGCACGGTGCCGAGATGGGTGAGGCGCCTGGGCAGGCTTTTCCGCAGAAAGGACTTCGAACCGCCGGCGCCCGAATTCCTGGCCAAGAGCAAGTATTCCGATCTGCTGTTCAGTATCCTGTTCCACGATGAAAAGCTTGGCCGGCGCATCGACGACGCCACGGTTCAGAACCTTCGCTTTCTGGTCCATCGCTCCCTGGCCAAGGAGGAGCGCGGCCGGGCCGAAACTTATGTCGCCCAGCTGGTCGGCCATTGGAAACGCAACCAGTGGATCAAGTACGGCGAGAGCGCCGAGACGCTCGTCCTGACGCGCGACGGCACTGAGCATATCACCAGGCTGACCTTCGGATGGCGGGGCGGGTATCTGGTTGGCGATAGCCCGCTCACCTCTCGCGGCAAGGTCCAGATCGTTCGGATTGTCTGCGGCACCATCGTTCTGGTCGCGCTGATCGCCGCGTGCACCATCGTCGCCTTGGGCTGGATTTCCATCGTTGGAGATCTGGTCAAGGGTTTCAAGGAACTGGTCGATATCGCAACGGGCTTGTGGTCGGTCTTCAAGTCGATTTTCTCAAAGTAGAATTGACAGCCGAATGACGGACGCCTAGCTGGATGGGCGGTGGTTTTCGCCGCGCGAAATGCATAGGACGTCGCCTGATGATGACCGATTTCCCGCCCCGCTCCAGTGAACAGGTAACCTTGGCCAATTGGCGGACGGCGCCGTTCAACAAATGGGCCTTCCACCATGTCCGGGAGATCGTTCCCACGGCGGAGATTGCCAATGATCCGGACGCGGTCGCGGCGCTTCCCGAGGCATTGGAGGATCTTGGCGGCCTCGGCGTCACGGACGACGCCGGCCGAAAGCTGGATCTTGCCGGATTCCTCGCGGCCACCGATACCGATGCGCTGGTGATCGTCAAAGCCGGCAAGGTCATTCATGAAAGTTACGCCGGAGGCATGCACCGTCGGTCCACGCATATCCTGATGTCGGTCTCGAAATCCATGCTCGGCCTCTTGGCGGGGATTCTGGTGGAGCGCGGCGTTCTGGATCCGCGGCGCCTCGTCACCGACATCATTCCCGAGGTCAAATCGACCGCCTATGCCGGCGCCACGATCCGGCACCTTCTGGACATGCGGGCGGGCATCCATTTCGATGAGGATTATCTCGCGGCTTCGGGCCCGATCGTCGAGTACCGCAAGGCGACCAACTGGAATCCGCTGGGTCCTGGCGAGGTGGAAAGCGATCTGCGCGCCTTCTACGCCAATCTGACCGAAAGCGACGGCCCGCATGAGGGCCGCTTTCACTACGTCTCGCCCAACACCGATCTTCTTGGCTGGATCATCGAGCGTGCCTCGGGCGCCCGCTACGCCGACCTGATGAGCGAGCTGCTCTGGCGGCCTCTCGGCGCCGAGACCCCGGCCTATATCACCGTCGACCGCCTGGGCGCGCCGCGTGCCGCCGGCGGCATGTGCGCCACCGCCCGTGATCTCGCCCTGGTCGGCAAGCTGGTGGCCGAGGAGGGCGCGCGCGAGGGCAAACAGATCGTTCCGGCCGCCTGGATCGCCGATATCGCCGGCAAGGGTGATGCCGAAGCCTGGAAGATAGGCGACTTCGCCTCGTACTTTCCCGGCATTCCCATGCATTACCGCTCGAAATGGTATGTCGAACGCCCCGCGGGTAGCGCCGGTGGACCCATGCTGTTCGGCATCGGCGTGCATGGCCAGAACTTGTTCGTGGACCCCGAACGAGATTTAGTGATCGCGAAGTTTTCTTCTCAGGCCCTCCCCCTCGACGAAGCCCGCATCGCCCTGACCACTCGCTGGGTCGCAGCGGTCAGGGCTGGGGTTTGAGATGGATTCGAAGCTGTTTGGTCAAATCGATCTATGACAAGAAACATGGTAACGGCGAAACGACTGTTATCTGCCTTGATGCCTTGCTTTCTGGTGTTTTCCTCACCCGCGTTCGGGCTGGAGCAAACAGGGTGCAAGTTCTCGACGCACGCAGCCCGAGTAAGCGATGGTTTTAGCACCGCCGCGAAGGCGCTGGAGCATCTGGCGTCAGCGGCACGAGCACGCGCGCGTGGTGACGCGGCACAGGACATTGAGGAGGCCGGCCAGACCGGTTTAGCGGTGGCGCGGGCGGCGCCGCGAGTCATTGAGATTGTCCTCGACCTTGCCGATCGCCTGCAACCCGATATCCTCACCTGGCAGGCGCGAAAGCGGCTGAACGGAACCGTATTGGAATCGTTGCATCCGGTCCATGACCAGACGTTTGAAACGGATACCGGTCCAATCAGAGCATACCTGAAAGCACACTATCGGTATCATCAGCTCGGAACGGATCGGTACGGTCAGCTTGACAAGGTTCACAGCCATATCCTGGCCCAGGCGATTTGCCTGGAGCGCCGTTTTTTTTGCTGTTGGAGCTGGCACGGCATATCGGTGAGAAATACGACCGTCCTCTGGCAAGAAGACAGCTCGACAAGCTACGCGAGGATGCCAATAGTTTGGCGGGCATCGGGCGAGAGGGTCTTCCGATGAAATGGTATGCCTTTGCGCGGCTGACCGAAAGCGCGGTCGAACTCCAAGCTTTTGATCGGGCGGAAGCTTGGCTCGCCGACACAATTGCGGAAGTGAAGCAATTAGAATTGTCTGGAGCCTCGATCCAGATATTGGAAGAGGTTCGGCAGCTCATGACAAATTTTCCGGAACACGTCGCAAGCAAACATGCGGATTTCCGGCGTCGGGCAGCCGGATTAAACTAAGCACAACGGTACTGTTCCGTTTTCCACTCGGCGACCGAATAGAGATCAAGCCGATTGAGAGATTCCATGCCCCTCGTCAGAATTCCAATACTCTGCCTGATAGTCTTTTTAGCCCCTTTGTCTAGCGTCGCAGCTGATCAAACCGGAACTCAATGTCACTTCGCGGAACCAATGCAGGTTTCGGACAAAGAACCTCCGTATGGTCCGGCTTTGGCAGCGCTCGCGCGATTGAGTGATGCGCGCGAGAACGGTGACGCCAATGAAGTTGAAGCCGCAGCCCAAAAACTCGCGCGGATTATCTCCCGTTATTCGGGCTCCTACAATGGACGGGCCATGCTTGATGTTGTTCACCGATTGGACCTTGGCGGCTTGGAGGAAGCCGCGCACGTCACGTTCCGCCACTATCTCGATCTTCTGGACCCCGTGGCGCGGCAGTCGTCGGAAACTCACACCGGGCATCTCGCGAACTATCTGCAGGCGCATTACTACGTCTACGGTGCCAATGGCGAGGACCGGCTAAAACGCTTGCGTGTCCTTCAGGACCGGTTGCGCCAGGGGCCTGAATGCTTTGAGCGGCGGTTCTTTCTGCGTCTCCGCCTCGCCCGTGACATTGGCGAGCATTATGGCCGGACGGTGGTTCGCCCGGAACTGGAAGCACTGTGGGACGACGCCTCGGCACTGCTTGGGGTCGGCCGGCGGGGATCTCCCATGAAGTGGAGCGGGTATAGCCTGCTGACGTCGGAAGCTGTGCGCTTCCGGCAGTTCGATCTCGCCGAGGCCTGGCTGGCGGAGACGATCCGGGAAGCCGAGGCGGTCAGGGCCACGCCGGGGGTATCGGCGGAAACCGTTGACATCGTCGATACATTGATGATGGGCCTGCCTGCCCACGTCGCCCAGGAGAAGGAGGCATTCTCCCGTGCGCGCGCCGCGGGCCTTGAGTGACCCTCGGCCCTCATCCACCCTCGTCGTGGACAGCTCCGTAAACATCGGCTAATCAGCCGGTAACACGATGGCGCCCAAGCGCCGCATGCCGGAGGGAACCTGCCATGACCGCTTATTCCGCGCCGCTCGCCGACATGCGCTTCGTCCTGAAGCATGTGGTGGGCCTGCAAAGCATCGCAGGGTTGCCGGGCCTGGAACCGCTGGACGAGGCGTTGCTGGACCAGATCCTGGATGAGGCCGGCAAGTTCTCGGGCAATGTGCTGGCCCCGCTCAACCGCAAGGGCGACACCGACGGCGCACGGATCGAGAACGGTGTAGTGCGCCCGGTCGAGGGCTACGGTGCCGCCTATACCCAATGGGCCGAGGCGGGCTGGAATTCGGTCCCGTTTGATCCGGAACATGGCGGTCAGGGTTTGCCCTGGACGCTCTCGACCGCGCTTTGGGAGATGTGGGACGCGGCGAACATGTCCTTCACGCTTTGCCCGCTCCTGACCCAGGCGGCGATCGACGCGCTGGAGCGGCACGGCAGCGCGGAGCAGAAGGCGACCTACCTGGAAAAGCTGGTCTCGGGCGAGTGGACCGGCACCATGAACCTGACCGAGCCGCAGTCGGGGACGGATCTGGGTGCGATCCGCACTCGTTCGACCCGTGAAGGTGATCACTATCGTCTGAAGGGCCAGAAGATCTTCATCACCTGGGGCGACCACGACATGACGGACAATATCGTCCATCTCGTGCTCGCCCGTTCGCCAGAGGGCCCTTCGGGCACCAAGGGATTGTCGCTGTTCATCGTGCCGAAATACCTGGTGAACGCCGATGGCTCGCTCGGCGCGCGCAACGACGTGCGTCCGGTCTCGCTGGAGCACAAGATCGGCATCCATGCCAGCCCGACCTGCGTGATGGCCTATGGCGAGGACGAGGGGGCGATCGGCTATCTCGTCGGCGAGGAAAACCGCGGCATCGAATATATGTTCGTGATGATGAACAACGCTCGGCTCGGCGTCGGCCTGCAAGGCCTGGCGATCGCCGAGCGGGCCTATCAGCAGGCCGTCGCCTTCGCCAAGGAGCGGGTTCAGGGCCGGCCGATCCAGGGCGGCGCCCCCGGTGCGCCGATCATCAACCATCCCGACGTGCGCCGGATGCTGCTCAGCATGAAAAGCCAGGTCGAGGCGATGCGCGGGCTCTGTTACGAGGTCTCGGCGGATCTCGACCGGGCGAACCGGCTCCAGGATCCCGAGGAGCGGGCGGCGGCGCAGTCCATGCTCGATCTGATGATCCCGGTGGTCAAGGCCTGGTGCACTGACGTGGGCCTTGCCATCACCTCCACCAATATCCAGGTGCATGGCGGCATGGGCTTCATCGAGGAGACCGGTGCCGGCCAGCACTATCGCGACGCCCGGATCACCACGATCTACGAAGGCACCAACGGGGTTCAGGCGATGGATCTCTTGGGTCGCAAGATCGTCCGCGACGGCGGCGACACTGCTCGGCTTTTCCTGAAGCGGGTGCGCGAGACGATCGCGGCGCTCGATACCGGCCGGCCGGCCGAGGCGAGCCTGGCGAGGCATCTCGCCGCCGGTGCCGACGCGGTCGGCGACGCGGTCAACTGGCTGACCGAAAGCTTCCCCGCCGATCCGGCGCGCGCCGCCGCCGGCGCGGTGCCGTTTCTGGAAATGATGGGCCTGGTCTCCGGCGGCTGGATGCTGGCCCGCGGCGCCATCGAAGCCCGACGGCAACTTGCGAACGGGGGCGGCGACGGCGCGTTCCTGGAAGGCAAGCTGGTTACGGCCCAGTTTTTCGCCGAGACCCATCTGTCCCGCGCGCCCTCCCTGCTGACGCCGATCACCGACGCCGGCGCCTTGGTCATGGCCATGGAAGAGGCGGCGTTCTAGAACGCCGCGCTATCCGGCCAGGATACCCGGCAGGTTCAGCTTGTGCTCCTGGGCGCAGGCGATGGCGTCTTCGTAGCCGGCATCGGCGTGGCGCATGACGCCGGTGGCCGGATCGTTCCACAGCACCCGCTCGATCCGCCGCGCCGCCGCCTCGGTCCCGTCGCAGCAGATCACCATGCCGGCGTGCTGGCTGAAGCCCATGCCGACACCGCCGCCGTGATGCAGGCTGACCCAGGTCGCGCCCGAGGCGCAGTTGAGCAGCGCGTTCAGCAGCGGCCAGTCGGAGACCGCGTCGGAGCCGTCGCGCATCGCCTCGGTTTCGCGGTTCGGCGAGGCGACGGATCCGGAATCGAGATGGTCGCGGCCGATCACCACCGGTGCCGACAGCTCTCCCGAGGCGACCATTTCGTTGAATGCGAGGCCGAGCCGGTGACGGTCACCGAGCCCGACCCAACAGATCCGCGCCGGCAGGCCCTGGAAGGCGATCCGCTCGCGCGCCATGTCGAGCCAGGCATGCAGATGCGCGTTGTCCGGCAACAACTCCTTCACCTTGGCGTCGGTCTTGTAGATGTCCTCGGGGTCGCCGGACAGCGCCGCCCAGCGGAACGGGCCGATGCCTCGGCAGAACAACGGACGGATATAGGCGGGCACGAAACCCGGGAACGCGAAGGCGTTCTCGAAGCCTTCCTCCAGCGCCACCTGGCGGATGTTGTTGCCATAGTCGAGGGTCGGCACGCCGGCATTCCAGAAGTCGACCATGGCTTCCACATGTTCGCGCATCGAGGCGCGGGCGGCGGCTTCGACGGCGGCGGGGTCGCTCTCGCGCTTGGCCCGCCAGTCGGCAAGGCTCCAGCCCTTGGGCAAGTAGCCGTTGATCGGATCATGGGCCGAGGTCTGGTCGGTCACCAGATCCGGGCGCACGCCCCGGCGATAGAGTTCGGGGAAGATGTCGGCGGCGTTGCCCAGCAACCCGACGGATTTCGCCTCGCCGGCCCGGGTCCAGGCCTCGATCCTGGCCAGAGCCTCGTCCAGCGTATCGGCACGTTCGTCGAGATAGCGGGTCCGCAGGCGGAAATCGATCCGCTCCGGGTCGCATTCCACCGCGAGGCAGCAAGCTCCGGCCATGGCCGCGGCGAGCGGCTGGGCCCCGCCCATGCCGCCGAGCCCGGCGGTCAGCAGCCATCGGCCCTTGAGGTCGCCGCCGTAATGCTGGCGCCCGGCCTCGGCGAAAGTCTCGTAGGTGCCCTGGACGATGCCCTGGCTGCCGATATAGATCCATGATCCGGCCGTCATCTGGCCGTACATCATCAGACCCTTGCGGTCGAGCTCGTTGAAATGCCCCCAGGTGGCCCAATGCGGCACCAGATTGGAATTGGCGATCAGCACCCTCGGCGCGTCGGCATGGGTACGGAACACGCCGACGGGCTTGCCGGACTGGACCAGAAGCGTTTCATCTTCCTCGAGCCCGCGCAGGGTAGCGGCGATGGTGTCGAAGTCGTTCCAGCTTCGGGCCGCCCGGCCGATGCCGCCATAGACCACAAGCTCGCCCGGGTTCTCGGCGACCTCGGCGTCGAGATTGTTCATCAGCATTCTGAGAGGCGCCTCGGTCTGCCAGGATTTGGCGGTGATCTCAGATCCGCGCGGCGCGCGAACCTGGCGGATGTTGTGGCGTGGTGATGACATGGCGAAGCTCCCGGCGGGATCAGGCGTGAAGCGGGGGAAGGCGGTCCGGACCGGCGGCATCCAGCACGGCGCCGGTGCGGACCAGCGCGGCGGCCTTTTCAAGGTCCGGTGCCAGGATCCGATCTTCGGCGAGACCGTCGATCTCCCGGCGCAGCCGGGCGATGACCCGTGTCAGCCGGTCGCTGGTGCCGAGCGGCGCGCGGAACTCAACACCCTGCGCCCCACACAGCAATTCGATACCCAGGATCCGGGCAAGATTGTCGTTCATGTCGAGCAGCCGGCGCGCCGCGTGGGCCGCCATCGAGACATGGTCTTCCTGGTTCGCCGAGGTCGGGGTGGAATCGATGGAGGCCGGCGCCGCGCGCTGCTTGTTCTCGCTCATCAGCGCCGCCGAGGTGACCTCGGCAATCATGAAACCGGAATTCAGCCCGGCCTTGGGCGACAGGAAAGCCGGAAGCCCGAAGTTCAGCGCCGGGTCGACCATAAGTGCGATCCGGCGCTGGGCGATCGAGCCGATCTCGGCGATCGCCAGGGCCATCTGATCGGCGGCGAAGGCGACCGGCTCGGCGTGGAAATTGCCGCCGGAGATGATCGATCCGTCCGCCGCGATCACCAGCGGGTTGTCGGTCGCCGCGTTGGCTTCGATCTCCAGGGTGCGGGCCGCCTGGCGCAGCAGATCCAGGCAGGCGCCGGCGACCTGGGGCTGGCAGCGGATGCAATAGGGGTCCTGGACACGGGTATCGCCCTCGCGGTGCGACTCGCGGATCTCCGAGCCGGCCAGCAGCGCCCGGATCGCGGCGGCGGCCTGGATCTGCCCCGTGTGACCGCGCAGGGCGTGTATTTCAGGGCGGGTCGGCGCGGTCGAACCCATGATCGCGTCGGTCGACAGCGCGCTGGTGACGAGGCCGGTCACCGCCAGGCGCCAGGCCTCGAACAGGCCGGCCAGCGCGAGAGCGGTGGAGAACTGGGTGCCGTTGATCATCGCGAGACCCTCCTTGGGGCCAAGCTCGATCGGGTTGAGGCCGGCCTCCGCGAGAGCCGATGCGGCGGGCATGGTCCGGCCCGCGAATGCCGCTTCGCCTTCGCCCATCATCGCGGCGGTCATATGGGCGAGCGGCGCCAGGTCGCCGGAAGCACCGACCGACCCTTGGGACGGGATGACCGGCAGGATGCCCCGGGCGAGCATGCCCTGCAGCAGGTCGATTACTTCCCAGCGGACGCCGGAAGCGCCGCGGCCAAGGGAGATCAGCTTCAGGATCATGGTCAACCGGGTGACCGCTGCGCCCGCCGGTGCGCCGACGCCGCAGCAATGGGAGCGGATCAGGTTGCGCTGCAGAGCCTTTGCATCCTCCGGCGCGATCCTGACCGAGGCGAGTTTGCCGAAACCCGTATTGACCCCATAGACCGGCGGCGTTCCCTCGGCCGCCGCCGCGATGACTTGGGCGGACGCCTCGATCGCCGGACGGAACGACGCGTCGAGACCCACGGCGGACGCATCGCGGTAAAGACCTTCCAGTTCCCCGAGGGTAACGCGGCCCGGTTGGAGAATGACGGTGTCGGCCATGATCCATGCTTTCTAGAAAGCGAGTGTGCCTCTTTAATGTATATACATTATAGCCGAGAGTCCAGCGAACCTGGTGCGGGTAACCTATGCCGCACGGCGTTTATGCCGTGCTTTGGCGCGGTTCTGCGCGCCCAAACGATTCTAGGTGACTATCTTCCACCCTCGAGCGGCGCGTCGGCGCCTTCGAGGTAGAAGCGCCCGGCGGGGGAGGTGAGCGTGACGGTGGTCAGCGGCGCGTCCTGATGCCGGGTCACCCGGTGAATGCCGAGACAAGGCGTACCCTTCCTGATGCCGAAATGGCCGGCCAAAGTCTCGCCCGCCCCGATCGCGCCGATTCTGTGCTCCGAGGCGGACCAGGGCACGTGCCGCAGCAGCCAAAGCCCGGGTGGGGTGCTTTCGAACCGGGCTGTCGCGGCTGCCGGTACGGCGTCGAGATTGATCAGCCGGCGTTCATGCTGCACCGGGACGGAATCGCTGAAATGCAAGCATTCCAGAGCAATAAGCGGTGTGTCCGGAGCAAGATCCGGCCAGGCCAATCCATCGCTGCCATTGCGCCCATGGGTCCGTGACAGAAGCTCGAACCGGTATTCCTGGCCCCGGTTCCGCACATAGCGCGAGACATCGAGGATCGGAAGCCAGAACGCGGATTGCGCCAGGACGATGGTCCCGGCCCGTTTGCGCCGCAGCACCAGACCGTCATTCGCCAGCGATGCGATGGCCTTGTTCACGGTCGGGCGCGACGCGCCGAAGCGCTCCGCCAGTTGCTGTTCCGTCGGCAGCCGGTCCCCCGGTTTAAGCTCACCGCCGGCGATCGCCTCGGTCAGGCTGCCGCGTATGGCATCGAACAGGGTCGTGCCCGCCGGAGCGGAGCGGGGGGAAAGGGCGGCGCGGGGCGGTTCCGTCACGTCACGATTCAAGCCTGAAAGTCGAACACATCCATTTTAATGTATATATAAAATGGATGAAGACATGTCCAACCACTTCAAACGTCGCATCGGCGTCCCGTGCAAAGGCGGTCGGTAAGGGTCGGCTCTACCCGGCGCGTTTTTCGGCGCCGACAGCCGCCATGAGCTGTTCCAGCACCTCATAGGGCTGGGCGCCGACGACGCCTTGCCCACCACTGACGAAGGTCGGCACGCCGGTGACGCCGATGGCTCGGGAGCGGGCCCAGTCCTCATCGACGGCACCCTTGAAGCGGCGCTCCGCGATCACCGCACGGGCTTCGTCCTCGTCCAGGCCGATGGATTTGACCACGTCGATGATCACCTCGACATCACCGACATTGCGCCGTTCGACGAAATAGGCCTCGAAGAACCTGTCGTGGATCGCCTCGCCGCCGGGCTGGGTTTCGGCCCATTTGCCGATCTCCTGGGCGAGCCGGCTGTTATAGGTGTGGCTGCGCTGGGCATAGGGCAGGCCCTCGGCATCCATCAGGCCCTGCATCTGCTCGTGCCGCGCCTTCAACTCCTCCGGAGAGCGGCCGAACAGCGCGGCCAGCGACTTGCCTTCGGAGGGTGTCTCCGGGTGGAGCGGGAAATGCGTCACCTTGACGGTGATATTGTACTCCTCTTTCAGCTTCTTCACCCGGTTGTCGCCGAGATAGCACCAGGGGCAGACATAGTCGCTGAAGACCTCGAGTTCGATGGGATCCGCCATTCGTCCTGTCCAATACCGCCGTTGATCCCTTACATAGTAGGTACTGGAGGCCGAAACGCAATTCGGCCCGGCGGCACGAGTGCCGGTCATCTGGGGAACGGATCGGGCGGGGAACGGATCATGGAATTCGGGGTATTCGATCATCTGGATCACGGTAATGGCGATTTCGCCGCGCTCTACGAGATGCGGCTGGCGCTGATCGAGGCCTATGACGCGGCGGGCTTCCGCGGCTATCACCTGGCCGAGCATCACGCGACCGATCTCGGCGCGGCGCCCTCGCCGGGAATGTTCCTGGCGGCGGCGGCCCAGCGCTCCAAGCGTCTCAGGCTCGGGGCGATGGTGTTCTGCCTGCCGATGTATCACCCGATCCGCCTGATGGAGGAGATCTGCATGCTCGATCAGATGAGCGGCGGTCGGCTGGACTTCGGCATCGGGCGTGGTATCTCGCCGATCGAAAACGCCTATTTCGGCATCGGCCCGGAGCAGGCCCCGGCCATGTACCGGGAGGCCTTCGAGCTGATCCGCCAGGGTCTCGCCATCGGGGCCAGCGGGGGCGGCGATCTCTCCTTCGACGGCGCCTTCTTCACGGTCAAGGAAATGCCGGTTGTGCTGAGACCGGCCCAAACGCCGCACCCGCCGCTCTGGATGGGGGTCGGCCTGCCGGACAGTGCGGTCTGGCCGGCGGAGAACGCCATCAACATCATCTCCAACCAGACCGCCGAACGGGTGTGGGCCGTGACCGACCGCTACCGCGAGACCTGGGCGGCGGCGGGGCGCGCGGAGGCGGATCTGCCTTGCATGGGGATGACGCGACACGTGGTGATTGCCGAGGACCGCGACGCGGCGCTGGAGGTGGCACGCCGCGCCTACAAGCCCTGGCGGGCCGGCTTCTACCGGCTCTGGGACCGGCATGGCTCCGCCCCGATCGGCGTCTCCTTTCCCCATAGCTTCGATGAGTTGATCGAGGCCAGTCAGGCCATCGCCGGTACGCCGGACGAGGTGGCCGAGGTGATCCGCGCCCAGTCGGAGGCGGCGGGCATCAACTATTTTCTCTGCCGCTTCGCCTTTGGGGACATGACCTTAGAGGAGGCCCAACGGTCGGTTGAGTTGTTTGCGAAGGTGAAAGCGAAGTTCGAGTCCGGTTGATTTCAGGCCCCGGTTTTCCTGAATACAGACTACGTATCCCCGACGGAGGTCGGGGCCGACGCCTGAAGCGTTGGTAGGCGGGGGATAGCGGAGCATTTCCAGAGATACGAGAATCTGATTGGCCATCCGTCGCGCGGAGCGTGCTCAGGCGTCGGCCCCGACCTGCGTCGGGGATACTTGGATGGTGGGTGGACGCAAATCTCCCTGCATCCCCCATTGCCAAGCGCCGGATTTCGGTCACACTCGCTCTACCGCCCGCGCTTCGGAGGCCGTTCATGCCCGTCCCCAACCAACCCGCTCTCGGCGATCATCTGATCCGCTATACCTCCGAGTCCTTTCCCGAGATCATCGTGCGTGCCAAGGGGTCCTGGGTCTGGGACAGGAACGGGCGCGCGATCCTGGATTTCACTTCCGGACAGATGTGCTCGACCCTCGGGCACAACCATCCGGCCATCGTCGAGGCGATCAAGGGTGCCGCCGACAACGCGATCCATCTGTTCAGCGGGATGATCCCCGACACCGTCGCCGAGCTGGCGGAGGACATGGCGGAAATCCTGCCGGCGCCGCTGTCCAAGTCGATGTTCGTCAATACCGGCGGTGAGGCCAACGAGGCGGCGCTGAAGCTCGCCAAGTTCGCCACCGGTGGGTATGAGACCGTGGCGCTGGGCGGCTCCTGGCATGGCGCGGGCGGCGGCGGGGCGGCGGTATCGATGGCGAGCGACCGCAAGAATCACGGCCCCTCAATGCCCGGGGTCTACGCGATCCCGGAGCCGAACGCCTATCGCTGTCCCGTCGAGCATTGCCGGGACGCATGCGACCTTACCTGCATGCGGATCGGCTTTCGGATGATCGACATGCAGTGGACAGGTTCGCCTGCCGCCGTGATCGCCGAGCCGGTTCTGTCCGCCGGCGGGGTGATCGTGCCGCCGGACGGCTATTTCCAGGCGCTGCGCCGGGAGTGCGAGGCGCGCGGGCTGATGCTGATCTTCGATGAGGCGCAGACCGCTTTCGGGCGTGTCGGTGAGTGGTTCTCCGCCAGCGGCCTCGGAGTCGTTCCGGACATCATGTCGGTCTCCAAGACCCTGGGCGGCGGCATCCCGCTGGCCGCCGCGATCACCTCCGACGCGATTGAGCAGAAGGCCTATGAGCGCGGCTTCTCGCATTATACCAGCCACGTCTCCGACCCGCTTCCGGCGGCGGTGGGGATCGCGGTTCTGAAGACCCTGAAAAGCGAAAACCTGATCGAGCGGGCGCGCGAGACCGGGGCCTATCTGCGGGACCGGATGCTGGACCTCCAGCAGAAATACGAGGTGATCGGCGACGTGCGCGGCCAGGGCCTGCTGATCGGCGTGGAATTGGTCGAGGATCGCGAGAGGCGGGTGCCGTATCACAAGCTCGGCGCGATGACGACGGAGCGGTGTCTGGAACTCGGCCTGTCGATGAATATCCGCCGGCGGCCCGAACGAGGCTCGGTCTGGCGCATTGCCCCGCCGCTCACGGTCACGACGGAGGAGATCGACACCGCCACCCAGATCTTTGATCAGGCGCTGGGCGAGTCGCTGGACCGGATGGCCCGGGGTGGGGGCCCGGCCGGATAGCTTATCCCAGGAACCGGTCCCTCAGGCGGCGCATGCCGCGCAGCCAGCGGTCGTAGTCGGTGGCCTTACGCTGGAGGTATTCGCGAACCTGGGGATGGGGGAGGATCAGGAACTCCTCCTTGTCCATGGTTTCGACCACGCAATCCGCCAGGACCTCCGGCTCGATCATGCCGTCGACGCTGGAGACCGCCTCGGCGCGTGACGCGGTCATCGCGGTGCGCACCGACTGCGGGCACAGGACCGAGACCCGCACCCCCTTGTCGGCATAGCGGATCGCCAGGGTCTCGGCGAAGGCGACGGCGGCATGCTTGGTGGTGGCATAGCTTGAGGAATCGATCTGGCTCAACAGGCCGGCCGCCGAAGCGGTGTTCACCAGATAGCCGCCGCCGCGCTCCAGCATGCCCGGGATCACCGCACGCGCGGCGTAGACATGGGCCATGACGTGAACCCGCCAGTTCGCCTCCCAGATCTCGTCTGAAGCCTCCTCCCAGCCGTAGCGAACCAGGCCGGCATTGGAGCAGAACACGTCCACCGGTCCGTGTGCCGCCACCGCGTGCTGGACGAGGTTTCTGATATCCGCCTCCCTTGAAACATCGCAGGGAACCGCGAGGCCGCCGACCTCGCGCGCGACCTCGGCCAGCTTGTCCTCCTGCAGGTCGGCAACCGTGATACCGGCGGCGCCCTCGGCGCGAAAACGGACCGCAAGCGCGCGGCCGATGCCGCTGGCGCCACCGGTGATGATGATGTTTTTTCCCGAGAGCTTCATGAGGTACCGTTCGCCGATGAATGCATGCCGCGATCATGACCGTCCTCCATCGGAACTGGCAAGACCGCCGGCCCCGGCGGCCGGCGCCGGGCTACCGCCGCCGGTGCGGCGAACCGGAGTGATCGGCTGGATGCGGGCCCACCTGTTTCGGGGGCCGGTCGACGCGGCGGTGACGGTGCTGCTTGCCGGTCTCGCGGCCTATCTCGCCTGGATGTTCTATGACTGGGCCATCGCGTCGGCGGTCTGGGAGGCGGACAACCGGCGGGAATGCATCGCGAAGAGCCCGCACGGAGCCTGTTGGGCGGGAGTCATCGCCTGGGGCAACCGGTTCCTCTATGGCCGTTATCCCGACGAGGAGATCTGGCGGATCAACCTGGCGCTGGTGATTCTGCTCGCCTGGATGGCGCCCCTTTGGATGGACCGGGTGCGCGGCAGGATCGCGATCGCCGGCGCGATCGTTCTGCTGTACCCGTTCTGGGCGGTAAGCCTGTTTCTCGGCGGCGAGCGCGGCTTGTTCGCGGAGATCATGACCGCGGCGGCGATTACCGGATTCGCGCTGAGCGGGGTCCAGGTGATCTGCTGTCTGCTGACCGGGGAGGGGGCCGGGAGACTGTTCGGCCGGCTCCTCGGCCCCGTAGAGTTCTCTCGCGGGCGCGGGATTGCGCTCCGCGCCGCGCTGCTCGGATGCGGTCTCGCGGGTATTGTCTGGCTGAACCGGGACGCGGAGCTGCCTTATGTGGGCACCTACAAGTGGGGCGGGCTGTTCCTGACACTGGTGGTCAGCGGGATCGGCATCGCCTCGGCGCTCCCGGCGGGGATCCTGCTTGCGCTCGGGCGGCGGTCGCGCATGCCGGTGATCAAGGCTCTCTCCGTCGTCTATATCGAGCTGGTCCGCTCGGTCCCGCTGGTCACCCTGATGTTCATGGCGACGACCATGTTTCCGCTGCTGACCCCCGCGGGTGTCGACATCAACAAGCTGGCGCTGGCGATCATCTCGGTCTGCATGTTCGCCGCCGCCTACATGGCCGAGACGGTGCGCGGCGGCATCCAGGCGGTCCCGCTCGGACAGCTAGAAGCGGCACAAGCATTGGGAATGCGGTATTGGCGCGCGATGGGGCTGGTCATCCTGCCCCAGGCGCTGCGGTCGATGATCCCCAACATCGTCGGCAGCTTCATCGACCTGTTCAAGGGAACCGCCGTGATCTCGATCTTCGGTTTCTATGATCTGACCAACATGCTGGGCGCGATCAGCCAGGCGCCGCGCTGGATCATGCTGTTCTACGAACCGATCTTCGTCGGCGGCGCGATCTACTTCATCGGCTGTTTCGCGATGTCGCGTTACAGCCTGTATCTGGAAAGAAAGCTCGGCGTCGGCTCCCGCCGGTAATCGTACCTCGCTGTACTCTAGCGTTTCCGCAAGGGGCCCAGAATCTCCTCGGTATGTTCGCCCAGCTTCGGCGCCGGCCGGTGGATCCTGGCCGGGGTGTCGGAGAGTTTCACCGGAAAGCCGGTCATCCTGACGGTGCCGTGGCCCGGATGCTCCACATCCAGAACCATCTCCTGGGAGAGCACCTGGGGATCGGAGAACACTTCGGCGAGGTTCATCACCCGCCCGCAGGGGCAGCCGGCGGCGTTGATCACCTCGATCCAATGGTCGACGGTCTGGGTCCGGGTGACCTCGTTGATGATCTCCAGCAGCGCCGGGCGGTTGCGCATCCGGTCGGCATTGGTGCGGAAGCGGTCCTCGTCGAGGAGGTTCTCAAGTCCGAGCACCTCCAAAAACCGGCGCACGAAGACGTCGTGGCTCGGGGCCACGGCCACCATGCCGTCCTTGGCCGGGAACAGGCCATAGGGGGCGACAATCGGGTGGTTGTTGCCGGTCCGCTCGGGGATCTGGCCGGTGGCGAAATACTCCGCCGAAAGGTAGGCCATCATGCTGATCAGGCCGTTTGTGAGGCTCGATTCCACCGCCTGGCCGCGCCCGGTCCGCTCGCGCGCCTGCAGCGCCGAGACGACGCCGAGCGCGCAGTATAGCCCGCGATCGCGTCGCTCACATCGGCGGCGCGCTGCGCATAAGCTGCCATCCGGCGGGCCGTTCACGCTCATGAAGCCGCTCATCGCCTGGGCGATGAAGTCGGAACCGGCTTTCGTCCACGTGGCGCCGGTCGAGCTGTAGCCGTTGACGCTGGCCCGGATCAGGCGCGGGTTGATCTCTTCCAGGCGCTCCGGCGTGAATCCCATCTTGGCGAGCACGCCCGGCCGGTAATTCTCCACCAGCACATCCGCGGTTTCCAGCAGGCGCGCCAGGTCCGCCTTGCCCTCGTCGGTATAGAGATCAAGCAGGATCGATTTCTTGTTGCGGTTGAACTGGGCGAAATACCAGCTGAACCCGTCCTTGATGGCGCCCTGGCCGCGCACCGGGTCGCCGCCCTTTTCGCTTTCGATCTTGATCACCTCGGCGCCCATGTCGGCGAGCATGAGGGTGCAGAAGGGTCCCGCGAGGATGCGGGTCAGGTCGATCACCCGAATGCCGGAAAGCGCCATCGCCGGGCTCCGTCCTTCAGTCCAGTTGCGGTGTGGGTTCAGCCGGCGGCGGTCGCCACCTCGTCCATGGCGTGAAGCTGCAGGCGCGGCCCCGCCTTCATCACCTGGCCCGGCAGCTCGCGGCCCATCACCCGTTCCACGTCATGGGCGATGTCAATCATCTTGGAGAGATCGATGCCGGTCTCGATCCCCATCTCGTCCAGCATGTAGACCAGATCCTCGGTGCAGATATTGCCCGTCGCCTTGGGCGCGAAAGGGCAGCCGCCCATGCCGCCGAAAGAGGCATCGTAGTGCGAGATTCCCTCGTCCAGGCCGGTCAGCACATTGACCAGACCGATGCCGCGCGTGTTGTGGAAATGCAGATGGATCGGCAGATCCGGCACGGTGTCCTGAAGATGGCGCACCGCGCGCTGGACCACCGGCGGGGTCGCCATGCCGGTGGTGTCGCCAAGGCCGACCCCGGTAAAGCCGAACTCCTTGTAATGCCGGGCGATATATTCGACTTTCTCCACCGGCACATCGCCCTCGAAGGGGCAGCCGAGCGCGGTGGCGATGGCGCCATGCACCGGAATACCGGCGTCACCGGCGATCTTGGCGACTTCCTCGAAGCCGGCGAGAGATTCATCAACCGTACGGTTGACGTTCTTCAGATTGTGGCTTTCGGATGCCGACATGAAGACGATGATCTCGTCGACACCGGCCGCGCAGGCGCGGATCGCGCCTTTGGCGTTCGGCACCAGGGCGGAAAGCACCGTCCCCTTGCTCCGGTCCAGGCCTTCCAGCACCTCGACCACATCGACCAGTTGCGGCACCGCGCGCGGCGAGACGAAGGACGAGAACTCAATCCGCGGCACCCCGGCGTCGATCAGCTTGTTGATCAGCCGGATCTTGTCGGCGGTCGGCACGAAGTATTTCTCCGCCTGCAAACCGTCGCGCGGGCCGACCTCGCAAATCTCGACCTTCGTGGGTCTTGCCATTTCTTCTCATCCTTTCATGGGGTGATCTTGCTCACCTTACGCCGCGACGGTGGCTTAATCGAACGAAACGAAGACACCCTTGCCGGTCTTCGCCTGGTCGAACAGCTCGTAGGCCTCTGTGGCCTGGTCGACGGACCATTGGTGGGTGAAGATCTTGTCCAGGTCGATCTTGCGATCGGCGATGAACCGCGCGCAGTCCGCCTGGATGACTTTCGAGAACGTCCAGTGGCCGACGATGTTCAGCTGCCGGAAAATCAGGTCCCGGGTCACGTCGACATTGAGCTCGCCGCCGACCCCGACCATGCAGGCGGTTCCCCAGATCCGCGTGGACCGCACCGCCGACCGCCGGGCATCGACCGAGGAGGTGCAATCCACGGTCTTGTCGGCTCCCTCGCCATGGGTGAGATCCTTGATCGCCTCGACAGCGTCCGTGGCGCCTGGATCGATCACGGCGTCGGCCCCCCAGTCCAGCGCCAGTTGCCGGCGTTCCGGAGAAAGCTCGACCGCGATGACGCGCGCGCCCATTTCGACCGCGAGCATCGTCGCCGACAGGCCGACCGGGCCCTGGCCGAAAACCGCGACCGTCTCGTCGCCTTTCAGCCCGATGCGCTTCAACGCGCCATAGGCCGTGCCGGTTCCGCAGGCGACCGCCGCGCCGGCCGGAAACGAGACCGCGTCGGGCAACGGCACCAGCGAATGGGCGGCGACCCGCATGTATTTCGCGTGCGCACCATGTCCGCCATAGCCATAGGCGACGGCGTCCTCCAGGCACATCTGGGTCCAGCCCGAAAGGCAGTGCCGGCAGACCCCGCAGCCGTCGTAATGGTGATCCATCACCCTGTCGCCGACCTTGGCTTCCCGCGCGTCGACGGCGGAGCCGACGGCCACCACGACGCCGCAGGGCTCATGGCCGGCGATGACCGGTCCCTCGATCTCGGATGCGCCGACCTCGATGCGCCCGGACGGAGCGCGATAGGCCCCGAGGTCTGTGCCGCACATGCCCGATGCCTTGATCTCCAGAACGACATCGCGCGGCCCCGGCGTCGGGTCGGGGAAATTGCGCACCTCAAGGGTGCGGTTCCCGGTGAAGGTAATGCCTTTCATCAATTCCTCCCTTGTTACGCTGGGTTGTTTGTCCCGCCGGTTAGGCCTTGATCCGAACCGGTAATTCGCGAATGCCGCGCAGGAAGTTCGAATAGACCCGCACCGGCGCGCCGGTCACCTCGATCTCCAGGCCGCGCGCCAGCACCTCTTCCCAGAGGATCTGAAGCTGAAGCTCGCCCAGCCGGTCGCCGACGCAGCGGTGAATGCCCCAGCCGAAGGACAGGTGCTGGCGCGGCTTGCGCCGGTCGAGGCTGAAGGTCTCGGGCTGATCGATCGCGTCTTCGTCGAAATTGCCGGAGACATACCACATCACCACTTTGTCTCCCTCGGCGATGCGGTGGCCCTTGAAGTCGGTGTCCCGGGTCGCGGTGCGGCGCATGTGGATGACCGGCGTGTGATAGCGGATGGTTTCCGGCACCAGCTTGGTCGCCACCAGCGACGGATCGGCCCGAAGACGCCGCATCTCGTCGGGGTTTTCGCTAAGCGCCAAAAGGCCGCCGGACATGGTGTTCCGGGTGGTGTCGTTACCGCCGACGATCAACAGGCCCAGGGTGCCGATGAATTCCGAGCGCGTCAGATCGCGGGTCGACTCGCTATGCGCCATCATCGAGATCAGATCGCGGCGCGGCGGCGCCTTGGCCCGTTCCTCCCACAAGGTGCGGAAAGCCTCGGCCATCTTGCCGAGCTCGACCAGTTGCTCCTCGCGGGAGCGGACCAGCGCGTCGGGCGCATCGTAGTTGGCGACCGCGACATCGGACCAGTAGGTAAGGTTCCGCCGCTCCTCCCAGGGATAGTCGAACAGGGTCGCCAGCATCATCGTGGTCAGCTCGATCGAGACCAGATCGACCCAGTTGAACTCCTCGCCGCGCGGCAGGCTGTCCAGGATGTCGCCGGTGCGTTGACGGATCGTGGCCGACATCTCGTTCATCACCGAGGGCGAGAAGATCGGCTGCACGGTCTTGCGGTGCGCCGTGTGGCGCGGCGGGTCCATGCGGATAAAGCTACCGGTTTCCGTGCCCTTGGGAATATCAAGGATCTGAATTCCGCCGAGCTCGTTCGAGAAGGTCTCGTGGTCGATCGAGACCGCCATGATGTCTTCGTACTTGGTAATCGACCAGTAGGGGCCGTAGGCGCTTTCCGGATGGTAATGGACCGGGCTCTCGCGGCGCATCCGGGCGAAAAGCGGCTGCCAGGTGTCTTCCTGATAGAGTCTCGGATCGCTCACATCCGGCATGTCGGTCAGATTTTCCGCAAGTACCATCATGCGTCTCCTTTTCGCCCCGGCTCCGGTTCAGACGGGCGGAAATCCTATCAGAATTTCCAGTGCGGCGGCACCGCGCCGGCGACCGGAGAGCGGAAGCTCGCGATCCGGTCCGAGGCGAGCGAGCCGATATAGCAGGTCCTGAGGTCCGGCCCGCCGAAGCCGATGCTGGCGCAGTTACCCAGAAGGCTGTCATTGGCCGCGACCAGATGGGCCCGTGTATAGGTGCCGTTCTGATACGCCGCCTCGGCCCGGTCGGTGACGCCTTGGTCGCCGCCGTCGAAGACCGTGTGCTGGCTGCCGTCCGGCGCGACCCGGACGATCCGATTGCTGACCACGCTGGTGCACCAGATCCCGCCCTCTGCATCGAACTCGAACCCGTCCGGAAAGATCCCGATGCCGTAATCCGCCGCGGTCTCGCGCGGGCCGAGACTGTTGTCGGCCTTGATCTCGAAGCGGCAGATCGAGCGGCCCATGGTTTCGTGCACATAGAGCCAGCGGCCCGACGGATCGATCTTGTTCTCGTTGGTGAAGCTGATCCCCTCGGCGACGATGCGCGGCGGCCCCTTGCCGTCCATCAGGATCACGAAGCCATCGGCAAAGTCCTTCTTGAAGGACTCATCCCGGTTCTTCGCCCAGGTGCTGACCGAGATCCAGATCCGCCCCTGCTCGTCCCGGTTGGCGAAGTTGCAGGCCGGCAGGGTGCGCCCGTCCACCTCGGTCAGGAACGCCTCCATCCGCCCGTCCCGATGGAGCCGGTAGATCCCGCCCTCGTCGCCCACATTGGCGATCAGGAACGAGCCGTCCGGCATCAGCGAATAGCCGTTCGGAATGAAGCCGGCGGGAACATCCCCGGTCTTGGCCAGATACAGCTCCGGCGCTCCGCCTTTCCCGATGCTGGCAATCCCGCCGCCACCCGCCGCATGGCTGGCAAAAAGATCCCCCTTCTCGGTCGCCACCACACATTCCGGGCGAACCAGGCCGGACCCGATGAAGGTGATGGCGTCGGCGGACAAGGTGAACATGAGCGGGCTCCCGGGCATCTATATCTTTGAACACAGGCTAGTCACGGCCCCGCCGCCCGGGCAAGTCGCCATGTCGGCCTGGCCGGGCGAGGCCATCCATCATCGGATCGATGATCCGATCGCGGCGCCAACCATCCGAAAACACTGGCGCCTTCCGCGCCACCCCGCCATCCTCTTTTCGACCCCGCCACCGCTTTCATCGGAGATCCGCCATGACAAAGTTCCGTACCCTTGCCGAGGGCCTGCAGTTTCCCGAGGGGCCGATCGCGATGTCCGATGGCTCGGTGATCCTGGTGGAGATCGGGCGCGGGACGCTGACCCGGGTGTGGGGGGACGGGAAGGCGGAGGTGATCTCGACCCCCGGCGGCGGGCCGAACGGGGCGGCGATCGGGCCGGATGGGGCCTGCTATATCTGCAACAACGGAGGGCTCAAGTTCGAGCGTGACGCGGCCACCGGCAATTCGCGGCCCGTCGGACAGGCCGACGATTATGTGACCGGGCGGATCGAGCGCATTGACCTTTCCACCGGCAAGGTCGACCGGCTCTATGACAAATGCGGCGACTTCAAGCTGAACGGGCCGAACGACATCGTCTTCGACCGGGACGGCAACATGTGGTTCACCGATCTCGGCAAGACCCGGCACCGGGACATGGATCGGGGCGCGGTCTATTGGGCCAAGCCCGACGGCAGCGAGATCCGCCAGGTCATCCAGCCGCTGATGACGCCGAACGGGATCGGTCTCTCGCCGGACGAGAAGACCGTCTATGTGGCGGAAACCGAGGCGGCCCGGCTCTACGCTTTCGACATCACCGGGCCCGGCAAGGTGAGCATGATCGGCTTTCCGGACTCGATCACCGGCGGCCGGCTGATCACCTGCGACGGCGGGTATCGGAAGTTCGATTCCATGGCGGTCGAGGCGGACGGCAAGGTCTGTGTCGCCACCCTGCTGACCGGCGGCATCACCGTGGCCGACCCCAAAGGCGGCACCCACGCGTTCGTGCCCTTCGATGATCCCTACACCACAAATATCTGCTTCGGCGGCGCGGATCTGAAGACCGCGATCGTGTGCCTCTCCTGGCGCGGCCTGCTGGTCGATCTGCCCTGGCCGCGCCCGGGCCTGGCGCTGAACTTCCTGAACAAATAGCCGGAATTTTCGACGCCGTTCGCGCGGGTTAAGATTCAATAGACGGTCGCGCGTGCACCGCGGTTTTCGCCGGCTCACTGGGTGACGCTAGACCATCTAGCTGTTGTCCGTCGCCCTGGCGCAAGGGCCTTGGACCCTGGGGGCAACCCGCGCCATCTTCCGTGACCGAAAAAGTGCTCTCCGCCTTCCATTACCAAAGTGATGGAACCATGCGTCTACATACTCGCGAGCCGGGCACGCGGAAGCCTTTATATCGGCGTGACTAGTGACCTACGCCGTCGTCTGGCGCAGCATCGGGACGGTATGGTCTCGCACACCCGTCGCTACCGCATCTCAAAGCTGGTGTATTTCGAATTCCACGACCGCATGGCTAACGCGATTCAGCGGGAAAAGAACCTGAAGTACTGGCGCCGCGCGTGGAAGGTTGAGCTGATCGAAACCACGAACCCGACCTGGAAAGACCTGACGGATCAGCTGATCTGGCTGGATTGAAAAAACTTCAGCTTCACGCGGCACCATCGAAGCATGGCCCTGCCTTGCGCCAGGGCGACGGGATGGGATTTTCGATCCGGCAGGCCGATGGCAACTGGGGAGGTCGTGCTGCTGGTCTGGTGATCGCAAACAGGCACTGGCAGGCCGCGCCCATCAGCCTGTGCATGGATTTTCGTAAGACCGCCCTGGCTGCGTCCGGAGACAACGATCCGGGTGGTTTTTTAAAGTCGCCGCCGAATGATGAACCCGCACGCTTGTGCCATCGATCATTCGCACGTCACCGCCATAAGCCCTTGTGATCGCGTCCATTATCGTGTCCCAGATCCCCGCACTGGTCCACCGGCGGAACCGGTTGTAGCAGGTCGTATGCGGCCCGTAGCGTCCTGAAGATCCGGCCCACGGCGCACCGGAACGAAGCACCCAAAAGATCCTGTTCAGAACCCGACGGTCGTCGACGCGCGGCACCCTGCGAGACTTTTGCGGCAGGATCGGCTGAATCACAGACCACTGAAATCCGTCAAATCGGCGAGACATGGCCAATCTCCTTTGGCCATGATGAATCAGATCTGCGAAGCTTTGGGAATCCTGTTACCGAGGTAATGGTCAGTGACCTACGCCGTCGTCTGGCGCAGCATCGGGACGTATGGTCTCGCACACCCGTCGCTACTGCATCTCAAAGCTGGTGTATTTCGAATTCCACGACCGCATGGCTAACGCGATTCAGCGAAAAGAACCTGGCGCACTGGCGCTGCGCGTGGAAGGTTGAGCTGATCGAAACCACGAACCTGACCTGGAAAGACCTGACGGATCAGCTGATCTGGCTGGATTGAAAAAACTTCAGCTTCACGCGGCACCATCGAAGCATGGCCCTGCCTGCGCCAGGCGACGGGATGGGATTTTCGTTCGCCAAGGTTCAGCACGCGAGCCTTGGCCCTTACACAGTCCTCGCCGATCCCCACTCTTTACCGTCGCCCTGGCGCAAGGCAGGGCCTTGGGCCGGGCGGATCAGCCTGTACGGTTTGCTTTATCGCCATCCGCCACCTGATCCCCGGGAGCAGAAAGTCGATTCGCCGACCGCGGTGGCCGGGATCGCGCTATCCTCCGCGATAACGGCAAGGCGGCTGATCCAGGGAGGCTCCCCATGGCTTATGATTTGGTCATCAAGAACGGCATGGTTATCGACGGGTCCGGCATGGCGCGCTATCGCGCGGATGTCGGGGTCAAGGGCGGCAAGATCACCCGGATCGGGCGGATCGCCGAGCCCGCCGAGGAGGTGATCGACGCCGAGGGTCATGTGGTCACCCCCGGTTTCGTCGACGGCCACACTCACATGGATGCCCAGATCTTCTGGGACACGCTCGGAAGTTGCTCGTGTTATCATGGGGTTACCACCGCCGTGATGGGTAATTGCGGCTTCACCATCGCGCCCTGCCGCGAGGCCGAGGTCGATTTCGTCTTCCGCAATCTGGAGCGGGCCGAGGATATCAGCCGCGAGGCCATGCTGCAGGGCATCAAGTGGCAGTGGGAGACCTTCCCGGAATATCTCGAAGTCATCGACGCGCTGCCCAAGGGCATCAACTATGCGGGCTATATCGGTCATTCGGCGCTTCGCACCTATGTCATGGGCGAGCGGGCCTTCGATGAGCAGGCGAGCGAGGATGACCTGAAGACCATGGCCGCGCTGGTCCAGGAGGCGGTGCGGGCCGGCGCCATCGGGTTCTCGACCTCGCGCAGCCCGAGCCACCTCACCTCCGACGACCGTCTGGTGGCGAGCCGGATCGCCGATTTCTCGGAAGTCCGCCACCTGGTCGGCGCCATGGGCGAGATCGGTGCCGGGATCTTCCAGCTCGCCATGGAGCGCGGCGAGCTCGAGTACATGAAGGGCTTCTACAACAAGCTCGCCGACCTTTCCGAAGAGACCGGACGGCCCGTCACCTTCGGCAGCCTGACCCGCCGCAAGCTGCCCGGCCAGTGGCGCGAATTCTATGATATCATTGAGAAAAGGAACCTTTCCGGCGCCCGCATCTTCACCCAGGTGCATAGCCGAGAGATCAACTCCATCCTCTCCTTCGAGACCTCGACCCCGTTCGACAAATGGGATGTCTGGCGCGACGTGAGGGCCCTGCCGCTGGAGGGTCAGATGGCGGCGATGCGGGATCCGGAGACCAAGGCCAAGCTGGTCGAGGTGGCGAGCCGCCCCTATGACGGCCCGGCGGCCGCCGGCGCCGAGGCGCAGCCGCCGGAATGGGAGATCTTCTACGAGATCGACAAGGTGGCGCTGCCGCATCCGAGCCTCGCCGACATCGCCAAGCAGCGCGGCGTCGCCCCGGCCGAGGCGATGATCGACATCGCCATGGAGAACAATCTGAAGAAGTTCTTCCGCCAGCCGCTGGCCAACGAGAACATGGACGACGCGCTCGCCCTGATGCGCC
The DNA here is from genome assembly GCA_038146985.1 of Alphaproteobacteria bacterium. Taxonomy (GTDB): domain Bacteria; phylum Pseudomonadota; class Alphaproteobacteria; order Thalassobaculales; family Thalassobaculaceae; genus JADHLJ01. The sequence continues at coordinate 280,694 of JAYQSQ010000015.1, forward strand.
ATCCGGACAGCTGCGTCACCTTCTCGGATTCCGGCGCCCATGTCTCGCAGATCATGGATTCTTCCCTGCAAACGCATCTGCTTAGCCATTGGGTGCGTCAGGAGGAGGCGTTCACCCTGGAGCAGGCGATCCGCATGATCACCTATGACACGGCGACCCGCTGGGGTTTCCACGACCGGGGCCTCCTGCGCGAGGGCATGGCGGCCGATCTGGTGGTTCTCGATCCGAAAACCGTCGGCGCCGAGATGCCCACCGTGGTCCACGATCTGCCCGGCGGGGCCAAGCGTCTGAAGCAGTATTCAACCGGAATCAAGGCGACGGTTGTGGGCGGTAAGACGGTCCTGAAGGACAACCAGCCGACCGGCGCGCTCCCCGGAAAACTGCTCAGAGGCCCGCTCGCGGCGGCGTAACGCCCGTCCGGACAGGATGCACTATAGTGCATCTGATTTCGGGTGATTGGTCGGACGACCGACGCGCGGGGAACGCGAAACCGGAAGATTACCGCCCGACTTCCGCCGGATCGTAGGCCAGCCCCGCCGCGCCATAGCCGCCGTCGACGTTGAGGATCGCGCCGGTGGTCCATTCGCACTCGTCCGAGGCGAGGAACAGGGCGGCATTGGCGACTGCCGAGATGGTGCCGTAGGCGCCGGTGGGGATGCGGTCGATATAGCTCTGCTTGCGCGACGGGCCGTGAAGGGAGAGGCCGGTCTCGATCGGGCCGGGAGCGATGGCGTTGACCATCACGCCCTTGCCGGAAAGCTCCACCGCCAGAACCTTGCACACATGCATCACCGCGGCCTTGGATGCGCCATAGGCGATGCCGCCCATATTGCCGCGCTGGCCGGAGATCGAGCCGATCTGGATGATCCGCCCGCCACCCTGATCGACCATGCGGCGCGCCGCGGCCTGGGCGGTCAGGAACGATCCGGTGAGGTTGATCCGCAGCACCCGCTCCCAATCCGCCTCGGTCATATCCAGCGCCAGCTTGTGCATCGCGATGCCGGCATTGTTCACCGCGATATCGATGCGCCCGAAGCGGGCGACGGTCTCGGCCACCTGGGCCTCGCAGTCGGCGGCGACGGAAACGTCGGCGCGCATCGCCGCCGCGGTGCCACCCTTGGCCGCGATGTCGCCGGCCGTCTTCTCGGCCTTGGCGGGGTCCAGGTCCGAGCACAGGACCGAGGCGCCCTCGGCCGCGAACCGCCGCGCGATCGCGCCGCCGAGCCCGCCGCCGGCGCCGGTAACAAGGGCGATTTTCGATTGAAGACGCATGGCGGCACTCCGTCGGCTGGGTCGAGACAAGCTGAAAGTATAACCGGCGGTACGGGTTCAGCCGATCCCGAATTGCATCGCGCCGGAGTAGGGGGCATTGCCGACGGAAGACATTTCGGTTTCCCGGCCAATCGGTTACCCTTGTTTTCTATTGTACGTGAATGGATGCAAGGCGATGCCGAAGGGGGACCTGATCGATGCCGAGATTCCCGGCGCCGACGACTCCGGTCACCAGGAATCGCGGGGCGAGATCGCCTATGGCCGCCTGAAGGAGGCGATCCAGGCCGGCGACCTCACGCCCGGCCAGCGGATTCGCGAGAACGAGATGGCGTCCTGGCTGGAGATGAGCCGGACCCCGGTGCGCGAGGCGCTGCGCCGGCTCGAGGCGGACGGGCTGCTCACCTTCGCGCCCTATCGCGGCATGGTGATCTCGGAACTCGACCATCAGGCGGTGATGGAGCTCTATTCCATGCGCGAGGTTCTGGAGGGCACGGCGGCGGGGCTGGCGGCGCGGCACGCTTCGGACGCCGAGATCGCGGTGCTGAAGGATATCGTCGCCAGTGAGCTCGAGGACAAGGACAATGCCCGCCGCATCGCCAGCCAGAACCGGCATTTCCACGGGGCGCTGTACCGGGCGGCACATAACCGCTACCTGCTGAAGACGCTCAACGTGCTGAGCGACGCCATGGCCCTGCTGGGCATGACGACGATGGCGATCACCGGGCGCTCGGAAACCGCCCATGGCGAACATCTCGCCGTGGTGGCGGCGATCGAGGCGCGGGACTCCGGCGCTGCCGAGGCGGCCATGCGCGAGCATATCCGCATGGCCCAGCGCGCCCGATTGCGGCTTATGTTCAAGGATGCCGACGCGCGGGATTGACGCGTTCCATCCGATCCGGTGCGTGAAATCTGCAAAACCACGCGCCCGGCTCTCTGATCCAGGCCGAATTCGCGGTATAGTGGCGCGACACCCCCGGCCGGGAGAGCGCAGCCATGGCGATGACCGTCAAACAGATCCATCCGCATTTCGTCGCCGAGATCGGCGGCATCGATCTTCGCCAACCGGTTCCGCCGGAACAGGCGACGGCGCTCAACCAGGCATTGGACCGGTATGGGGTACTGGTGTTCCATGGCCAGGATCTGACCGACGAACAGCAGGTCGCCTTCACCGACGTCTTCGGCAAGCTCGAGCTCGCCATCGGCGGCAATGTGACCAAGCCGAGCGAACGCCGGCTCGACGTCAAGCTCGCCGATGTCAGCAATCTCGACCAGCACGGCAAGGTCTTGGCCAAGGACGATCGGCGGCGGATGTTCAATCTCGGCAACCGGCTCTGGCATTCCGACGGCTCGTACCGGGCGATCCCGGCGAAATGCTCGCTCCTGTCCTGCCGCTCCAAGCCGTCCAAGGGCGGCAATACCGAATACGCTTTCATGCCGGCGGCCTATGACGCGCTGGACGACGAGACCAAGGCCGAGATCGAGGATCTGGTGACCGAGCATTCGCTGATCTATTCGCGCGGCCGTATGGGCTTCGGCGCCTTCACGCCGGAGGAGCAGAAGACCTTCGCGCCGGTGCGCCAGGCACTGGTGCGGACCAACGACTTCACCGGGCGCAAGGCGATCTTCCTGTCCGCCCATATCGGCGCCATCGTCGGCTGGGAACGGCCGGAGGCCCTGGATTTCATCCGCGAGTTGATCGAGCACGCGACCAAGCCGGAATTCGTCTATGCCCATGAGTGGTCCGTCGGCGATCTCGTGGTCTGGGACAACCGGCAGTGCATGCATCGGGCTCGCCCGTTCAAGGACACGGACGAGCCGCGCGACATGCGCCGCACCACCGTCGCCGGGATCGCCCAGACCGCCGAACAGGCCCCGAGCCAGGCCGCCTGACGAGGCCGGCGGAGAAGGCGTCCGGTCTCGGCGCAAGCTGGAACATCCTCCTATCTCTGGCCGTGATCACGACGTGATCGCCTCAGGAGATGATATGCTCTAGAAGGACGCATTCCTTCCACGGCTTGCCTGTTTCGGGCGCTGTCTTACCTCTGTCTGGAACCCTCGTGTCGCTTGAATCGGCAGCGCTCTACCCGATCCTTTTGAGCCTTGCGTCGGCATTCCTGTTCGCGTTGGGCGATCAGTTTCAGAACCAGGGTCTGGCCACCATGGATTCCCGGGCCGGCGCGGTGCTCTCGATCGGGGTCTCCACCCTGTTCATCGCGGCGCTGGCGCCCTGGCTGCTGGTTGTGGATCACCTGTTTCATCCCGCGGTCCTGCTGTTCGCGTTGATCGGGCTGTTCCGGCCCGCCGTGTCGATCAATCTCGCCCTTGCGGGGATGCGGTATCTCGGCCCGACCATCGCCACGACGCTGACCTCGACCTCGCCGCTTTTCGCCGCCGCGATGGGGATACTCTGGCTCGGCGAAGTGATCACCACCGAGGTCGCGGTGGGCACGATCGTCATTGTCCTGGCGGTGATGCTGCTGGCCCGCAGGGACAAGGGCGGCGCCGGCGGCTGGCCGCTCTGGGCGCTGCTGCTGCCGATCGGGGCGGCGATCATCCGGTCCGGCGGGCATGTGCTCTCCAAGCTCGGCATGAACGCGCTTCCCGACCCCTATATGGTCAGCCTGGTGACCTTCACGGTCTCCGCGTTGACGACGGTCATCATTCATAAGAGCCGGCGGGACGCTCCGCCGATCCTCTGGGGCGGCGCCGGCGCGCGCTGGTTCATGGGTGCGGGCATCGCCTTCGCGCTGGCGATCCTGGCGCTGAACGAGGCGCTGCTGCGCGGCACCATCGTGCAGGTGGTACCGGTGGTCTCCGCCGCCCCGGTCTTCACCATGCTGATGAGCATCGCGATCTTCCGGCGCGAGCGGATCACGCCCCGCACCGTCTCCGTGGTGTTCATGGTGGTCCCGGCGATCATTCTCATCGCGCTGGCGTGACGGGGGCGACCGTGTCCGATTTCATCCCCTCCGCCTCCTTGCTGCCGGTCGTCTTCGCCCTGATCGCGGCGTTCTTCTTCTCCCTCGGCGCCCAGTTCCAGGGCGTCGGGCTTTCGCACATGGATTCCCGCAGCGGCGCGGCGATTACCATCAGCACCTCGGCGGCGCTGTATCTGCTCGCGGCTCCGGTTTTCCTCGACATCGACAACCTGCTGCATCCGGCGGTGCTGATCTTCGTGCTGGTCGGCCTGTTCCGGCCGGCGGTCTCGGCGAATCTGGCGCTGGCGGGAATGCGGTATCTTGGCCCGACGATCTCGACCACCCTGACCTCGACATCGCCATTCTTCGGCGCGGCGCTCGGGGTGTTCTGGCTTGGCGAGGTGCTGACCTGGCCGGTCGCCGTCGGCACCCTGGCCATCGTCGGCGCCATCATGATGCTGAGCACCAAGCGCGGCGGCGTCGCCTCAAGCTGGCCGCTCTGGGCGCTGGCCCTGCCGATCGGAGCGGCGGCGATCCGCTCCGGCGGTCACGTGCTCACCAAGGTTGGCATGGAGATGGTGCCGGATATCTATCTCGCGGGCCTGATCGGCTTCGTAGTCTCGGCGCTGGTGACCCTGGGCATCCACAAGGCGCGGCGCGGCGCGCCGAAGATCCCCTGGGCCAGCCGCGGCGCCCGCTGGTTCATGGCCGCGAGCGGCTGTTTCAGCCTCGCCGTGGTCGCGCTGAACAGCGCCCTGCATCTCGGTCAGGTGGTCCAGGTGATCCCGGTGGTCGCGGCCTCGCCGATCTTCACCCTGGCGTTGAGCGTTCTGGTGTTCCGGCGCGAACGGATCACCGGCCGGGTGGTGGCCGCCGTCTTCATCGTCGTTCCGGCGGTGATCCTGATCGCCGTGGCGGGTTGAGGCCGCCGCCCCCTCCGTATCCCCGGCGAAGGCCGAGGCCCACGCCTGAAGCGCTGGCCAATGGCGAGATGGCGGAGCCTTTTCGAAGATCTTTGGTCGTGATCGGCCACCCGTCACGATGATCCGCCACAGGCGTCGGCCCCGACCTGCGTCGGGGATACGGTTTGAGACCGAGCCCGATCCAGCCGACCATGCGTGCCGCCGGAAAGAGGCGCGGCCGGCCTGTGGTTACGCCCCCACCTCCATATCCCCGGCGCAGGCCGAAGCCCACGCCTGAGGCGCTGGCCAAAGAGCGAGATGGCGGGGCATTCTCAAAGGGACTGCCGATCGCGATCGGCCGCCCGTCACGACGATCCGCCACAGGCGTCGGCCCCGACCCGCGTCGGGGATACGGTTTGAGCGGACCCGATCCAGCCGACCATGCGTGCCGCCGGAAAGAGGCGCGGCCGGCTATGTGGTTACGCCTCCACCCTCCGTATCCCCGGCGAAGGCCGGAAGCCATGCCTGAGGCGCTGGCCAAAGGCGAGATGGCGGAGCCTTTTCGAAGATCTTTGGACGCGATCGGCCACCGTCACGATGATCCGCCACGGCGTCGGCCCCGACCTACGTCGGGGATACGGTTTGAGAAGCGGACCCGATCCAGCCGACCATGCTTGCCGCTGAAAAGAGGCGTGGCCGGCTATGTGGTTACGCCGCCCCTCCGTATCCCCGGCGCAGGCCGAGACCCCGCCTGAAGCGCCGGCCAAAGGCGAGATGGCGGAGCCATTTAATAGAGGCTGCCGATCGCGATCGGCCGCCCGTCACGATGATCCGCCACAGGCGTCGGCCCCGGCCTTCGCCGGGGATACGGCTTAGAAGGGTCAATGACCCTTTCGCGGACGATGTTTCTTTAAAGCCGCGAGACCCGGGTTTCCTTTGAGGTGATGAACTCCAGCAGGGCCGGCACGCCGTTCCGGGTCTGCTCAATGCCGCGTCGGATCGCCGGGATGATCTCGGCCACCTCGGTCACCCGCTCGCCGTAGCCGCCGAAGGCCCGGGCCATTGCCGCGTAGTCGCCGGAGATGTCGGTGGAGCGGTACTTGTCGGTGGAGACCGGCATCACCTTCAGCTCGATGGCCATGGAGAAATTGTTCAGCAGGATCGAGAGGATCGGGATCCGTTCGCGCACGGCGGTCTCGAAATCCATGCCGGTGAAGCCGATCGCCGCGTCGCCCCAGACATTGATGCAGAGCTTGTCTGGGCACGCGAGCTTGGCCCCCATGGCGAGGCCGAGGCCGTAGCCGAGCTGGGTGGTCTTGCCCCAGCCGATATAGCTCAGCGGCTCCGTCGCCTTCCAGAACGGCGAGAGCTGATCGCGCGGCGAGCCGGCGTCATGGGTGATGATGGTGCTGGCCTTGTCGACCGTCTTCTGCAGGTCCCACAGCACCCGGTAGGGCGAGAGCGGGTTCTCGTCGGAGGTCAGCAGCGGCTCCCATTCCTTCATCCATTCCGCGTGATCCGCCGCGATTTTCGCCGCCGCCGGGCCCGGGTCGCGCGGGGCGCCGATCAGCGTCTCGAGCTCGGGGATCAGCGCGTCCAGGATCAGCGCCGCGTCGCCGAGGATCGGCTGGGCAACCGGAACATCCTTGTTGAGATGCTTCGGATCCAGCGTCGCGTGAATGATCGGCGTGCCCTTCGGCATGTTGGTGCCGAAACTGGTGCGGGTGAAGCTGCAGCCGATGCCGAAGATCAGGTCCGCCGCGTCGAGATGCCGGCGCACCGCCAGCGGGATCGCAAGACCGCAGGAGCCGAGCGAGAGCGGATGGTCCTCGGGAAACGCGCTCTTGCCCTGCAGGCTGGTGGTGGTCGGCGCCGCCAGCAGCTCGGCAAGCCGCTTCAGCTGCGGCCAGGCCTTGGCATAGTGGACACCCTGTCCGGCATAGATCACCGGCCGCTTGGCGGCGGCCAGCATCGCGGCGGCCTTCTTGACGTCGGCCATGTCGGGGCCGTAGCGGACCTTGACCGTGGGAATGTAGGCCGACGGTTCCGGGGCCTCGGCCATCATCAGGTCAGTCGGAACCTCGACCACCGCCGGCCCGCCGCGCCCGGATTTGAGGTTCGAGAAGGCCCGGCGCATGACATGTTCGACCTCGCCCGGACTGACCAGGGATTCGGCCGATTTGGCGACCGAGGCCATGGAGCGGGCGGAGCTGAAATTCGGCTCGATCTGCGCGATGTTCGTCGCATAGCCCATGGGCAGCACCAGGATCGGCACCGACTCGCCATAGGCCTGGGCGACGCCGCCGAAGGCGTTCTCGGAACCGGGGCCGTGCTGCATCGCGAACACGCCGAGCTTCTCGCCCGAGCTCAGCCGCGAGATCGCGTCGGCCATATGCAGGCCGACCCGTTCCTGGCGCACGATGATCGGCCGGATATCGCGGTGCGCGACATATTCCAGCAGGTGATTGACCGGATAGCCGATGACGCAGTCAACACCCTCGCGCTTCAGAACCTCGACGATCGCTTCGACTGTTTTCATGGCCGGACCCTCCCTGGCGGCGACGCACTGAAGCGATGTTAGCCCGGCCCGAACGCCGCGGCGAGGCCGGTGGCTTCCCGCGATGTGATGATCGCGCTAATCGTCGATCTGGCCCTGCCGGTTGATTCTGAGGTCGCGGTGGATATAGGCGCACATCATCAGGCCGATCGCCGTCATTGCCGTCAGCATCGCCGTGCCGCCATAGGAAATCAGCGGTAGCGGCACGCCGACCACCGGGATCAGACCCATGACCATGGCGATGTTGATGAAGACGTACAGGAACAGGGTGGTCGTTACTCCAAGGGCCAAGAGCCGGGCGAACTGGCACTGGGCCCTGAGCCCGATCGCGATCCCGTAGAAGGTGATCAGCAGAAAGAGCCCGATCAGTCGAGACCGCCGATCAGGCCGAACTCCTCGGCGAGCATGGTGAAGATGAAGTCGGTCTGCTTTTCCGGCAGGAAGTTCAGATGGCTCTGCGAGCCCTGCATGAAACCCTTGCCGAACATGCCGCCCGAGCCGAGGCGATCTTGGACTGCAGGATGTGGTATCCGGAGCCGAGGGGGTCGTTCTCGGGATCGAAGAAGGTCAGGATGCGCTTCTTCTGATATTCCCTCAGGAACTGCCAGGTGATCGGGACCGAGGCGATGCCGATCACCAGCAGGGTCACGAATTTCCAGGCGCGCACGCCGGCGAGGAAGAAGATCGCGCCGCCGCCGAGCAGGATCATGCCGGCGGTGCCGAGATCCGGCTGCCGCAGAACCAGGATGACCGGCGCGGCGACCATCGCGAGCGGGATCAGCAGGAAATGCGGCCGGCCGACATCCTCGTGGGTGAGGCCATGGAAATACCGGGCCAGCGCCAGCACCAGCGCGATCTTCATGAGCTCCGAGGGCTGAAGCTGGAAAATCCGGAAATCGATCCAGCGCTGGGCGCCCATGCCGATCTCGCCGGCGACTTCCACTGCCGCAAGCATCGCCAGCACCACGCCGTAGACCGCGTAGGACCATTTCATCAGCCATCTGAGGTCGACCAGCGCGATGCAGATCGCCATCGCCAGCCCGATCGCGTAACGGACCACCTGGCGTTCCGCCCAGGGGCTCCAATTGCCGCTCGCGGCGGAATAGAGCATGGCGAACCCGACGGCGGCGATCAGGGTGATCAGCAGGATCAGACCCCAGTTGAGCTGCCGGAGCTTCTGCGGAATGGTTAGTTCCGGCGGGTTCAGTGAATCGATCCGGGGCCGTCGCGCCATCAGGATTCGTCCTTCCGCCGGACCGAAGTGGCGGCGATGCGCGCTGGGTCGAGCCGCAGCGTCTCGGCCAGGACATCGCGGGCGATCGGCGCCGCCATGCCGCTGCCGCTGCCGCCGTGCTCGACCACCACCGAGACCGCGTAGCGCGGCGCTTCCAGGGGGGCGAAGGCGACGAACATCGCGTGGTCGCGGTCGCGCCAGGGCCGGTCCTCGTTCTTGATCTTGCCGGCCAGACGCTCCGCCTTGGTGATGCGCTTGACCTGAACCGATCCGCTCTTGCCGCCGAACCGGAACGGGGCGCCGGCGCGCGGCACCGCCCGGGCGGTTCCTCGGCTGCCGTTGACCACCCGCTCCATGCCCTCGATGACCATCCTCAGATGCTGCCCACTCACCTTGATGGGCTCGAAGCCGGGGTCCGGGACCGCCGGGTCGCGCACCAGACGCGGCATGACCGCGATGCCGCCATTGACCAGCCGCGCGGTCATGGTCGCCATCTGCAGCGGCGTGCACAGAACAAAGCCCTGGCCGATGCCGGTTATCAGGGTCTCGCCGGTCTGCCAGGGCTCGCCCCTTGTCGCCAGTTTCCACTCCCGGGTCGGCATCAGTCCCCGGCTTTCGCCCGGAAGCTCGATCCCCAGTTTCTCGCCGAGCCCGAACCGGCTCGCCATATCGGCGATGCGGTCGATCCCGATGCGCTTGGCTATCTCGTAGAGATAGATGTCGCAGCTTTGCTCGAGCGCGCCGATCATGTCCAGGTGGCCGTGGCCGTGGTTCTTCCAGCAGTGGAACTTGGCGGTCCCGAGCTCGATATGGCCGGGGCAGAAGATCTTCGTGTCCGGCGTCGCGACATCCGCCTCCAGCGCAGCCAGGCATACCAGCATCTTGAAGGTCGATCCCGGCGAGTACTGGCCGGTGATCGACTTGTTGGTCATCGGCGAGCGCGGGTTGGAGAGCAGCCGCTCCCAGTCGCTGGGGCTGAGCCCCTTGTTGAAGAGATTGGGGTCGTATCCCGGGGTCGACGCCAGGGCCAGAATATCGCCGCGGTGGATATCCATGACCACGGCAGCGCCGCTTTCCGGCGGCGCGATGGCGCCGTTCACGTCGAGATTGACCGTCGGGCCCGCAGGCGGCGGGGATTTCTGCGCCGCCATCGCCTCGAGCGCCCGCGGATCGTCCCGCGCCACCACCTCGGACTGGCCCTGCGCCAGCCGGGCCGAGGTGAGTTCCTGTAGCCGGACATCGACGGTCAGCGTGATGTCGCGGCCGGGCTGGCCCTCGTTGCCGGGCAGCTTGCGGATGATCCGGCCGAGCGCGTTCACCTCGACTTGACGCTGGCCCGACGAGCCGCGCATATCGAGATCGTACAGCTTCTCGATGCCGGACTTACCGATCCGGAAATCCGGCAGCTCCAGCACCGGGTCGCCGGTCAGCTCGGATTCCGACACCGCCGCGACATAGCCGGTGAGATGCACCGCCGAGGCGCCGTGCGGATAGTGCCGGGTCCGCCCAACCTCGATGCGGATGCCCGGCAGATAGGGCGCGTTGATGGCGACCCTGGAGATATCCCGGCGCGACAGGTTCTCGACCACGGTTATCGGCACGAAGCTGCGCTTGCGCTTGGTTTCGCGCAGGACCCGTTTGAAATCCCAATCCTCGATTTCGATGATCTCGCGCAGGGTGCTGAGGGTGCGTGCGACATCCGAGGTCTGCTCGGCGACGATCTCGATGCGGAAGTTGTCGCGGTTGTCCGCCAGAGCGATGCCGCCGCGGTCAAATATGCGACCCCGGATCGGCGGGAGGAGTTCGAGGTTGAACTGGTTGTCCTCGGAGAGCGTGCGGTACCGCGCCGATTCGACCACCTGCAGATAGTAGAGCCGGCCGGCGAGGGCACCGAACAGCCCCAGCTTCGCGCCGCCGAGCAGCAGCGCGCGCCGCGTGAAGATCCGTTGGGTTTCCTGATCGCTGGTCCGCCGCATGCCGTATCCCTAGCGCACGAGATACCGGTGCACGCGAACGAAAATCCAGGCCGCGAGCGGAAAGCTCACCACCGTCATCAGGTACTGGAACACCACCGCCATGGTCAGCAGCAGTTCCGCCGCGAGAATGCAGGTCATGATCCACATCAGCAGGAACCCGCCGGCCGAAATCACCGCGAAGCCGAGCCACGCGACGAAGAACGGCTTGCCGACGAACACCTGGCGCTGGGAGACGGCCACGCCGTGGATCACCAGCAGGGTCAGCGCCATCAGGCCGGTCGGATTCCCGGCCAGGATGTCGTGCGCCAGGCCGAGCACGAACACCGCGGCCGGCGGCATCAGGTCCGGCCTGTAGACCGACCAGTAGAAGACCGCCATCAAGGTGACCACCGGCATGACGTCGGACATGGCCGGCAGCCCGAGCGGCACGACATTCGGCAGCGCGAGGAACAGGGTGGTGACGCTCGGCATCATGTTCCGCGCCCAGACGTCCAGACGTTGAGCGAGTCCGGGGGTCATGGCCGTCTGCTTCCCGAGGTGACGGTGGCCGGATCCTCGGATGCCTTGATCGGATATGCCGGCGCCGCCTTGAGGGGCTTGGCGCCCGGCGCACCGGACACTCCCTCAATGCGGTAGTCGAGAAGCTGAACGTATTCCAGGCGGTCCCAGTCGACGATCGGCTTCACGTGCACGCCGGCGTCCCCGATGGCCGTGATCACGCCGATCGGCAATCCAGCCGGCAGCACGCCGCCCTCGCCGGAGGTCACGACGGGATCGCCGGTGGAAACATGGGCGTTCTGCGGCAGGAACTGAAGCCGGGGGCGGTTCGAGTTATCGCCGGCCAGAACGCCCGGGTCGCGGGTGGTCTGTACGATGACCGGGATCTGCGAGTTGAGATCGGTCATCAGCAGTACCCGCGAGTGGTGGGTGCCCACCTCGACCACGACGCCGACGAAGCCGTTGCCGGACACCGCCGCCAATCCGCGCCGCGCGCCGTGGCGCTCGCCGATATTGACCAGGATGCTGCGCACGAAAGGACCGCCCGCATTGGAAATCGCCCGGCCGGAGATCACTTTCGGGCCCGGCGGGGCGACGAAATGCGTCAGGTTACGGAGCGCCTGATTTTCCGCCTGCAATCCGCCGGCGACATGCTGCCATCTGCGCAGGCGCCCGTTTTCCTCCCTGAGGCGGTCGACCTCACCGCGCAGATCCCGCAGCTCGGCGATCTGGTCGAACACCCGGGTCATCGAGCTCGCGGGCTCGGACAGCACCTCGAGGATCGGGGTGACCGCGTCGGTTACCGCGACCCGCGCCCGTTCCACGATCACCACGTCGGCCTTGCCGAGCAGCATCAGGCCGAAGGCGGCTAAGACAAGCGCGGCATACGCGAAGCGGTGCCACAGCGAGCGCACCGGCTGTGCAACCCTCGTGAATGAAACGGGTCTCGACGCCATCGCTCCCTCTAGCGGTCAAGAAATCAGCGTTTCCACTTCTCGTGCCCCCGATAGGAGGTATGCAGCACGTTGCGCAGCACCGACATCTCCTCCAGGCAGCGCCCGGTTCCCATCGCGACGCAGGACAGCGGATCATCGGCGATCGACACCGGCAGGCCGGTGGAATGGCGCAGGACATAGTCCAAATTGCCGAGCAACGCCCCACCGCCAGTCAGCACGATGCCCTTGTCGACGATATCGGCCGCCAGTTCCGGGGGGGTCTGCTCAAGGGCTACCTTTACCGCCTCGACGATCTGGCTGATCGGTTCGGCGAGGCTCTCGGCGATCTGGGCCTGATCGATCACCAGTTCCTTGGGCACGCCGTTCATCAGATCGCGGCCCTTGATCTCAAGTGTCTTTCCCACCCCGTCCTGGTAGGAAGGCGGACCCGATTTCCTTCTTGATCCGCTCGGCGCTGCTTTCGCCGACCAGCAGGTTATGGTTGCGGCGGATATAGGCGATGATCGCCTCGTCCATCTTGTCGCCGCCGACACGCACCGAGCAGGAATAGACGATGCCGCCCAGAGAGATGACCGCGACCTCGGTCGTGCCGCCGCCGATATCCACGACCATGGAGCCGGTCGGCTCGGTCACCGGCAGATTGGCGCCGATCGCAGCGGCCATCGGCTCCTCGATGAGGTACACCCTGCGGGCGCCGGCGCGCTCCGCCGATTCCTCGATCGCGCGCTGTTCGACCGCCGTCGAGCCGGACGGCACGCAGATGATGACCTGCGGGCTGGCGAAGCTGCGGCGGTTGTGAACCTTGCGGATGAAGTGCTTGATCATCTCCTCCGCAACCTCGAAATCGGCGATGACGCCGTCGCGGAGCGGCCGGATCGCCTGGATCGTTCCAGGCGTGCGGCCGAGCATCTGTTTCGCCTCGTCGCCGACCGCCAGGACCTGATGCTTCTTGTCCAGCGTCGAGGTGATGGCCACGACGGAAGGTTCGTTCAGGACGATCCCGCGCCCCTTCACGTATACCAGCGTATTGGCGGTCCCGAGATCGATCGCCATGTCGGCGGAGAGCAGTCCGAAGAGATTCCCAAACATCGATGGTCAATCCGTTTCAATCAGCCAGCTGGTCGGTTCCACTCCTCGACCAGCGCACCAGCATCGCGGCGATCAAGAATTTTCTCATTTCGGAGGCCTCTGCCAACCCGATCCTCCGACCGTCCCGTGTCGATTCAGATTCATACCATGGAATCAGGCATCTACGATACCCAATGATGGCGAAATCTCAAGTAATTCGAGCAAGCGGCCCGGCAGGGGGCCAAAAGACGATATCCGCGGATCAAGGCGAAACGATGGCGGGTATCTACTCCGCCACCATCGGCATGTCGAGTTTTTGCCCGCGGGAGATCGCGACGACGCCGCCTCGGCACACTTCGATCTCGCCCAGGGCCACCATGAGTTCCACAAAAGCGTCGATCTTGCGGGGGCTGCCGGTCACCTCGAAGACAAAGCTGCCGAGCGTGCTGTCGATGGCATTGGCCCGGAACATGTCGGCAAGGCGCAGCGCTTCGATGCGTGCCTCGCCGGAATTTCGAACCTTCACCAACGCGAGTTCGCGTTCCAGATAGGGACCTTCGATCGACAGATCATGGACGTCGTGAACCGGGACCAGGCGCGAGAGCTGCGCCTTGATCTGTTCGATCACCATGGCCGTGCCGGACGTCACCACGGTGATCCGCGACAGGTTCTGAACCTCGTCGACCTCGGAAACCGTAAGACTTTCAATGTTGTAGCCGCGGCCCGAGAAAAGCCCGATCACCCGGGCCAGGACGCCGGGTTCGTTATCCACGAGCACGGCGATGGTATGCCGCCGCTCGGTCGCATCAGTCATGTTACTCACGTTCGTTATCCTCGATGGGCGCGGCGGACCCGCGCCGTCCAATTGTCACTCCGCATGAAGATCGAGGCCGACCGCGGCGTTCAGGAACACCGGCGGCCGGCCGCTAAGGGGTGTCAGACCAGTACCATGCCGTCTTCGGATGTCGCCTTGGCGGCGCTGTCGTTCGGGCCAAGCAGCATCTCGTTGTGGGCCGAGCCCGACGGAATCATCGGAAAACAGTTCTCGTCCTTCTTGACTCGGATATCGGCCAGCACGAAGCGATCTGTCTTGATCATCTCGTCGATCACGTCATCGAGGTCGTCGACGGTCTCGGCAACCAGCCCCACGCCGCCGAACGCGTCGGCGACCTTCACGAAGTCGGGCAGCGAGTCCGAATAGCTCTCGGAGTACCGGCCGCCATGGTTAAGCTCCTGCCACTGGCGGACCATGCCCATCCACTGGTTGTTTACGATGAAGGCCTTCACCGGAAGCTTGTATTGGCTGATCGTGGAGAGTTCCTGAATGTTCATCAGGAACGAGGCTTCTCCGGCAATATCGATCACCAGGGATCCGGGATGCGCAACCTGCACGCCCATGGCCGCCGGCAGGCTGTAACCCATGGTGCCGAGACCACCCGAGGTCATCCAGCGGTGCGGTTCCTCGAAGCCGAAATACTGGGCCGCCCACATCTGGTGCTGTCCGACCTCGGTGGTGATATAGGCGTCCAGGTCCCGGGTCTTCTCGAACAGCCGCCGGATCGCGTATTGCGGCATGATGATCTTGCCCTTTTGCTTGAATGCCAGGCAGTCACGCTTGCGCCATTCCTCGATCCGTTTCCACCAATTGGCCACGGCCTTGGTGTTGGGCTTGTATTTCCGCTGCTTCCAGATCGCCAGCATTTCCTCGAGCACCGTCGCCGCGTCGCCGACGATGGGAACGTCCACATAGACGTTCTTGTTGATCGAGGACTGATCGATATCGACATGGATCTTCTTGGCGCCCGGCGCGAAGGCGTCTAGCCGACCGGTCACCCGGTCGTCGAAGCGGGCACCGATATTCACCATGACGTCGCATTCATGCATGGCGAGGTTGGCCTCGTAGGTTCCATGCATGCCAAGCATGCCGAGGAAATGCTTGTCCGAAGCCGGCATCGCGCCCAGACCCATCAGGGTGAGGGTCGCGGGATAGCCGGTCAGGCGCACGAATTCGGTGAACAGCGCGCCCGCCTTGGTGCCGGAATTGATCAATCCGCCGCCGCCATAGAAGATCGGCCGCTCGGCCTTGGCGATCAGGTCGACCGCCTCCTCGAGTTTGGCGCGGTCACCCTGCATGCGCGGCTGATAGGCGCAGCGCCGGGTGTTTTCCGGTCCATAATAGGGCGCGTCTTCAAACTGGATATCCTTCGGTAGGTCGATGACCACCGGGCCGGGGCGTCCGTGCGAAGCGACATAGAAAGCCTCGTGCATCACGTCCGCCAGATCGTCGGAGTTTTCACCAGATAGTTATGCTTGGTGCAGGGCCGGGTGATGCCGGTGGTGTCGGCTTCTTGGAACGCGTCGTTGCCGATCAGGTGCGTCGGCACCTGGCCGGTCAGACAGACGATCGGAATGCTGTCCATCAGCGCGTCGGTGAGACCGGTCACCGCGTTGGTCGCACCGGGTCCCGAGGTCACCAGCACCACGCCGACCTTGCCGGTCGATCGCGCATAGCCTTCGGCGGCATGCACGGCGGCCTGCTCGTGCCGCACAAGAATGTGGCGTACCGCATTGGTCTTGAAGAGCTCGTCGTAGATCGGCAATACCGCCCCGCCGGGATATCCGAATACGACTTCAACGCCCTGATCCTGCAAAGCCTTGAGAATGACAGCGGCCCCACTCATTCGGGCCTCGGGTTTTCGGGTTTGAGACATGCGGGGTGTCATGTTTCCGATCCTTTTCGATAGGGTTTTCAAGGGCTACAGAGGGCAAGCGCGACCCGACCGGGCCGCGACTCGGCGCGGAACCTAACGCCTCAGGCGGATGGGGTCAACAATAACTCACGAATTTTCGAAAAGATTTCCTGCTCCAAACTTTTCGAAAATTGCGCGCCGATGGGTATTTTCGGTACGAATTGGTGGCGGAACCAGGTCGTCTGGCGTTTCGCGTAGCGCCGGGTGGCCTGCTGCGCGAGTTCGACCGCCCTTGCCAGGGGCATCTCGCCGCCGAGATGGCGGATCAGTTCCGGCAATCCGAGCGCCTTCATGCCCGGTAGGCCCGGATCGAGGCCGAGCGCCGCTACCCGGCGCGCCTCCTCAAGGGCGCCGCGCCGGATCATTTCGTGAAACCGGCCGTCGCAGGCGGCGTAGAGGGCCGTGCGTTCGGGAAGCAGGGCGATGGTGCAGGCGGCCAGATCAAGCACCGGGCGCTGACCGTCGGCCTGCCAGGCGGAAAGTGGGCGGCCGGTGGCTTCGGCGACTTCCCAGGCCCGGATCAGCCTCTGGGTGTCGCCATCGGCGAGACGGTCGGCGGTCAGCGGATCGCGGTCCGCCAGCGCGGCCCGGAACGACGCGCCGCCGAGTTCGGCATGTCTGGCCCTGGCGGCGGCGCGGACTGCCGGGGGAATCTCCGGAATCTCCGCCAGGCCTTCCAGCAGGGCGCGGATGTAAAAGCCGGTGCCGCCGCAGACTACCGCCAGGCGCCCGCGCCCGTGGATGTCCCGGATCGCCGCCACGGCAAGCTCGAGCCACGCCGCCGCCGAGCAGGGCTCGGCCAGGGAGCGGATGCCGTAGAGATGGTGGGTGGCCCGGGCGAGGTCCTCGGGCCCCGGGCGCGCGGTCAGGATCTCCAACTCGTGGTAGACCTGCATGGAATCGGCATTGACCACCTCGCCGCCGAAGGTCTCGGCGATCCGGACGGCTAGGGCGGATTTGCCGCTCGCGGTCGGACCGGCGACCACAATGACGGGGATTTTCCCTCCGGCTGAGCTCGATGCGCTGGACATGGGCTTCGGCGATACGCCATAAGCCGTTGCCATGCAATACGCGCTCACCCTCACCGGCGATCCTCGGGCGCCGTCGCTGACCGACGAGGCCGCCGCCGCCGCGTCCGCCGCGCTGGCCGCCTGGGGCGCCCGCGACATCCGGCCGGCATGGCTGGCGCCGGCGGTGGCGTTGGATCTGACGTTCGACGCGGCCTCGGTCGACGGCGCTGGTGAGGCGGTCCGCGGCGCGCTCGCTGGGCTTGCCGCCGATATCAATCTTCAGCCGCTGGCCGGGCGGCGCAAGCGGATCCTGATCGCCGACATGGACTCGACCATCATCACCGGCGAGTCCCTGGACGATCTGGCGGATTTCATCGGCATCAAGGACCAGGTGGCGCCGGTGACCGCCCGGGCGATGCGCGGCGAGATCGATTTCGACACCGCGCTGCGCGACCGGGTGCGGCTCCTGGCGGGACAGCCGGCGGGTCTGCTCGACCGGCTGCTCAAGGAGCGCATCGAGCTTACCGGCGGGGCCGAGACGCTGGTGCGGACCATGCGAGCGAACGGGGCCTTCACGGCCCTGGTTTCGGGTGGATTCACTTTCGTGACCGAGGCCGTCGCGGCAACGGTCGGCTTCGAGGTGAACCGGGGCAACCGGCTGCTGGTCGAGGACGGCGTGATCACCGGCGCGGTCGGCGAGCCGATCCTCGGCAAGGAAGCCAAACTGGCGAGCCTGCATGCGTTCTGCGAGGCGCGCGGCCTCCGCCCCGACCAGGTGATGGCGGTGGGCGACGGCGCCAATGACATTCCGATGCTGCTGGGCGCCGGAACCGGGGTCGCCTTCCACGCCAAGCCCGCGGTCGCCGCCGCGGGGCGCTTCGCCGTCCATCACGGCGACCTGACGGCGCTGCTGTATCTGCAAGGCTATCGGGCTTCGGAATTCGTGGCCGAATTGCCGGCCTGATCAGTCGCCCGTCCAGGGTTCGGTCGGCAGGCCCCGCTTCAGCCATACCGGCTGATCGGGCTCGAACGGGCGCCAGCGTCCCAGCATGCCCTCGCGCACGTTCATGACCGGCGCGTAGCCGGCTTCGAGCAGCCAGTCGCGGGTACGGTCGGAACGCACGCCGGCGGCGCAGATCGTCGCCACCGGACGTCCGGGCTTGTCGCCGATCGCGGCTCGCACCTTCTCCAGAAATCCGGTCCTGCCGCCGGGGTCGTGAATGCTGATCGCCAGGGCCCCCTTGGGGATGCCGGTCTCGCGCCATTCCTCCTCGGAGCGGACATCAATGAGGATCAGCTGTCCGGCCGCGACCCTGGCCAGGGCCTCGGGCGCGGTCAGAATCTCCGGGTCCTGTGCCGCCTGGACGAGCGACGGGACGAGCACGGCGGCGGTCACAAAGGTAAGAAATCGGCGGCGTGTCAGCATGGACGCACCATCGCCCGGGACGGCGTCACGGGCCAGTCACAAAAGCGTGGTGTCGGGGGCGTAACCGCATCCCCGACGAAGGGCGGGGTCGACGCCTGAAGCGGTGGCGCGAGCAGGATCGTAGAACACTTACAAAGTCGGTTGCTTGTGATCCGCTATCCGTCACGAGGATTGGCCACAGGCGTCGGCCCCGACCTTCGTCGGGGATACGAAGTGAGAGTTTCTAGCCAAACCGGCCATCGACTCAAACACGGTAAAAGTAAAAAAAACCGCCCCCCAGCGGTAGGCCGGGGGGCGGCGCGGTCGCGTTGGCGGCCGTCAGCCCTTCTTGACCCTCAGGCCGACGAAGCGGGTCGATCCCTGGCGGTTGACCGTGAAGAGCACGGATTTCTTGCGGCCGGCGTCGATCACCTTCTGGACGATCTCGGCCACGTCCGAAGGCTTGGACACCTCGACCTGATCGACCTCGACGATCACGTCGCCAGGTTGCAGGCCCTTTTCGGCCGCCGGACCGTCGGGATCGGCCGAGACCACGACCACCCCGTCGATTTCGGCGGCGATGGAGTGCTCGGCCCGCAGCGCGTCCGTCATGGAGGAAAGGTCGAGGCCGACAGCGTCGACCCGTCCGGTGTTGCCGGTTGACGGTCCCTCGGTCTTGGAGGCCGGAATCGCCTGAGCCTTTTCGGATTCCTCAAGCTCGCCGATCCGGGCCGTCACCTTCTTCAGCGATCCCTCCCGCCAGACCTCGACCGGCACGTCGACGCCCACCGGGGTTTCGGCGACGATCCGAGGCAGCTTGCGCATTTCCTCGACCTCGCGGTTGTTGAAGGTCAGGATCACGTCGCCGGGTTTGATGCCCGCCGCCTCGGCCGGACCGTCCTTGGTCACCTCGGCGACTAGTGCGCCCCGCGCCTCCTTGAGCCCGAAGCCCTCGGCGATCTCGTCGGTGACCTGCTGAATGCGGACTCCGAGCCAGCCGCGCCGGGTGCGCCCGAATTCCTTGAGCTGGGCGACCACCGGGCTGGCCAGGCGGGCGGCGACCGCGAAGCCGATCCCGACCGAGCCGCCGGACTGCGAGAAGATGGCCGTGTTGATGCCGATCACCTTGCCGTCGAGATCGAACAGCGGGCCGCCAGAATTGCCCTTGTTGATCGACGCGTCGGTCTGGATGAAGTCGTCATAGGGGCCCTGGTTGATGTCGCGGCCGCGCGCCGAGACGATGCCGGCGGTCACCGTGCCGCCGAGCCCGAACGGGTTGCCGATCGCGACCACCCAGTCGCCGACCCGCAGCTTGTCGGAATCCCCGAAGCTGACGGCGGTGAGCTTGGTCTTGCCGGGCTCGATCTTGAGCACCGCGATATCGGTCTTGGGATCGCGCCCGAGCAGCTTGGCCTCGAACTCGGTGTCGTCCTGAAGCCGGACCTTGATCTCGTCCGCCTGGGCGATGACGTGGTTGTTGGTCACCACGATGCCCGAGGGATCGATGATGAAGCCGGAACCGAGGGACTGGGCCCGGCGCGGCGACGGCCGCCCGCCCCGATCGCCGTCCGGCCGGTTGCGCTCGAAGAAGTCCTTGAAGAATTCCTCGAAGGGCGAGCCCGGCGGGAATTGCGGCATGTCCGGGCCGTCCGGCCGCTGGGCCTGAACGGTCTGGGTTGTCGAGATATTGACCACGGCGGGCAGGAGCCGCTCCGCGAGGTCGGCGAAACTTGCCGGCGGCGCCTTGGCGGCGCCCTGGCTGGTGGGCAAGGCGATGACGAGGGCCAGAGCCAGAGCCATGACGGCACCCCAGGCGCCCGCCCGCGCGGACTCCATGGTCGGTTTGACGCTCTCGCGCGCCATTGAACGCGATTTCATCAACATGGTTCATCAACTCCATTCTGCATTCGTGCGCCCGAATGCCGGCCATGGCGATACTGAACGTCCAGCTTCGGGCTCGCGATTTTCACAGTCAAGGTTGGGGCAGGACGCCCGACTGTCAATGTCCAAGATGGCCGGTAAATCGATTCACCATTCCGCCATGGAGAAATTATGGCGCGAAGCGCGGCAAAGATGACAATGTTGTGACCTGAAGCGGAAAAATCGTGGCGCGCGGATGACGGATCGCGCCATCACCCCCGGATCATCCATACCGCGAAAACCCCGAGCGCGACGGACAGCAGCCCGGTCAGCCGCACCACGTTGTCCGGCAGGGTCAGGAGCGTCGTCAGCAGGTTCCGCTTGCGCCCGGGGAACAGGGCGAAGACCGCGCCCTCGATCACCAGAACCAGGGCGAGGCCGGTCAGGAGATCGCTCACCGTTCACGCGCTCCCGGCCGGCCCATGCCCGCGATGGTCCCGTCGGCTTACGGCTTCGAAGCCGGTGCCGTGCTGCCGCCGATATCCCTGAAATACCGGAAAAAATCGCTGTTGGGAGACAGCACCATGGTGGTGTCGCTCGAGGCGATCGACTTCCGGTAGGCCTGCATCGAGCGGTAAAAGGCGAAGAATTCCGGATCCTGGCCGAACGCGTCGGCATAGATCTGGATCGCCTTGCTGTCGCCCTCGCCGCGCAGGGTCTCGGCGCGTTTCTGGGCTTCGGCCAGGATCACCACCTTCTGCTTGTCGGCGTCGGCGCGGATGCCCTCGGCCTGCTCGAAGCCCTCGGCGCGGAACTCCTTGGCCTCGCGTTCGCGCTCGGACTTCATCCGGTTTTCGATATTGGCCCGGGTCTCATCCGGGTAGTCGGCCCGGCGCACCCGCACCTCGACGATCTCCATGCCGAAGCGCTTGACCGCGTCGTTCACCGCCCGCTGGATATCCACCATGATCGTGCCGCGCTTGGTCGACAGGATGTTCAGCAGAGTCTCGTTGCCGAGAACCCGGCGCAGCGACGAGTTGATGATCGGGCTGAGCTTGCTCGGAACACCGCTGATCTGCCGGGTGGTCTGGTAGAACAGCAGCGGATCGGTGATCCGGTAGCGGGCATAGGAGTCGACGTCCAGCCGCTTCTGGTCGGCCAGGATCACCCGCTCGGTCGGCGGATCGAGATCGAGCACCCGCTTCTCGTAGAACAGCACTTCCTCGATGAACGGGATCTTCACATTGAGACCAGGTTCCTGGATCGTCTTCTGTGGCTTGCCGAGGCGCAGCACGATCGCCTGCTGGGTCTGCTCGACGATGAAAAGTGATCCGCCGGCGATAATGCCGATGGCGACGATGACGACGCCGAGAATGGCTAGGGCCTTGTTCATTGCTTGGCACTCCCCGTCGCGTTGGCCGCCGGGCTACCCAGGCGCTTCTGGAGTTCCGGCAACGGCAGGTAGGGAACCACGCCGGACGCCCCGCCGGCATCACCGTCGATGATCACCTTGTTGACGTTCTGGAAGACCTCTTCCAGCGTCTCAAGATAGATCCGCATTGTTGTCACGTCCTTGGAGCGCTTGTAGGCGTCATAGACCTGGTTGAAGCGGTTGGCGTCACCCTGTGCCCGGTTGACGACCTCCTGGCGATACGCTTCGGCGCCCTGCAGTGTCTGCTGAGACTCGCCTCGCGCCCGCGGGACAATGTCGTTGCGGTAGGCCTCGGCCTCGTTCTTCAGGCGGTCCTTGTCCTGGCGCGCCCGCGAGACCTCGTCGAAGGCGTCGATGACGTTCTTCGGCGGCAGCACCTCAAGCATCTGCACCTGGCGCACTTCGATACCGGCGCCGTATTCGGTCATCAGCTTCTGCAGCGATGCCAGGGTCCGCCGCTCGATATCCTCGCGCCCGCTGGTCAGCGCCTCCTGGATCGGCGTCTGGCCGACGATATCGCGCATCACCGATTCCGCGGCCATCTTGATGGTCTCGTCCGGATTGCGGATGTTGAAAAGATAGTT